>NZ_GL622241.1:1242276-1247691 GCF_000185365.1 Enterococcus italicus DSM 15952
AAAACCAAATAAAAGAAAAACCCAGACTGGAATGTTCTTCGTAGGAACTTGTTGTAAGCCATTGGTAATGATGCCATAGCCAATCATAGAAAGCAACATCGGGCTCGTGCCATGAAGAATTTTATCCCAAAATGGAATCAAATCCATCAGATGCAGACAACTGCCTAAAAAGACAGACATAAAGAGAAAGAACCAATAAAAATAGATCGTTGCTTTCGGAAAGTAGAGATGGAGTACCTTACGAATCATATCAGGTGCAAAAATCAACGCAATACCAGCCAAACATTCAATGACAACAACCATTCCAGAAGCCGGGCTAAGAAACCACTCGCGAATGGTCGCAAGTAGGGTGAGAAATGAAAATGCAAGCAAACTCCACCGTACTTTATGATAAGTAGACAATTACACGTCACGCTCCTTTAAATACTGGTCTAAGCCAAGAAGTAGCTCACTTGTTGAAGCGTAGATTGCACCATTTAGTTTAATCAAGCCTATCGTATATAGATTCGCGTAATGGAATTGATTTTCACCAATCGTTTGCAAAGCCGTCAGTTTTTGTTGATTCATCGCACCTTGTTGCCGGCTATCGGTGTAAAGCGCAACGACAGGAATCCCTGACGCATAGGCGATACCAATCTCAGACGCAACACCTGGATCAATCGTCAACCCATCCAATAAAGCAATCATCAGCTGGCTTTTTTGCACTTCAGCTGTATCTGCTAAGGCAATCATCTTGCTGTCAGCGTAAGCTTGCTTGTCGTTAATTGCCGCATTTTCTTGTGGCAAATAGATTGTATGGTCTGGATATTTCTCGCGAATGGCTTTTGCTAACTGTGCATTAAAAAGAACATCACTTTCTGAAAATAAAGGGGCAGCAAAATAAAGATGCATTCCTATTTCCTCCTTTTAGAAATAATCACTAAAGTACGCTTCCATGTCTGGGATGATTCGTTCCAATGTCCGTAAAGTCTCTTTATCTGTCATTAAACGCTCAATACGTGAAAGATAAGAGGCACGGCGGTAATTCATGAGTAAGCAAGTCAGGGTTTGAATGTCAATCGTAACGGCATGACCAATTGGTTCACGCGAGATCCGGGTTGACTGCGTGTCTTCGTCATAGCTTAAACTAAAAACACCATTGTTCCACTCGGCAATTGGGTCATGAATCTGAAAATGAAACGGGCGGCTGAACGACTTGAAAGGAAAACTCTTTAAAAATTCTTCTACATCAACAATACGGGCCATATAGTACGGCTCAATTTCTTCTTTGATCTGACTATCTTCCAGTAAAAAGGCAAGAGGTTCATTTTTATAAATGTCACCTTTTACCCAGTAGACCATCGAAAAATGTGCAGACACAAAGTTCCATAAGCCATTACGCGCCTCTTGGTTAATGTAAAACATTTCTTTAATGTGAAAGACTTCTTCGGCTACCCAATAAAACAAGACGCCTGTCGGTTGACCATCTTCGTCGTAGTAAATAGCCGCCGTTCGCTGATCTTCATTCTCGTAGCGCCAATATTCTTCCCAGTGAAACGAGATGCGCTGCAGTGCTCCGTGGTTTTCTTTAGCAAAGAGGTCATAGACTCTGTAGACATCTTCATGGTCGACATCGCGTCGTTCGACCATCCCCGGCACAGCAATCGTTTTAGGTAATTGTGTGTCACGAATTTTAAAGGAAATTTTGTCGGACATAATTTCCCAGCCTTTGCGACGATAGTATGGAATATTGTAAGGGTAGAGATAAGATATCCATTGCTTGTCCTTACGCATGTGTTCCAACGCTAGTCGAATTAAGCCTTGCATTAAGCCATGACCGGCATACTCAGGATAGGTGCCTACACCAGTCACGCCGCCCATTTTGTAGATTGTTCCGTGAATATTGACCTCGCAAGGATAGATTGCAATTTGTGAAACGAGCTGCTCTTTATTAAACCAACCAAACACTTTGGATAATTCTAAAATTGGTTTTTTGGATTTAATCATTTCACGCTTGCTCTCAAATCCACTTTCTTCAATATCTGATTCAGTGATTTGGAAGACGTAACTCAACAATTCATTAAATTGATCGACATCTTTTTCTTCCACTGGCCGAATTTCTAACTGGTGACTTGAATCAAATTCCATCGTTTCAACTCCAATACTTCAATTTATAGACAAAGTATAACAGACATCTTGCGGATTGTTTAGCTAGTTGAATAGAAAAGACTTTGAATCTCTTGCTTGCGTTGGTATAATAAGAAAAGCTGATTAAAAGAAATGAAGGAGTACCTATGCATACAGTTGAAGAAATGAAAAAGCGTCAAAAGATGATTCGAAACTTTTCAATCATCGCTCATATCGATCATGGCAAGTCGACCTTAGCCGATCGTATTCTTGAAAAAACCAATACCGTATCCTCCCGTGAAATGCAAGCTCAATTACTTGATTCCATGGATTTAGAAAGAGAGCGCGGAATTACCATTAAATTAAATGCTGTCGAGTTGAACTACACTGCTCAAGACGGCAATACGTATATCTTCCATTTAATTGACACTCCTGGACACGTCGACTTTACGTATGAAGTCTCGCGAAGTCTTGCTGCCTGTGAAGGAGCTGTACTGGTCGTCGATGCCGCGCAAGGGATTGAAGCGCAGACCCTAGCGAATGTGTATTTAGCACTGGACAATGACTTAGAAATTTTACCAGTCATCAATAAAATTGACTTACCAGCCGCTGATCCTGAGCGCGTACGCAAAGAAATTGAAGATGTAATTGGGATTGATGCAAGCGAAGCCGTCCTAGCGAGTGCCAAAGCAGGGATCGGAATTGAAGAAATTTTAGAGCAAATCGTAGCTTATGTACCTGAACCAACAGGTGAGCTTGAAGCCCCTTTGAAAGCACTGATCTTTGATTCTGTATATGACGCCTATCGTGGAGTTGTCTTAAATATACGGGTTATGGATGGTGTCGTAAAGCCTGGGGATCGTATTCAATTAATGAGCAACGGCAAAACATTTGAAGTAACGGAAGTCGGGGTCTTTTCTCCAAAGAGTATTAAGCGTGATTACTTGATGGTGGGTGATGTAGGCTACATCACTGCAGCAATCAAGACGGTCCAAGATACTCGTGTCGGGGATACGATTACTCTAGCAGACAATCCAGCGACCGAAGCACTAGAAGGATACCGTCATATGAATCCCATGGTTTATTGTGGCCTGTATCCAATCGACACATCACGATACAATGATTTACGTGAAGCATTAGAAAAACTACAATTAAATGATGCTGCTTTACAGTTTGAACCAGAAACCTCTCAAGCATTAGGCTTTGGTTTCCGCTGTGGCTTCTTAGGATTGTTGCATATGGACGTGGTGCAAGAACGATTAGAACGTGAATTCAATTTAGAATTAATTACAACGGCGCCATCAGTTATCTATCACGTGAATAAGACAGATGGTACGCAGCTGACTGTAGATAATCCAGCTGATTTTCCAGATCAAGTCTCTATTTTAAATGTAGAAGAACCTTATGTAAAAGCGACAATCATGGTTCCTAATGATTACGTAGGTGCCGTAATGGAGCTATCCCAACGCAAACGCGGCGACTTTGTAACCATGGATTATCTCGATGATTATCGCGTAAATGTGGTCTATGAAATTCCCTTGTCAGAGATTGTCTTTGACTTCTTTGACAAATTAAAATCAAGTACAAAAGGATACGCCTCACTAGATTATGAAATGTCTGGCTACCGTCAAAGCAAACTCGTGAAAATGGATATTCTTTTGAATGCTGAAAAAGTCGATGCTTTAGGCTTCATTGTCCATAAAGAATTTGCCTTTGAACGTGGCAAAGCTATCGTTGAAAAGCTAAAAAAACTGATCCCACGCCAACAATTTGAAGTGCCTATCCAAGCTGCGATTGGCCAAAAAATTGTCGCTCGTTCAGATATCAAAGCCTTGCGGAAAAATGTCCTAGCCAAATGCTACGGTGGCGATGTTTCCCGTAAACGAAAACTATTAGAGAAACAAAAAGAAGGAAAAAAACGCATGAAACAAATTGGTTCGGTCGAAGTACCTCAAGAAGCCTTCATGGCTGTTTTGAAAATGGACGAGGATGAACCGAAGAAATAGCAAGGGTTTGTTTGAAAATATTTAGTAAAAAAATCTAATTTTCATATTTTATTCGCCCTTTTGTCGCCCTGAAATTTTGGCTCTTTCTCAAATAGTGTTGTTTTATCACTCTTTAACAACTGGTATTGTTAAAACTTACAATCATTTGAATAGAACCTTTGGGTCAAGCAACGGTTTTCGTTGCTTGACCTTTTCAGCATGTTTTAATATAGAATCTTGCGTAATTGAGCCTAGTATAATAGTAGAAGTGAACTTATTTAAAGTTGCAATTGAACCATAATAAGAGGTAAGTAAGCATCAGGCTTGTATCTCTAAATGTTTACGTACTTAATTAAGTACGTTATAATGATGATATAAGTAGAGGGGGAATTAATATGGCAAACAGAAGTTTAAATCCTAGTTCAGCCCGAAAAGATTTTTATAAATTATTGAAAGATGTCAATGAGAATCATACTGAAATTGAGATTATCAGTGACCGTAGTGGAAATAATGCAGTGCTTATTGGATTGGATGATTGGAGAGCAATCCAAGAAACCCTTTTTCTTGAGCAAACAGGTACTCTTGATGCTGTTCGGGCACGAGAGAAAGATCATAGTGGATTTACAGATATTGATGAAATTGATTGGGATAACTTGTAATGAGTAACTACTCTATACAAATAAAAAACTCTGCTAAAGTAGATTTGAGAAAAATTAAGCAGTCAAATTTGAGAGCTCAATTTGAAAAGGTAGTTCAAACGTTAAAAGAAAATCCTTATCTTCCCACCCAATCATTCGAGAAACTAAAACCTACACATGAAGGTCGGTATTCAAGACGATTGAATAGACAACATCGAGTAGTATATCGAGTAAATGAAGACGAAAAAATTGTAGAAATTTATTCAGCGTGGACACATTATGAAGCATAGAGTTGTATGCGAATAATATTTAGCATCATGAACCTTTTATCTGAGGAGAGACATAAAGAGTCGTGCGGGATTTCTCTTGAAAAAGCCAGAGCAGTTAGGTTCACACCGCAAAGCATTGTTGATGCTCTTGAATTTTTGATAATATAGTGGACGCGATTAAACTATCAATCACTCTCATATGCAAAAAACATCTCTAATCGAGATGTTTTTTTTGTTTAAGCAGAAAATTTACTGAAAACAAACAATTTGATTTAAATTGCCATTATTAGCTGAAATTATTTGTTTAATTAGGTATAATCAGTTTTTTACCTAATAAAAAACTGAAAAAACAACCATTTCACTTTTGAAAGTAGGCTTATTTTATTTAGTCAATAGAACAAAATATTTACAAAATAA
>NZ_GL622241.1:1248499-1271758 GCF_000185365.1 Enterococcus italicus DSM 15952
ATATTAAAATAAAATTAATAAACGAAAAACGGAGGCGTTCTAATGATTGAATTTAAGAATGTAGAAAAGTATTACGGCAAATTCCATGCACTAAAAAATATTAATTTAGCGATTGAAGATGGGGAAGTCGTGGTTATCATTGGGCCATCTGGTTCAGGAAAGAGCACAATGTTACGTACCATTAATGGACTAGAGACTATCACTTCAGGTGAATTGTTAATTAATGGAACCAACATTTTAAGTAAGGAAACAAAATTAACTGAGATTCGTAAAAATATTGGAATGGTTTTTCAACATTTTAATTTATACCCAAATAAGACTGTAATGGAAAATATTACTTTAGCACCATTAAAAGTATTAAAACAGTCTGAATCTGAGGCGAATGCAATGGCAGAGCGATTGTTAAAACGAGTGGGTATGTGGGATAAAAAAGACTCTTATCCATCTATGTTATCAGGTGGTCAACAACAACGGGTAGCCATCGCTAGAGGATTAGCCATGAAACCAGATGTCTTATTATTCGATGAACCGACTTCTGCACTAGATCCAGAAATGATTGGTGATGTTCTTGATGTTATGAAAAAATTAGCCAAAGAAGGCATGTCGATGATTGTTGTTACCCATGAAATGGGCTTTGCGCGTGAAGTTGCCGATCGGATTATTTTTATGGCTGAAGGGGAAGTACTTGAAGATAGTCGTGATGTCAAAGGATTCTTTGCTAATCCAGGAGAAGAAAGAGCGCAACAATTTATTAGTAAGGTAATCAATCACTAGGAGGAGGGCGTTCAGATGAAAAAAATATATACTATGTTGCTCCTCTTAGCCACAGTCATAACATTGGGTGCCTGTAAAAGCTCTAGTGCCGCTTCACAAGATATTTTAACGACGGCTAAGGAAACCAATCAAATTGTATGGGGAGTTAAAAATGATACCAAACTTTTTGGTTTGATGGACATTTCATCACGAGAAGTGAAGGGGTTTGATATTGATATTGCCAAGGCGATTACTGAAGAAATTTTGGGACGTGATGGCAATGCAGTCTTCGTCGAGGTGACATCGAAGACACGGATTCCATTGCTGAAAAACGGAAACATTGATGCGATTATTGCTACGATGACCATTACTGATGAACGGAAAAAGCAAGTTGATTTCTCAGATGTCTATTTTGATGCTGGGCAATCTCTCTTAGTAGCCAAAGGAAGTCCGATTACGAATGTTAAAGATTTGACAGCCAACGACACAGTATTAGTCGTGAAAGGCTCGACTTCCGCTGATAATATTCGTAAAGCAGCACCTGATGTGAAAGTATTAGAAATGGAAAATTATTCAGAAGCATTTACGGCGTTGCAGGCAGGACAAGGTGACGCAGTTTCAACGGATAATGCGATTTTGTTAGGAATGGCTAGTGAAAATGACAACTATACTTTAGTTGGTGGTACGTTCACCAATGAGCCTTATGGAATTGCTATCAATAAAGGACAAGAATCGTTTTTAAATGCCGTTAATGATGCATTACGTACATTGGATACAAATGGAACCTATGACAAAATCTATGACAAATGGTTCCCTAATGATGACAGTGGGAAAGCTGAATAAGGAGGAAAACGTACATGCTTGAATTATTTCAAAACAATGCATCGTTATTTATAGATGGATTCAAATACACCATTCTTGCAAGCTTCATCGCATTGATTGCAAGTTTGATTATCGGAACATTGATGGCGATTTTACAATTGTCCAAAAACAATGTAATACGACGACTAGCCAAAGCGTATGTCGAATTTTTTAGAAATGTGCCTTTGCTAATTATTGTGATGATTTTTTATGTCGTAATTCCTCTTTATTTGGTTCCTTTTGATGGGTTTCAAGCTGGAACGATTGGTTTAACGATTTATACATCGGCGTTTATTGCAGAAACAGTTCGTTCAGGGATCCAAACAGTCCACTCAGGTCAGATGGAAGCAGGCTTATCTTCGGGATTTACCTATTGGCAAACAATGCGCTACATTGTGTTACCACAAGCATTTAAAATTGTGATTCCGCCACTAGGAGGACAATTTATTAATTTGATTAAAAATTCTTCTATTTTGGCAATGGTTGCAGGGCTAGATATTATGTACCAAGGTGATTTGATTGCTAGTACGACGTTTAATACCTTCGATACATATATCATTGTGGGTATTTTCTATCTAATTTTAACATTGCCATTGTCATATTATATGAGCTATTTAGAGAAAAAATGGGCGGTGCGCTCGTAGAAAGGGGGAGAACAAATGAGTTTTTTCGATGCTTTTTCGTTTATTAATTTGCGTTTCTTATTGGACGGTTTGATCGTAACCATTGAAGTTTCGCTCGTTTCAATTATTTTGAGTTTCTTATTTGGGGCAATTATGGGGACACTTCGTTTTTCAGCGATTCCCTTTGTTTCACGAATTGTCGGTCTAATCGTCGATATTATCCGTAATTTACCGTTGTTATTGATCATCTTCTTTACATACTTTGCTTTGCCACAGATAGGGATCAAATTTGACATCTTTTGGTCAGCAGTCATCGCTTTAACAATTTTTGAATCCGCGATGCTCTCAGAAATTTTCCGTGCCGGTCTAAATGCGGTGCCTAAAGGTCAAATGGAAGCTGGCTTATCTACAGGATTGACCTATCTGCAAGTGATGTTCTCCATTATGATTCCGCAAGCGTTTCGTTCAATGGTGCCAGCAATTGTCAGTCAGTTAATTTCTCTTGTAAAAGATACATCGCTAGCAGTCATTATCTCTTTACCTGAATTTACGCATAATGCAAAGATTATTTATGGTCAAAATTCAAACTATGTTATTCCTATGTACGTCGCATTGACGTTGGGTTATTTTGTTATTTGTTATTTGTTATCCTTGCTCTCTAAATACTTCGAAACCAAGCGGTATTCTTATTAAGCGAGTAACAACCCTTTATACAAAAACAGAGCGTCCTTATTAGGGATGCTCTGTTTTTGTATAATAAAGAACTTCTTTGGTGTCAAAGCCTGCTTCAATGTTCAGCGGTCTTCGTATAATTGAGTGACTGCGCTAAATCTAAAAATGCCTCTAGCTTATGAACGTCTATCAGAGTTCCTTTCAAGTAGTGTGCTACCATTGATCTTTTTGTTTGTCCTTTTGTGTATCTTGAATACCATGTTTTACTCCTAGTCGGATAATACCGTATAAAACAAAAGCCCCAATCAAGTAGTAAATTAAGCCAATACCCATACTCATCATCATTTTTATCACTTCCTTATTAAAAATCGGCAGAGACACTCTGTCCGTTGAGAAAAAAAGCAAGAGTGACAGGATAAGACAGCCATCATTTAAAGGCTATGATAAAGCTTCAGTCCATTTTTTAAAGAGACAGCAAATGCACCAGCTACCAGTAAAATCATCGGTACGGTGGCAAATAAAGAGCGATTGATTTCGTTGGTAGACATCATGTATTCATCACCAGTTGCTGGAAACAAAAGATAGGAAAGTGTATCCCATAGCGTATGAAAAAAAATAAGAAAAGTAATAAATGAAATAAGGGCAAGTAACAGCCAAAAGACAACAAAAAAATTCGTTTTTTTCATTCTTTTTCCTCCTTTTTAGTCCTCTTCATTATACCTTACAAGCCAAATTACGTCACTTCTGTAAGTGGATGACAGGAATCGAACCTGCACCGAAACGTTAGTAAATGATTGTGCTGTGCTGAAACACAATCATTCGTATGGAAACACCAAGTTCATCCACAAAAACATCATACAAAGCAATCATTAGGTCAAACTTAAAAAAGAGAAAGAAAACATAAAGCTCAAGTATATAAATCCATCCCTAAATAATGATAGACTTTCATTTCTTTGTACTCATTAATTGTATCTATGCGAAAGTAAAAGATATGGTCCTTACGATCAATACATTTGTAACTAGGAATTTTAAAGTGCGTAATCTGTCGTTTGTCCATTAGATGCAACAGTTCATCTTGTAAGGCAAAAAAGGGGATTTCTGTCACAACATAATTGGTAAAGTCTTTTGTAAATTGCTCTGCATTATTAGTGAAATAATCAAACGACAATGATCGATTGGTTAAGCTCATCTTAGATCACTCCATTTTGAATCAGATAAGAAAGCGACATATTTGATAGTAGTTACATCAAGTATGTCCATTTTTTGGGCGTCAGTCAGTAAAAATAGACTACTATCCTCGATACCCATCACAATTCCTGTTAATAAACAATCACTTTGTCCTTCTGCTACTAACACATTGAGTTGTAGTTGGACAGGGCGGCGCTGTTGGTAGCTTTCAAATAAAATAACAAGACAATCTTGTGTCGTCATTGCTTGGTAGCGAGGGACGATGGTCGTGCGTTCATTTTTATCTAGTTGCATCTGTGCTGTATGTTCACTTAAATAAAAGCCTAACCACTTCATTGTGCCGCGGTCGGTATACGAACGAACATAGGGATCAGGATGGTACGACATAAAGGACTCAGCCATGAGAAACATCTTCTTTTTTCAGTGGGGAAAGACCATCTAGACCACCAGCTCCACCGGCATGACCACCAACTAAATTCGCCCGCTTTAAACTACGCGCATCGGGTAGTAGCGAGCTTGACCGCATGATGCTTGAAAAACCATACTTTTCACGAATACGATCCAAAATCACTTCTAAGTCTTCCTCTTTTTGCTGCGTGATAGGTTCGTCAAATAAAGTCAACTGCGTACCGTTAGCAGGCACGAGCTTGCCGTAGCTGACACCAATTTGGCGAATCTTACTAGTTCCATCGTAAAACTTATGAAATAAATGAAGGAGCGATTCTGCTAATGGCTTAGAAGCGTTGGTCGCATCAACTTTCATTTGGCGGCTGAATCCTTTCGTAGATTCATCGCGACTATAGCCGATAAAGAGATGGATGGATGTTGTTTTTAACTGTTTCCGACGAATACGAATCGAGACTTGTTCCGCCATTTCACGAATAACAACAAGCAATTCTGAACTGGTATAATCTTTAGGTAAAATTTGGCTATTGCCAATCGTTGTTTCTTTTGGCACATAGCGTTCGGACAACTTGGTGCGGTCAATTCCATTGGCATGGTGATACAGCTGCAAGCCAATCACGCCAAAGGTTTGCTGCAACAATTGCGGAGAACTATTGGCTAATTCATGAACCGAAGAGATCCCTAAGCGATGCAATCTTGCCGCCGTGCGATGCCCGATACCCCAAAAATCTGTTAGTTGTGGTATCTGCCATACTTTTTCGGCCACATCACTATAGTTCCAAGATGCTCGTAGGGAAGGAGCCGTTTTTGCTTCGTTATCGAGTGCTAATTTGGCGAGTAACGGATTGCTATTGGACATCCCTACCGTAGAAAAAATCCCTGTTTTTTTTGGATGTCTTGTTGTATGCGATCACAGACAATCGCTAGTTTTGTTTTTCGGTCTAATACACCCGGGACAAAGTAATTTAATGAACGTGACAAGTCAATCAAACCTTCATCAATAGAATACCAGAGAATATCTTCATCTGGGGCATAGTTTTGTAATACATGCTGAATTTTTAAGTTTTCTTGAATGTAATAATTCATGCGAGGAGGGGCGATAATCAGATTTTTCATTGCAGGATTCTCCCCAACTGTCGGTAAATCCCATCTACGAGTCACATTTTTGATACCTAATTTTTTTTTGGCCATCGGAGAGCTCGCTAAGATTAAACCGGACGTATTATCTGTAGTACTCATAACGATTAAGAGATGCTTTAGAGGATGAAGTCCACGAGCTACCAATTCACAGCTGGCATAAAAACTTTTCATATCGATAAAAGCATAATCTCCTGTAGGCTCCAGTTCGTATTTGAAATTCATGTTCTATGCCTCCAATCTATTTCTTATACCCATTATACAAACGTATGTTCGCTTTTGTAAAGAGAAAATAAAAAAAGACGAACACAACCTTCAGAAGAGAAGATGATGCTCATCTAATGAACCTGTATGCGGCCAAGAAGACTCGAACTTCCACGATATTGCTATCACTAGCGCCTGAAGCTAGCGCGTCTGCCAATTCCGCCATGACCGCGAGAAACTAGTATTAGTATAAGACGATTTTATAACAATAGCAATAAAAGGCTTTTAAATGTGCAAAAAAGTGCTATGATAATATTAGATAGCGTTTTCATTATAGCTGGGTTTGGGGGAATCCTTATGAAACTAGTTTTTGCTTCACTAGCTGCACTTGTTGTGTTCATGTGTTTGATGTTTGCTGTTGTCTCTGTCGTTAGTAGGGAAAATATTGGTGAAGGCGTGTTAGTTGGTGGCGTTGGTATTGGTATTTTACTTGTACATTTGTATAGCATCGATACCCCAAAGCTACTTTGGGAAGATGAAGAAGACGGATAATCTATTTAAAGGAGTGTGACGAAAATTTGTCACACTCCTTTAATATGAATAAATGATCTACAAAAGCGTAATCAAGTTGCGCATGCTTTTCGAAATTTCTGGGATTATCGCTCGAAGCTAAACACGTTTGTCAATTCCTCTTTTTAATGATCGACTTCAATTCCTAAAACGGTTAAGTGTCCATTACCGACTAACTTAATGACCAATTTGGCTAAACTATTCGCATCCATAGTCGTATCCGCAGTAATCCACCAATGAAGCGTCGCAAAGAAAATAGAAGTTATATATTCAATAATAAAATCAATTGGGACTTCTAAATCATTTTCCGTAATTTTTAAGCGTGAGAAAATATGTGCATACTGGACTTCTAGAATTGCTTGGATTTGTTTGCGTAAGCGCTGGTCATCAGAAGACTCTAAAATAGTAATGAAAAAGACTTTGTTTTCTTTGATTTGTTGATAAATATTTGTCAAAACAAATTCCACTTGTTTTAATTTTAAACGATTGCCTTTTACGATTTGATCTGGATCAAGAACGGAGACAAAGACATTCATGGTTGAGTGAAAAATAGAATCATATAAATCTTGCTTGTTTTTGAAGTGAGCATAGAAGGTTGCTCGATTAATCATGGCCTCATCCGCTATTTCTTGCACAGTCAAATCATCGTAGCCACGTTCTTCCACTAAGCGAATAAAGGCTTCAATAATCATTTTATGCGTTCGTTTAACACGTAAATCGACTTTTTTCATCATTTTTCTCCTCCTTTTTCCGACACACGCTTTAAATTGTTGTTTATCTCACAGATTCCTATTCTTTGATTGTTGCATTTTTTTAGGAATATCACTACACTTTACGTGAATAGTATAACAAACGCGCTGTTGGATATTCAACATTTGTTGGAAATTTTAAAGGTAGGTGACAACGATGCACGTATATGCTGGTATAGATGTAGGCTCTACCACAGTTAAAATGATGGTAATCAATCAAGAAAAGAACGAATTGTATTCTTGCTATGAACGTCATTATTCAGATGTGAAAAAGGCAACAAAAAAAATGATTCGTGCAGCTTTGAAAGAAATCGGCGACCAAGATGTTGCCCTTACTATTACAGGATCTGGTGGAATTGGGCTTGCAGAGAGTTGCGAATTAGCCTTTATCCAAGAAGTCATCGCTTGTACGCGTACAGTAGAAGAACTCATTCCTCAAACCGATGTGGTGATTGAACTAGGCGGAGAAGATGCCAAGATTACTTTTTTTGAAGGCTCCTTGGAACAACGGATGAATGGAACGTGCGCTGGTGGGACAGGTGCATTCATTGACCAAATGGCCTCATTATTAGATACGGATGCAAGTGGTCTAAATGAGCTTGCAAAACACGCAACGACGATATACCCGATTGCTTCTCGATGTGGCGTATTTGCAAAAACGGATATTCAGCCTTTACTTAATGAAGGAGCAGCAAAAGAAGATATTGCAAAAAGTATTTTCCAAGCGGTCGTCAATCAGACAATCGCTGGACTTGCATCTGGTCGTAAAATCAAAGGAAATGTAGCCTTTCTAGGAGGACCACTCTATTTCCTATCAGAGTTAAGGCAACGATTTATTGATACATTAGACTTGTCGATGGATCAGGTCATCTTTCCTGAGCAATCTCAACTTTTTGTCGCATATGGCGCAGCGCTTTTTGCCCAAGAAGAGAAAAAAACTATGCGATTAAGCGAATTTATAGACAAGTTAGAGACGAATCCACAAAGCGCCAAACAAAGTGATACCTTAGCGCCCTTATTCGCAGACGAGGCTGCCAGAGAGGCATTTGTTGCTCGTCACGAAAAAGCCACCGTAAAAGAACGCGAATTAGATACCTATGAAGGACGCGCCTTTTTAGGAATTGATGCCGGATCAACTACCACGAAAGTAGCATTGATTGATGAACAGGGTGCACTTTTGTACTCTTGGTATGGTAGCAATGAAGGACAACCATTAGAGACGACGATTGCGATTTTGACCGAATTGTACCAACAGCTCCCTACAGCGGTCACGATTGCGAAAGCCGCAGTCACGGGCTACGGTGAGCACTTGATTAAGCATGCCTTAAAAGTCGATATTGGTGAAGTCGAGACCATGGCGCATTATAAAGCTGCTAATTTCTTCTTGCCAGGTGTTGATTTTATTTTAGATATTGGCGGTCAAGATATGAAGGCTATGACGATCAAAGATGGCGCACTATCTGCCATTCAATTAAATGAAGCTTGCTCTTCAGGGTGTGGGTCGTTTATTGAGACCTTCGCTAAATCCTTGCATTATCCTTTAGAAGAATTTGTCCAAGGTGCGATTGTTGCGGCTCATCCAGTTGACTTAGGCTCTCGCTGTACAGTCTTTATGAATTCAAAAGTGAAGCAAGTCCAAAAAGAAGGGGCATCAGTCGGCGATATCGCAGCAGGACTCGCTTATTCCGTCATTAAAAATGCTATATACAAAGTAATCAAAGTGCGTCGACCTGAGCAATTAGGTGAACGGATCGTCTGTCAAGGAGGGACATTTTACAATGATGCTGTCTTACGCGCATTTGAATTAGTGACTGGTCGAACAGTCATCCGTCCTAATATCGCTGGATTAATGGGAGCCTTTGGTGCGGCATTGATTGCAAAGGGCGCTTATCAAGAAGGGGAGCATACGACCTTATTAACAGCTAATGAATTAGCGACCTTTGAAGCAACGAAAGAGCTCACACATTGCGGTCTCTGTGAAAACAACTGTTTACTAACGATTACGCTATTTTCAGATGGTCGTCAATTTATCACAGGGAATCGCTGCGAGCGCGGTGCACGGATCAAAATTAATCGTGAAGACCGCAAAGTCAATCTATATGACTATAAGTTAAAGCGGATATTCAAGTATCGTTCCTTGCGAAAAAAAGAAGCCATTCGCGGAGAAATTGGCTTACCTCGAGTGTTAAATATGTATGAAAACTATCCGCTATGGCACACGTTTTTTACGGACTTAGGCTTTAGAGTCGTCTTATCGCCACATTCGACCAAAGAATGCTACGAGAAGGGGATTGATACCATCCCTAGCGATACCGTCTGTTACCCAGCTAAACTGGTGCATGGACATATCCAGACATTGATTGAGCAACAAGTACCAATTATTTTTTATCCTAGTATTATTTTTGAGCAAAATGAAGGACAAGCGGCGGATAATCACTTTAACTGTCCTATTGTTCAAAGCTACCCTGATTTGATTCGGATGAATGTGGAAGAAATTCGCTCTGGTGCAGTCGATTACCGCAATCCTTTCTTAAATCTAGCAGATGAATCATCCATGATTGCTACCTTGACTGCTACGTTTGCTGACTTGCAACTATCAAGAGGAGATATCACTAAAGCATTGCAGCATGGATTTACAGAACTAGCAGCCGCAAAACAAGACATTCAAACGAAAGGTGAAGAAACCATTGCGATGCTAATGCAGACGAATCAAAATGGCATCGTGCTATCTGGTAGACCGTATCATCTTGATCCGGAAATCAATCATGGCATCGCAGAAGTACTTACACAAGAAGGCTTTCACGTCTTAACCGAAGACAGCATCGCACACTTGGCTGAAGTCAAGTCTCTACGTGTGGTGAACCAGTGGATGTATCATTCACGTCTCTATGCAGCCGCACATGTCGTGGCCAAATGCCCGCAATTAGAAATGGTCCAGCTAAATTCATTTGGCTGTGGGATTGACGCAGTGACTACAGATCAAGTAGCTGAGATTATGGAACAAGCAGGCAAACTGTATACTGTCTTAAAAATTGACGAAGGCGCAAACTTAGGCGCAGTCCGTATTCGTGTACGCTCGCTAAAAGCTGCGCTCCGTGCTCGTGAAAAAACGACCCATGCTCCTACTCATACAGCGAACCTACCGGAAAAAATTGTGTTTACGAAAGATATGCGCAAAAAGCATACGCTGCTTATGCCTATGCTCAGCCCAATCCATCAAAATGGCTTGTTTGACGTGGCGATGCGGGCATCGGGCTACCATATCGTGGGGCTCCCCGATGATGAAAGCGTGATTGACACTGGCTTACAATATGTAAACAACGACGCGTGCTACCCGGCAATTATTTCGATTGGTCAACTAATCAAAGCCTTGCAAAGTGGAGAGTATGATTTAGATAATGTTAGCGTGCTGATGAGCCAAACAGGTGGGGGCTGCCGGGCCACCAATTATATTCCACTGTTACGTAAAGCATTAAAAGAAGCAGGGTTTGAGAATGTTCCGGTCGTTTCCCTTTCCTTTGGTAATCAAGGAGTCGAAACCAATCCGGGCTTCACCTATTCCTACAAGATGATAAAACGAGTCTTACTAGCTGTTTTATATGGTGATTTATTTGAACGCTTGGTATATCGAGTACGACCGTATGAAGTCAAATCTGGTAGTACGGATCAATTACACCAAGCATGGCTCGAAAAAGTTGCAGCCAATGTCCAAAATGGCTCACTCACACAATTTAATCGTACCATTAAAAAAATCATCCATGATTTTGATGAACTGCCTATCAAGGACTGCCAAAAGCCAAAAGTGGGAGTTGTCGGCGAAATTTTGGTCAAGTATTCACCGATTGCCAATAATAATATTGTTCGCTTGCTTGAGTTAGAAGGGGCAGAGGTCGTTGTTCCTGACATACTAGGGTTTATGAACTATTCCTTATACAATCAAATCTGGAAAGAACAACACCTTGGAATGTCAGTAAAGAGCAAGCGGACAGCGCAAGTCTTATTGAAACTAGTAAGTGTCGTCGAACAACCTTTAAATCGTGCCTTACAAGATTCAACTCGTTTTTGTCCATCTTCTCCGATTGAAGAGTTAGCTACAAAAGCAAGTCGGGTCTTATCGATTGGGAACCAGACGGGGGAAGGATGGTTTTTGACAGCCGAAATGATTGAGCTACTGGACGAAGAGGTCGATAACATTGTTTGCTTGCAACCATTTGGCTGTCTGCCGAACCACATTGTAGGCAAAGGGGTGCTTAAAGAACTACGGGCACGCTATCCTCAAGCCAATATCGCTCCAATTGATTATGATCCAGGTGTTTCGATTGTCAACCAGTTAAATCGCATTCGTCTCATGCTATCAACAGCGAAAAAAAGAGTCCAATCTTAAACTAGAAAGCCGATGGAGCGAATCTGTCTAAAAAAAAACAGATTCGCTCCGCCATTTTTTGTATTGCCATCTAGCTGTAAAAAAGCTACACTTAGAAAAACTAAGGGAGAGAATTGTTATGCTAAAAACTGTTTTTGCCAATCATGAACTTGAAAATCCATTTATGAATGCGTCAGGGGTCCATTGTATGACCACAGAGGAATTGAATGAACTGTATCATTCTTCAGCGGGTGCGTTTATTACAAAAAGCTGTACGCCGCTACAACGGACAGGCAATCCCGAACCACGCTATATAGATCTACCAAATGGCAGCATCAACTCAATGGGCTTGCCGAATAAAGGTTTTGACTATTATCTTGATTACGTCACTCACACACCGTATCGTAAATTGTGCTTTTTTTCTATCTCTGGGATGAGTGCTGCCGAAAATTTAGATATGTTGCGCCGACTTGAAACTAGCTCCTTTGATGGCGTGACTGAACTAAACCTCTCTTGTCCGAATGTCCCTGGTAAGCCTCAGCTAGCCTATGACTTTGAGCAGACAGAACGATTGCTAACACAAGTGTTTGACTTCTACCGAAAACCACTAGGAGTCAAATTGCCGCCTTATTTTGACTTTGCCCACTTTGATCAAATGGCTGACATTTTAAATCAATTCCCGCTAACTTATGTCAATACGATTAATTCAGTCGGAAACGGCCTTGTGATTGACCCAGACCTCGAGCAAGTCGTTATTAAACCCAAAAATGGTTTTGGCGGCCTAGGTGGACCTCTCATTAAAGCGACTGCACTAGCCAATGTCCGTGCTTTTGCAACGCGTTTAAATAGCGAGATAAAAATTATCGGCACAGGGGGTATTACCAATGGCCAAGATGCCTTTGAACATCTCCTATGTGGCGCAAGTGTTCTACAAGTCGGAACCCAACTACACAAAGAAGGTCCCACTATTTTTGATCGTCTGGCTCGCGAGTTGTCTGATATTATGAAGAAAAAAGGCTACGCGGCTATTGATGAATTTAGAGGAAAACTAAAAGATCTTTCTTAGGAGGAATACCAAGATGCAGCTAAGAAAAGCAACGGAAAAAGATTTGCCAACCATTATGGCAATTATTGCTGATGGTATTCACGCACTAGCCCAACAACAATCTCCACAATGGCAAAATGGTCATGGCCCAAGAGAAGAACAATTTCTAGCTGATATTCGTCATGGCTGGACATATGTCCTTGAAGAAGAGACCATCGTAGCAGTAGCATCAATCATCCCTGGCATCGATCCGGTGTATGAAGCAATTGACGGGCGATGGCTTATGCCTACAGACTCGTATGTATCGATCCATCGCTTTGCGGTCAAGTCTACCACGGCCAATAAAGGACTAGGGAAACGCTTTTTAGCTAGCTTAGTTGCACAATGTGTTACTGATGGTATCACAGATATTCGCATCGATACACATCGCCTGAATATCAGGATGCAAAAAGTCGCCCTAGCTTGTGGCTTTGTTTGCTGTGGTGAGGTCGTCTTTCCGATTCCGGATGGTAAACGGTTAGCCTATCAGTGGCAAAATTAACCAAAACCCCTTGTCAATCGCAAATGCACTTGATAAGATAAACGAGAAAAGGATGGTGCCCAGTGAAAAAACGTCAAAAAAAGAAACAAGCGTATAAAAACTACATTCAAGCAATCTTTGAAGGCTATGAAACAATGCTCGAAAACCCAGATGTCCAGGAATTAGTCTTTACGTATTTGAAAGAAGAAACACGTTTAACAAGAGATGAACAAAAACAAATTCATTTTTTTGACACGCGATGTAACTGCTTAAGCAATCATTCATGATAAAGGAAGGAAAAGGGATTGTTTTCAATCCCTTTTTTTCGTGTTTGATGATAAAATAAAAGGGTAAATTATAAAGGAGGTCTAAGCATGACGGAAGAAGAAGCTAGAGAATATAAAGAAGATGCGGCAGTCGATACGAATTTCGAAGCAATTAAAGATGTCGCCTCACAAAACATTGGGTCTATGCTTAAGGATTTAACCGAGTTTGAAGAAGCCATTCGAACAGAAAATATCCCCGCTATTTACCGAATTTATAAGGGCCGCTTGCATCAAGAATTGAAAAATACTGCCAATAAAGATCATGAAATTGACGGGTTGCTGATGAAGAAATTGCATGACAGCTTTTTACAAGCCTTTCCTTTTATGAAATTAACGCAAAAAGTCAATCCAACTGTGCAATACTATCAATTAGGAAATTATTACCATGAGCGTCCAACAATTGGTTTAGATGCCAGTATTCCAGAGATTTTTGTCTTACCAGAGATTGAAGAAGAGTGGCAAACGCAACAGTCAGATGTAGACAATCCGCTAACAGCTGTAGAAAAGCAAATGGACGCGTTGACTGCTCGCTCAATCACAGCGGAGTCGGAATTAGTGGAAGTAGACGAGCAACTCCAAACATTGCGACAAACACTTGAAGAAAAGAAAGAAGCTTCAAAAGGCTTTTTTAATCGTTCAAAAACAGATGAGGATGTGGCAGAACTAACGCAGCAAATCGGAAAGTTAACTGCTCATCAAGAAGAGTTGCAACGGTTTGTAAACGACAAACAACAACTAGCCAACCAAAAAGAAAAATTAATGAATCATTATCAAGCATTGCGGTTACAGCGTGCCATTATTACCAAAGAATTGCGCTTAATCAACCGCCAGTTTGACTCATTTTCTTCTATGAGTACGCAACTTCAAGCCTTTATGAAAGAATATTTAGATGAGAGGGGGGTGCGCGGATGAGTGAAAAAGACACAGACGTTACAGTAGAAGTGGTCAAAAAACAAATTTTGACCGTCGATGAACAAAGTAGTGATGAAACGACGTATGAGGCCACGCAACAACCTGCTGTTGATGACACTGCAGATTCTTACTATCTGTTTAAAGAACAAGAGCATGAAGAAATTTTGCAATATATTCAATCGGCAGAAGAAGAACTTGCTGACTTGAAATTACGAAAATTATTGATCGAAGCTGACTTTGATTCTTTATTAGATGGCTACAATCAATTTTTCGTTCATGATACCGCTATTTCAGCGATCGCAAGAGCGAATCTTTTGGACTACTTCACGTATGAGCTATTAAAGCCATTGCGTACGATTGAATTGGCGAAAGCTGATGCCTTTAACACTTGGCAAACCAAGCATTTTTTAACGAATTATCGTGTGAATGATGCACACCAATTAGTGTTAAACTTTAAAATGAATGTTGTTGACAATCGTTTTGAAACAACCTACTTGCCATTAATTGTCATAGATACGCAGGCGATGAAAGTGACCGTATCAGAAAAAGATGTCTTAGAGCTAATCCGTCTTTGGCATGTAGAAAAGGTCTTTTCAAGAAATCAGCTGTCACTCATCAA
Organism: Enterococcus italicus DSM 15952; assembly: GCF_000185365.1. Taxonomy (GTDB): domain Bacteria; phylum Bacillota; class Bacilli; order Lactobacillales; family Enterococcaceae; genus Enterococcus_G; species Enterococcus_G italicus. Next base: position 1,263,447 of record NZ_GL622241.1, read on the forward strand.
CTATGATTTGAACAGTTTGTTGACACACTTTAAGTCGCTTGGCTTTGAAGTATTGCCTAACTTTTTAGATAACTCGAATTCATTACTGGTGCACCTTACTACTCAAGTAACCATTAGTACGTACATTTTAGATGAAATCTTTATAACAACGATGGAAGACGCTGATTACGAATTTGAAAAAGATGAGGATCAGAAATACACCATTCTCTTAAATCAAAATCAATCTGTCAGCTTTGACTTGAATCAAACACCAGTCATGTTAACGATTGATTCCAATACTCGGAAGCGATCAATACTGGATTTTTTTACACATTATCCCTTTTTGGTGCCACTGATTGTGAAGGCCTCATGATGGAACAATAACTAACCAAGACATGTATGAGCAATCAGCCAACTTTTTTCTCTCAAGCTGACTGATTGCTCACATATTCTTGTTTAAGGAGGGTGATAATGGATTACTTGGAAGAACAGCGACAATTTTGGGATGAGTTTGCGGATGAGTATTATGAAATCCAACAAGAATCATTTACAACAATTGTAGAAGATGTCGCGCAATATTTGCTTGAAACCAACTGTTTACCTTGTCAATTATTTGTCGATATTGCAGGTGGTTATGGCAAATACTTACCCGCGATTGCCCCATATGTCACTCAATACTTGCTAGTCGACTTTTCGGCTAATATGCTAAAGCAAGCTACCCATACCAATGATAACGTGCAATACATCCAATGCGATCAACAAACATTTTGTGCAAACTCCAATCCAGATCAATATGAGCTCGTCTTTTCGGCGATGAATCCAGCATTGAATACACTACAGCAGCTAAATGATTTGTTGCGGATGACGAAAAACCAACTTATTTTATTGCAAGTGGTTGACGATCAAGATACTGTCTTCACGCCATTAGAGCAATTTGTGTCAAATAACGTTGCCCCAGCCATTCTCGAAAAATTTAAAAAATGGCTTGAAAAAGAGGGTATTCCTTGGGTGAATAAAACCTTCTCCTATCAACGAGAAGAACCCGTTACAAAAATATTTGTACAGGATTATTTTAAAGAAGAACAACAAAAAAATCCTGCTTTGAAAGAAAAAATTGCTACATTGTTTGTCGATAGTGAAACAATTACAGCGACCCATAAAATTACCTTCGAATTACTAAGAATACTAAAATAAGCTCACTATCCGAGAGTGCACGTTTCGGATAGTGAGCTTATTTTTAATCGTTATCTAATGAAAAGTTCGTATCAGATAATTGAGTTGCTTGAGCGATCTTCACTCGCTTATTCACGTCGACAGGTTTACCCGCTTTATTTAAATCATAAAATTCAGCCGTAGCCGCAAATAACAAATCACTTGCTGAATTGACCGCGGTCTCCACGGAATCTTGAATCACGCCAATAATAAATCCAACACCCACAACTTGCATAGCCGTATCATTCGGAATATTAAATAAGCTACATGCCAAAGGAATCAGTAGGAGACTACCACCGGCAATACCTGAGACACCTGTAGCAGAGATAGCCGATAATAGACACAATAGAAAAGCTAATGTGATAGGGATTTGCATATCTAGCGTATGTGCAGCTGCTAACGTCATAACGGAAATGGTAATCGCTGCACCACCACTATTGGCTGTTGCTCCAAGTGGAATCGAAATTGAGTACGATTGACGATCAAGACCTAATTTTTCAGCTAATTCCATATTAATTGGAATATTGACAGCTGAGCTACGAGTGAAGAACGCTGGAATGCCACTTTCTTTCATCGTGTAAAAAGTTAATGGAAATGGATTTTGTCTGAGAAGTAAAAACACCATTAATGGATAAACAACAAATGCCACAAAGAGCATCGTACCCACGACAAGCAAAATAATTTTTAAGTAAGCAGCCATACCGCTTAAGCCAATTTCAGAAATAGTCGAAAAGACTAGCCCGACAATTCCTAATGGTGCAAATAAAATGACGCCTTGGATTGCTTTTGAGATTACTTCAGAGATATCAGATAAGACTTTTTTTGTCCCTTCACTTGCATGACGGAAACCTAGACCAAGGACACAGCCCCATAATAACAATGCTAAATAATTACCTTCTGAAATCGCGCTAATTGGATTGGCTACTGCATTGGTTAAAATGCCGCTTAAAATTTCTTGTAAATTATCTGGCGCTGTTTGGTTTTTTACAGCTTCAGGTAACACAAGACTCACTTTAAAGAGGTAACTAGCGACTACAGCAGTCAGTGCCGCAATAAATGTTGCTAGAAAGTACAAGACGATAACGGTCTTCATATGTGTCTTGGTCCCTTTTTTGTGTTTCGCCAAAGAATCAATAATCAAGAAGAAGACTAAAAGAGGTGCGATAGCTTTTAGAGCACCAATAAATAAATCACCTAAAATCGTTATAAAAGACCAAGAAGGTACCAACGTCCCTAAAATTGCTCCGATAATAATGCCACAAACAATTTGTTGAATCAGGCTTAGTCGCTGGATCTGTTGCCACAATTTCATAATTTAACCCCATTCTGTTTAATTTTATTTCTCAAATTATAGCAAAGAATAGTAGAGATAGACATACCTTTATTAAAAAAAGATGAATTAGATGAAAGAAATGCTAATAAAATAAGGTGACAGATAGAAAAAAGAAAACATTATTATCAATAATGAAAAATACGAACAAAAAAACGAAAAAAAAGAGGTTTCCCATTTCGCTACATAAAAAATGAAATAGTTGAAATCCTTTATATATCAGTGTTTTTATTGAATGATTTGTGAATAAAAGACCGAAAATGATGCTAGGAAACGGACTAGCATCATTTTCAGCAATTTGTCAATGGGTGGTGCTGGTTGACTATTTTGTTATTTTTAATTAGAATTTAATGAAAATAAGTTAATAAAATAAAAAAATCTAGGGGGATTTGCAATGAAAAAAGGGAGTATGTCTCGAATCGGTTTTTCGATTCTCGGTTTAGCCTTATTAGGCGGGTGTTATAATAATCAATCAAGCACAGGAACTTCTACATCCAGTGAAACAAAGCAAGAATTTACACAATTGATCGGTTCTGAGTTGGCAACTGCAGATACATCGCTCGCAACAGATACATTAAGCTTTTATATGATTAATAACTATGATGAAGGCTTGTATCGTTTAGATGAAGACAACCAAGCCGTTCCAGCAGGAGCAGAAAGTTTAGCAGATGTGTCGGCTGATGGCAAGACGTATACAGTAAAATTACGTCAAGATGCAACATGGTCCAATGGTGATAAAGTAACTGCCAAAGATTATGTCTATGGTTGGCAACGAACTGTTGATCCAAAAACGGCATCACAATATGCATTTATGTTCTCGAATGTTGTCAATGCTGATGATATAGCCGATGGAAAAAAAGATGTCTCTGAACTTGGGATCAAAGCAGTAGACGACTATACATTAGAGATTACCTTAAACAAAGCAACACCTTATTTTTCATCACTGTTAGCTTTTCCATCATTCTTCCCACAAAATCAAAAATATATCGAAGAGCAAGGTACAAACTATGCATCAACAAGTGACCATTTAATCTTTAATGGACCATTTAAATTAGAAGGTTACGATGGACCTGGTATCGACACAGAATGGAAATTAGTAAAAAATGATACTTATTGGGATAAGAAGAATGTTAAATTATCTACTATTAATTTCTCAGTAGTCAAAGAGACGTCAACTGCTTATAATATGTTTGAAGACGGACAAGCCCAAGATATCTCACTAACTGGCGAGCTAGCCAAGCAAAAAGCAGATGACAAAGAATACGTTGCCGAACCACTTGCTGCTACTTTCTATGTGGAATTCAATCAAGCAGCCAGCGATTCACCATACCGCAATGCAAACTTGCGCAAAGCCATTTCATATGCAATCGATCGTGCAAGCCTAGTTGACAATATTCTAGGTAATGGCTCAGTCGTATCGACTGGTTTGGTGCCATCAGGAATGTCTTATAATTCTGAAACCAAAGCTGACTTCACCAAAGATGCGAATCTATCATTGGATTATGACCAAGCAAAAGCCAAAGAATACTGGGAAAAAGCAAAATCAGAATTAGGAATTACATCGTTAAGCTTTGATTTCCTTTCATCTGATACCGATGCAACGAAACAAGTTACTCAATACATGAAAGCTCAAATCGAAGATACTTTGTCAGGCGTTACGGTTAACTTAACACCGGTACCTGGTACTGTTCGACTTGATCGTGTAAACTCTGGAGATTTCCAAGTAGCCTTAAACAATTGGGTAGCTGACTACAATGACCCAAGTACGTTCTTGGATTTATTCCTAGAAGACAGCTCTTATAACCGCGGCAAATGGATTAACGCTGATTACAATAAAGCAGTCACAGCAGCGGCAAATGAAGATGCCAATGACGAAACAAAACGTTGGCAAGATATGATCGATGCTGACACCATCTTGAATGATGACATGGGTATCGTTCCATTGTATCAACCAAAAGAAGCGCACTTGCGTTCATCTAGTCTTAAAGGAATCGTAAGTCACCCAGCTGGTGCGCAATATGATTTCAAATGGGCATATATTAAATAACATTAATGAAAAGAGTCGTATCGTATGAAGATTAAAGAAGTTCAAACAGAACTCGTTCCAATTGCACTAAAGACACCATTCAAAACAGCACTGAGAGAAGTGCAGACATTGGATGTTGTACGCGTAAAAATCTATCTGGACAATGGGATTGTCGGTGTGGGGGAAGCTGCACCGACTCCTGCAATTACTGGTGACACGCAAGAAAGCATCTGGCATGATATTACACAATGTTATCGACCGTATTTATCGGGGCGAGAATTGAGCCACCCAATAAATATGTTAACTGAACTAAAAGAACTTGTTCCTCATGCGACAAGTGCAAAAGCAGCGATTGATATCGCTGTTTTTGACGCTCTAGCCAAACAAGCGCAACAACCACTTTATCAATACCTTGGTGGCAAGCAAGCGTCTTTACAAACAGATTACACCATCAGTATCGGCTCAAAGGAAAAAATGGTCGCTGATGCACAAGGCTATGTAAAGCAAGGCTTCACCGAACTAAAAGTCAAAATGGGACTAGATGATCCCGAAGTAGAAGTTGCTAAATTAAAAGCAATGAATCAAGCGCTGGATGGGAAGATTCAATTTCGAATTGATGCAAATCAAGGGTGGGAACCCCGTGAAGCAGTTGAAATTATCCAATCCTGGAAAGGCTTGCCCATTCAATTTATCGAGCAACCCGTGAAAGCACATGATTTGGACGGATTAGCTTTTGTGACGAAAAACAGTACGTTTCCCATTATGGCCGATGAAAGTCTCTATAACTTAGCTGATGCACAAGCATTGATTCAGCACAAGGCTTGTCATATGTTTAATCTAAAATTGATGAAAACGGCAGGCATCCAAGGTGCATTAGAAATTTTTCAATTAGCACAAAAAGAACAAATCCCTTGCATGATGGGCTCAATGATTGAAGGATATGGGGGAATGGCCGCAGCCGTTCATTTTGCAGCAGGTATGAACACACTCGCGTATAACGACTTAGATGTTCCGTTTATGTGGAAGTTAACTGAGCAAGCGAAAAAACAGATGGGTTTTACCATCAGTAAAAATACCTTAACCTTATCCAATCAAGCAGGTGTAGGCATTTGGTTAGAGGAGGGACGAGCATGAAAGAAATCATTCAGAAACGCCATGTTTTTTTATGGAAACGACCAGAAGAAAATGCTGTTTTAACCACGATGAATCAATCCATTAGTGCAGAATTAGGCTTACTTACTGGCAAGGATGCCCTGTTGTTGCATGATGCTGATTTGGTTGATTCAGAGCTAGTCTTCGGCGACCCAGTCGAAGTCTTAACAGAAAAAGATGGCTGGAAAAAAATCGCAGCAATTGGACAAGGGAAAGTAGGAGAAGAGAAAGGGTATGAAGGGTGGATAGAAGCCGAGGATTCTATCCCGCTGACTTATCAGGTAGATGAGGTAGAGAAGGTAGCCATTACGCGCCAGTATGCACCTTTAAAATTTTGTGATGGGTTAGCATCTGAGGTCGAGTATCCCTTTGGCTGTGTCTTTCCAATTATCGAAGAATGGCCTACAAATTACTTGGTTCATACGCCACTTGGGCAAGCAACAATTGATCGGCATTATTGCCAAAAAACAAACGCCTTTACCGGAGAAGATTTAGCAAATAATCTTGTTCACCTAGCGAAACAATTTCGCGGACTCAGCTATGTGTGGGGCGGAATTAGTGGTTCTGGATTTGATTGTTCAGGTTTTGCTTATAGTTTGCATCGAGCACACGGTATTTTGATTGCAAGGGATGCGCATGAACAAGCCTTAGCTGGTAAAAAAGTAACCTTAGAAGAAGCGTTGCCAGGAGATTTACTATTTTTTGCGTATGAAGAGGGAAAAGGATTCATTCATCACGTGGGCGTCTATCTAGGTAGCGATCTCATGATTCACTCCCAAACACCTGGTTCAAAGGTATTAATCACACATATCATTGATACGAACTATCAAAAAGAACTCTGTATGATTCGCAGGTATTGGGAATGATAGTAGAGGAGGACTTAGTGAATGTGTGGCAGGGATTGATTGAAACCTACGCTGAGCAATTAGCTATGGGTATCTTAATACAAGATGGTCAAGACATACTTTTTTCCTACCAAGCAGAAAAACTATTTCCAGCAGCAAGTACCATTAAGCTAGGAATTGCGCTATATATTGCAGAGCATGAAGTCGATACTTCTAAGACCGTAACGCTAAAAACGCGTGTCGCTGGTGCAGGGGTACTCCATTTATTGACTGAAAAATCCACTTGGCAAATAGCTGAACTCATCCAGTTAATGTTGTCTGTTTCGGATAACACAGCAGCGAATGCCTTAATAGACTATTATGGTATGGCAACGATGCAATCTTGGCTACATCATAGATACCCAAGTGCGAACGTGCAACGCTATTTTATGGACTTTCACTCAGATAAACAAAATACACTTTCAGCACATGACGCTACACGAATGATTGCAGACATTTTCAAACCAAAAACTGGCTCAAATCAACACGTGTATGATTTGATGAAAGATTCATTAGCAAACCAACAATTTCGTGAAGGCATATTTGCTAGCGTCACCGAAAAAGATATCCCACAACTACAACTTTATAATAAAAATGGCACATTAGATGGTATTTATCATGATGTGGGCAGAATCGTGTATCAGGAACGCAACTACAACTTTGCCATATTTACCGAGCAAAATACTAATAGCCAACCAATGATTGGTCAACAGTTTTTGCAACAATTTGGGGCTGCATTTTTTGTAAAAATCTTATCATAAATAAAAAGGAGTGTGGCAGACTGTTGTTACACTCCTTTAACGATGATAATCATTATCGGAGGGAACTAATGGATCATTTAACATACACCTATCAAGCAGTTAAACTCGTAACATCTAGTCTATATGAAGACATCCATTCCCTAGAGAGTCGCTGTAGTGAATTTGAAGACATTCAATTGAAATTAGAACTAGATTTCAAGCGACAACAAGCAACTACAACTCCTGATGAAGATGCTACTCTGAATGAATTTCTCTGCTACCAAGGCACTAAACTTGTGGGTTATCTTGGCATTTGCTCATTTAGTGAAGAGGAGCTTGAAGTAAACGGAATGGTCGATCCAAACTATCGCAAACAAGGAATCTTTACACACCTTTTTTCCTTAGCTGATAAAGAAGTTCAGCGAAGACGTACACAAAAAATACTCCTTATTTGCGATAAAAACGGAGCAGAAGGCTTACGATTCATCAAACAAATCCCAACAAACTTTCATCATGCAGAATCTGATATGTATTTGCAAGTAATGCCCAATTTACTCGAATGTTCACCATTTCGTATAGAAGTCACTGAGGCCGATCCAGTAAACCATCGACATGTAGCAAGTTTTCATGGGCAACCGGTTGGCGAAGTTCGCTTAGAAGTTTTGCCTGGTTATGGTGGAATCTATGGGTTGGAAATTTATGAAGAATATCGTGGAAAAAAATTAGGTCGCGAATTATTATTATGGGCCATTCATAAACTGATTGAATTTGATTGCAGGTCAATTTTTTTACAAGTAGATCAAACAAATGAAATCGCACTAAATTTGTATCAGTCGTTGAATTTCAAAGCAATAAATACATTACTTTACTATGAATTAGCAAAATAAGGCCCAAGCCAAAATTTTTCGGGTCAAAAGAGAGGTATTTACGCGAAAAAGGAGGGTGTAGCATCAAAATGAATGATTAAATAGCAGTGATTTTATTTTACT
>NZ_GL622241.1:1273132-1324351 GCF_000185365.1 Enterococcus italicus DSM 15952
CCTGTTTTTGTTGTTTATTGTGCAGATATAGCTAAACCAATCGCTTTTTCTCCTAAATGAGTGCCAATAACTGGTCCAAAATGACCAATTTCAATAATTGCATTTGGGTATTCTTTTTGCAAACGTTCTTTTTCTTCTAGTGCCACACTTAAATTATTGGCATGAATCACATATAATTTTACCGGGTATGGAATATCATTTATACGTTGCCCGATAATTTTTTCAGCTCGTTTAAATGCTTTTTTACTCGAACGAATTTTTTCGAATAAGACAATTTTGCCTTGATCAAACGTTAAGATTGGCTTAATCTTCAATAAACCAGCAATTAATGCGGCGCCATTCGTTAAGCGACCACCACGAACTAGATTATTTAAATCTTCAACAATTAGATACGCATAAGTATGGTCACGAATCTTATCCAGATGTGCTAAAATCGCCTGTATATCAAATCCTTCATCAAGGTCATCAAGTGCAGCTTCAACCATATGACCCATAGGCATACTAGTAATTAAGGAATCATAAGGGATCAGGTCTAATCCTTCGATATCATCTTTAAGTGTAAACAAAGTAGAATAAAAACCAGAAATTCCAGAAGAAAGATGAATACTAATGACAGTATCATATCCTTTTCTCTGCAAATCACGGTAGATTTCTATCGTTTCACCTAATGATGGTTGAGATGTCGTTGGAAATTCGGCGCTATTATTTAATAACTCATAATATTCATCTGGTTCAATATCAATTCCTTCATTATAACTCTTGCCATCAATAATGACTGGAATTGGTATAACATACAAATCTTTATGGCCACGTACTCTTTCAGGTATAAAAGCGGTACTATCAGTAACTATGGCTAACTTCATTTCATTTCCCCGTTTCAACAAGTTTTCACATAAATATAATATAGCATAAATAACTTGCTATTTGAAATATAAATCGCCTTTATTGTGCAAGAAACTTGCTAATAGCTTTTGTTTCAATATCATTATCAAAATAAATAACACTTTCCCCATCTGCTGTCGTCCCAAACTCCCATGTACTATCAACTGGAACAGATAATCGTTGCAAAGAAGATGCACCCTTGACTAATGAAAAACCAATTTTTGCATAGTAGCTAATCGGAATATCATTGGCAGTATATCCCAGTGCTTTTCCAGCTGCATAGGGTAACCGTAAAAGAGCCATCGGTGATTTTAATTGAGAAAAGATAGCAGTCATCACTTGTTGTTGTCTGCGAATGCGCCCAAAATCCCCCTCTTCATCATGTCGAAACCGAGCATATTGAAGCAACTTTAACCCATTCATCACCTGTTGACCCTTTTCAATTTGGATACCATCAAGATCGAGTGATTTTTCAGCATTAATTGCTACCCCATCAGGAAACAATGCATTCACAACTTTTTCAAAGGATTGAAAATCCACTGTTACGTAATACTTCGTGTCAATACCAAGGTTTTCTTTAATAGTCTTTCTTAATAACTCTGCACCACCATACGCATAAGCAGCATTTATTTTGGTAGAATTATACCCTGGGATATCGACATAGGAATCACGCATGATTGATATTAACTTTGGTGTTTTAGACTTGCCGGCAAAACTTAAAATCATAATGGTATCTGCCCGAGCATTTTCACCGTCACGACTGTCATTACCGATTAATAAAATATTTTTAGAGCCGTCTTCTGAAGTTACTCCATTGAAAGTTTGCGATTTTAGTGTTGAGGCTTCACTTTTTGCATCTTTTTGACCTAAGTAAAAGCCGCTAGCACAATAGCCAATGATCAGTACTAGTAACAATAGAATGAATTTTAAGATGCGGTGTTTTTTCTTTTTCTTGGTCTTTTTCTGTTTCGGCGATTTAGTAACTTGCGAGGATTCAACTACCTCAAGTTCACTATCGAAAGAATCGGTATGGTCTTCTGGATCGATTGTATCTTTATTCGTATTATGATAAATGGCTCTTCGTTGTTTTCTCTTTACATGCATTCGAGAAGGCTGCTTGTGTTCATAATAATGGTTAGCATACTCCTCATACGCTTCTGGCGTATCGTATTCGTTTGCTATATCTATTAGGTCATCAGTATCGGACCAATCTGTATCAAGGTAGTTATCTTCTTGTTCGTCTAATTGTTTTACCAGTTTTGAACGTCGATAAGCCTCTCTTGAGAATAGATCATTTTCACCATTCTTGTGGCGATCCATTCTTTTGCTCATTGCAGTTCCCCCTAAGTGACAGTATCTTCTACTATAGGATAACCTAGTATAAAACAATGTGAAAGTACTAATTAGAAAAAATTAACAATCTCCGCATAAGCTAATCGTCTTTTTTTGCTGAATAAATCAAGCAATCCATAGCTGTCGTATTATTTAATTCGCAATTTCCGGCAACAAGAAGACAAGTCAAACAGGAGTGTGACAAAACTCTATCACACTCCTTAAAAAATACTTTTTTTCCAAAAATTAGATTTGGCTATTTTTATTTTACGATACGAATCTCATAGGGGCCTAATACACGGATTTTCGCTCCTAATAAGGACACTTCCTCAAATGCATAATATGCTAATGCAACATTATCTTCAACGGCTAAATCAATAATAAAATAATATTGACCTAGACTTGTCTTCAATGGACGTGATTCAATTTTTGCCAAATCAATCCCACGCCAAGCAAAAGCTGCTAGCATCTTATGTAGCACGCCTGGTTGATTAGATGGCAATGTTAAAAAGAATGACAATTTACCTTGAGTGACTTTACTTGTTGATTCGGTCGGTTTAACTTTTCTTGTGATTACCCAAAATCTGGTCTCATTTTGATCATTGTCTTGAATATCCTGACCGATAATCGTCAAACCAAAGGCAGCGGCTGCTTGCTTGGATGCAATCGCTGCTACCTTTTCTTGAGGATGCGATGTCACGTATTCTGCAGCATACGTCGTTGATGGTGTTTGTACAATAGCTACATCTGGATAATGAGCAGACAAATACGCCTGAGATTGTGCTAATGCTTGCGGATGGGACATAATAACTTCGGGTATTCCCGGATTTGTCGCCATCAATTGTTGACGGATAGGCAAAATTATTTCTTGCTGCACGGTTAATTCTTTAGAATGAAACAAATAATCCATACTAGCATGAACAGATCCTTCTAAAGAATTCTCGATAGGAATGACCGCCATATCAACTTCTTTTGCAATCGTTGCTTCTAGGCACTTTTGAATGGTTGAAAAAGCAAGTTGCGTTTGATTTGGAAATGCTGCATTGGTCGCTTGATAAGTAAACGAGTTTTTAGGGCCTAAATAACCAATTTTCACTATTCCACTCCTACCTCTTTCATTATTTCTAAAACAATCGCTTCTGGAGTTTTGTTCGTTGTTTCCACAATATGAGAAGCTACCTCATGATAAAAGGACTCTCGTTCTTGGAATAAAGCAATCATTTCATCTGTCTTCCGTGAAAGGAACAATGGACGTACGTTGGTTTTATCTGCCTCTAAACGGCGAATAAATTCATCGGGGGCTGTTTTTAAGTAAACGACGTGAGGTAACTGTTTTAAAATGGAGCGATTCGCTTCATTTGTAACAATTCCACCACCTGTCGATAAAACACCTTTGTTTTCGGTTAATTCAGCTAAAACCGTCGTTTCTAACTGACGAAACTTTGGTTCACCGTACAAGGTAAAGTATTCATTTACACTCATATTGATTCTGTTTGTAATGGTCTCATCCGTATCGATAAATAACTGGTTTAGCTCCTTGCTTAGAAGTGAACCAATTGTCGTTTTTCCGGAACCCATAAATCCTACTAGCACTATTTGCATAATTAATCTTCCTCAGTAATTAAACGTTCAAAGTCAGTAAAGAACTGTGGATAAGAGATAGATACCGCTTCGGGATGTTCCAATTCAATCGTCTCATCTGTCAGAAGGGCAGCAATTTGCAACATCATTCCAATACGGTGATCACCATGACTTGAGACATGACCACCGTGGAGTTTAGTTGGTCCATAAATAATCAATCCATCGGCAGTTGGCTCAATATTGGCACCAAGCTTGCGTAATTCATTCACAGTGGCATCGATGCGATTGGTTTCTTTCACTTTTAATTCTTCTGCATTTTTAATAATTGTCGTGCCCTTTGCTTGAGTAGCTAATAACGCAATGACAGGAATTTCATCAATGAGACGTGGAATAATCTCGCCACCAATTTCAGTCGCTACTAATTCACTAGAGCGGATTTCTATATCTGCTGCTTGGTTATGTGTATCTTCATTTAAAATGGTCAGTCTTGCGCCCATCTTATTTAATACATCTAAAATTCCTGTTCTGGTTGGATTTACGCCAACATTTTTCAATACTAGGCGACTGTCTTTCCCAATAGCTCCTGCTACCAAGAAAAATGCTGCTGATGAAATATCACCAGGTACTGTAACCGTTTGACCCGTCAATTCCTGTGGACCGCTAATTTTAATGGTTTTGCCTTCAACCTCAATTGTTCCACCAAATTGTTTAATCATTTCTTCAGTATGGTTGCGTGATGGCTCTTTTTCGATAATAGTGGATTCCCCATCGGCCTGCAACGCAGCAAATAAAATAGCTGATTTCACTTGCGCACTCGCGACAGGCATCGTGTAATGGATTGGTTGTAACGATTCAGAAGGAGAAATCGTTATGGGAGCATAGCCGGACTCATTTTTCCCTGTCAGTTTCGCATTCATTTGTTTTAACGGATCGATTACTCGATTCATGGGCCTTTTAGATAGGGAGTCGTCACCTACTAAAATACTTTGAAATGGTTGATTGGCTAAAATCCCCATGATTAAACGAGTCGTTGTACCGGAATTGCCCATATCCAACGGTTCTTTTGCAGGCGAAAATCCTTTGAATCCTGCACCTTGAATTTTTAATGATGAGCCCTTTCGTTCGATAGAGACACCCAAATCTTGAAAAGCTTTCAATGTACTCAGGCAATCTTCTGCTTCTAAAAAATTCGTAACGACTGTTTCACCTTTTGCAATCGCTCCAAACATAATACTTCGATGGGAGATGGATTTATCTGCAGGAACGGCAAGTGTACCGTTTAAGCTTTTGGCTTGATGTAATTTCAAAAGAACGCCTCCTATTTCATATGACAATGATACGATGTTTTTGCTTCGATTTCATTTTTAGCAGCGAGTAAATCTTCTTCATTTTTAAAGCTTAGTTGCAAGATACCAATGATATCTTCACGAGTTTCTAAAATTTTTACATTAACTAGCGATAATTTTGCTTCGGCAATGAGTGAAGTCACTTCAGCAATCACCCCAGGATGGTCGGGGACGTTAACAAACAAATCATAAAAGCCCGGAATCGCTCCCCGCTGATGAATAGGTAACGTATCACGAGTCTCTTTTGCATTTTCAAAAAACGTGTAGATAGCCTCTTTTTGACTGTTCTGAATCCAGTGTTTTACTTGGTCCATATTTTGCTGCCATGCATCAATTAATTCGACCAATAGTGTCTGATTACTTAAAAGGATATCCGTCCACATGGTCGGATCAGAAGAAGCAATGCGAGTCACATCACGAAATCCGCCGGCAGCGAGTTGTCTGACACGTGGGTGTTCAGCTGAAAAAGAGTCTGCTTGGTTAACCAAGCTAGATGCTATGATATGCGGCAGATGGCTGACCATACCGGTAATGCTGTCGTGTTCTGTGGGAGAGAGCTCAATAAACTTGGCCTTTGTCCCTTGATAAAGTTGTTGCAATTCATTGACTCGGTCATCATTTTGTCTGGCTGGCGTAAAAAGAAAATACGCATTTTCAAATAAACGCTTGTCGACTGCTAAGACGCCTGATTTATGCGAGCCGGCCATCGGATGCCCTCCGATAAAATCAAACGTAAATTGCTCGGCATATCGAACAATCTCAAATTTAGTACTGCCAACATCTGTGACTAAAACATTGGGTTTCAATGCATAACCAGCAAGCTGTTTTAAGTAAGCAAGTGTGGTGTGAACAGGTCCTGCCAAAATAATAATATCCGCTTTTAAACAAGCCTGTTCAAAATCTTCTGTAAAGTCATCAATTATTCTTTGCTGCTTAGCGATAGCCATTGTTTCTTGATGGGCATCGTAGCCAAGTAATGTGATGTCTGGATGTTCATTTTTTATACACACAGCCAACGAACTACCAATTAATCCTAATCCAACTATAAAAACTGTTTGCTCCATTTTCATCGCTCCCCTATTTTTTTAAAAGTTTTTCAAATAGGTACGATAAGCTAAAACAGCTTCTTTTAATTCTTCAAAGGAATCACTTGGGAATTTTTCTAACAGTTCATTGGCAACCACTGTTGCTACGACACTCTCACAAACCACACTCGCTGCAGGAACAGCCGTACTGTCAGAGCGTTCCACACTCGCTTTATAGGGTTCTTTCGTGTCTATATCGACACTTTGTAATGGTTTATATAATGTCGGGATTGGTTTCATTACACCACGGACAATCAAGACTTCTCCATTGGTCATCCCACCTTCAAATCCGCCAAGATGATTGGTTCGTCGCGTATAGCCTTTTTGTTCTTCCCATAAAATTTCATCCATAACTTTTGAACCAGGTAAATTCGCCGCTTCAAAACCAACGCCAAACTCCACCCCTTTGAATGCATTGATGCTTACCACTGCTTGGGCAATTTTTGCATCTAATTTTTTATCCCATTGCACATAACTACCTAAGCCAGCAGGTACGCCGCCAACCAAGACTTCGACAACTCCGCCAATTGTATCGCCATTTTTTTTCGTTTGGTCAATTAAGTCACGAATTGGTTGTTCTACGGTAGGATCTACTACCCGAACATCTGATGCTTCTGATTGCTCGCGTACTTGTGCAACAGATAAGCCGTCAGGAATGGTTGCCTCAATTCCTCCTAAGTTCACCACATGACCAGCTACATCAATGGCTAGTTCAGCAAGTAATTTTTTGGCAATCGCGCCAATTGCTACACGCATCGTCGTTTCTCTAGCAGACGAACGTTCCAAAACATTTCTCAAATCAGAATGATGGTATTTCATCCCACCAACCAAGTCAGCATGGCCGGGTCTAGGTCGAGCAACACGGCGTATTTTGGCTTCTTTTTCCGTTACTGACTCTAACCCCATAACTTTGGTCCAGTTTTTAAAATCTTTATTTTCAACCACTAATGTGACAGGAGAACCCAATGTCTTTCCATGTCTCACACCAGAAGTAATTCGTACACGGTCAGTTTCGATCAACATCCGACCGCCCCTTCCGTAGCCAGTCTGGCGGCGAGCAAGCTCGGTATTAATATCTTCAGCTGATAAAGGCATACCCGCTGGTAATCCTTCAATGATTGCTGTTAGTTCTGGTCCGTGTGACTCTCCAGCAGTAATATAACGCATGTTAAATTTCCTCCTCTAGATGAACATAATCACGAAAATCAGCAAGATCTAATGGAACAATCTTCGCTTTACCTATTTTTTCAAGCAAAATAATCTTGATTTTTTGGCCTCGTGTTTTTTTATCGTTCGCAATTGCCTGAATTAATGTTTTATTTTCTAATTCTAACCCTTCTACACTAATAGGTAAATGGAATTTTTCTAACATTTGTGCGATTTTTTTATCGGTATCTACTGGCATTGTTTGTTTTTTTACAGCAGCTTGGCTAATTAAAACCATTCCTATCGCTACAGCTTCACCATGGCTGACAACGCCATAACCAGCTGTTTTTTCAATCGCGTGACCAATGGTGTGACCAAAATTCAATATTAAGCGTGACCCATTATCGAATTCATCTTCTTCGACGACAGTTTGCTTTACTTTTAAAGCTTGTACAATGACAGATTCCGCATGAGTCAGTAAATCAAATTCATCGCGATAGGTTGCTAGTTCTTCCCAGAAAGGTTCATCGGCAATCGCGGCACTCTTCACGATTTCAGCAATTCCTTCACGAATCCGTCTTGGCTCGAGTGTACTAAGAACTTCAGGGTCAATTAACACACCATCTGGTTGATAAAATGTGCCGACTAAGTTTTTCGCAGTCGCAGTATTTACACCTGTCTTGCCGCCAATGCTTGAATCGACTTGCGCCAATAAACTAGTAGGGACTTGCACAAAATGAATGCCACGCATATAAGTCGATGCAACAAAGCCGGCCAAATCACCGATAACCCCACCACCCAAAGCTACAATACCATCTGTTCGCGTAAATGTTTGTTCAGCAAGTTGTTCATATAATTTCGCTGCCTGTGTCAGTGACTTACTTTGCTCTCCTTCTGGCACTACCATCAACGTTACTGTAAAACCAGCTGCCTTCAATTGTTGGACAACGGTCTTTGCATAAAGTTCAGATACTCGTGAGTCAGAGATAACGGCAATTTTTTGAGGAACCCAAAGCGATTGTAACCACTCGCCCATCGTTTTTAAGGCTCCTTTTTTAATCAAAATATCATATTCATGATTCGCTGTCTTGATTGTTAGCATCATTGTTCCTTCTTTCAGATTGTTTCTAATTGACGAATTTTTTTCATCGCATCTACTAAAATTTCAACTTCTTTCATCATTTGCACATACGTTTTTTCATTGAGTGACTGAGGACCATCCGACCACGCATTCTTTGGATCTGGATGAATCTCTACAATCATACCATCCGCGCCACTGGCAACGCCCGCTCTTGCCATCGGTCCTACTAAATCCCAGACACCAGTACCGTGACTTGGGTCTACAATAATTGGGAAATGACTGAATTTTTTGATAATTGGCACTGCACTCAAATCAAAGGTATTTCTGGTCGCTGTTTCGTACGTCCGAATCCCTCGTTCGATGAAAATAATTGGGCTTTTCCCTTCGACCGCAATGTATTCAGCTGCATTCAACCATTCTGAAATGGTACCTGAAATACCACGTTTTAAGCCAATTGGTTTTCCTGTTTTGCCGACAGCTGAGAGCAATTTGAAGTTTTGCATATTGCGGGCACCAATCTGGATAATGTCACTATAGGCGGCTACCATGTCGATGTGCCCCTCATCCATGACTTCCGTAATGACTTTCATATCATATTCATCCGCAGCTTGTCGAATTTGCTTTAAGCCTTCCTCTCCTAATCCTTGGAACGCATAAGGAGATGTCCGTGGTTTGAAAGCTCCTCCACGCAAGATTTTTGCGCCCCCTTTTTTCGCCATTTCAGCACAGATGCGAATTTGATCAAGCCCTTCAATTGAACAAGGTCCTGCCATCGTCACAAAACTACCATCGCCAATTTTTACTCCATCTACATCTACCACCGTGTCATCTGGATGGAATTCTCGAGAAGTTAATTTGTACGTATTGGTAATTCTTACGGCATCTTCCACACCATCATAACTCTTGAAAGCCACATCTTGCACCGAACGTGTATCACCGATCAATCCTAATACGACTTGTGCACTGCCGGTATTGACCTGCACCTCTAATCCATTGTCGTTCGCACGCTCAATAACCGTTTGAATTTCTTTTTCTGTTGCCGTTGGTTTCATAATGATAATCATTTCTTTTCCTCCTATTTTTTGGTCTTTTCTTTCAATACAAGCGGATAAATTTCTTCTGTTGGCATTTTTTGACCCGTCCATAATTCAAATGCATCGGCCCCTTGGTATAACAACATGCCTAATCCGTTTGCCGTCTGACATCCTTTTTCCTTAGCTAAAGTTAACAATTTTGTTTCAAAAGGATTGTAGATAATATCGACTACAGCCGTTGATGCCTGAAGTCGTTGCAAGCTTTCCTCAGGGAGCGGCAACTGATTTTCATGCGGTTTCATCCCAAGTGATGTCGCATTAACCAATAAGCGACTAGCATCTATGGCATGCGCTAACATCTGTAAATTATCGATGGGCACTAACTCAATCTGACAATTCGTCGTTTGATGAATGAGTGCTAATCGTTGACGAAATGAATCAAACGAAGCCCCTTTACGATTAAACACATAAATTTTCTTTGCTCCATCCAGAGCAGCTTGAGCAACAATAGCTGAAGCTGCGCCACCACAACCCAGCACAGTCATTGTTTGCCCGACAATCGAAATGTCTCGCTCACTCAAGTCTTTAAAAAAACCACTTCCATCTGTGTTATAGCCAATTAATTTACCTTCGAGATTAACGACCGTATTCATTGAGCCACTTAAACGAGCTGAATCGGATAACTCATCCATATAGCTCATCGCCTCAATCTTGAACGGCATTGAAATATTAACGCCTAACATATCAAAATCACGCACGGTTTGAATTGCCCGCTTTAATCCATCACTCGGCAATTCAAACGCTAGATAACGAGCGTTAATCCCCAGCAGTGAAAATGCTGTGTTGTGCATCAATGGGGAAATACTGTGCTTAGCTGGATTAGCAAAGAAGCCAGCAAGACGCGTCTTTCCATTAATTTCTATCGCTTGATCCATCCATATCCTCCTCTTTTTAAACATAACCTTTTCATTCGGGCAACTCATTGAACTCTCTAGAACCTTAGCACAAAAAAGGATGCTCACGTTGATTTTCATCTACAGTGAACATCCCTTCCAAAATGGAATACGATTATATATAGCCACCGTAGATTTAAAGCATCTACGTGGCGGCTTAACATATCAAAAACTCCCTAGCCATCATAGATACAAACTGCTCGTTTGTATCCAAATTCATGAATACAAACCTATCTAAAATAGCTAAAGTAGTAACGATTCAGTTGTGAGTGTTCTAGCATTTGATTCATACATATCGCTCCAACCTGATAAGATGAATTTAGTATAGGTGCTTGCCATCTAATTGTCAACCTTCTTTTTCCTTTTATGCGGGATAGGTGTCTTCGAAGAAACTCAACAAATCGACCATTGTTAGCTTCCTTTTTTCTTCTTCAGAAAAATCTTGAACAATTTTTCCTTTCTGTAGGACAATCAAGCGATTACCATAGCGCAACGCATCTTCCATGCGATGCGTGATCATTAGACAAGTCAACTTGTCTTCTTGCACCTTTTTATTGGTTAAATGCATTAATTGTTTTGACGTTTTTGGATCGAGTGCTGCTGTATGCTCATCAAGTAATAAAACGTCTGGTCGACGGATAGTAGCCATCAATAAGCTCAAGGCTTGCCTTTGACCACCAGAAAGATCTCCTGTCGGTGTATCCAAATGATTTTCTAACCCATTGCCTATTTTGGCACACATCGCATAAAAATGGTCGCGTTGTTTTTGCAGATTTCTAAGGCGAAATGCTCTTTTTTGGCCACGGAATTGGGCTAATAATAAATTCTCAGCGACAGTCATGCGAGGAGCTGTTCCCATCTTAGGATCTTGGAAGACTCGGGCTAGGTAGCGGGCTCTTTTTTCTTCCGAATAGCGTGTGATATCTGTATCATCCAACACGACTTCACCACTAGATAAGGCCAACGAGCCAGAAATGATATTGAAGAGCGTACTTTTTCCTGCACCATTGCCACCAAGGACAGTGACAAATTCTCCTTCATTGACAGTCAATTGCAAATGATCGAGTAAGACTTTTTTTTCATTGGCGCCATTATTTATAATCTTAGTGGCTTGATTGATTGCTAAGCGTGCCATTTAGAGTTCCTCCTTTTCCAGTCCAGTTTTTAAGTTTAATGCTGATTTTAATTGCGGAATCAACAAACAAATAGATAAGATAATGGCTGAAAAAATCTTCAAGTAGGTCGTGTCAAAGCCAAGCTTAATCACTAATAAAATTAATAATTGATAAATGACACTACCAATGACTATGGCAATCAATCGCTCGAAAAACGTCACTTCGCCATAAAGGACTTCCCCAATAATAATCGATGCTAACCCAATGACGATGACCCCCGTTCCTTTACTCACATCCGCATAGCCATCATTTTGGGCGATAAGCGCACCAGAAAGAGCAATCACCCCATTTGATAAAACCAATCCCATGATTTTCATCCAATCTGTTTGGATGCCCATCGAGCGAGCCATCGATTCATTGTCGCCAGTCGCGATGTACGCTTGACCTAGATCCGTTTGGAAAAAGTAATACAATACAGCAAGTAAAAGTGCTAGGACAATTATGCCTAATACGACCGTATCAAAGTTCGTTGGCAATTGGAGAACCTTTAAAGAATCCAATATTTTGGGCTGATTTAACAGTGAGAGATTGGGTGTTTGCATGACGAATAACATCACTGAGTTCAACGCTGACATAACCAAAATACCAGCCAATAAGACAGGAATTTTTCCTTTTGTGTACAACAGGCCAGTCACTAATCCTGCACACATACCTGCTAAAATACCAAGTACTGTTGCTAAAATGGGTGAAATACCGTGAACAATAGCCGTCACACAGACCGCTCCTCCTAGTGGAAGGGAACCTTCTGTCGTCATATCTGGAAAGTTTAATATTCGAAACGTCATAAAGATGCCAAGTCCAAGTATACTCCATAAAAATCCTTGGCCAATAGATGAAATAATCATGCTAGTCTCCCCCTACGATTGTTGCGTCTTTTAATACATCTTCTGGAATTGTGATACCTAATTCCTTTGCCTTCTCTTCATTTACAATGACATTCCCCGTTGATACGACATCAAAAGGCAAGGTTGTTTTACTCGTTTGTTTTAAGACTTTCGCCACTAGTTTTGCTGTACGGATACCAAGTTGATACTGATCTTGGCCGACAGTCGCCAAGCCGCCTTCTTCAACCATGTTATCAACAGAAACAAAGACTGGTTTCTTTGCTTTGTTTGCTTCGTTCACTAAGGTTTGAAATGCGCTAGCGATACCATTGTCTTGCGGAACATAGATGACATCTGTCTCTTGACTCATCACTTGGACGGTTTGTGCCAAATCATTGCTAGATTGAATTGCATAGCTTTTGATTTCGTACCCAGCTTCAGTACCTTTTTCCGTGATTGCTTTAACATAACTTTTTGAATTTTCTTCATTGGCGGAATAGATGACACCAATCGTTTTTGCATCAGGTAATAATTCTTTTAAAAGCTTGATTTGATCAGCGATGGGAGCTTTATTTTGTACGCCGGTAATATTACCGGTAGGCTCTGTTACACTAGTCACTAGTCCCGACCCCACCGGATCAGAGATTGCACCTGCCACGATGGGAATCGTCGTTGTTTCATTGGCAATGGCTTTCGCTGCTGGTGTTGCAATCGGAATTAAGACGTCAGGATTTTCTGACACCAATTGCTGGCTCATTGTTTTGAGCTTACTTTGATCTCCTTGCCCGTTTAAAAAGGTAATGGTCGCATTTTTCCCATCTGTATATCCTTCTTTATCCAAACCATCGATAATTCCTTTTTTGATTTGATCTAGTGAGGGATGGCTAATGTATTGCAAAATGCCAATTGTGTAATGTTTTTGCGTGCTTGTCGTGGTTGTAGCTACCTTGCTGGTTCCTTGTTGCAACCCTACGAGATACCCACCAATCCCCAATGCCAAAAAGAAAGCCAGACCGGCGATGCCCTTACTTAGTTTTTTCATCTCATTCGTCCCCTTCAATCGTCGCTTTTTCTAAAATATCATCTGGGATATTAATACCAAGAAGTTCTGCTTGTTTTGTATTCACAATAATATCCCCACTAGAGAATGTATAGACTGGTGTGGTCGCTGGGTTTGATTTTCCATTTAAGATGGCCGCAACCATTTCACCTGTTTTGATGCCCAATTCTTTTTGATTGATTCCAACCGTGGCAAGTCCACCTTGTTCGACCATGGTATCCACAGATGGGATAATCGGTGTTTTGGTTTTGTTGGCTTGGGCAACGACACTAGCCATGGCATTGGCAATTGTATTATCTAATGGCACATAGATAAAATCGACTGCTTCACTCATTACTTGTACAGTTTGACTAATTTCATTGGTTGAAGGAACAGCATATTTTTTCACTGTATAACCCAATGCTTCTGCAATTTTTGTCGCTTCTTCGACTTGATATTTTGAATTGTCTTCAGCCGATGAATACAAGATTCCGACTGTTTTGGCTTTTGGCAAAAGCGTTTGTGCCAATTCAAATTGAGCGTTGATTGGTGCTTTATCTGAGACCCCAGTTATATTGCCACCGGGTTCTTTTAAGCTAGCGACCAATTTGGCACTAACAGGATCAGTCACTGCACCCAAAACGATGGGGATCGTCGAGGTTGTATTGGCTAGAGCTTGGGCCGCAGGAGTCGCGATACCAACCAATACATCTGCTTTATTATTTACCAACTGCTCACTCATCGTTGCTAGCTTACTTTGGTCGGTTTGGCCATTTTGAAAGCGAATGGTCAAATTGTCACCTTCTGTATAGCCACCTTTTTTTAATCCTTCAATGACGCCTTCTTTAATGGTATCTAGTGCTGGGTGACTGACATATTGTAAGATACCTACCGTCTTATGAGTCGTTGTTTGTTCACTCGATGAAGCCTTGGTCTGTTTCACACCCATGCCATACCCATACATCGACACTAAAAACCCAAATAATAAAAAATAGGAAAAAATCAAGCTTTTGTTTTTCATTCTTTCTACTCCCCTTTTCATAAAAAAAAACTGCATCGATTGGCAGTTGTAAAAACACAAAAGCCGCGTATAATCTACGCGGCTTCGTAAGTATTTATCCGACATAGATACAGTTTTTAGATGTGCACTCTAAAAAGTTGTATCTATGGATATGAGTCCATCAATACAACTACCTACGCCAAATTTGCCATGCTGTTGCTTGCATTTTCACGTGATTCGTTCTCATGATTTTCTCCCCTTTTTTTAATGTTGGTTAAAATATACCGTAACTTCCAACATCCGTCAATCTTTTTTTAATTTGTTTCGTTATCTGTAATATTCCACATCGGTAACCGATTCATTTCCGGAATGAGTTCGCTAGTTGGTTTTTTAAGTGAGGCATAGGTAAATTGTTTCTTTTGTACCCCTTTTTGGAAAAAGACAAACGTTGCTTCACTTGAAGCTAGCTTGTATTGCATTTCGGTCGTCTGGACATCATAAACTAAGGGATAGACATAGATTATCCGATTTAATTCAGATTCTTTTTCGTTTATTAACTGGAAAATCTTTTGATAATTTTTGGCTTGTGGGCTCACAAAAAGAACCGACAATGCAGCCTTTTTACTAACCATTTCATCTAACTCACCATATGGGATTAGCGTTAATTTTTTGGTTGTTTGAAATGCGTCGGTGGCGACTTCATTGATTTGCGATTGACGAATCGACACACGCATCTGTCTCGTCAGTCTTATCCCAATAAAGATGACAAACAAAATAATAACCAAAACGATGCCACTTTTTACTACTTGTTTGCGATTGAGTGATTGGATCTTTTGCAACCACTGAGCAACTATACCTTTTATCTTATTCTGCATATGCTTATCCT
This sequence comes from Enterococcus italicus DSM 15952, assembly GCF_000185365.1. Lineage (GTDB taxonomy): Bacteria > Bacillota > Bacilli > Lactobacillales > Enterococcaceae > Enterococcus_G > Enterococcus_G italicus. The sequence continues at coordinate 1,288,497 of NZ_GL622241.1, forward strand.
TTACTTCATCCATTTCTCACTTATAGTAGCAAGAAAAAAAGCATATCGTCAAGTTGCAATTATGAAGGGCGGTACATGTCTTTGTTTTTTACTGTATTTTCGTTATAATGATAGAAGAATCTATAGAAATGAGGGATGAAAGATGTCATTTGACGGAATTTTCACCCACTTAATGGTCCAAGAGTTATCCGAAACTTTAGTTAGCGGCCGAGTGAATAAAATTCATCAACCGTATGACAATGAAATAATATTAGTCATTCGTACCAAAGGAACCACTCATAAACTGTTACTTTCTGCACATCCTGCTTATGCGCGAGTCCAGCTAACGAATATGACGTACCAAAATCCAGACACACCACCTAATTTTGTAATGATGCTACGCAAATATCTGGATGGCGCCATCTTATCAAGTATCCAACAAATCGATAACGACCGCGTGATTCACTTAGTCTTCCATAAACGAAATGAACTCGGTGATTTAGAACATATTGTCTTAGTGGTCGAACTTATGGGGCGGCATTCGACAATCTTACTGATGAATGAACAAACAGGAAAAATATTAGATACCATCAAGCACGTGGGTAGTTCGCAAAATAGCTATCGACTCTTGCTTCCGGGTGCAACGTATCTTGCGCCGCCACCACAAGATGCAGCAAATCCATATGAGCTGGCTGACTTGGAAGCCTTCGATAAGTTATCCACCTTGCCTGAATTCACAGCAAAGGCTATCCAGCACATCTTTCAAGGATTTGGCGGTGATACAGCCAGTGAATTAGCCTATCGCTTACAACAAGCACCTAATGCTCGCTTACAAGTATGGCAGGAATTTAAAAAAGATCTATCATCGCCACAAAGTTGTTACTATGTTTTAGAAAAAAAAGAGTTTTTTACGCCTTTTTCTTTCCAATCACTTGATGACAAGGCAGTGAGCAAAAAGCAGTTTGCATCATTAAGTGCCTTATTAGATGCATTTTACCATGAGAAAGCTGAACGAGATCGTGTCAAACAGCAGGGCAGCGAATTAATAAAAAAGGTCGAAAATGATTTGAAGCGAAATGAAAGTAAGCTAAAAAAACGCGAACAAACATTGATCGATTCAGAATCCGCTGATGACCTACGTCAAAAAGCGGAATTATTGACTACCTATCAAGCACAAATTGAGCGCGGTCTAAATACGATTGACTTACCGAATTATTATAAAGAGAACCAAGTCGAAACAATTGCACTGAACCCGGCTCTATCCCCTGTGCAAAATGCTCAACGCTACTTCCAAAAGTATCAAAAATTAAGGAATGCGGTAAAACTAGTCGGAACGCAAATTGCAGAAACCAAACAAGAAATCCTCTACTTGCAATCGGTCTTATCCCAGCTCGAGCTTGCTCATCCCTCTGAAATTGCTGGCATTCGAGAAGAATTGATTGCCGGGGGGTATTTAAAACCTTCAAAACGGGTGCAACAAAAGCGCACAGCAAAATCCAAGCCAACCATGTTCCGCTCAACAGACGGAACGGAAATTCTTGTTGGAAAAAACAATCTAGAAAATGATCAACTGACGATGAAGCTAGCGAGAAAGACGGACTACTGGTTACATGCCAAAAATATCCCTGGCTCTCATGTCATTGTGCGCTCTGATGACCCTAGCGAAGAGACGTTACTAGAAGCTGCTGAAATTGCCGCCTTCTATTCAAAATTTCGCCAATCAGCGCAAGTCCCTGTGGATTGTGTGCAAGTCAAGCATATCCGAAAGCCCAATGGCGCCAAGCCCGGATTTGTGATCTATGAAAATCAAAAAACCTATTTTGTCACTCCGCATGAAGAACATGTCCTTACAAAAAAAACTAGCTAGTTAGCTAGTTTTTTTCTACATAATAGATGGATCGCCCTTTTGTTTCTTGGATGGGGCGATTATTTTTTTCTAGTAATTCATCGCTAAATTCTTTTAAAAACTCTGGATTAAAATGCTGAATCGTCTCAAACACAAACCATTGAACCGGACCAGCAGTCGGCGGCGTCGTCAATGAGCCGGTATAATGAAAATAAGACTGATTTTGAGGCAAAAAGATGGCAGGCGAAAAGGTCTGCAAGTGATTAAGAAAATCCCATTTTGATTGTATGTCCACTTTGTCTAGTTCGACTGCTTCCGTATCAAATGTACATATGACACCGACGACTAGGTTTTTTTGTTGCTCACTAGTATGAACCAAGTGGAATTCAATCTCATGTACTTGTCCATCGATGATGTGTTCACTCGGGCGATGGAAATGAATATCCGTCAAAAAATAGCGCACATTTTGAAACACGACATAGCTTTCATGGCTATACGGGACAAAATGCATCGTATTTTTGAATTCTTTTTCGGTAAAGCGTTCGGTTTGGTAATGAAAAAAAAGTTGTGCTTGCTCACTGTTTTTTATCACATGATTGCCGTGTGAAAGTGAAATTGGCGATTGATAGGGATACTGTGCTCCTTTTGCGAACCAATCACAAAGCTCGTGCCAGTGTTCTGGTCCTGTTTGTCCTTCATAACTCCACTCTACATCCATATTGCGTTTGATTTGTTTACTCACGTTTGCTTCGCCAACTTTCATTCTAGAATAACTATCAGTATAATATAGATGTAAGAAAAAAAAAAACGAATGACGCCTCGCCGCATTCGTTTTTTTGCTTTGACTAATTTAACCAGTTTTCTGGGTTTTCTTTCCATTTGCTTAGCAAGTCTTTTTGTTCTGGACGAATGTAAGCTTCTTCTTGGGCGACATTAATTAGGGTTGAATAATTGGTTAATGTCACAAGTGGTGTAGTGGCATTTTCAAAATTTTCTTTTCCTTTTGGTAATTCATAGGTGAAAATCGCTGCTACGCCTAGCACATTGGCTCCTTCGTTTTCAGCAGCTGCACAGGCTTCTAACACACTACCGCCAGTTGAAATCAAGTCTTCGATGACGACCATCTTTTGACCAGGTGTGATCCGTCCTTCGATTTGATTGCCTTTTCCATGATCTTTGGGCTTGCTACGAATATAGACCATCGGCAAGTCAAGCAACTCAGCTACCCAAGCTGCATGCGGGATGCCGGCTGTGGCTGTTCCAGCAATGACTTGGGCATCAGGGAATGTCGCTTTAATCTTTTCAGCTAATCCTTTGGCAATTTTTTTTCTGACAGCTGGATAGCTCATCGTCAAGCGGTTGTCACAGTATATCGGACTTTTCATACCGCTTGCCCAAGTGAATGGTTCTTCAGGGTTTAAAAAGACGGCTTTAATAGCTAATAATTCATGGGCGATAGACATTTCTACTGACATTTAGTTTTCCTCATTCCATAAAGATTTGATTTCTTGGTATTTTTCATACGGGCTTTTCGCCTGTGTAATTGGACGACCGACTACGATATAGTCCGCTGTTAGCCCTCGTGCTTGGTTTGGTGTAACGACTCTTTGTTGGTCGCCCTTCGCATCGGTCAATAAACGAATTCCGGGTGTCAAACAAACAAAATCAGTCGAAGTTTGCTCGTGAATCCATTTGGCTTCCAAGGCAGAGCATACGACGCCATCCAAACCAGCTGTTTCAGTCAGTTTTGCGTAATGCAAGACACTTTCATGTAGGCTGTGAGGAATCAATTGTTCCGCTTGCATGCTTTGTTCACTAGTCGAAGTGAGTTGAGTGACTGCGATTAATTGAGGTTTGACTTGACTTCTGATGCTTTGCGCACCTTCAAGTAGCCCTTCTTTGGCAACTTTCATCATTTCACTACCACCTGCAGCATGGACATTGGTAATCGCTACGCCAAGTTTACCCAAATTTTTCATCGCGCGATACACAGTGTTCGGTATATCGTGTAGTTTCAGGTCTAAAAACACTTCATGACCTTGGTCTGTTAGTTCTTGAACGATGCTTGGCCCTTCTTTGTAAAATAATTCCATTCCGACTTTGACAAACAACTGCTCCTCTTTGGGAAATGTACTCAAAAACTGCTGGGCATCCTCTCTATTTGGAAAATCTAAAGCAATAATTGGTAAAGTATTCATTGGTTCCTCCTAGCTTTGGTTTCTGCGATGAGTTCGTCTAGACTACTAATTCCTAGCTCTTGCATCCGATTTGGTAGTTGTTCAATGAGTTTTTGGCAAATCCATGGATCGGTAAAATTTGCCGTTCCGACCGCCACAGCACTTGCTCCTGCCATAAACATTTCAAGCACATCATCGACGGTCCCAACCCCACCCATTCCAATAATTGGTAGGTCGCAGACTTGAGACACTTGGCGAATCATTCGGATGGCTACCGGTTTAATTGCCGGGCCAGACAATCCCCCTGTTTGATTGGCTAGAATGGGCAATCTCGTTTTAAGATCAATTCGCATTCCTAAAAGCGTATTAATCATCGTTAATCCATCCGCTCCAGCTTTTTCAACCGCTAAAGCAATGGACACGATATCAGTCACATTCGGGGATAGCTTCACATAAATAGGGACAGCCGATACCGATTTGACAGCTTTGGTTAACTCATACGCTACGTCTGGATCAGTCCCAAAGGCAATCCCACCTTGTTTGACATTTGGGCATGAAATATTTAGCTCGATTGCCTGAACGTTTGGCGCTTGTGAAATGGATTGGCACACTGCAACATATTCGTCTAAAGTGGAACCAGCAACATTGGCAATAATTGGTAAATCAGGATGCGACGAAGCTAATGTAGGTAAAATGTCGCTAGTAATTTTTGCGAGTCCTGGGTTTTGCAGCCCAATTGCGTTGAGCATCCCACTAGGGGTTTCGGCCACTCGTGGCATTGGATTTCCCATTCGAGGATCTAAGGTCGCAGCTTTAATCATGACTGCTCCCAGACAATTCAAATCATAATACTGAGCATACTCTTTGCCAAAACCAAAGCAGCCACTCGCAGGCATGATTGGATTTTTTAAGTCCAATCCAGGTAATTGAATACGTAGTTTAGACGTCATACCAGCACCTCTCTTGCTTGAAAGACAGGCCCATCTTGGCAGACTTTTAATGTTTCGTTCGGGCTCTCTTTTTTTGAGCAGACACAAGCATAGCAAGCGCCAATTCCACAGGCCATCCGAGCTTCTAATGACAGTTGAACATCTGGGACATTCTCATAATAACTAGCGACTGATTGGAGTAAGCCTTTATTGCCACAACTATAGATAGCATCTGGTACATCGACATTGGGAAAGACTGTCGCCACAGTACCACGTGCACCATAGCTACCGTCATCTGTTGCCACATGTACGACACCTAATTCCGCAAATTTGGCTAGATGATAGCGTTTGTCTTTACTGGCAAAACCAAACAAATGAGTGACGATGGCCCCTTTTTTGACTAGTTGCTTACTAAGTTCATACAAAGGAGGAATGCCAATCCCTCCTCCGATGACGAGTATTTTTTGCCCCTTTTGAACTTGCTCTATCTGAAAGCCATTCCCAAGTGGTCCCAAACAATCCAGTGTTGCACCTTTTTTTAATTCTGAGAAGACTTTTGTCCCCTCACCTTCTGTCCGGTAAATAAGCTTGCACTCATTTTTTTCTTTGGCAATCTCGTGAATGCTGATCGGACGTCTTAGGATGAGGTCTTCCCGTGGTACTTTGATGTGTAAAAATTGTCCAGGAACGTTCATTTCTTTTACAAGTTCACCTGCTAGTGTAAGTTCATAGATTTGTGGTGCAAGTTGCACTTGCTCGACAAGGTGCATCGCTTCTTGCTTCATGTCCTGACTTCCCTCCGATGGCTTATATTGAATTTGTCGCAAATGCGCGCGATTCCATCACTTTCAAAATAGCATCTGCCGTATCAAGTGAGGTAAAAAGTGGCACACCGTGTTCGACGGCATAGCGGCGGATCAAAAAGCCGTCTTCTGAATCTTGGTTCCGATTTTTGTCTGTCGTATTGATGGCCATTTGGATCATCCCTTTTTGAATTAGATCAATGACGGTCTCGCCTTCTTCATCGAGCTTACCGATTGATTGCACCCGTAGACCGAGTGAGGATAAATAGTTTGCAGTCCCTTTTGTTGCCCGTAAGCTAAAGCCAATATCCGAAAAGCGACGCGCCAATTCGGCCGCTTCTTCTTTTGATTCGTCGGCAATTGTAAATAAGACCGAGCCATATTCTGGGATGTGTAAACCTGATGCTTCAAATGCTTTGTATAATGCCTTTTCAAGTGTTGCATCCGAGCCCATTACTTCGCCGGTGGACTTCATTTCTGGGCCTAAGTAAGTATCGACTTTGCGCAATTTTGTAAATGAGAAGACTGGCGCTTTGACATGGACTAATTGCGACTCGTGATATAAGCCATCTTGATAGCCAAGACTTTGTAACGATTCGCCTAAAATCGCTTTAGTCGCGATTTGAGCCATCGGGATACCTGTGACTTTACTTAAAAATGGTACAGTCCGACTGGCACGAGGATTCACTTCAATGACGTAGACTGTCTCATCATGAATGACAAATTGAATATTCATCATCCCAATACAATTTAAGCCAAGCGCCAATTTTTTGGTATAGTCGATAATGGTTTGTTTTGTTTTTTCGCTTAATGTTTGTGGCGGATAGACAGCCATTGAGTCACCTGAATGGACACCTGCTCGTTCTATGTGTTCCATTATTCCTGGGATAAGCACTATTTTCCCATCACAAATGGCATCAACTTCGCACTCTTTCCCTACTAAATAGCGATCGACAAGGACTGGATGTTCTGGCGATGCCTTGACAGCGTGCTCCATATAATCGCGTAGGTCTGTTTCATTTTCAACAATTTCCATTGCCCGGCCTCCCAAGACATAGCTCGGACGAACCAAGACAGGGAAGCCGATTCGTTTGGCGATTGCTACGGCATCCTCTTTATTAGTAGCCGTGTCGCCTTCTGGTTGCGGTATTTCTAATTCTTTCAGGGCTTGTTCAAACAAGTCGCGATTCTCTGCTCGATCCAAGTCTTCAATCGTCGTGCCCAAAATCTTTACGCCCGCTTTGACTAATGGTTCAGCTAAATTAATCGCAGTTTGCCCACCGAATTGAACGATTACGCCTAGAGGTTGCTCTAAGTCAATCACGTTTAAGACATCTTCCAGTGTTAAGGGTTCAAAATACAATTTATCTGAGATTGAAAAGTCTGTCGACACTGTCTCAGGGTTACTGTTCATAATTACTGCTTCGTATCCTGCCGCTTGAATAGCTTTAACCGAATGAACCGTTGCATAGTCAAATTCAACCCCTTGACCAATGCGGATTGGCCCAGAACCTAGTACTAAAATAGAAGGTTTTTCTGACACAATACTTTCATTTTCCCATTCGTAGGTACTGTAGAAATAAGGTGTCTCCGAGGCAAATTCACCCGCACAGGTATCGACCATCTTATAGACTGGTAAAATGGCGTTGTCTTTCCGTAATTGGCGTACTTGGTTACTTGTCGTTTGCCAAATTTCGGCAATCTTTTGGTCGGTAAAGCCGTATTGTTTGGCCACTTTTACTAGCTCGTTATCAAATGGTGCCTTCGCAAGCGCATGCTCTAGTTCAATGATATGCAAAAGCTTATCGAGGAAGAAGAGATTGATTTTGGTCATTTCTTCTAATTCTTGAATGGTATATCCTCTTCTGATTGCTTCAGCTAAATAAAAGAGACGATCATCTTGAGCTTTGACGATTTTATTTGTCAGTTCACTATCCGGAAAATCGACTAATTCTTTTAATTCCATATGATGTGTGCCAATTTCAAGTGAGCGTACCGCTTTAAGTAACGATTCCTCAATGGTGCGACCGATTGCCATCACTTCACCGGTGGCCTTCATCTGTGTGCCGAGTAGACGGTCACCATGTTCAAATTTATCAAACGGCCATCTCGGAATCTTCGCCACCACATAATCGAGCGCTGGTTCAAATTCGGCATACGTGGTTTCAGTTACAGGATTTTTCATCTCATCAAGGGTTAAGCCTACCGCAATCTTGGCTGCTAATTTTGCGATTGGATAACCTGTAGCTTTACTTGCTAAGGCTGATGAGCGCGAGACACGAGGGTTAACTTCGATAACATAATATTGGAAGCTTTCAGGATCCAAGGCTAGCTGAACATTGCAGCCTCCTTCGATTTTTAGCGCGCGGATGATGGTCAATGATGCGTCACGAAGCATTTGGTATTCATAATCCGAGAGAGTCTGACTTGGTGCAAAGACAATTGAGTCACCGGTATGAATCCCCACTGGATCAAAGTTTTCCATATTACATACCACAATTGCGTTATCTGCCGAATCACGCATCACTTCGTATTCAATCTCTTTAAATCCGGCGATACTGCGTTCGATTAGACATTGGGTCACAGGCGATAGCTTTAAGCCGTTTTCAGCAATTTGACGCAACTCTTCTTCGTTAGCACACATGCCTCCACCAGTTCCGCCTAGCGTAAATGCGGGACGGACAATGACTGGGTAGCCGATTTTTTTGGCAAATACAACAGCTTGTTCAACCGTCGTAATGATATCTGATTCAGGAATGGGTTGTGCTAATTCTTCCATTAATTTTTTAAATAAATCACGGTCTTCCGCTTGGTCAATCGCGCTTAACTTCGTTCCTAATAATTCGATCTTTAATTCATCTAGAATACCAGCTTTTGATAGCTCCATCGCCATATTTAACCCCGTTTGCCCACCTAGCGTTGGTAAGATGGCATCTGGCATTTCTTTGCGTAAAATACGAGAAACAAATTCATACGTAATCGGTTCAATATACACACGATCCGCGATTTCGCGATCTGTCATGATAGTCGCAGGATTGGAGTTAACTAAAACTACTTCATATCCTTCTTCTTTTAATGCTAAGCATGCTTGGGTGCCTGCGTAGTCAAATTCGGCAGCCTGACCAATGACAATCGGACCAGAACCAATAACCATAATTTTAGAAATATCTGTTCGTTTTGGCACGTTCTTTTTGCTCCTTCCATGCTTCCATTAATTCAATAAACTCATCAAACAAGTGAACGGCGTCGTGTGGACCTGGCGCTGCATCCGGGTGAAACTGGACACTAAACGCTGGGAACTTACGATGGCGTATTCCTTCAATCGTCTCATCATTGACTTCGACGTGGGTAATCATCAACGCTTCCTGGTCAATCGACTCGGCACTGACTGCAAAGCCATGGTTTTGCGATGTGAAGTCAATTTTGCCCGTCGCAATCTCTCTAACTGGATGATTCAAGCCTCGATGGCCGAATTTCATTTTGTATGTATCTGCCCCATTCGCTAGAGCGAACAGCTGATGACCCAAACAAATACCAAAGATTGGTAGTTTCCCTTGAATCCCTTGAATCATTTTGACTGCTTCTGGTAAGCTCTTCGGATCCCCCGGGCCATTTGTCAGCATCACACCATCTGGAGCCAGCGCTAAGATTTCTTCCGCTGTCGTACTATAAGGCAAGACGGTTAAATTACATGAACGCTTCGAAAACTCGCGCATAATACTATGTTTTAACCCAAAGTCAACAATGACCACATTATGACCTGTACCAGGACTTGGATAGGCTTTACTAGTAGATACTTGTTGGACTTGATTGGTAGGTAATACCGCAGCTTTTAATTGATCATACGCATGTTCAAACTGATCACCGATATCAACGATGCTTGCTTTCATCGTGCCGACTTCGCGAATTTTTTTGGTCAATGCACGGGTATCAATCCCTGCAATTCCTGGAATGCCTTTATTTTTTAAAAATTGATCCAGAGTCAGTTGTGAGCGCCAATTGCTAGGTACGCGAGCAAATTCCTTCACGATAACACCTTTACATGTGGGAACAATCGACTCATAATCATCGCGGTTAATGCCATAGTTACCAACCATTGGATAGGTAAAGGTAATGATTTGACCATTAAAGCTTTGGTCAGTAATTGTTTCTTGGTAGCCTGTCATACTTGTTGTAAAGACGACTTCCCCAAAGACGTTTGTCGGAGCGCCAAATCCTTCTCCTTCAAAATAGGTGCCATCTTCTAATATTAACCAACGTTTCATTCTTATTCCTCCCTTTGCCATACAACTTCGCCATTTACGAAGGTGTAGACGGTGTCGCCAGAAAAAGTCCAACCATCAAATGGGGTATTCACACCCATCGATTCAAACTTGTTCGCATCTACTTGGTAATTTTGTTCAAGGTCAAAGACCGCAATATCGGCTGGACGACCAACATCTAGGTACCCAGCTTTTAATCCAAAAATATCAGCTGGCTTTTTTGTCATCCAATCGATGACTTGTTTTAATGTAAAAATACCTGTTTGTACAAACTGGCTGTACATGAGTTGAAACGCATATTCAGAGCCCACGATGCCGAATGGTGCGTTTAAAAAACTTTGCGATTTTTCTTCTAATCCATGAGGTGCATGGTCAGTCGCAATACAATCGATTGTTCCATCCAATAGACCATCGATCAACGCTTTCTGATCTTCTGTGGCCCTTAATGGAGGATTCATTTTCCAAAAACCAAAGTCACTTTGAATATCTTCATCTACTAAGCGTAGATGATGGGGGCAGACTTCACACGTCACATGAACACCAGCTGCTTTTGCATCTCGAATCACCCGAACACTTTCTTTTGTCGATACATGACACACATGATAATGGACACCCGTCGCCTCAGCTAGTAACAAATCTCTAGCAATTTGCGATGACTCTGTCACACTCAAAATACCTGGCAAACCGAGTTCTTTAGAGCGCTTGCCTTCATGCATAACTCCGCCAAATAAGAGTGACTCGTCTTCCGTATGTGCCACCACTGGCATACTTAGTTTGGCAGCTTCTTTCATTGCTAGATACATCGTACCCGCTGTCTGTACGCCGACACCGTCATTAGTAAAGGCAAAGGCGCCCGCCTCTTTTAGTTGTGCATAGTCGACTAATTCCTCACTGCGTAATGCTTTGGTTAATGAAGCATATTGCAATACATTGACTTTCGCATCTTTTTTTAATATCGTTTGAATATTTTGAAAATTTTCTTTGCTATCGGGGACTGGATCAAGATTAGGCATGGCACAGACTGTCGTAAAGCCCCCTCTAGCAGCAGCCATCGAACCGGTCGCAATGGTTTCTTTATAGGTAAAGCCAGGTTCTCTAAAATGCACATGTACATCGACTAAGCCCGGAGCTGTGAATTTCCCGTCTAATGCATAGACTTGATCAAATGCTTCTTCTTCAAACGACTGGCCAATCGCATAAATTTTTCCATCTTCAATCCAAATATCGAAAATCCCTAACTCGCCTGAAGCGGTAAATAGATTGGCATCTTTCAGTAATGTCTTCATTCAAATCCTCCTATAAGATAGCTTCCGTTAATACTGCTTCTAATATGGCCATACGCGCGTAAACGCCATTGGTCATTTGAGTAACAATTCTTGATTGCTTGGCTTCCACTAATTCACTTGCCAATTCGACATCGCGATTGACTGGTGCTGGATGCATGATAATCGCTGAGGGCTTCATTTGGCTCGCTCGCTCAATGGTCAGTCCATATGTTTGATGGTAGGCCTCTTTTGAAAACACCTGCTTGCCATCATGATGACGCTCATGTTGCACGCGCAGCATCATCATCACGTCGACTGATTTTACAAGCTCGTCAATCGGTAAATAAGTGCCGAACGCCATATACTCTTCAGAAAACCACTCCTTTGGTCCTGAGAAATATACCTCAGCTCCCAAGCGCCGCAGCATCTGCATGTTTGATTTTGCCACACGAGAATGGACGATATCACCAACGATGGCTACTTTTAGTGAATCAAATGTGCCAAATTCCTCATAAATGGTCATTAAATCAAGTAAACACTGACTAGGATGCTGACCACTACCATCGCCACCATTCACAATTTGTGTTTTAATGGTCTTGCTATCGATTAGCGGTTGAAAAAATGCTTCCTCAGAATGTCGAATAACACAGACATCCGTTCCTAGTGCCGAAAGTGTTAAAATCGTATCATACAAGGTCTCACCCTTTTGGATGGAGCTGGTGGATGTATCAAATGAAAGAACATCCACCCCTAATTTTCGTTCGGCCGTTTCAAAGCTAGTATGTGTACGAGTGCTATTTTCAAAAAAGAGATTTGCTGCAAAATACTGCTGCTTTTCAGGTTGCCACGTTGCACCTTTTTTGAATGCTTCTCCTCTTCGAATCAACTTCATTACCTCTATATTTGACAGTCGTTCGACACTGACAAAATGATTTAGTATTACGCGATCATTCATGGAATCACCTCTCACCTAAGCTTACTTTTCTTCGCTTCTTGCTTGTTCTGGTAATATCAGATTTAGAAAAATCCCTAGTACTGTTGCTAACGCCATTGAAGATAGCGTAAATGTTCCTGCTTGGAATACCAATCCACCAATACCGACTACCAAAATAACTGAAGCAATCAACAGATTTTTCTTTTTATCAAAGTCCACTTTGTTTTCAATCAATATTTTCAAACCACTTGCAGCAATGACACCAAAGAGGACAAAGCTAATCCCCGAGATAACAGGATTTGGAATACTTAAGATTAGTGCAGTTAATTTTCCGACAAAGCCTAAGCCGACCGCTAAGACAGCTGCGCCACCGATAACAAATACACTATGCACTCTGGTGATTGCTAATACCCCAATATTTTCACCATAACTTGTGACTGGCGGTCCACCGACAAAACCAGCTACGACTTGAGCAAGTCCATCTCCTAGCAGTGTTTTGTTTAGACCAGGTTCTTCAAAGAAGTTACGCTTAGTTAATTTATTTAACACCATTAAGTGACCGATATGCTCTGTCATCGTGACAAAGGCAATCGGTGCCATCGTCGTAATCGCTCCGATATGCAATGTTGGTTTGTATTCGATAAACGGTACTTGAAAGTCCGGTAGTGCAAACCAATGGGCATCGACAATCGGTTGTACATCGACAATCCCCACAAGCAATGCTAAGACATAGCCACTCACGATACCTAGTAAAATGGGAATTAACCCTAGAAAGCCTTTCAGGTACATGTTAAAGAAAATTGTAATTGCTAAAGTCGCTAGAGCTACAAAGACGTATTTGAAATCATAGACTTGGTTGCCGTCTACTGTCCGATACATGGCATTGTTTGCGGCAGTCGCTGCTAACCCTAATCCAATAACCATTACCACCGGACCAACGACAATCGCTGGTAAAATTTTATCCAACCATGCTGATCCAACCTTGCCAATCACGATTGAAACGATGATGTATACTAACCCGGTAGTCATCGCCCCTTGTGCAATCGCTGGATAACCATCTGTTTTCATTAATAATTGCATCGCTGCAATAAAGGCAAAGCTACTTCCCAAATAGGCTGGAATTTTCCCTTTTGTTACAGTTAAGTAAACCAATGTTCCTAGTCCAGAACTCACCAATGCAATCCCAGGATTGATTCCGACTAAGATTGGAACTAAAACTGTCGCACCAAACATGGTGAATAAATGCTGTAAACTTAACCCTATCCAATGTAGCGGTGCTGGTTTATCATTAATATCTAATACTGCCTCGTTGTTCCGAAAGTCACTTTGCTTACTCATTTCCATCCTCCAGTTGATCAATTAAGATACGATCATTTCCATCTAACTCTTCCATCTCTACGACAATTTCTTCTGATTTTGAAGTAGGAATATTTTTTCCGACAAAGTCAGCACGAATCGGTAATTCACGATGGCCACGGTCTACTAATACTGCTAATGAGATTCTTCTCGGACGGCCATAATCCATTACTGCATCCAGTGCTGCTCGGATGGTACGACCGGTGTAAAGTACATCATCCAGCAAGATGACTTCTTTGCCTTCAAGTGCTACTGGAATATTGGATAATTTCGCGACTGTGCCATCATTTTTTTGATCATCGCGATAGCCAGTAATATCTAGTTCTCCAACTGGAACTTCTACGTTCTCTAATTGTTTCAAGCGTTGCGCGATACGTTGCGCAATATAGATGCCACGCGTTTTAATACCAATTAAAACTAAATCCTCAATCCCTTTATTGCGTTCAATAATTTCATACGTAATTCGTGTTAATGCTCGTTTCATGGTTACTGCATCAATGACTTCTTTTTTTACCACTGCTAATTCCTCCTCCAAAATTAATAAAAAAACTCCTGCCTAATGTAAGGCAGGAGTGAACATGCTCGTATTCTTTCGTCTGGATATAGACGAAACCAATTAGTAACTAACTTTGCACGCATGCATCGTAATTACTATTCACAACCTTCTTAGCCTCACGGGACTATCATTAAAGGATTACTATTTATTTTTTCTTACTATACCGTTAATTAAGTAAAAAATCAATCACTTTTCGGCAATTTCGCTAACGTTTTTTTGAAAATTTCTGGTAAAGGGGCTTCAAATACCATTTTTTCTCCCGTCGAAGGATGCGTAAAACCTAATAGCTTCGCATGAAGAAACTGACCATTACCTTTAATCGTCCGCTTTAAGCCGTAGACCGGATCGCCAACGAGTGGATAGCCGATGTATTGCATATGCACACGAATCTGGTGCGTTCTCCCCGTTTCAAGTTGAAGCTCGACTAGCGTATAATCTTCATAGCGCTCAAGCACTTGAAAATGCGTAACCGCATCTTTGCCATTGTCGACAACCGCTTGCATCTTACGATCGACTGTTGAGCGGCCAATTGGTGCTCGAATGACACCTTTATCATGAGGAATCACGCCATGGACTAGTGCGACATATTTTCTTAATGAGGTTTTATCTTTCAACTGCTTTGCTAAATCTTCATGTGCTTGATCGTTTTTAGCAACCATTAATAGACCTGAAGTATCTTTATCAATCCGATGAACGATTCCCGGTCGAATGACACCATTAATCGATGACAACGAATTTAAATGATAGATCAATGCATTTACCAAGGTGCCATTCGGGTGTCCAGCTGAAGGATGGACGACCATTCCTTGTGGCTTATTGATGACTGCGACGTCCGCATCTTCATAGACAATTTCAAGCGGCAAATTCTCGGCAATTAAGTCCAAGGTCTCTGGTTCAGGGATTTGAATGGTAATCCGATCTCCCTTTTGCACTTTATAATTGGCCTTAACAACAACGCCATCGATTTTCACGCATGCTTCTTTTAGCCACAGTTGAATTTGCGAGCGGCTATAATTCGCCAATTTTTCGGCCAAAACTTTATCAATACGGCCTTTTTCTTCAGTGATACTTATTTTTAATTCCTCAGTCATTATGAGTTCCTTTCAAACGTTCTTCAAAAAATGTGTAGATAAACAAACAAGCCACACCGATACAAAGAGACATGTCTGCCACGTTAAAAATGGGAAATTGAATAAAATCTAATTGAAACATATCAACGACATAGCCCAATCGAATGCGATCAATAAAATTTCCTATTGCACCAGCTAAAATCAGTGAAAAACCGACCATTAGTAATACATGACCACCGCGATTTTTAACCATAAAATAGAGAATGGCCGCAACAGCGACAACGGTAATAACGGTAAAAAAAGCTAGTTTCCCTTCGAAAATACTCCAGGCTGCGCCAGTGTTTTGCAAATACGTCAGCGAGAACACATTGGTAAGAACTGGATGTGACTCACCTAGTGGAATGGCAGAAACAATGGCACTTTTTACCCATTGATCCAATCCGACAATCAAAAAACTTAACAAAAAATATCCTATTAACATATAATCCCATCCATTTCTATTGTTCTACTAAGTCACGTGGGCGAATAATTCCAACTAGATTGCCATTGGGTTCGCCGTCTTTGGTAATCAAAATGGCTTCTAACGTAGCATTTTCAGAAAATTGTTCTTGCACATAGTCCATCGTTGTGTCACTAGAGACAAATTGATAGTTTGTTGTTTTATTATCTGCTTCAAGTAGGGCACTGGCAGTTAATTGCTTAATACGTTCAGCCGAAATGGGATAATGCTTGGCAAACCAAAACCCCAAAATCCTTAAAGTTAATAATCCTTTAAATTCGCCGTCTCGATACATAGGAAACTGCGAATAGCGTTCTTTAGCAACGATACTAAGCAATTCTTCAAGCGGCAAATCAACAGTAAAGCCAGTCACTTTCTTAGCAAAGCGCGGCAATACTTTTTCGGGCTCAAATAATTCCTTTTCAATCAGCTGGATTCGGGTGATGACCCAATCATTTGGCTCTGCAATCACAAAATCTTCACCAATTTGATCATGAACAATCGCATTTCGTAATTGTGATAACTGCAAAAGGTCATCTTCATATTTTTTTATCGGCAAATCTGAGCGACGAGCTAACTTACGAACCATCTGACTAAAGCCCATCTTGGTTTCACTTTTCAATTGATTTTGCATCCATTTTTCGATACGGTTAAACGCACTAATAAAAATTTGTGCTCTCTCAGCCATGATACGGGTCCCCTTTCTATCGAGTGAACTTATTAAGTATACCTTATTTTTGCTTCCTAGCAAGCTATTTCAACCTAAAAAAATGGTGACCTCTTATCAAAAAAGGACACCAGTCTAACTATTTAAAATTAAAACAAACCAATCGCCTGACCATCGTCAGTGACATCCATATTTAATGCTGCTGGGCGTTTTGGTAGCCCAGGCATGGTCATGACGTCTCCTGTTAAAGCGACAAGAAAGCCTGCGCCTAACTTAGGGACAAATTCTCTAATGGTCACGTCAAAGTCAGTCGGCGCTCCTAATTTTGTTGGATCGTCGGAAAAAGAATATTGCGTTTTAGCCATGCAGATTGGTAACTCGTCCCAGCCATATTGTTTAAATGATTGGATTTGTTTGGTTGCTTTTTGGCTGAATGTCACTTGCTTACCACCATAGATTTTTTTTACAATTGCTGCTGTTTTTTCTTCAATGCTCGCGTCGTCTTGATATAGTCGTTGATAATTTGTCGTTCCATTCCCTGCTGTAATCTCTACAATGGCTTGCGCTAACTCTTCACCGCCAGCACCACCTTGCGCCCATACGGCACAACGTCTGATCTCTACTTGATCTGCTTGACACAAGTCGACAAGTGTTTGAAATTCTGCTTCCGTATCAGTCACAAACTCATTTAATGCAACAACTACAGGTATTTGATAGCGTTGCATATTTCTGATATGTCGTTGCAAGTTTGCATAGCCCTCTTTCAGGCTAGCAATATCTTCCTGTGCTAACTCATTTTTAGGTAGCCCACCATGCATTTTCAACGCTCGAATCGTAGCGACAATCACAATGGCATCTGGTGCTTTTCCTAAAACAGGCACCTTGATATCTAGAAATTTCTCGGCACCTAAATCCGCACCAAAGCCAGCCTCTGTTACTACAAACTCACTCGCATGCAAAGCTAACTTAGTCGCCATGACACTGTTGCATCCATGTGCGATATTGGCAAACGGCCCTCCATGAACAAATGCCGGTGTTCCTTCTAACGTCTGCACCAAATTGGGTTTCAGTGCATCTTTTAATAGTAACGCCAAAGCTCCTTCAACTTGTAAATCGCTGACTGTTATCGGTTCTTTTTGATAAGTATAGCCGATAACAATCGCACCTAACCGTCTTTTTAAGTCATGGATGGAATCAGCCAAACAAAGGATTGCCATAATTTCACTCGCAACGGTAATATCGAACCCATCTTCGCGCGGCACGCCTTGCATTGGTCCGCCTAAACCAACGACAATTTGCCGTAAGGCACGATCATTCAAATCCACTACCCGCTTCCAAATGACACGACGGGCATCAATTTGTAAAGCATTGCCTTGCTGCATATGATTATCAATTAATGCCGACAATGCATTATTAGCTGTCGTAATCGCATGCATATCACCTGTAAAGTGTAAGTTGATATCCTCCATTGGTACCACTTGAGCATAGCCACCACCTGTAGCACCACCCTTCACTCCCATGACTGGCCCTAAAGAAGGTTCACGTAAGGCCAATGAAGTTTTGGCGCCTATACGGTTTAAGCCATCTGCCAAACCAATACTAACAGTTGATTTCCCCTCTCCTGCTGGTGTCGGATTAATGGAAGTGACCAAAATTAATTTACCCGATGGTTCACTATCTTTTGCTTTGATTGTTTCAAAAGGGATTTTGGCTTTGTACTGGCCATATTGCTCGATGGAATCAGGTGAGAACCCTACTTTATTTGCTATCTCTGTGATTGGTGCCATTGTGGCTGCTTGTGAAATTTCAATATCTGTTTTCATAGATTCCTCCAATTTACGAACATTCTAACGATAAAGATGAATTTCATCCATCATTAGGTCTTTATTATAACAAATAAACTCGAATTTTAAATTAATAATAATAATTTCTTACTTTTCTCCTTTAAGACTTTCGCATTTTTTCCATTCTTCGATAAAGCGCAATTGATTTTTCTTAGACATCCTACACACGAACTGCTCATTGAAAAGTTCAATACAGATATGGTTATTGACTTGCTTGATTGAATGGATGTTCGCTAATGAAAGCGTCCGTCTTTTCCAAAAACGAGCATAAGTAATTCGTAAGGAGTTTCGATCTAGAATAATTTTCCGTCGCCACCCTAGAAAGAGAATAAATAGTGAAACTATCGTAAGTAAAATACTAGCTGGATATGGTTTTGCATTTTCCAAAGCCATAATCAAACTAAAGAAAAATAAAAACAAGGCACTCGACCAAAAAATTAAACTCGAGGCCGTTTCAGGTTGCCAGTGAAATTTTTTTTGAGACGGCATGCATAAAACTCCTTAAGCAATGTTTGATGATTTTTTGTATAATAAATGCAAAATGAAAGGATTGTGACTGTAGTGTTAAAAATATATATCGACGCATCCACAAAAGGAAATCCCGGACCAAGCGGAGGGGGATTTATGATTATAGGAGAAGGGCTTTATGTTCAAAAATCCTTTCCATTTACTCAAAAATTGACGAACCACCAAGCAGAATTTTCCGTCTTATCTTCATTATTAGACTATTTGCTTGAAGAAAACTTAGTGGAACATACGATAACCGTACATACCGATAGCAAAGTAGTCGCTCAGGCAATTGCCAAAAAATTTACGAAAAATTCTGCTTTCGATTCGCTTGTAGAAGAAATCTTGATTAAATTTGCTTTATTTCCTTTATTATTTTTAAAATGGATCCCAGAATCACAAAATAAAGGGGCCGATCATCTAGCTCGTCAAGGTTTGGCCAAAGCGCTAAAATTATAAGATAGGCGAAAGTAAGCGCGAGAAGTTTTGCTTAAATCGCAACCATCTGGACTGACTACGGATCATTTCTCGTGTTAATTCGACCGAATGTTTCATATCCTCTTCAAAAATTTCTGCTAAAGTCTGGTTTACTTCTTGATTGTAAGCAAAGGCACTTACTTCAAAATTCAGTGCATAGCTCCGGATATCTTGATTAGTTGTCCCAAAACTTGAAATCGTATCATCCATAATGAGCGTCTTCGCATGAATAAAACCATTGTTATAAATGTAGATTTTCATGCCGCGCTTTTGCAAATAATTCGCATAATGCTGCGTCGCACGGTAAATAAACGGATGATCTGGCATGCAAGGAATCATAATTCGGACATCAATTCCTGATCGCACAGCAATGACTAGTGCAGTGATCATGGAATCATCTGGAATCAAATACGGCGTTTGAATCCAGACGCGCTTCTCAGCTCCTAAAAGCATCTTGATAAAGCCGCCTCTAAGGATTTGCTCCTCGCTATCAGGTCCATCTGCGACAATCTGCATGGTAACATTTCCTGCATCTTTGGGATCCGGGATTGAAAAGAAACGAGCCTCGTACTCCATCATTTGTGACTCTTTTTTAACAGAAGCATTCCAATCTTTGATGAAAATCTCTTGCAGACTAAACGCAGCAGTGCCCACAATTCTGGCATGAGTATCACGCCAATACCCAAATTTTTTGCTTTCACCTAGGTATTGATCACCAACATTGAAACCACCTGTCCAGCCAATTTTACCATCGATAATAACAATTTTACGATGTAAATGATAATTTAATCTTGTCTTACGAATTAAATTCCGTGAAGTAATAAAAGGCAATACTTTTCCACCTGCTTCAATCAGCGGTTTAAAGAATTTAATGGATGTTTTACCGCCCCACGGATCAAATACTAGGCGCACAGAGACACCTTCTTTTGCCTTTTCGACTAGTACATCTAAAAATTGGTTACCGATCTTGTCGTTAAAAAAAGCATAGTATTCCACGTTTACGGTATCTTTCGCTGCTCGAATGTCGTCAAACAAAGCTGCAAACTTTTCTTTCCCATCCGTATAAAAGTCAACTTTATTCCCTTTTGTTAGTGGCGATTCTTCCACGTTATTGAAATAATTATTTAATAACTGCGATTCTACCGTTTTAACGGTCTGATGGTAATGCTTATTGTTTTCTTTGATTAGTTCATTAATTTCTTTAATACGCATCCGATGGGTATCTTTAAAGCGATACATCGCCTCGCCATCAATTCCACGCCCACAAAAGGTATACAAAATAAAGCCAAAGACTGGGAAGAAAACCAATGTCAACATCCAAGCAAATACACTAGCAATCGACCTTGGTCTACGAAATACCGTAATAAATGCCCCAATCGTGTTTAACATAATTAAAACGATTAACGCATCGTATAACAAAGTCATATCCATTTTTACCATTTTATTCCTCCCGCCTTAGTTAACAACTAAGCCCCTCTACTAAAAGCACAAATATTACAAAAATTATAACACAAAAAAGAGAAAGTGACAGAAGACGGTAAATCAGGAAATCGATGGCATTTTTTTCATCTATGGAGTGATATTTTTCTCATTCAATCAGAAAAAATAGCTTTTACAACTAATGCACATGAATTGTTCGGTTTCTTGATTTATTTGGCTTCTGTACTGTTCTCTTTTTTCTATTCTTACAGTATTGTTAGTTTGCTGTTAACCATTCACTAACAGCTGCTAGTGCATCCGGAATACCGGCAGGATTTTTCCCACCTGCTTGCGCCATATCCGGTCTGCCACCGCCTCCGCCACCAACTTTTGGTGCGATTGCTTTGACTAACTCGCCTGCTTTGTATCCTTTTTGAATTGCTTGCTCACTCATCGCCACTAACAAATTGACTTTCTCATCCGCAGCAGTAGCTAGTACCAATACATCCGAAATCGCCTTTTGCTTCCATTGGTCTGCTAATTGACGCAGTTGATTCATATCTTTGACGTTCACTTGTGAAGCAACATAGGTTACCCCGTTGACTTCTTTGATATCTGTGAAAATATCAGATGCTTGTTGATTAGCTAATTTCGTTGAAAGCGTGTCATTTTCTTTTTGGGCTTCTTTTAATTGTTGTTGCAATTGATCAACTTTGCTTACGACTTCTTTTAGTTGTGGCGATTTTACTAATGAAGCTACTTGTTTTAATTGTTCTTCTTGCTCACGTGCAAGTAAATACGCTTCTTTGCTAGTTACGGCTTCAATTCTTCTTACACCGGCACCGATTCCTGATTCAGAGACAATCTTAAACAAGCCAATGTCTTCCGTATTTTTGACATGATTTCCTCCACATAGCTCAATCGACCAATCTGCAATATTCACTACGCGGACATCATGCCCGTATTTTTCACCAAAGAGTGCCATCGCACCCATTGCTTTTGCAGAATCAATATCCGTCTCAACAGTGACAACTGGTAGAGCTTCCCAAATCTTTTCATTGACAATTTGTTCCATCTTCACTAATTCTTCAGGTGTCACTTGACCAAAGTGAGTAAAGTCAAAACGTAAATGCTCTGGGGCCACTAAAGATCCAGCTTGATTGGCATGTGATCCTAGGACTTCTTTTAATGCTTTGTGCAGCATATGAGTAGCTGTATGGTTCTTAATTGTTTTGTTGTGTTTAGCAGTATTCACTTGTAAAAAGTACTCAGTTCCTTCAATTAATTGACCTTTTACTGTTACTGTGTGTAAAAACTGACCATTTGGCGCTTTTTTAACATTGGTTACGTCTGCTACAATCATGCCCTCACTGTTGACGACGATACCTGTATCGGCTACTTGACCACCCATTTCAGCATAAAATGGTGTTTTAGCAAAGATTAATTGTGCTGAACCTTCATCAATTTTTTTGACAAATGCATCGTCACTTATAATTAAAACGAGCGCTGATTTTGCTTCCAAATCCGAATAGCCGACATAGTCACTTTCAACTTTGATATCAGTTAATAGTGTCGATTGTACACCCATTGATTGCTCTTTTGAACGGCCTGCACGGGCACGGTCTCTTTGCGCTTGCATTTCTTTTTCAAAACCTACATGATCCACTTTTAAGCCAGCATCTTCAGCTACTTCTTCAGTTAATTCAACTGGAAAACCATACGTGTCATACAATTTAAAGATGGCTTGACCTGCTAACGTTGTTCTATTGTTCGCTTTAACATCTTCGATTACTTCGTTTAAGATAGCTAATCCTTCGTTAATCGTTTCGTGGAAGCGTTCCTCTTCATTTCGCACGACCTTTTCGATAAAGGCTTGTTGTTTTAATACTTCAGGATAGTAACTTTCCATAATGTGGCCAACTACAGGCACTAATTTGTATAAAAAGGCTTGTTGAATTCCTAATTTTTGTCCATGCATTACTGCACGACGCAACAAACGTCTCAATACATAGCCACGACCTTCATTTGAAGGAAGCGCACCATCACCTATCGCAAATGATAAGGCACGGATATGGTCAGCAATGACTTTAAAGGATACATCCGTTTGTAAGCTATCCCCATAATGCACACCTTGGCTCAGCTCTTCTACACTATGAATAATAGGTAAAAACAAATCTGTTTCAAAGTTAGTTGGTGCATTTTGGATAATTGAGACGACACGTTCCAAGCCCATACCTGTATCAATGTTTTTATGTGGTAACGGTTCATAGGTGTTGTCTGGTTTATGGTTGAATTCAGAAAATACTAGATTCCAAATTTCTAGGTAGCGTTCATTTTCTCCACCAGGGAAGTTTTCCGGATCATCTTCCGCAATGTCTAAATATTCTGGACCACGGTCATAGAATATTTCGCTATCTGGACCACTTGGACCCGCACCAATATCCCAAAAGTTATCTTCAATTTCAATAATGTGTTCTGGCGTCAAGCCAATTTCTTCAGACCAAATGCGTTTTGCTTCGGTATCTTTTGGATAGACTGTGACGTATAGTTTTTCAGGGTCAAAGGCTAACCATTCTGGTGATGTCAAAAATTCCCATGCAAAATGAATAGCATCTTCTTTAAAATAATCACCGATTGAAAAGTTCCCTAACATTTCAAACATGGTATGGTGACGAGCTGTTTTCCCAACATTTTCAATATCATTGGTACGAATTGATTTTTGCGCATTTGTAATTCTTGGGTTTTCAGGGACCACACTGCCATCAAAGTATTTCTTTAAGGTAGCAACACCTGAGTTAATCCATAATAAGGTCGGGTCATTTACCGGCACAAGCGATGCGCTTGGCTCTACTGTATGTCCTTTTGAACGAAAGAAGTCCAAAAAAAGTTGTCTCACTTGTGCACTTGTCAGTTGTTTCATGAATTCTCCTACTTTCTATCATTATAAATAAAAAAACATCCTTGCAGACAAGGACGTCTACACGCGGTACCACCTTGTTTGCAATGATGTTTGAATCATTACCTCTTAAGACTCGTTAACGCGGAGTAACGTCAATGTTTCCACTGAATCAAAAAAAGGGAGCAACTTACTTTCTGTTCTCTCTCACCAACTAAGAACTCTCTTGTTTTGAAAGAAGTCATGTCCTTTTCTACCCTGTGAAGTATAGCGAAATTCCTCTGCATTGTCAATCATTCCGAGCGAATGATAATTGCCTTACGATAATTATATTCTAGCGGTGATAACTTTGCCTGCCGATCAAAACTGTGGCGAGATCGATAATAACTAGCTTGTGGCAGTAAATCTAATAAGGTCAAGCCCGTTTGCTCCCATTGCTCCCCTTTGACACAAGTCGAGTCGGTTAATTCAAAACATTGAGCTAATGATTGAAACGACAGACCAAACATGTTCTTACTTTCGATCATTTGTTCAATGTACGCGTGTTGATCCGGTGTGTCGCTGCTCACCATATTTCCCCAGCGGAATAACTTGCGACTTCCTGCCCCTATGGCATACTCCCATTGATCTTCATCTAGTAAATCAAAGACGTGATTCGTCAATTGATCGTTTAATTCATCATAGCTACTAAGTTGATGCACATATACATCATAGCTTTCTTGATTTGCATTCAGTTTTGCAAAGAATTGATTTTCTTTATAGAGCGTAGCGGGTTGTTCACAACTAAGACTTTCTTCAAAAGTGACTGGTGCTAAAAAAGCCGCTTGAAAGTCTTGTTCAATTGTTTGAAAAATCTTTTGTTGGCCAAAAAATTCACCAGTGATGATATGAAAATGGCCGATAAGCTTCGTTCCGACAGGCTGAGGAGTCTTTTGGACAAACATTGGTAGAATATCTTTTTTTCTAAGTGGACTAGTCGATTCATTTAGAAAGGTCGTCCAATCATCTTTGGTTTTTAGCTGATAGTTTCGGATTATTTTTTTGACTTGCTCTGTTTCATTTTCTAATTTGTCATGCCAAGCAGTCGTCGGCAGACCATTGACGCCCGAATCCCAACCAAGAATCGTATCCGTATTTCCTGGGACAAAGACAAACCATTCCCCGTCAATTTGAAATTCAAACGTTTGGCATTTAATACCGTCTTGCGCACAGTCAATATACCGTACATTAGACACTTTTTTTAATGGACTAACAAAATACATAAGTAATTGGCTAATTATTTGTACCTTCATTTCTTTGGCTAGCGTTTTCCATACGCTCCAATCTAGGACCTCGTAGAAATTCATCTTTTCACCCCATCATTGTTGCTAGTTGTATTATACTTATATTCTCACAGGAAATCAGTTAAAAGTAAAACACTTTTTTGCTAAATAACAGAACGGAGGATAAAAATGACTTCTGGATTTCATCCCGTCTTCTCAAAATCAACTAAAACCTTGATATTAGGAACTGCTCCAAGTGTAACCTCCTTAAAAAAACAAGAGTATTATGGTCATGTCGGTAATCAATTCTGGCCACTCTTTACTTCCTTTTATCGACTAGATCCTTTGTCTTATGCTGAGCGCTGTCAGAAACTACTAGAGTTTCAATTAGGATTATGGGATGTCTACAATCAATTTCAACGAATAGGAAGTTCCGACCAATCCTTTGTATCCACGACTGTAAATACATTTGATTCTCATTTCTTACGAGAGAAACTATCATTGATAATTTTTAACGGAAAAAAAGCGGCTAAAGAAGGAGCAAAACAAGCTTTCTTTACCGACAAATTAACATTGACTTGCCCTTCAACTAGTGGTGCAAACAATGCGCAGGCACATGTAAGAGAACAAAAATGGTTCCAAGCATATCAACTTCATGAGCATATAAGAAAAAGCTCACTCGCTAAGTTCCATTTATTTTTTGGTCATTCTGATACACTAAAACAAGCCGTCTTTGCGTTACGACAGGAAGTGTTTGTTCATGAACAACAGATTTCAGAATTAGATGAATTTGATTGGCGCGACCAGACAGAGGATACCAACTATTTTTTAGTGACGTCAACTGACTTTTCTCCAGTCGCAACCATTCGTTTTCAAACCCTGTCACCTACGACCGTTCAGCCCGATCGTTTCTGTGTGCAAAGCGACTATCGCATGCAACATATCGGCTGGGATCTATTAACTCTTTATGAATTGTACGCTTCGTTCCACGGTTTTCACACCAGTATTCTCAGTGCTGAATTAACAGCTATTGATTTTTATCAAAAGCTGGGCTATCACACGTCGGGCGACTCCTTTTACGAAGATGGCATTCTTTGCCAAAAAATGACCAAAAAACTGTAAAAATGGATGAAGACAGAATTATTTAATCACAAATTAAAAGACCATAAACTTCAAAAGTTGGAGAAACAACTTCTGTATTTATGGTCTTTTTGGTCAGGATTATTGGCTTGAATTTTTTTTGTGTTTTTTCGCTTGGCGCGTCTTTTGACGTTGCTCAATTCTTCGTTTTTGTTGTTTTGACTTATCAATTTCCCACTGAATTTTTTTCTTGTAACCAGGTTTAATTTTTTTCTTTTTCTTTTTCACCATACCAATTAAAGTCGGATCTAATACATCTTGTGTTTTTTTCTCACGCTTCGTTCGACGATTACGATCGTACGTAGAAATAATTTCACCATTTTTAATTTCTTTCGGCTCAAAAGATATCCCTAAGGCTTCGATTGCTTCAATTTGTGGCTCTTGCGATGGATCGTAAAGCGTGATGGCGATACCACTTAGTTGATTTCGACCAGTTCTGCCTACACGGTGAATGAAAAAGTCTAAATCGTCAGGAATCTCTGCATTTATGACATGTGAAACGCCCTCAATGTCGATGCCTCTTGCAGCTAAGTCAGTCGCAACGACATATTGAAATTCCATATTTTGAACTTGCTTCATAACCCGCTTACGTTCACGAGGACTAATGTCACCATGAATGGTAGCTACTTTTAAATCTTGTTCTTTCAAATAATTGGCAATTTCATTCACACGTTGTTTCGTATTAGCAAACACGATGGCCAAATATGGATGCCCAACCGTTAACAATTGATACACCAAATGACTGGTATTTTTGCCTTTCGTTGAAATCAACCAATTATCAATTGAGTCCGAAATTACCGTTTTCGAAGCAATTTCTTCAATCACTGGATTTTGCATGTATTTTTTTAAGAATGGGCGTAGCTTTTCTGGAATCGTCGCCGAAAAGACTAAAAATTGAATATCCTCAGAAAATTTCGCAGCAATTTGATCGACTTCTGGTAAAAATCCCATATCCAATGCCATGTCTGCTTCATCTACGACAAAAGCGAATGCCGTATGAATCTGAAGCGCTTGTTCATTGATCATATCTAAGATACGACCTGGCGTTCCGATGACCACTTGCGGCTGTTGGTTCGCGATGCGGTCCACTTGTCTTTTTTTATCCGTTCCACCAACAAAATTCATAACACGAATTTCTGTTTCGGAAAATGACGCCAGTTGTTTGGCTTCTTGATAAATTTGACTAGCTAATTCCCGACTTGGTGCACAGATTACGACTTGAACTTCATTTTTTTCTGGTTGCACTTTATCAAATAATGGCAGTAAAAAGGTATGGGTTTTCCCACTGCCCGTTTGTGATTGACCAATTAGGCTCTTTCCTTTGCTAATAATTGGTATTAATTTCTCTTGTACTTCAGTAGGGTGTACAAATCCCTTATCCGCCAAGGCGGTTTGGATATATGGTTGAAATGCAAATGAGGTAAATAACATTTACGCACCTTCTTTCTCTAGACATCTTGATTAGTATACCACAGATTTACTCTGCAGTTGATTGTATTTATGCATTGTTGATTTCAAAACTCTTAGTAATCATTCGTAGCCGCTACAAAAAGACTATAGCAAACAGATACCACCACTCACTCGAACAGATCAAATGAATTGGAGGCATAAGAATCTATTTGCTATAGCGTTTAATTCGTATGAAAACCATCCACAAATTCATAATAATAAAAAGATATGGGTTTCTTTTGACTCGCAACTGTCAGTAGCGACAAGTCCATTTGTACGAAAGCTTTATCTAAAACCATATAATAGTTATCTTCTAACGCTTGCTCTATATATGGTAAAAGTTCAGCTTCATCACCTTGCTTTTCAAGCAAGATTTCTTTGACTTGTTCAAATACTCGTGCATCCTTAAGTCGAAAATAGCACTCTTCATATTTATAAAAGGCTAATTGGAAAAGACGCTCTTCCAACTTGGCTTCAACTATGAAGAAACACTCGGAAACATGGGGAAGTACTCGTAACAATTGATCCGGCTTCATCGCCTGTTGAAAAAACATGAAATCCTCTCCTCTTATCCTTATTATATGAAATTCATATCGAAAAGAAAACAAATCGACTCATATTCTAAGAAAAACTAAAGAGCCATTTCGTTAAAAAACTCTGTTAAAAAAGATTCCATAAAAACTTTGCGACGTATTCCTTCTTTTTTTCCAGTTGGCGTGTTCATTAGGTCGGGTAACAGAAATAGTTTTTCATAAAAATGATTAATGACTGTCGAACCTTTGCGGTAGTCACTTTTTGATGAATATGTGCGCGGTAAAAGATGCTTATCAAAAATCGGATGGCCATTTGATCCACCAAAGTAAGCCGTTCGCAAAATCCCTTGGGCACCAAGAGCATCGATTCGATCCGCATCTTGCACAATTTGTCCTTCTATAGACAAGGACTTCTTCTCCTGTAAATTCGCAGAATAAGACATATTGTCTAAAATAGCGATAATTTGGTCAGCTTGCGTTTCTGTCGCAATTTGACCGAGAAATATCAGTAACTCTTCCCGCGCGCTTGTAACGTCAGCGACAACTTTGTCATCGATGGTATCATGTAATAGAGCGGCACTCTTAGCTACAAACTCATCTACAACAAAGCCATCTTCTTGGATAATTTTTTCAACCCATGCCAAAACCCGTTTGGCATGCTCAAAATCATGACCTGTACGTTCGTCTGTCAACTTCTCTTGACTATAAGCACTTACTTCTGCAAATGAATCCATTAGTTTTTCACTTGGTAGACGTCAAAGTAGATTTTTTCCATATAATCCAAGAGATATTTCGGATTTAACGCCTCGCCCGTAGCATCCATAATCAGTTGATTTGGCTTTCTAGAAGCTCCATACTGATGGATGTGCTCTGTTGACCATCGTTTAATTGGTGAATAGTCATCCGAGGCTAAAATCTCATCGATTGCTAGCTCTTTGCCCATCGCATGGTACAACTGTGCGGCATACATATAGCCAAGTGCGTATGAAGGGAAATACCCAAAGCTACTTCCTGACCAATGCACATCTTGTAAAATACCAGTCAAATCATCTTCCGGACGAATGCCTAGATACTCTTCATATTTGTCATTCCATAAAGTTGGTAAGTCATCAATACTCACTTCTCCGTCAAAAATTAATTTTTCAATTTCGTAACGGATAATAATGTGTAATGGATACGTTAGACTATCTGCTTCGATGCGGACTAAACTTGCTTGCGATTTTTTTAATGAACGATAAAAATCTTCAAAAGAAATGTCAGCAAATGTTCCTTCTGCACATTCTTGGAAGAATGGGTATTGTTTTTCCCAGAAAGCTCGATTACTGCCGACAATTATTTCGTTGAATAACGATTGCGATTCGTGAATGCCCATCGATGCCCCTTCGTGAGCGGGTGTATACTCGTATTTTTCATCGATATTTTGTTCATACATCCCGTGACCAGCTTCATGAATAATACCAAAGACAGCCATCATAAAGTCGTTTTCATTCCAACGAGTCGTAATCCGAACATCGCGATGATTGATTCCTGTCGCAAATGGATGAATGGTGTCATCTAAGCGACCACGTGAAAAGTCATAGCCAAGATCAGCAACTACTTTTGTAATGAATCGTTTTTGTTGCGCTTTGGACATGTGGCGATTCAAGAAATCAGTCACTGGTTCTGTCCCTTCCGTAGCCAATTTCTCAAGAATTGTCATAATTCCCGTGCGCAATTCAGAAAAGACTTGGTCTAACTTAGCAGTTGTCATCCCTGGTTCATATTGATTTAGTAAAACATCATAATTAGTGGACTCATCTTTTTTCCAATACGGAATTAATTCTTTCGTCAAGCGAATGTTTTCTGCCAATGCCTCTTTAAAATAAGCATAGTCATTCTCTTTTCTAGCTTTTTGCCATGCGCCATGCGCTTTAGATGTCGCAGCTGAATAAGCTACCATCAATTCATTAGGAACGGCATGATTTAATTCATATTCCTCTTTTACTAGTCCAAGAGCGACTTGGCCCACTTCCGTTAATTCTTCTGGCTTATCTTCAAAATAGGTGATTGCTTCTTTAATTGTTGCGCCGATTTTCTTTTCAAAGTAGAGACCAGCTAGATAGCCTGTCGTTTCTCCACGGTATTCGCTGCCTTCTTCTGGCATACCGGTTTGAGAATCCCACTCTAAAATTGCAAGTGTTTGTTGCAACATATCTAATTCTTTTAATTCTTGTAAAAAAGTGGCTTCGTTCATTTTACCCCATCCTCTTCTTTTTTCACTCTCGGTGGACGTTTTCCCCAATATTGGAAGTAGTCCGTACGCAACGCTCCATTATAAAGCTTGCGTTTTTTGGTTGCTTTTTGCCCATAAAATTCTTCAAATAATAAATCACTCGTCAAAATATATTTACTCCACGTATCAAGAGGGCGAAAGACCTCTCCCATCTCTTCATACAATTTACGGACAGTCTCTTCTTCACCTAGACGTTCACCGTAAGGAGGATTCGCAATAATCACACCATATTCTTTTTCTGTTTTAAAATCTTTGACTGCTTGTTGCTTAAATGTAATGGACGAGCCTAGCCCAATTTCATCGGCGTTTGCTTGTGCAATCTCAATCATTCTACCATTGATGTCCGTACCAGTAATATCAAGCTCGCAATCATAATCAGCCAAGTCATCCGCTTCAGAACGAACCTTCGCAAACACTGCTTTATCGACCCAATCCCAACTTTCACAAGCAAAGGTTCTGTTAAAACCAGGGGCAATATTGTGACCAATTAACGCTGCTTCGATACAAAGCGTACCTGACCCACAAACAGGATCAATTAACGGGCGATCTTTACGCCAATTCGTCAACATAACTAGGGCAGCAGCCATATTTTCTTTTAGTGGTGCGCCACCTTTTTCAAGACGGTAACCTCGCTTAAACAAACTAGGACCCGTCGTATCAAGAGTCACCATGACGTGATCTTTTAAAAGAGCCACCTCAGTTTTAAACAACGCCCCTGTTTCTGCCAACGGGATTGACGCCGGACGATGATAATACTCTCTTAATCTATTGACAATGGCTTTTTTCGTAATTGCTTGGCAATCTGGTGTACTGAAAAGCTTGGATTTGATTGATTTACCAGCGACAGGAAACTCTGCATCGAGTGGCAATAAATCTTCCCATGGTAAGGCTTTGACATTTTCAAATAATTGATCAAATGTGAGTGCATCAAATTCACCTACGACAATTTTGATGCGATCGGCTGTCCGTAACCAAAGATTGGCTTTGGCTATTGTCTCGATCGTACCTTCAAAGCGTGCACGGCCATTCTCAATTTGACAGTCAATCCCTAGATCTCTTAATTCTTTACCAACTAATGCTTCTAATCCACTTGCTGCTGTCGCAACTAATTGAAAGGTTTGGTTGTTTTTCATAATTCACTCCTCGTTTATTGACAGGAAATGTATCTCATCTAAAAAAATGTAGCTATTTCCAAAAAAAAACCTTCCAATTGGAAGGAATCCCTGATTACTGTGATTTTCTATAAGCCATGTTTTGTCCAATTATTTTACAGGGAGCAAAATAATTTGGATAATCATCTATCTGCAATTTCTTGCCTCTTTGTTCCGTTCATTTCCGTTCCAAAAAGCGCCCCGACCATTGTTTGGGTTGCTCACTCGAGGGGTTTACCGCGTTCCACCAAATCAATTTCTTGATTTGCTTCGTCACTGTGGCACTTTCAAGGATACTGAAGCATAGCAAAGCCTTAGCTCTTTTTCCTGCCGTTACCGTATAGGTACCCTAGCTTATGGTTTCACTAGGCACGAACACTACAAGCATCGCAGCTTGTGTGAGCATGGACTTTCCTCAGCCTACCTATGTAGACCGCGATTATCCGAAAACCACAATTTTTAACTTAAAATTGTCTTGTTCGTTCGTTGTCGTCTTCTAATTCCACTTGGGTATAATTAGACGTAACAACTGGTGTCGTTTTTTCTTCAATTTTTACATCTTGATGCAATTTTTTACCGAAGACTTCTTTTTCTAAATTCGATAAACGCTTCAAAATATCAAAATTAGTTACTGTTTGACTTTTTGGTAGTTCTGTTTGAACACGTGAATTTACAACAGACTGTGTTTTGCTCAGCTGTGCGACTTTCGCATGCAATTTGTCATTTTCTTCTTGCAATTCGAGGATGCTCTTGGCATACGTTTCGTAATCTTTAATAACATTATCTAAAAATTCATCCACTTCAACCGGATCATATCCACGCATTTTATTTTTAAATTCTTGTTGTAAAATATCTTTTGGCGAATAAATTAAATCTGACATCTGTACACCTCTTCTCTAATATACCATATCTGTCTCTTATCATATCGAAAAACTAGTCATAAATCAATTAAAATCCGTCAGCCCACACGCTATTTTGTAAATCATCCATCGTTAATTGATAGACAACGTAATCTGCTCGCTCTTCGTATCGTCGAGCTTGCTTATAAAAATGCTGGCATTTGCCAATATATTCCTCATCATAAATAACAAAACTCGCATCAGAATGCGTCAGCAAAAATTGGCTATGATTTTGTAACTGTGCTTTATTCTGATACGGTGCATGGCTGACACTCCCAACATAATCAGCTTTTGCGACTAAGTTATCTCGTAGCTGTTGGTTTGATTCATTCCAATTCGAGCCAAATTCAAGATATGGAAATAGAACTCCTAATTTTATTTCCGGATACTCTTTTTTTAAATCGAGTACGACCTCACCTCCCCAGACTTCAATACCCAAATTACCACCAACTAAAAACCATTGATAGCCATCCTCGATAAATTGCCTTACTTGCGAAGTTAAACTTTTTTTAATAATCGTAATTTTTTTATCTGTAGCTTGAAAAATTCCAAGTTCGCTTGCACGATAACCGGTGATTACTATGCGCTTCACATACATCCTCTTTCCTTTATTTATTGCTTTTTGGTATACTGATTGACAGGAGCGTGATAAAAGTGGTAATACACTATCCAAACGGTCAAGCAAGACCTAGTCATCAGCTAAGTAAACCAACCATACTTGAAGGCAACAAAAAAAGCAATTTTGCTAATCGCGGAATGCGTTTTGAGGAAGCTATCAATCAAAGCAATGACTACTATTTAAGTCGCAATATAGCAGTTGTCCATAAAAAGCCCACACCTGTCCAGATCGTTTCGGTCGACTACCCTCGAAGAAGTGCAGCTGTGATCAAAGAAGCGTATTTCAAAGAAGCATCGACCACGGATTACAACGGTGTGTACAAAGGAAGGTATCTTGACTTTGAAGCCAAAGAAACCAAAAATAAAACATCCTTTCCACTAAAAAATTTCCATCAACATCAAATCACTCATATGAAAATGTGTGGCAATCAAGGGGGACTTTGTTTTGTTTTATTATGGTTTTCCACCATACAGAGATGCTTCTTT
This sequence comes from Enterococcus italicus DSM 15952, assembly GCF_000185365.1. GTDB lineage: Bacteria > Bacillota > Bacilli > Lactobacillales > Enterococcaceae > Enterococcus_G > Enterococcus_G italicus. The sequence continues at coordinate 1,321,793 of NZ_GL622241.1, forward strand.
TATCCAAGCCCTCTCTTAGTTTCGTATTGGGAGACAAGTCAACGTAAATCTTTACCTCTCGGAGTAATTGAGCAAAATGGAATTGAAATTTCTTTAGGTATCGCTCCAAGAATCCCATATATTCAGGCAGTTGATGCCTATATTCAATCAAAGGAGACTCAATATGGCAAATGAATCACGGACCAATCGGCACAAAAAAGAGCCACAGGAAAAAACCAAAAAAACGGCACCTAAAAAGAAAAAAGGAAAAAAATCAGTCCACTCTATCATTGGTAAGATTTTTTTGGCACTTCTATTTTTAGGATGTATCCTCTTTCTCGCCGGCGTTGCACTTTTTGCATACTATATACGCGATACACCCAAACTAACTAATTCCGCACTTGATGCAACGGTATCATCTCAGTTGTACGCGGCGAATAATGAAAACTTTATCGACATCGGCACGGAAAATCGAGTAAAAATCGATCCTACTGATGTTCCCGAGCAACTTGCAGATGCGATTGTCTCTATTGAGGACAAGCGTTTTTACAAACATATTGGTGTCGATCCCATTCGGATAGTCGGCTCAGCAATTTCAAATATCTTTAAAGGAACAAAACAGGGTGGAAGCACCTTGACACAGCAACTTGTAAAACTATCCTACTTCTCAACAAATGAAGAAGATCAAACTTTCAAACGAAAAGCGCAAGAAGCATGGTTATCCGTCCAATTAGAACGTAAGAAATCAAAACAAGAAATCCTTACCTACTATATCAATAAAGTCTATATGGCCAACGGTGTATATGGGATAGAGACCGCAAGTGAAACCTATTATGGAAAGTCATTGAAAGAGTTAACTTTAGCACAAACAGCCTTACTTGCCGGTCTGCCAAATGCACCATCTTACTATAACCCATATGTAAATCCAGACGCTGCAAAGTCCAGACGAGATTTAGTCCTACAAGCTATGCTAGACAATAAAAAGATAAGTCAAGCTGAATACGAAGCAGCCGTTAAGAGTGATGTCTCCGACGGCTTGCAAAAATTGGCAACAACGGATTCGAATTGGAAATACTACGATAACTATATTAAGCAAGTAAAAGAAGAAGTTAAGGAAAAAACGGGTAAAGATATCGATACTGCTGGATTAAAAGTGTATACCAATCTAAATATCGATGCTCAAAAACAATTGTACACTATCGTTAACTCTGATGAATACGTTAGTTACCCTGACAGTGAGATGCAAGTCGCATCTACGCTAATCGATGTAACCTCTGGTAAAGTCGTAGCGCAAATTGGTGGTAGAAATATCCCGGAAGACACGCGTTTGGGTACCAACCTTGCCGTAAGTACTCAAAGAGATTTTGGCTCTACTGTGAAGCCAATTACCGATTATGGACCTGCTTTCCAATATCTCCATTACTCGACTGGTAGATATATTACCGATGAACCTTACAATTACGAAAATTCGTCGACTGCCTTAAAGAACTGGGATAATTTGTATTATGGCACACTAACCTTAAGAAGAGCTTTAGCTCTTTCACGAAATGTACCTGCCGCCAAATTATTCGCAGATGTGGGTGTCGATGATATCACAACTTTCCTTAAAGGCTTAGGAATTGAGTATAAATCAATTTCTCAAGCTAATGCTATTACAAGTAACACAGAGCAAGATGGCACCAAATATGGCGTATCAAGCTTAAAAATGGCCGCTGCCTATGCTGCATTTGCCAATGGTGGTACCTATTATAAGCCACAATATGTCAATAAAATTGTCTTTCCTGACGGTACTGAAAAAACATATAGCGCTGAAGGAAAAAAAGCAATGGATGCAGGTACCGCTTATATGATCACCGATATATTAAAGGATGTGATTAGCGGTCTAGGTAATAATGCTGCCATTAACGGCTTATACCAAGCTGGAAAAACCGGGACATCCAATTATACCGATGAACAATTAGCGCAGATTACATCGCCCTACTCCGTCTATCCAGATACGACATTTGTCGGGTACACACCACATTATTCGATGGCTGTTTGGATTGGCTATAATAATATTTTAGACCCAGTTACTAGTCAATCAGCCCATGTAGCAACAGATGTCTATCGCGAGCTGATGACATACGTCTCGTCATCTGTTGAAAATACGGATTGGGAAATGCCTGATGATTTAATTAGAGTTGGTAATGAATTATACTTTAAAGGGACTTACCAAGCACCTGTCCAATCATCAACAACTATTCAACAGTCAAGCTCAACATCAAGTACTAGCAGTTCCTCATCCTCAACAAGTGAATCAAGTAGTAGTTCATCTACTAGCTCTTCTGAGGAAGCTGAGAGCAGTTCGAGTACTGAATCAAGTACAAACACTACACCTAGCAGCTCAATATCAAGTAGTAGCGAAGAGCAACAATCTTCAAGCTCTTCCAGTTCAGAAAATCAATAAAAAAGAGACTGCAAAAAATGTCCAGATACACGCACAAAGACCAGAAAATCTGGCTCTATAATTTATTGGACTGATGAATCAGAATTGATTCTTCAGTCCAATTTTCATTTTAGGTATTAAAAAACATATCGTTC
>NZ_GL622241.1:1327036-1327811 GCF_000185365.1 Enterococcus italicus DSM 15952
TTGGGCGCTTACTATCGTTCTCTAGTATGATTAAATCACCACAAAATAAACAACTGAGAGGACGATATGCTATATGAATGATTCTATCAAAAAATTGTTGAGGATTGCAGATAAAAATTTAGAAGTTATAGATGTCTCTTACGAGACAGTGAACAAAAAACAGCGCTTAGTGATCAACGCAACGCTATCTCCTTGCCCGCAAGCTTGTAAATCATGTGGATCCACAGGGAAAGACAGTGATGGTAAAACGATAATTGTAAGAAATGGCAAGAAAAAAAACTACCATACGTTTTGATGAATATAATCATATGCCGATGGTTATGCAATTAAAAAAGCAGCGCTACAAATGTAAAAATTGTGAAACATACTGGACTGCACAATCTTACTTTGTTCTTACAAAACATTCTATTGCCCATCATTTAAGATACAAAATCATTTCTTTACTAACGGATAAAGTTTCTTTGAGTTTTATTGCTAAGCTTTGCACGGTGTCTTTAATTACAGTGATTCGAATACTAAAAGAACTCAAAAGCTATCTTCCAGGAAACGCTAAAAAGGTTCTTCCCAAAGTATTGATGGTGGATGAGTTTCGATCACATGCTTCACTTGAAGATAAAATGAGCTTTATTTGTGCAGATGAAAAAGTGGAGCGTTGATTGATATTTTGCCAACACGTAAGCTATCTCGACTAACCGCCTACTTCCAGAGCTATTCTAACAATGATCAAGTAAAATATTTAGTTACTGATATGAACGCAGCTTATTTTCAATTAACT
>NZ_GL622241.1:1329496-1333787 GCF_000185365.1 Enterococcus italicus DSM 15952
GACAAAGAGCCGAAAATCTAGAAGTTATTTCTCAAACTTCTAGATTTTCTGGTCTTTGTTTATTGCAATCTAGCCAAAGTCCTCTGTTATAAATTCTTCATAATAGTTTTTCCTTCTTGGCACATGTCAAGCAATGGGCATTGCGCACAATTTGGTTTACGCGCTGTACAATGATACCTTCCGAAAAAAATCATCGTATGGTGTGCCCGAATCCATAAATTTTCGGGAATTTTTTTCATTAAAGTCTCTTCTACTTCAATAACATTAGCTGTTAGTTTACAAATTCTCAGACGTTTACTGATTCTTTCAACATGCGTATCAACAGCGATTGCCGGTACACCAAACGCGTCTCCTAATACGACATTGGCAGTCTTTCTTCCAACTCCGGCTAAAGACATTAATTCTTCGCGAGATGCCGGCACTTGACCATCGTAAGTAGCAATGAGCTGTTGTGAACAGAGTTGAATATTTTTAGCCTTATTTCGAAAAAGTCCGATTGATTTGATGTAAGGTATGATTTCATTAACGCTCGCATTCGCAAAAGCAGCCGGGTCTGGAAACTTTGCAAATAAATCCGGCGTGACTTTGTTCACCGAGATATCTGTCGCTTGCGCACTTAAAATCACAGCAATTAAAAGCTCAAACGCATTTTTATGGACTAATTCGCCGTGCGCCTCGGGATACATGTCCATCATTTTTTGAAGTGCGATTAGCGTTTTTTGTTTACTTATCATTGTCTTCCTCATCTAGCCAATTATGCAAGGTCACTTTTGGTAATGGCGCAGTTGTATTCATTGTTTGGTCCACTTGGGATTGTAATTTTTTTCTTTGTCTATTTTTTTGTTCATTCGCCACTTGTTCTTTTGTGCGAATGTTCTTCCGCTCCCAAGCTAACAGAATTCGATCGATATAATTAAAATTGTATACTTGATTCAAAACAGCTTCTTTCAAAGCCAGTTCTATTAATGCTGGTGAATAATGATCTTCATCTAACCATTGATGCACACGTTGAAACTCAATACCAGACAACGGTCGACCAAATTCTTGCTCCAACAAACCAAATAATCGTTTTATTTGGCCTTCGATTTTTGAGTTTTCCTGATTTTCTTCCACTTGTTCCATCCATTGTTGCAATTTTTCGTATGCAGGATTCAAAGAAAAACGATCAGTTAATTGGCCATTCTCCCCTTTGTCTGAATAAATCGTCACCATATTTTTTTGGACCAACTGGTTAACGATTTGATAGACATTTTTTATATCCATTTGCAAATCGTCCGCAATCTTGCGAAAATCAATCATCACATAACCATTTTGATCCTGAACATAAATCTGTATCCACATCGCAAATTCTTGGTCATCCAACCCTAACTGACGATAACGTGTCAAAAAAATATTTGACATCGTTGTTTGACCAGCGGATAGATAATTCATCATTAAATTACTCATACAATTTCCTGCTTTCTATTCATTGATCCAATGAAAAAAGGAAAACAAAGTATCGTTTTCCTTTTGATAGTCCGTGCTATTTCTTACTCAACTACTTCTTTTTGACAAGCGGGACATAAGCCATATACTTCTAAGCGATGGCTATCAATCTTATAGCCGGTCAATCTACTCGCTGCAATTTCAATATCATCTAAATTAGGATAATGAAAATCAGTTATCTTCCCACATTTTGAACAAATCGCATGGTAATGCAACTCAGTAGTAAAATCAAAACGACTTGCACTATCGCCATAGCTCATTTCAGTGACAAAACCCAAGTCAGTGAACAAACGTAAATTATTGTAGACAGTCGCAACACTCATACCTGGAAAGTCTACCTCAATCTGCTTGTACACTTCTTCGGCAGTTGGATGATTCTTAGACTGGATTAAGACTTCTAAAATCGCTATTCTTTGAGGTGTGATTCGTATATTTTTTTGCTTTAATGAATCGATTATTGAATTTAAGGTGGCAGTCAAGGCAATCCTCCCTTTCTATCTCCCTTATCATACTATTTTTAAGTCTTTTTTTCTACCACTTTTACTTGAAAGTTTCTAGTAAAAAATGAACGAACACCACTGTCGATTACCAGATAGATCGACGTAAGCTGTTCGTTCATTGTTTTTAAATCCTATTAATCTTCAAAATCGTAAAGAGCAGTTGATAAATATCTTTCACCATTATCTGGTAAAATTGCTAGGACTTTCTTCCCTTTACCCAATTTTTTCGCCACTTGCAACGCAGCATTAACTGCGGCACCTGAAGAAATTCCAACCAAGAACCCTTCTTGATGAGCTACTTCTCTTGCTGTTTTAATAGCATCATCACCCGCCACTGCAATCACTTCAGTAATGACATCTCTATCTAAAACTTTTGGCACAAATCCAGTTCCGATTCCTTGAATTTTATGCGGTCCTGGTTGTCCTCCTGAAAGTACAGCAGATTCAGCCGGCTCTACACCCACAATATCGATACCTGGGAATTTTTCTGCTAAAACTTTACCCGCTCCTGTAATCGTTCCACCTGTACCAATACCTGAAACAAAAGCATCTAAACCATCTGCAAACGCATCAGCAATTTCTACACCCGTCGTCACTTCATGAATATGTGGATTTTCAGGATTTTCAAATTGCAATGGTAAAAAATACCCTTCTTTTTCTGCAAGTTCTGTCGCCTTAGCGATTGAACCTTTGATTCCTTCGCTTCCTGGAGTCAATATCAATTCAGCACCATAAGCTTGCATTAATTTCCGACGCTCGATACTCATTGTCTCTGGCATAACAATAATCACTTTGTAACCTTTCGCAGATCCAATCATAGCTAAGCCAATACCAGTATTCCCTGATGTTGGTTCAATAATAGTTGAGCCAGGTTGCAACTCTCCTGTTTGTTCAGCTTTTTCAATCATTGCCAAGGCAATCCGATCTTTCACGCTACTTCCAGGATTGAAAGACTCTAATTTCACATATACATCCGCTGCATCTTCAGGAACAAGTTTCGATAATTTTACAATTGGCGTTTGGCCGACTAATTCGGTAATTGATTCATAAATTTTACTCATACTATCGCCTCCTAGTTTTCTTTGATTTTATAGCAAACGTTTTTATAAAGCAATCGAACAAAAAGAATTGGTGATTCAAAAAATGAATCACCAATTCTTTTTAAATAGATAACTGTTGACCTACGACAATTAATTCACCTGAGATATTATTTTGTGCCACGAGTTGATCAACTGAGACACCAAACTTTTGGGCAATTCCCCATAAAGTATCACCTTGTGCAACTGTATAAGTAGCAGTCGCTTGATACGTAGTGGTTGTAGTGGTTGTAGTAGTTGTCGTTGTCGTCGTTGTTTGAGTGTAATACGATGGCGTATCATATTGCGTTAAATTATATCTTTGAATCAGACTGTTTAACTTTTGATTGTAATTAGGATCAGTAGCATACCGCCCAGTCAAGTATGCAGTCGCATCATAATAACTAGTGGTCTGACTTTTCCATGCACCTGCATATCGTGCTTGTCCGGTAACACTGCTAGATGCCAACAAGACATTTGCGTGATCCACCAAGGATTCATAGTACGAATTATATTGGCGGAAAGGTTCCGTCATCGTAACCCATTGACCATTTAAATACTCTTGTGTTGGCAACCAAACAGTTGCTCCACCATTGTATGCTTTGACTCCAAATAAATTATAATAAGGAGCGCTAGAAAGTACAGAACTGCCATTCCCACTTTCAAGTAATGCCTGAGCAATCATGACAGAAGCATATAAGTCATTTTGATTCGCAATTTCAGATGCAGCTGTTCCAATTTGGTTGATTAAACTTTGGGCGTTTGCGACGCCATCCTCATTAGCATAGACAGTACTTGGTGCTAGCGATATCACTGTTGGCGCGCCTACCATTGCAATACCCACTAATGGAACCATGTTTTTTAGTGGCGATTTACGTGGATCTATATTTTTTATATGTCGTTCGCTTCTCGTTTTTACTACCATCTTTTCCTCCTAAGCTAACCCTACAAAAAGTTCTAAAGATTTCATAAAGATAGTATAAAAGTAATAAGCTGATAAAACAAACAAACCGATTAAAAAATTCTTTAAAAGTTTTCTTAAAAACTCATAAAAATCGTTAATTTATAAAAGTCTTTTAAAAAACTAAAAAAAGGCGTGTTATAGAAAAAATCCCCAATACTTAAACAAATTAACCCAGAGAATCTAAACTCTCTACGATGAAAAAAGGGCTCTATAATATTTGGTGTTGTTACTCAAATAGAGTAGTGACATCAAATATTTTTTTATAA
>NZ_GL622241.1:1335853-1389948 GCF_000185365.1 Enterococcus italicus DSM 15952
GAAAAAAGCCATAAAACCCAAAAGTTTGAGAGCAAACTTTTGAATTTTATGGTCATTTTGATTGTACCTAGATAATTCTAATCTTTTCTAGATTGACTGATACGTTGCGACAACATTACCCACAGTGAAGCCAAATTCTTCCATCACTTTGTTTCCAGGTGCAGACGCACCAAAGTGATCGATCGCAATAATTTTCCCTTTACATTTTGTATATTTCGCCCAACCAAATGATGATCCTGCTTCAATAGCTACACGCTTCTTAACTGATTTTGGTAAGACAGATTCTTTGTATTCATCCGCTTGCGCCTCGAACAGATCAAAACTAGGCATCGATACTACAGATACATCGTGGCCATTTTCAGCAAGTACTTTTTGTGCTTCAACTGCCAAAGCAACTTCGGACCCTGTTGCAAGCAAGATTCCTTCTGGTTTATCTCCTTTTTGCGGTGAGATCACATAAGCACCTTTTTTAACTTGACTATCAGCATTGTCGGCTGTTCCTGGAATGACTGGTAAATTTTGGCGACTTAAGACAAGTACAGTAGGTGTTTTTTTTGATTCTAAAGCAATTTTCCACGCTGCTCGAGTTTCATTTCCATCTGCTGGACGCAATACATGTAAGTTAGGAATTGAGCGTAGGCTCGACAATTGTTCTATTGGTTCGTGTGTTGGCCCATCTTCCCCGACTGCCACTGAGTCGTGCGTTAAGACATATGTGACTGGTACTCCTTGAATTGCAGCCAAACGAACAGCTGGTCGTAAGTAGTCCACGAATACAAAGAAAGTACCACCATACACTTTTGTTCCACCATGTAGTTGAATTCCATTCATTGCAGCTGCCATGGCAAACTCACGAACACCAAACCAGATATTGCGTCCTTCGTATTGTCCTGGTTCAAAGTCTTTCTCTGCTGCAACCATCGTGTTATTTGAACTAGATAAGTCAGCGGAACCACCCCAAAGAGTAGGAACATTTTTAGAAAGTTGTTGAATCATTTCTTTGCTTGATACACGACTAGCTTGGCTTGATCCTTCTTCATATACTGGCAAATTCGCTTCCCATTCAGCAGGCAAACGCCCTTCGAAACCATCTTTGAATTGTTTTGCTAATTCTGGATAAGCAGCTTCATAGCTAGCAAATAATTGATTCCATTCTGCTTCTGCCTGTGCTCCACGTTCTTGGATTGCTTTTGTAAAACGTGATTGGACTTCTTCTGGTACTGTAAATTCTGGATATTCCCAGCCATATGCTTTTTTAGCTGCCGCAACTCCTTCAATACCTAATGGCGCACCATGAACGCCTGACGTACCCTGTTTTGGTGCACCAAAACCGATAATTGTTTTCACTTCAATCATGGTTGGTTTATCCGACACTTTTGCTTCGTCTATCGCTTTTGAGATAGCTTCTAAATCATTGCCTTCTTTCACAAGGATATGATTCCAGCCATACGCTTTAAATCGATCACCAACATTTTCAGTGAAAGCTTTTGAGGTCGGTCCATCAAGTGAAATATCATTTGAATCATAAAATAGCACCAATTTATTTAGTTTTAAATGGCCAGCTAATGAAGCCGCTTCTTGAGAGACACCTTCCATCAAGTCACCATCCCCACATAGTGCATAGGTATAGTGGTCGACAATATTGAATGTATCTTTATTGTAAGTTGCTGCTAAATGCGCTTCTGCCATTGCCATACCTACTGCCATAGCAATCCCTTGCCCTAAAGGACCGGTCGTTGCTTCCACGCCATCGGTATGATTGACTTCTGGATGTCCTGGTGTTTTGCTATTCCATTGTCTAAAATTCTTCAAATCTTCGGTGGTCACATTGTAGCCTGCACAGTGCAATAAGCTATACAACAATGCGGAACCATGGCCAGCAGATAAAACAAAGCGATCACGATCTACCCATTTAGTTGAAGTTTTGGGATTAATTTTTAAATGTTTTGTCCATAATGCGTATGCCATTGGTGCTGCACCCATTGGTAATCCTGGATGGCCTGAATTTGCTTTTTGTACCGCATCAATACTTAACGTACGTAAAGTATCGACTCCTAGTTGATCAATTTTGTCGAACAATAGAAACGCCTCCTAATTTAGGTTTTTTTACTTTTATTCTCATAACTCATTATATAGTAAAAGAGAAAGATGCGCAATCTTTCTCTTTAGCTACTAGCGTCCGTGCAGACCCTTTTCTTTTTGAATTTTCTTTAACTTATCTGGAGTAACATCATTTCCTTTTGGATCTACTACTTTCATCCCTTCAATATGGTGTCTCATTCCACCACGAAATGCAGCCAAATATTCCTCGCGCAATTTCTTTTGCTCCAAAGTTTCTGTCTCAGTTAAGTTAGAGGTCTTCTTTTTATTTGCTAATTCATTAATTCTTGCTAACTTTTCTTTTGATAACATACATACTCGCCTCACTTTCCACTTAATGATAATTGAAAACGGTAAAAAAAACAAATAAGAAAGCTAAATATACGAACATTTGTTTGAATAGCCGACCTAAATATGATACACTAATTATATAAATGAAAGTGGGTGTACAATTTGGTGAAACGAACTGAAAACCGTCAACTTGAGGTTCTACGATTTATCCATCAACGCGTTTCGGAAAAGGGATATCCACCTACTGTTAGAGAAATCGGGGAAGCAGTACAACTCTCTTCTACTTCGACCGTTCACGGACACTTGTCTAGGTTAGAAAAGAAAGGCTATATTCTTAGAGACCCGACAAAGCCTCGTGCAATCGAGCTGACGGCAAAAGGTTTAGAAGCAATTGATATTGTTTCCGATAGCATCCCTCTTCTTGGTGTTGTTACAGCGGGTGAACCCATCTTAGCAGTTGAAGAAGCCGCTGATTTTTTCCCTTTACCACCTGATTTAACGAATGATCAAGGGCACCTGTTCATGCTTACAATCAAAGGAGAGAGCATGATTAACGCTGGTATTCTAGATGGCGACCAAGTCATCGTTCGTAAACAAGATATTGCCCAAAATGGTGATATCGTCATTGCGATGACTGACGAAAATGAAGCTACTTGCAAGACCTTCTACAAAGAAAAAAATTATTATCGCTTGCAACCTGAAAATGATTTTATGGATCCCATTATTTTACAATCTGTCAAAATATTGGGACGAGTTGTCGGCTTATATCGCAATTTAATCCTCTAGAAGCAAACTTTTAAAAAAGTTTGCTTCTTTTCTCTTTACAAACCAAACGAATGTTCGTATAATAAAAATACAAACAAATGTTCGCATCGGACAGAGGAGTGATTAATTTGAAAACTATTCGTCGTTTTGGATTTATTTTATTGGTGTTGTTTCTAGGTATATTTATTGGTCACGCTAGCTTCTTGGTCACTTTCTTGCTTGTTAGTCCTTTACTAATCATTTGGCTGTTGGCTTGGGATGATAAGCAGTATCAAATGCGCCAATATCGTCGAGCTAATCGAATGTACCAGTCTGAAAATTTTAGATACAAGTCATAATTTACATTCAAAAAGGTTAATGAACTTTAATTGGAAAACTTTTTTACCCATATTAAAAGGAGTGTGACGGATTTTCGTCATACTCCTTTTTCACTAATATTCCATTAACGTTAACATGTCATACCCTTCAATTTTGTCTCGGCCATGTAAATCTTGCAATTCAATTAAAAATGCACAACCAACAACAACTCCACCCAATTTTTCAACAAGTTCGATCGTAGCTTTGATTGTTCCGCCTGTCGCCAATAGATCATCGCAAATTAATACTTTTTGGCCTGGTTTAATCGCATCTTCATGCAAGGTTAATGTATCACTACCATACTCCAAATCATATGAAACAGAAATCGTTTTTCTTGGAAGTTTCCCTGGTTTGCGAACGGGTGCAAAACCAACACCAAGTTCAAATGCTACTGGACAACCAACAATAAATCCTCTTGCTTCAGGTCCAACTACCATGTCAATTTCTTTTTCTTGTGCGTAGTCTACAATTTGTTTGGTCGCTGCTCTGTATGCTTCGCCATCTGCCATTAATGGCGAAATGTCACGAAATACAATTCCTTTTGATGGATAATCTGGAATACTCGCTATGTAGTCTTTTAAATTCATTTTATTTCCTCCTATGAAAAGAACCAATCTTTTAAATCAGCAATATCTGAGAGCTGTAAAAACATCTCAGAGTCGATTCGTTGCTTCCTCTGTTGATAAATCGTGCTTGCCTCAAGTTGCGTCGGAACAACATCTTCAACATAGCCTAAGATACCATCGTTTATTGTAACAAATTTTAAATCAAAAAACACTTGAATCATGAAAATTAATAACTTTTTAGGAATCTGTAAATAATTCGCCAATTCATCCAATTTGTAGCGTATATCAAGTGTCTGTTGTTGCTTGATCACTTGGTACATTTTTTTGTACTGCTCTCTTGTGCCTAACCCATCCAGATACGCATCGTCAGTCGCTTCAAATACAAGATAATGGTGCGCATTTTTAAATTGCTGCGCTACTTTTTTAACCAATTTAACATCCGAAGGGCAGTCCAGGTAAATGACTTCTTTGTAGGATTTTTGTTTAAGTTGAGCGATATCTTCTTCATTTCGAACATGAATCGTTTCTGCTTGGAATTTTTTGTCACCTATTTTTTTCTCCGTAAATGATATAAAGATACTCTCTCTTACATTAAGAGGCGGCAATGATTGGCGTTTCGAGCGAAAGTCAAAGACCTGTGATCCCTTTATAAGATAGTCATCGACCATCAATTGTGGCGTGACATGGTTGTTCCAACTATTTAGTGTTAGTTCACCCACAATAGAAAGGTTATCCGAAGAAAAGTCAGTCAAATAACTACCAAATTGAAAAGCAATATACGGCAAGGAAGCTGAACCGTCAGAAAGCTGCCCTTTTAAATGATTTTTTTCTGCACCAATTAAGCGATTGTCCGTCGCTTTGATCTCAGAAAATAAAAATTTTGGGTAGCGATTGTCCATCCCGAAAGGAGCTAATGTTTGTAGAGACTTGATAAATGGTACCGTCGCTTCTTCAATCTTTAGCGTCCCATCGATTCTTAATGGCAAACCAGTAAAATGAATACCTCGCGTTAGCACGTAGTCATTTAGTGATTGCTGTAAAGTATCTATTTGATTCTGCTCGATAGACAGCCCGACTGCTGAGTGATGGCCACCAAATGACAAAAACAGTTCTTTTAGTGGGAGAAGTGTTTGAAAGAGATCAAAACTCTCGATGCTTCGACCTGAGCCTTTTGCTACTCCATTTACTAATTTTGTCAAAACAATGGTGGGTTTTCCTGTTTGTTGCATAATTCTTCCGGCAACAATTCCCAAAACCCCTTCATGCCAGTTTTCACCAACTATGACATGAATTTGATTATCAACATTTATTTTCTGGCTAGCTTCTGCAAATACATCGGCGACGATTTGTTTGCGCTCGGTATTTTTTTGATCAATTTCTTGTGCCAAAGTCTTAGCTTTTTGCTCATCGAATGTCGTCAATAATTCTACTGCAATCGTCGCATCGCTCAATCGACCCAACGCATTTAACCGTGGTGCAAGTGAAAAGCCGACTGATTTATCATCAAGTTCTTCTGGAACGACTTGGCTCACTCGAATCAGTTCTTGGAGCCCCATTCGTTCAGTTTGCCGTATAGCTTGCAAGCCAAATGCAACCAAAATACGATTTTCATCTGTCAGCGAGACCATATCAGCAATCGTCCCTATCGCGACTAGATCCAGACTTTCGACGACCAGCTCATCAAGTAAAGCACAGACAAACTTAAATGCCACTCCAACTCCAGCTAACTCTTTAAAAGGATAGTGCCCTTTTGGATGTCTCGGATGGATAATCGCATAGGCATTCGGTAGTTGTTCAGGTAGTTCATGGTGGTCAGTGACAATGACATCTACGCCCACACTATTAGCATAGTCAATCGCTTCATGGCCGGAGACACCATTATCGACCGTTATGATTAATTGGACACCTTCATTAATTTTTTCCGAATAGACTCGTTGATTTGGCCCGTACCCGTCAGCAAAACGATTCGGTAGATAAAATTCTACATCTGCTCCTAAAAAATCCAAGGCTTCTTTAAGGATTGTCGTACTTGTGATGCCATCTGCATCATAGTCACCGTATATAAGAATTTTTTGATTTTCTATTATCGCTTGCTGCACGCGTTCGATAGCTCGGTCCATATCATAAAATAAAAAAGGATCATGTAGTTTCTCTAATGATGGATGCAAAAAGTTCTCTAGTGCTTCTTCGTCCCGAATACCTCTTTGCCATAGCAACGTAGCAAATGTCTCTGGAAGCTGTCTTCCTATAACACTTGTCACGAAGCTATCGGATAGTTCATTTTCACTTATTAACCATTGATATGTTACTTTCGACAAACAATCACTCCTTAATGGTCCAAAATTGCCACTTAAAATCCAAGCAGAAAAAAAGTCAACCGAACATCTATGCTATCCTTTTGACTTTTTTTCTATTTTTAACGTTCGGTTATTTCGTTTGTGTCTCCTCAAGGGATGCTTGATTTACACTGTTTGCTTGATCAAATGTTTGCTGCATTTCAATTGCTTTATTTGCATATTCTCTTTCAAGTTCTGCTTTTCGTTCAGCTACTCGTTTTTCGATGACTGCATCATCGGTTATTTGCTGATTGCGTAAAGCTTTTAATTCTTTGTTTTGCTTGACATAACTAGAAGTTGCGACTAAAGCAATCACGACTGCGCCAATAAAAGCCGCACCAATTATCACAATAATTAGTGGTGCTTGAATGGCTGTAAAGCCAAAATTAATCGCTACTTGCTTGTTATTTAAGATAGCAAAAATCACAATAACCAACGTTAAAATCAATCCTAAAATAATACGCCACTGATTTTTCATCTACTTCACCTATTCTATTTTTTATTAAAAATACCACCAGCTAGATAGTCGCCGACTCGAGGAAATAGCACATACGCCTTAGCAGCAGCTGCCATAATCAATGGTTTATTGATTTCTCGTCTTGGTTTACCGATAATTTTTACGATTTTCCGTGCTAAGAAAGCTGGTTCCGTCAAGAAAGGCTGAACTTTAGATAAGTACACTTCTTCTGGATCAGCCTTGTCAAAGAAATTGGTTTCCATCGGACCTGGATTTACAGTAGTCACATGAATGTTAAATGACTTTAACTCTAAACGGATTGAATTAGAGAAGCCTAAAACAGCAAATTTTGTGGCTGAATAAATGGATGATTTAGGTGTCGCCATCTTCCCAGCAATAGAAGCCACATTGATGACGTGACCGCTGCCTTGTTCGATCATTTTGACAGCCACTCGTTTCGTAATATACATCAACCCTAAGACGTTTACTTCAAACATATTACGAATTTCTTCAAACGATGTATTCACAAAATCCTCAAACAAACCATAGCCGGCGTTGTTTACAAGCACATCAATCGCACCAACTTCGTCTTCTATTCGCGCCAATACGTGGTCGACTTGTTCCGGATTTGTCACGTCCATCTGATACGCATAGGCCGGCTGCTGACTATATTCCATGCAGCATTCTTTCACAGCGCCAATTAGTTGAATACGACGGGCGCAGACTATGACAATGGCGCCTTCTTTTGCTGCCTCATAACAAATTTGCTCTCCAAATCCTGAAGAAGCACCAGTTACTAAAACCACTTTTCCTTTTAATTTCATCTGTTTCTCCTCTCATCGAAAGGGAACAAGTACTTGATCAAAGTCCTTCACTAGAAGTGTATTTGGAAAAACTTCTTTTGCTTCTTGTTCCAACTCAATCGCTTCTTTTGCGAGATATCTAGCACTAATATGAGTCAGTGCTAATTTTTGTACCCCAGCTTTTTTTGCTACTTCAGCAGCTTGATGTGTTGTTGAATGAAAATAATCTTTAGCCATGCTTGCTTCATGTTTATTAAAGGTACTTTCATGAACAAGCACGTCCGCATCTTTTGCTAATTCAATCGACTGTTGGCAATATCTTGTATCCCCTAAGATTGTCACAATGCGCCCTTTCCGTGCCTGACCGAGAAAATCTTTGCCGTCAAGTACGCGACCATCTGGCAATGTCACACGTTCGCCACGCTTTAGCTGGCCAAAAATTGGGCCTGGGCTAACGGACATCGCTACTAACTTATCGACTTGTAATTCACCGACATGGTCTTTTTCTACGACACGATAACCAAAACTATCAATCCCATGATCCAATTTTTTGGCAAAGACCGTAAATTGGTGGTCTTCAAATACAATACCATCTGTCACTTCATAAAAGTTTAATTTGTAGCCTAGTCTTGAACGCGAAATTCGTAAAGATGTCCTCACGAATTCCTCTACCCCTTTAGGACCGTAAATGTCGAGAGATTCATTACCACCTTGAAACGAGCGACTACTTAGCAAGCCCGGCAAGCCAAAAATATGATCGCCATGTAAGTGAGTAATAAAAATTTTTTCAATTTTTCTTGGCTTAATTGTCGTGCGTAAGATTTGCATCTGCGTCCCTTCTCCACAATCGAATAGCCAAATTTTATTCCGCTCATCCAAAAGTTTTAAGGCAATGCTAGTGACATTGCGATGCTTGGCAGGTACACCCGCTCCTGTTCCTAAAAATTCAATTTCCATTTTTACCTATCTTTCCATCTTTATTCTTTGTGTTTTTCTTTCCAGAATTTCAAAGATGATTCTTTCGTTTTGTTTGTTACTTCATTGGCATTTTTAATCTCTTCTTCAACTTCTTCAAAATCAAACCGGCTAATGCCGCCACCTAATTCTTGCATAATCACTTCATTCAAGGGGCGGTTGTCTGTTTCTTCAGCGATAACAATCAAGCCGGTTTTGCCTTCACTAATTTGTGAAACGAGATGTTCAAATATCGTTTGAGCGGTTGATAGCTCCTTGGCATCTTTCGTCGCTCCGATCAAGCTTCCACCGAACCATCCGAGTAAAATAGCCAATGGACTAACCAATACACCAATCAACATTCCAATCATCCCACCCGTTGAGGTGCCTAATGAGCCAGTCGGATCAAAAAAATCTTCAATGGAAAACTTATGATTCCCATCATTTGAATGTTTAACAACGGCCATTTGTTCAATTTTTAATTGGCCTCTTGTGGCAACTTTTTTTACTTCAGAAAATGCTTGATACGCTTGTGAATTGTATTCAAAATTAGCGACAATGACTTTCTTAGCCATAAAAAATCCCCTACTTTCTTTTAACTACCTCCATTTTACCAATAAATAGTAAAAAGAAAAGAACCAAGTATGGGAATACCCAAACTTGGCTACTTTAATTGTTACTCAACAAATTCAAATTCAAAATTACCAATGCGAACAATATCGCCATCTTTGGCACCACGCGCACGTAATGTTTCATCGACACCCATTGAGCGTAATTGGCGAGCAAAACGCATGACTGTCTCGTCATGATCGAAATTGGTCATTTGGAATAACTTTTCGATTTTCTCACCATGCAATGTCCAAGACGCATCTGGTTCACGGTCAACTGTAAACTCAGGCTCGCTTGATCGATAATTGTACTGAACCACATCTTCTTCCATATCTTGTTCATATAAAAGAAATTCAGGTGTCACCTCTAATAAATCAGCTGTTGCATTTAACAGTGGTTGAATTCCTTTTTTTGCGATACTAGAAATCGGAAAAATTTGAATTGGATCAGCAAATTCATCGGTTTGCTGTGCTGCTATTTTTTTTCGAAATTCTGCAAGATTTTCTTCTGCATTCGGCATATCCATTTTATTCGCGACAATTAACTGCGGGCGTTCCAATAGACGGAGATTATGGGTCTCTAGTTCATGATTGATTGCCAGGTAATCATCATACGGATCTCTTCCTTCAAGTCCGCTCATATCAATAATATGCAAGATTACACGCGTCCGCTCGATATGACGTAGAAACTGCGTACCAAGACCCACACCTTGCGATGCTCCTTCTATCAACCCTGGTAAGTCCGCAACAACAAAGTCTCGACCATCGCTTGTATGAACCATCCCAAGATTTGGTACAAGTGTCGTAAAGTGATATGCACCAATTTTAGGTTTTGCTGACGATATAATAGAAAGAAGGGTTGATTTCCCAACTGATGGGAAGCCCACTAGTCCTACATCCGCTAGTACTTTAAGCTCTAATTCTAATTTTCGTTCTTGGCCTGGCTCGCCATTTTCGGCAAGTTCGGGTGCTGGGTTTTTCGGAGAAGCAAAACGGATATTTCCGCGCCCACCACGGCCCCCTTGTGCAACAACCAATGTTTGACCTTGCTCGATCAAATCACCAATCACTTTGCCTGTTTCAACATCACGCACGGTTGTTCCTTGAGGTACTTTTACAAGTAAATCCTCAGAGCCGCGTCCGTGCATCCCTTTACTCATTCCGTTTTCGCCTGGATCAGCCTTAAAATGACGATTAAAGCGAAAGTCCATTAGTGTCCGTAAACCTTCGTCTACAACAAAAACGACATTCCCTCCACGTCCGCCATCACCACCAGCTGGTCCCCCATCTGGCACATACTTTTCCCGTCGAAAAGCAACCATCCCATCGCCGCCTTTGCCAGCTTTGACGTCAATAGTTACTTGATCTAAAAACATGGACATGTATTTGTCCTCCATTCTACTTATTCTGATTACTGTGCGCATTTTTTCCACAAAGTCTTATCCATTGTACCTATCTATGAGCACTTTGTCTATCTTTTCATTATACCCGATAAGCAATTAGAATAAAAATATCAGACATGAGAAAAACAAATTGGATTTGTCTCCTTGAGCTATTGTTTGAACAATTCATCGTCTGTTATGATAGGAACAAATAAAAGAAAGGATTGAACAAATGATTAAGAAAAAGTTTGGCTTAGTAATTTTAGTAAGTTTGGGTCTCGTTTTGGGGGCTTGTCAAAGTAAAAGCAGCACGACAACTTCAGAAACAAAGACTTCAGTGACAGAGACGACCTCATCAACCGTGGACTTGAATAGTCTCGATCTACCACAATTAGATACTACAATTAAAGAGGATGAAACAGTCGTATTGATGAGTACGACTGATGGCGAGATCAAAATCAAATTATTTCCTAAAATAGCACCAAAAGCGGTTGAAAATTTTGTTACGCATGCTAAAGAAGGCTATTATGATGGGGTAATTTTTCATCGGGTGATTGATGAATTTATGATTCAAAGTGGCGACCCTGAAGGCACGGGTAGTGGTGGTGAAAGTATCTGGGGTAAAGGATTTGCCGCGGAAATATCAAATCAACTGTACCACATTCGTGGCGCTCTCTCGATGGCAAGTAGTAGCTAAGCCAATAGTCTAGGAAGTCAATTCTTTATTGTCCAAAACAATGAAGATGTTTCTGATGGACTGGCGATTCAGTACTATCCTGAAAAAATTATTAATGCCTACAAAAAAGGCGGTGCCCCTTCTCTAGATGGTAATTATGCTGTATTTGGCCAAGTAATCGATGGGATGAGTGTCGTCGATAAGATTGCAAGTGAAGAAGTAACCACTAATGATTCTGGAGAAAATTCAAAACCAGTCAATCCAGTTAAAATTGTAAACATCAAAATTTTACAAGAAGCAAAATAATAACACTGTAAAAGCAAAAGGAGTATGACAAAAATTTGTCACACTCCCTTTTATTTTGGTCCTACGATAAATGTGAATTCACACTGTGCACAGATTTTTCCTTCAACTGTTGCAATCGCGTCCGCTGTACCGACTGACCCTTTCATTTTTGTGATTTCAAACGATAATTTAATTGTATCGCCCGGTACTACCTTTTGACGAAATTTTGCTTTATTGATACCACCGATATAGGCAGTATGTCCTGCGAATTCCTCTGATTTTAAAATCAAAATAGAGCCTGCTTGTGCCAATGTTTCTACTATTAATGCACCTGGCATAACCGGATTTCCGGGGAAATGCCCTTGAAAGAAATCTTCGTTGATCGTGACATTTTTCGTTGCAATAATTTTTTTACCTGATTCAATCTCATCTACGTAGTCAATATAAATAATGGGATAACGATTTGGAATCAAATCCATCACTTCGGTTTCAGTTAAAAACTTTTTCATTGCCATCCTCTTTTCTCATGGATTAATACTTTGGTTATCAAAGTATCATAGATAAATGAATTTAGCAATAGTTATATATAAAGAATATATTTAGTTTGACAATCAAAGTTTTTTCGATAATAATAAGAAATCATAAATCTTTTTTGTGATAATTTCGTGTCTACAGGATTAAGGAGTGACAATATGAGTTTTTTAACAGGAAAAAAAATCGTAGTAATGGGTGTAGCCAATAAAAAAAGTATCGCTTGGGGCTGCGCACAAGCATTAACACAACAAGGTGCAGAAGTTATATACACCTATCAAAACGATCGCATGAAAAAATCTTTGGAAAAATTACTGGAAGGATCTGAATTTTTAGTCGAATGTGACGTTGCAAATGATGAGAGCATTCAACAAGCCTTCGCTACAATCAAAGAATACGCTGGCGAAATTCACGGACTGGTCCATGCGATTGCTTATGCAAATAAAGACGATCTTCAAGGTAGCGTGACAGAAATCTCTCGTGAGGGCTATGCATTAGCACAAGATGTAAGTAGTTACTCATTTATCGCAGTGACACGCTATGCTGAACCAATCTTAGCTGAAAATAGCGGTATCGTAACGTTAACCTATTTAGGATCTGAGCGTGCTGTACCAAATTATAATATGATGGGCATCGCGAAAGCAGCTTTAGAGGCTTCCGTTCGGTACCTAGCTGCTGATTTATCTCCTAAAAAGATTCGCGTCAATGCCGTGTCAGCTGGAGCAATCAAAACATTGGCCGTTACGGGTGTCAAAGACTATCAAAAACTAATTCAATTATCAGAAGATCGTACCCCTGACCATGTTGGAGTTACTATCGAAGAGGTCGGCAATGCATGTGCATTTTTAGTGAGCCCACTTTCTAGTGGAATAATTGGTGAAGTTATTTTCGTCGATAAAGGCGTACACTTATCATAAGCGACACCTCTTCTTTCTTTATTTTCTGTATGGTAAAATGAGAAAAACAGAAAGAAAGGAATCAAACTAGTTATGTTCGGTCTTTTTTTTGGTGTTGGCACTACCTCTAGTTCTGATAGTTCCATTATTGCACCTGCAGAAAAACAATTAAATGCGTTCCAAAAATGGTGGCAAGCCATTGATTGGGAAGCGATTATAGCCATTATTATTCAAAAAGCATTAATGCTTATTTTTCTCATGCTCTTATTTTTACTTATTTGGCGAATCGCGATAGCTGTCATTGATCGCACATATCAATCCTATGGCAAACGTATGAATCTGAATGCTGGTCGAATGACGACCATTCATACATTGATTCGTAATATTGTACAATACACGATTGGCTTCTTTTTCTTATACTCCATTCTCTCCGTCTTAGGTGTACCGGTCGGATCATTACTGGCTGGTGCTGGGATTGCTGGTGTAGCGATTGGCCTAGGTGCACAAGGGTTTATGAATGATATCATTACGGGATTTTTTATCATTATGGAGCAACAAATTGATGTTGGGGATTATATCCGACTTAAGAATTTAGATGTTGAAGGAACAGTTACGAGTGTGGGTCTACGTACATTGCAACTTAAAGCTGTTGATGGCACGGTCCACTTTATTCCAAATCGTAATATCACGACCATCAGTAACACATCTCGTGCAGATATGCAGGTGATTGTCGATGTTCGCATTAATCCAAGCGAAGGCATCGCAGATATCCGCGCGATTATCGAGCAAGCGAATCGACGGATTGAAGATTCTTACAAAGACAGCATCACTACTCCCCCTTCTGTGTTTGGTCTAGTAGATATTGGCAATGGTAATTATGCTATCCGTACAACACTTTATACCAAGAATGGCTTTCAGTACAAAGTGAAAGAAGAACTCTTGAGCGATTCAATCAACTCATTATTGGCAGAAGGCTTTACTATTCCAAACGAACCTATAATTACGAATAAATAAATACAGTAATAAGCTGAGACAGATTTTTCAGCAATTAGCAAAAAGACGGTGTAATCCAGAAGTTGTTTCTCAAACTTTTAGATTCTACCGTCTTTTAGTTGTTATGGTTCAAAAGCATCCCTCTCGTTATTATGCGTGGTTTTTCATGGGTGCTTTTGCAAGTAGTATGTACTCTTTTTCCAAACGATGAACCAAATGATTCACCGCTTTTAAGATTTCTTTTCGTGTAATGATTCCACAAAAAACACCTTGTTCATCAACTCGTGGTAAAAAGGAGCGGTTAACCAATAGATGCAAAATATCTTCCAAATCATTGTCAGCTACACAAGGGACATTCACTTCCATCACGTCAGCAACTGTTAAATTTTCAATTAATTTTTCATCAAAGCCAGTCAGGCCCATCATGCGATTCACAATGTTCGCCAGACTAATTAAGCCAACTAGACGATCATCTGAGTCTAATACTGGAATTTGATTGTATCCGACTTTTGACAATACTAACAACGCATGTTCCAAAGGATGGTTATACAAGACAGTCGCAACATTGTCAGCCGGAATAATAAAATCGGTTTCTGGGATTTCCATTAATTCTCTTGTTTTTTTTCCTATCACGTATGCGTCCTCCTATGATAATTCTGACCATATTATACCAATTAACTTTTTTGAATAAATGAAATTATCAATTATTTACTTTTTTTTAAAAGAAAAAGTCAAATCGGGGATCTTCTGAGCAGATCGATCATAGTAACTGACATCAAAAGTATCATCGTTGCTATCGATAATTGCAAAACTTTTGTATGGTAGCCCTCTTGGTTGAGAGATGCTGCCAGGATTTACATATAATGTGCCATCAATGTACTCACATCCAAGTTTGTGCGTATGACCAAACAATGCAATCGTTGCTTTTTCTTCCTTTGCACGAAGTTCTAGCGGTGTCATTGTAAAATTCACTTGATAGAGGTGACCATGTGTCAGATAGATCCGGTCATTTTTTGTACGCACGAGTTGTTCTTTTTTATAACCTGTATCATAATCGCAATTACCTTGAATGACGACAATTGATTCCCATAGCAGATCCTCAGCTGGTAATTCCGAATCGCCACAATGGAGAAATACATCAACTTGTCCTTTAAATTGATCGTAAATTTTTTGGACAATGTCACGATCACCGTGACTATCACTCATTACTAAATACTTCATTCTTCTACTCCTTCCAACCATTCAAGCCAATGCTCTTCTAATTTTTTAATTGCTCTTGCACGATGACTTAGTTCATTTTTCTCTTTAGCAGTCAATTCGGCAGCTGTTCTCCCGCTTTGGTCGATCACGAACAACGGATCATAGCCAAAGCCATTATCCCCTCTAGGAATCCTGCCAATGCGTCCTTCCCATTCTGCCTCGACGACCAATGTTTCTTTATCGGGAGCAGCTAAGGCAAGTGTACAATGAAATTGTGCCGTACGTTTCTCATCAGGAACGTCTGTCAACTCATACATTAATTTGGCATTGTTGGAAGCATCGTTTTTTTGTAAACCAGCAAATCGTGCGGAATGCACGCCTGGCAATCCACCAAGTGCATCGACCTTTAGACCGGAATCATCGGCTAGGACGGGCGCTTGAATGATCGTCGCTATCGTCTCTGCTTTTAAGCAAGCATTCTCAGCGAACGTCTGACCTGTTTCCGCCACATCGGGCAATTCTGGGAAATCTTTCATTGTTTTAATTTGATAGCCACTTTTCTCAAATAATGCTGCAAATTCACGTGCCTTGCCTTCGTTACCTGTCGCAATCACGATTACTTTGTCTTCTTTCATTGGGGTAAAGGGTGTATAAAGATGGCTCTTTAGTTCTTGAATTTCTTCTTGTGCCACGGCCGTACCGCTAATCAACACACCATTCAATTCATTAATGCCAAATGGCCGACCATTATTATCAAACTGGACCGCTAAAAACTCACCTGCTTCATTCACACACACAGTCGCTTCAACAAGAGCTTGTAATTCTTCATGTCTATCTGGATCGATTAAAGGAATCTCTGGCGTAATGAAGGCGACTTGAATCGCCGCGAACCCTTGACTAATTCCTGAATTCGATTGATTGTTTCTACGAGTAAGTGTGTCGCACGCTTGCTGAAGGGCTAAATACATCGCATTGGCTGCAACAGCTAAAAAACTCCCATCATCTTGCTCAACAACCACTTCGATATGTAATTTTTTTCCTCCTAGATTGGTATCGCTAAGAACCCCATTTAATAGTTGTTCTAGAAAAAGCTCGCTACTTTTTTGCTTTTTAGTCAGCTCTTGGTTATTTGCCATCGGAGCTATCAGTTGTACAAGCTTCAACTGATAGCCGTCCTGACTGTCGGACAAATTTACTGCACAACTGACAATTGTATCTCCTTGGTGAATGGTAGCCGATCCTAATGCATACTTTCGGTTATTGGTTTCAATTTTTGTTTGTCGTTTGCTCTTTTCATAGCGGCCATCGTATCTCATGACTTTTCCTCCCCAAGTGCGATATGTTTAGATGAAATCGTGTTTTCTTTTAACCATTCTTTTGCAATCTGATCAAACATTTTCGTCGATCCTGTCGTGTAAAAAGTCATCGAACGCTCCGTCGTAAGCGTCGTATTAGCCATTTGGAAATAATCAAGCAAGGTACTAACTTCACCCACTGTTTCAGCACCCGAATCAATTAATTTGACCTTGGAGCCCATCACATTTTGAATCAAAGGACGCAAAATGGGGTAATGCGTGCAGCCTAAAATTAGCGTATCAACAGGTTGTTTTTCAAAATAGCGAAGACTTTCAGCAACGATTTTTTTGGCCACTGATGTCTGAAATTGATTACTTTCAACAATCGGTACAAATTTTGGGCAAGCTAGGCTAAGAATTTTGGCTTTCGGTGATTTTTCTTGTAACACTCGTTCATAGCTTGCACTTTTGATAGTCCCTTCTGTGCCAATAACACCAATCTGATTGGTGTGTGTCGCTTTGATGGCAGCTCGAGAACCTGGCAAAATAACTCCAATCACTGGAATCGATAATGTTTTCTTTATTTCCTCCAATGCTACTGCCGTTGCTGTATTGCAGGCAATGACGAGCATTTTGATGTTCTTATTTAGTAAAAAACGGGTCATTTCCCACGTAAAGGCTATTACTTGCTCTGCTGGTCTGGGTCCATAAGGGCAACGCGCTGTATCCCCAAGGTAGATAATATTTTCATTCGGCAGTTGTTTTAATGCTTCTTTGACAACTGTTAATCCGCCAACACCGGAATCAATAAAACCAATCGGCTGGTTTTTGTCCATACTTTATCCCTCTAGTCATTCAAAATTCTTTTCACATAATCTTCTTTTCACATAATCTTCTTTATTATACCCATTATTGCTAAAAATGAAAAACGTCTGCCGTTTATTCGATAAAATTTTAGCAAGTATAAGCATCTTTATTGATTACTTCAAGTAAGATATAGTTGAAATCTATTAAACAGAAAGTGAGGAATGAAGATGGAAAAAGTAAACCGATAAGCACTTGGCTTAGTTCTCGTGCGCATTATGTTAGGAGTATCAATGCTCGTATACGGGATTGCTAAAGCAACCGATTTGCAATCAACACTTGGCTTTTTGGAAGTATAGGGGTTCCCACCTTTATTACCTATCTTGTGATTGCAATTGAGATTGTAGGCGGAATTTTATGATTGGTGGTATTTTAGTACCTCTAGTTGCATTAGGATTCGTCTGTGTTTTAGCAAATGTAGTATAAAAACTTCTACTGGCATAAGTAGCGAAGCTAAAAAAAGATCAACTCATATAATTACCAGTTTAATTAGAAAAAAGCAAGGTACATCCAGTTACCTTGCTTTTTTTTTGCATGGACTTCTCTCAGATGCGACCGAATAGGAGGCCAAGTCGTAATCGTTGCTACAAAATTTTCTACTCAGAACCAATGATGCTTTGTTGTCATCATCTTGAAAAAAAGGTAAGATAAAGTTAATCATTTAAAGAAAAGGTGAATAATTTGAATACAATACTTACTGGGGACCGCCCCACCGGCCAACTTCACTTAGGGCATTATGTTGGTTCATTAAAAACACGCGTTGCCATGCAAGAAGATGTCGAGAATAAATTATTTATTATGGTCGCTGACGTACAAGCATTGACAGATAATGCAAAGAATCCTGAAAAAGTAGCGAAAAATGTCTTACAAGTCGCTCTGGATTATTTAGCTGTCGGCTTAGATCCGAAAAAATCTACTCTATTTGTTCAATCACAAATTCCAGAATTAGCTGAATTGACAATGTATTACGCAAATTTAGTTAGTGTCAATCGATTGAAGCGTAACCCCACAGTCAAAGCTGAAATCGAGCAAAAACAATTCGGTGAAGGTGTACCGACTGGCTTCTTCATCTACCCAATCTCACAGGCGGCAGATATCACTGCCTTTAAAGCCAATCTTGTTCCTGTGGGTGAAGACCAAAAGCCGATGCTGGAACAAACTCAAGAAATTGTTCATTCATTTAACACCACCTATCGCGAAGTCTTAGTTAATCCAAAAGCCGTTTTACCTCCAAAAGGCATGGGGCGCCTTCCTGGTATCGATGGCAATGGTAAAATGAGTAAATCTCTAGGCAACGGGATCTACTTAGCTGACTCAGCAGATACTCTTAAGAAAAAAGTTATGAGTATGTATACAGACCCGAATCATATTCATGTCGAAGACCCAGGGAATGTCGAAGGCAACATGGTCTTCACTTATCTAGACGTTTTTGGCGAGGATAAAGCATATATTGAAGAACTTAAAAATCACTATCGCCAAGGTGGATTAGGTGACGTAAAAATTAAACGCTACTTAATTGATGTATTAGAAGCGACGTTTGGTCCGATTCGTGCCAGACGTGAAGAATTGGCGAAAGATCCTGAATACGTGATGTCCGTATTGCAACAAGGAAGTGAAAAAGCCCGTGAAGTCTCTGCGCAGACTTTATCTGAAGTAAAACAAGCCATGGGCATTCAATACTTTGCATAATCAATGCAAATGAAAAATACCTATCAAGCAGTTTGGAAACAAACAACTTGATAGGTATTTTTTTATCGGATGACAGCTTTAAGTGATTCTTGTAGATTTTTCTCTACTTTTTGCATTGCTTTTTGAATTTCTTCGTCTGTCAGCGTCGTTTCTGGGTTACTAAAAGTTAATGAGTACGCAAGAGATTTCATGCCTTTTTCGATTGAAGAACCTTGGTACACATCAAATATTTTCACTTGAGTCAAATATTTACCAGCTACTGCTTGAATGGCATCAACTACATCTTGATTGGCCACGTCATCTTTTACCAACATGGCAATATCACGACTGACGCTTGGGTATTTCGATACGGATTGATAGCGTACCTCGCCAACAGAAAGCGCGATAACCGCTTCTAGATTCAGCTCAGCAACATATGTTTCGGCAATGTCATATTCTTTTGCAGTCGCAGGATGAACTTGACCGATGAAGCCAATGCGGTGATCTTCGTAGTAGATATCCGCTGTTCTACCTGGGTGAAGTTCTGCGATAGCATCTGTCGCAACAAAACGAATTGCCTTTGTTAAAGATAGACTGTCAAATAATGTTTCTAACACTCCTTTTAATTGATAAAAATCAACCGCTTGTGGTTTTGTTTGCCAGTCTTTGCTTTTGATTTCACCCGTTAGCGCAAAGGCAAGATGTGTTTCTTCTTTTGGTAGTTCTTTTTTAGGATTGCCTGCTTGATAAAAGACGCGACCTACTTCATAGAAAGCAAGTGATTGGTTCTTTCTCGCGATATTATAAGCCAAGTCATCTAACAACCCGCTAATTAAATTCATTCGTAATACAGCACGGTCTTCGGTCATCGGCCAGTCAAGACGTGTTGGTTCACTTGCTTGCATGGTAAATTGATTGGATTTTTTTTCAGTCGTTAAGGCATAGCTGATTGCTTCTGAAAAGCCAGCGCCTTCGATTACATTACGAATGGCTCTTGTGATGCGTTGGGAACGAGTCAATGCACCAGCGACTGTCTCGCCAGTTGGTAAGGTTGAAGGTAAACGATCATAGCCATAGATACGAGCCACTTCTTCAATGATATCTGCTTCAATGCTGATATCCCAGCGACGAGGTGGAATCGATACCGTGTATTCTTCCCCTGTTAGTTCATAGGCAAATCCTAGTGCATCAAAAATCCCTCCGACACCAGCTAGTGACAAAGATGTACCTAAGTAGCGATTAATGCGATCCAATTTAATGGATACAGTTACGTCTTTTGGCTCCACATGACTAGCGACTACTGCCTCTTTTAAGACCGTACCTCCAGCTAATTTGGCAATCATCGCAGCTGCGACATCACATGCTTGAGCGACTGTTGCTTGATTGATGCCTTTTTCAAAACGCGCAGATGATTCACTACGCAAATGGAATTGTTTGGCTGAACGACGAATTGAAATCGGATCAAATAGCGCTGCTTCTAACGCGACAGTTGTCGTTTCAGGCACGATTTCTGAGTCCAGGCCGCCCATCACACCGGCTAAAGCAATCGGTTTTTCGCCATTGGTAATCACTAATGATTCCGGTGATAAAACCCGTGTTTCCCCGTCCAGAGTCACTAATTCTTCTTTATCAGTAGCCTGACGGACAACAATTTCTTTTGATCCGATTCGGTCGTAATCAAAAGCATGTAATGGTTGACCAAATAGCAATAGAATATAATTGGTTACATCAACGACATTATTGATTGGGCGAATGCCTGCATTCATTAGGCGATTTTGTAACCAGACAGGACTCGGCGCAATCGTCACATCTTCAATAATGCGCACTTGATAAGCTGGAACGAGTTGTTCATCGGTCACACGCACTGCGATTTTTTCACTTGCAGGCTGATCACTTTCAACCAACACTTCATCAGAAAATTTCGGTGTTTGATTATAGATGGCACCCACTTCATATGCCACACCCCGCATGCTTAATGCATCAGCTCGATTTGGCGTGATAGATAATTCGATGATACTATCATCCATCTCTAAGTATGGAAAAACACTCTCACCCGGTGTTGCGTCAGCTGGTAAATAATAAATGCCTTCTGAGTATTCTTTTGGAACTACACTGTCACTAATACCTAGTTCTTGTAGTGAACAGATCATACCATTTGATACTTGTCCGCGCATTTTTCCTTTTTTAATTTTTACATTGTCTTTAATTCTGGCACCAGGTAACGCAACAATAACTTTGACACCAGCTTTGATGTTAGGCGCGCCACATACGATTTGGGACAATTCTTCTCCACCGACGTCGACTTGACAAACGTGTAAGTGGTCTGAGTCAGGATGATCGATGCATTCAACGACATTTCCGACAACCAAATTCTTCAAGCCTGCCTCTGGGACGGTCACTCCTTCTACTTCTATCCCAGTGACCGACATTTTATCAGCTAGTTCATTGGGTGTAACACTTCCCAGATCAACTAATTCATTCAACCATTTATATGAAACGAACATGTACTTACTCCCCCTTGAATTGAGTCAAGAAACGACTATCATTTAAATAAAAATTACGGATATCATTGACTCCATAACGCAACATTGCAATCCGGTCTGGACCTAAGCCAAATGCAAAGCCACTATATTCTTCAGGATCAATTCCTGACATTTTTAAGACATTTGGATGCACCATACCAGCACCGAGAATTTCAATCCAACCGGTATGCTTGCAGACATTGCAGCCTTCACCGCCACATTTGAAGCAGCTAACGTCAACTTCTACAGATGGTTCTGTGAATGGGAAGTAGCTAGGACGAAGACGAATTTTTCGATCTTCACCAAACATTTTTTTCATTAATACTTCTAGTGTTCCTTTTAAATCACCCATTGTGACATTTTTGTCAATAACTAGTCCTTCAATTTGGTGGAATTGATGACTATGTGTAGCATCATCGGTATCACGTCGGAACACTTTTCCTGGTGAAACCATTCGTAATGGTCCTTTAGAAAAATCGTGTGTTTCCATCGTCCGTGCTTGGACAGGCGACGTATGTGTACGAATCAGTAATTCTTCCGAAATATAAAACGTATCTTGCATATCGCGCGCTGGATGGTCTTTAGGTAAGTTCATGCGTTCAAAGTTATAATGATCTTGCTCGACTTCATTGCCTTCGATGACTTGATAGCCCATACCGATAAAAATATCTTCAATTTCTTCCATAATTTGAGTTAACACATGACGTGTTCCGCGATTTACTTGCTTACCTGGCAGCGTAACATCGATGGTTTCTTCTGCTAAAGCTTTGTTTAACGCAGCTTGTTCCAACTGTGCTTTTCGTTCTTCGATTCGTTGACTTAGATTATCACGAATTTCATTGGCGAAGCTTCCTACTTTTGGGCGTTCTTCGGCAGAAAGATCTTTCATCCCTCGTAATACTTCGGTAATTGGACCTTTCTTGCCTAATGTTTCGACACGAATTTGATTTAAATCAACTAGATCTTTCACTGATTCAATTTTACTAAGTGTTTCTTCTTTTAGCTTCTCCAGCTTCTCTTGCAATGACATGGACTTGTTCCTCCCTTTTCCACAATAAAAAAAGCCTCTCGTTCCATAAAGGAACGAGGGCTCGCGATACCATCCTAATTCGTGAATTACTCACGCACTTCATTACTTAACGACAGAATTGCCGGCTTGAATCAATCAAGCAAACTCCGGAAGTGAACTTCATCTTTCGTAAATTGTGCTTACTCTCAGTCTATGATAAGCTTCCCTGATCAATCACAAAAAGACTACTCTTTTCCATCAACATTTTTTGGTTTCATTTTGTTATGTGTAAATTCTACTAAAGAAATGACGAAAAATCAACTAGCTTTCCGGATGGCACCATTCTTCGCTCCATATTTTGACCGATTCAAAGCTTTCTTGTAAGCCTAATCCTTTGTCAGTTAATCGGTAATGACTATCGCTTTTTTCGATGATGCCTTCATCTTCTAAATCACGCAGTCGTTCAGATAACACCCGATCACTTAGCATTGGGATTTTTTTAGACAATTCAACAAAACGTTGTTCTTGTTGTTCGAGCAAAACTTGGATGATTAGTCCGTTCCATTTCTTTCCTAAAATTGAAAAGGCTTTTTCAAATTTAGGACAAAGAGTATAATCACATTTTTCTACTTCTATCATTTCAATCACCTCTTTATTGGTATTCTATCATAATTCTTACCAATTGTAAGAAGTAGTGCTCAGGGCACAGCATACCTTTATAAGGTTACCATTTTTTTCTGAGAAAGCAAGATAAGATAAACAGATTCTACTGGTTTTTTTAGTGCGTTTTGCAATGCTTCTTTATAGAGCATTAATTGGCCCCGGTAGCTATCAATAAGTGCTTCTTCAGTTTTAGCTGCTGAGATGTGATCGGTTTTAAAATCATACAAAATCACTTCGTCCTCAAATTCTATGTAGCCATCGATAATTCCGTGAATCAACACTTCTGCGTCATCGTCGCCAAAGTTATGATAGATTGTTTTCGCTTGCCGCAACATAGAAAATGGCTGCTCACGCTGCACACAATCAGCATGTAGGCTCATCATTTTTCTCAAATCCGACTCATAAAACCACCACAACGCCTCGTGGTCAATGGCCGCAATCAGGTCATCCGGAAATCCTTGGTGAAGGTAAAATTCTTCAAGCCACGCATCAAACGCTACTCTCTCCCAGTCAGTCGCTAATGGCAAGTGCTGTAAAATACGGTGAGTCGCTTGGCCGATGAACGTCGGATCAAGACGCTTGGTTTTCATAAATTCTGGGACAGCTAGTCCTTGATTGACCAGTCGATAGCCTTTTTTGTCCTCTTGGGATGCAAACCAGTCATACCGATTATCCTCCATGTCATCTGGATCTTGATAGAGTCGCTTGATTTCTGAGACGGACTGGTAGCTTGTCGTCATTGTCGCTTTTTGATGTGGGTATTGAAAGTCTAAGCGTCTTTGCAACACAGTCGGTATCGTTTCATACTCTTTAGCCGTCTCTAAAGTCGGATGAGTGACGTGTAATTGAGCAAACCATGTGCTTCTTTGCTCTAAAATTTCTTCGGCTGTATACCAATGAAGGGCAAATTTTGCTGGATGGTCAATTGTTTTTACGATTGACTCCGCATGCTCAAAATACTGCTGCATCTTTGGATGACGGACCAATGTTTTGCCTATCCAATCCATTAATGAAGTCTTGCTTACTAAGCGGCTTGCTTCATCTAAAAATTGCTCTTCTTCATATTGAACAGTCAACCATTTTTTGTAGGCTTCTTGTTTGTTTTTATAAGATCCTACTAAATACAACTTTTGCTCGGCTCGCGTCAAGGCGACATAAAGCTTACGCATTTCTTCAGATAATAGCTTTCTTAGTTTCACTTGCTTCAATGCCACAAAGGGAAGCGTCGCATAGTGGACACGTTGCGAGGATAGGTATTGGATTCCTATCCCTTCGTTCTCATCCAATAAATAGTTTTTCCGTAAATCTTGCATATTTAATTCTTTCGTTGCATCCATCAAAAAGACGACTGGAAATTCTAGTCCTTTACTAGCATGAATGGTCATGACTCTCACTGCATCACCGGTCATTTCAGCGACTGGTTCGACCAAATCCTTGTCTTTTTCGCGCATTTTTTCGACAAACCGAATAAATTGATATAACCCTCTAAAACTCGTCTTTTCATAATCCTCGGCTCGGGACACTAGCGCCATTAAGTTGGCATAGCGCTGCTTACCAGATGGCAACCCAAGCATGAAATCAGGATAGGCCGTCTCATCATAAATCAGCCATAATAAATCAGCCACGGCTACTTTACGGGCTACTTTTCGCCAACGCTCCAATTGATTGGCAAACTTCTGCACTTTTCTTTGCAAAGGATCATTGACGTCGTCGGTGCCATTTTTTAAATACACTTGAAATGCTTGGTAGAATGTCACATCGCGCTTAGCAAGTCGCAATGTGACTAATTGATCTTCAGTCAGTCCAACAATTGGCGAGCGCAACACACTGACAAAAGGAATGTCTTGTAAGGGATTGTCAA
Organism: Enterococcus italicus DSM 15952; assembly: GCF_000185365.1. Lineage (GTDB taxonomy): Bacteria > Bacillota > Bacilli > Lactobacillales > Enterococcaceae > Enterococcus_G > Enterococcus_G italicus. The sequence continues at coordinate 1,360,936 of NZ_GL622241.1, forward strand.
TAATTTGTAACAAGCTCAATATCACTTGAATTTCAGTCGTTTGAAAATAGTTTTGGGCATCGTTAAGTTCAAGCGGTAGCTCATACTCTTTAAAAATATCAACCATCTTTAAATGATTGCCTCTAGTCGGTGTCAAGAGCACGATATCAGCATAGCGAATCGGCCGCATGGTCATCGACTTGCGATCCAGAATGGTCTGCTGATTGTTAAGTAATTGGCAAATCTTTTGCGCGACCAAATGGATTTCACCTTCTGCTTTTGTATCAAAGAAAGCAAGCTCCTCTTCATTTTCTTTTTCATAGAGTAAAATTTCTGGTTCAAAAAATTCGCTTTGATCTTCATAATAGGTTGCCCCAGCGACCAGTTTTGCTTCATCTTGGTAATCGATTTGGCCTACTTTCCGATCCATTAGTTGTTCAAAAATAAAATTGGTAAACGACAACACTTCTTCACGTGAGCGGAAGTTTTCTCGTAAATCAATTTTTTCCCCATCTTGGTGCTGCCGATAGTGATCATACTTATCAATGAATAACGTCGGGTCGGCAAGACGAAACGAGTAAATCGATTGTTTTACATCGCCGACCATAAATAAATTCCCCGGATTGGCTTGTGCCACCCTTTCAAGGATTGCTTGTTGCAAGCGATTGATATCTTGGTACTCATCCACTAAGACTTCTGAGAAGTGTTGACGGTAAAAAGTCTGTGGTGAGACATCGGCTTGTTCATTCGTCAATATCGCCAATGTCCAATGCTCTAAATCATTGAAATCCAACAGTCCTTTTTCCAATTTCCGCTGTTGAAACCGCTCAGCAAATAACTCAGTCAGTCGCGAAATTTCTTTCACAAGTGGTTGCGATTGACGCATTAAGTCACCCATCACTTTCGGATCATAAGGAAAGTATTCTTTCATTGTGTCAAACTGACTTTTGACTTCATCTCTGATCCGTTTGATAGGTTCAGATAGGATCTTCACTTCTTCTTTGCGGTAACTCGGGTATCGTTTAGCAAAAATGGGAGTCGTCAGGCGCACGTACATGTCATCAATTTGGTCAGAAAGGATGGCCTCTTTTAAAGCCACTAGTTGTTCGAATTCAGCTGCAAGTAATTGATAGGCTTTTTCTAATAAGGCTTCAACTTCACTTTGTTGCATCGCGCGCTGCAAGCGATTGACCATAGTCGTAATAAGCTCGACAAGTGCAGGCTTAATGATTGACTGATAAATTGGCAAATCAGCAATCGACTGCCCACTCTCATAAGCCTGACTCAGCTTTCTAAGCCAGACATCTGGCTGTGGATTCGCTCTTGAAAATTGAAAGACGCGTAAAATCATTTCTGTGACTGGTTCATCTGAACGGTCACTTGAAAAGTTTTGTAGTAACTGAAAGAACTCAGGACGTGAGGCGTCGTATTCCTCTTCCATTAATTCATTCCACACATCTTCTTGAATCAGTAGCGCTTCTGTTTCATCCGTTAATAAGCGAAAACCAGGGTCTAATTCGACTAAGTAATAATAGCGACGAATAACTTTGAGACAAAACGAATGCAGTGTTGAGATTTGCGCCATTGGTAAGAGCGTCAATTGTTTGCGAAAATGCTGAATCATCGCTTCTGACCTCGCCTGCTGAATGGTTTTGTGTAATTCGGTTTCGATTCGTTGCTTCATTTCTCTGGCGGCAGCTTCTGTAAAAGTCACGACTAATAGTTCATCGATATTCACACCGTTTTTCAGCTTTTCAATCACGCGCTGAACCAAGATCCGCGTCTTGCCTGACCCAGCAGACGCAGAAACTAGTAGATGGTGATCTGTTTCGAAGATTGCTTGCCACTGATCATCAGTAAACATGAATCCTTCAGGCTTTTTAGGAATGCTCATGATTGCCCTCCTCCATTTTTTGAATCGCCGCGTTTTTAGATAGCGTCTCGATTTTGTGATAATTATTTTCAGGTAACATGGCATCAAACGTGCAAACCGATCGAAACGGACAATGCTGACATGCTCGTTTTTGGTTTTTGAGTTGTAAAGTAGGATTTAAAGAAATGGTTCCTTGCAATAATTTTTCGGCACTTTGCTTCATCATTTGCCGATTGTGATCGAGTAAAACGTTTAATTCATCCTCTGTATAAAATTTATCTTTGCTTTGAGACACTATTTGATAGTGCTCATCTTTGTCCATGCGAATTGGAAAGACATCTGAGTTTTGTGATTTCTCTAGAGACTGATCATACGCCTGATAGAGTGAGGCATCATTCATAAAAATGCCGGTATACTTGTATTTTTTCAGTCGCTGTTGATCAAGATTTTCCTCTTCTTTCAAGATTGGATCTTGTACATGCAAGTAAAAGGCGCCCGCTGGTTTGGCAGTTTCTTGTCCAATTAGCTCGGCTGCATCCATTAAAGCTACATCTAAATAGGTCAACAGCTGCATCGCTAACCCGTAATAGGCATCAGTGATCGAAAAATCATGGGCACTCGATTTGTAGTCCACCACGCCGATATAAGCTTGATCGCCAACGTACACATGATCAATGCGGTCAATCTTGCCCCTGACATGGAGCTTACCACCATTATTTAACGGAATTTCTAGTCCGCTAATGCCTTTCTTCGCTGCAATTTGGCCAAATAATACTTCGGTCTGTGCAGGACTAAATTTTGAGCGTTTCGCTTGCTCTTGGATGACCCAAGAGACCCGCTGAATGGTTTGGGATAGTTGATGGTATAAAAACATCATCCGCGACGAGCTCGCTAATATTTGATAGCGTGCATCGCCAAAAATACTTTTCAACACTTCCTCGACCAAAGACTGCCTCATTTCTTCTGTCAAATTGGTCAACGATAACTGATCACGGATCAATAGACTTAAAAAGCGATCCAAGGCATCATGGAAAAATTCACCCGTAACAGCCGAAGTTAAGCCGTAAATATCGCGTTCCTTTAAGCGTAAGCCGTACTGGACGAAGTAGCGGTATTCACAGTTGTGATACGTCTCTAGTCGAGAGACCGAGCTATAAAGAGAGGACCCGTACAGTTTTTCAGCCTGCTCTTTCGTTAATGAAACAGGAATATTTTGAAAATCACTACTCATAAAGACCATTTCTGCTACTTCACGTAACGGCGACTGCAAGACCTTTTGTTTCAATTGACGCCACACTGTCGGTAATGGCAGTTTTTCTTGCTTAGATTGGCGTTCAATCTGACTAATCCGGCGAATCAGACCGCGATAGGTGCCGACTACTTCGGTCGGTACTATTTCTTTTTTTAGACTCGCTTTTTTTGTAGCGGTGACCATCTGCCAGTCGAGTAATCGCTGAATATAGGGCGACGGCTTGACGAATTGTTCAGTCTCTGAGCTAGCTGGGTAGCTGAGATACGTCCGCTTCGCTCCAGCCAAAAGTAAACTATAGCCGACATGTGGTTCTTTTCTTAGATTTTCTTTGACTGGGTCCATTAGTCGTTCACCTAAAAGTTGTTCGTTTAACCATTCTCTTTCATTTGAGTCAAGTAAGGTTTGATTTTCTTGCTTTCTAGGTAATGCTGTCTCGGTCGCACCTAAGACAAAAACGACATCGGCCTGTGCAGGACGAGCAAGATCGATGCGATTGACTTGAACTTGATCGATGGACGTAGGGATTTTCCCAAAGGTCACATTCGTCAAACTATGAATTAACAAATTCGTATAGACAGACCAATCAAATGGCGTGTCCCCAAATAGATGGACAAACTCATCGAAAGTCGCCATTAATGCCGACCATGTTTGTTCATGATTGCGTGCTTGATCGAGTTCACCGGCTTGGACTGCTTCATTTCGCCAAGCGAGCAATTGCTGATCGACCCCATTTTTTAGTAAGAAGTCATACAGCATGCGTGTAGCTTCAGCGAACGTCTCAGCTTGCTTTATTTTGATTAAAAAACCATGGATGTCTCTACGAAACGCCTGCCGTAGCTTGTTGGTTTTTAGTGATAGATCCGTCGTTTCGACAGGCATCTCCTGCTCTGCATCAAAAGAATAGACTTGCCAATCTTTCGCAGAAATCCATCGTTTGCCATGGAAATTTTGGGCAAGCGCGATGTTTTCTGTCACATCAATCAACTGTTGAAATTGTATTTGTTGTCTCGAAAAATCAGGATAGGCTTCTTTTACATAGTGTGGGACATACAATTCTGTACGATACAAACGAATAATATCAGTCAAACGATAATAATACCGATCCAAATCCACGATAGTCTCCAAAAACTGAACCAATGGATGCTGGACCATCTTTTTCTTTTCATTGACATAGACTGGAATCTCATACTCAGCAAAGATACTAGCTAAATACGGTCGGTACTTATCTTCCTCAGCTAAAAAAAGCTGGATATCTTTATACGTCTTCTCTTTGCCTAACTCGGTCTCGCCAGCCACTATTCGCCTGATTTCCAAGGCGACTTGATGCATCTCTGTTTGGATGGAATCAGCTTGCCACACATGGAGGTAATCATCCACGGCTTTGTCTTTTATGAAAGTCTGTCCATTTTGCGTCTGGCGGAAAAATTGCTCCACCACAAAGCGATTATCCGATTGATCGTTCGCCACCACTTTGTTATCAAAAAGAATCGGAATGCTTTGGTCTTTTGCGAAATTCAAGAAATAATCATACGTTTTTTGTGCATCAAAAAATAAATCCAACGGTGACGTATTCAGTGCCGGGTGATCTAAAAGCAAGTCAATTTTCACCTGTCCGAGCTGCATCAGCGTTGCGATTAAGCCTTTTTCATCTGGTTTAAAGGACGAAAAGCCAGTAATGATAAACATCGTCTTTGAAAACTCACTCACATTTATGAGCTTGCTCACCAAGTAATTGGTTAACTCAATCAAAGGCTGTGCAAGGGACACTTCTTTTTCAAGTAGCTGCTGCTCATACCGGCCAAAAATTTGAGATAGTTCATGCAGCTTTTCTTCGATTTCAGCTGATGCATTGTCCTTCTCACCCATTAAGTGTAATGCTTCAACTGACACGCCCCCTTGTTGAAACTCGGCATATAAAGAGACGAGTTGCTGGACAAACCCTAGCTTGCTAATCTCACCACGAAATAGCTGCAAATCTGCCTGGTGTTCAACTAGCACTTTTTGCATGATCATATTGGCACCTGACTCACTGATTGTCTGCTTTGTCTGATAGGTTTCGATTTCTTGCAGATAATACCAAGCTAATCGTTGAAAACTAAACACTTGCGCACGAATACTCGCAAAGCTCTCAGTTTGATCTTCTTTTAGTCCATGCAATAATGTCATTTCACGCTCAAATTTATTGTAGTTTGGAACCAAAAAAAAGACCTGATAATCAGTTCCTTTTTTTAGCCACTCCCGCGCCATTGTAAGGTATTCTTTTTGATGATCGACAAATCCATTACCTAAAATAAATTGTAATGACATACTCTTCCTCCTTACTTTGTTTGAGACTGTTCTCTTTATTTTACCATACGACTTCTTGAATGGAACAACAGATGACAATCAATTCAATTGCTGAAAACAAATGGAAAACAGCAATGATACCTTGCTATTCATTTCATTCTATGAAAAAATACGTTACAATAGAAAAAAAGAAAATGAGGTGCAAAAAAATGACACAATTTTTTGAAAAATTACAAAAATACGCGCTTTTACGTATGATTTTTTTGGTACTTATCGGAGGATTCATGCTTTTTCGACCAAATGAAATTTTTCATGGCGTCGTATACATAGTCGCCGGCTATACAGCATTTTTAGGTTTGCTAAATCTAGTCGTCGCTTTCCGCAACCGACAAGATGGCATGAGTAGTTTTGGCCTAATAAGTGGTGTGCTACTTTTGGTGGCTGCTTTAGCTATTTTGGTCCTTGCTAAACCAATCGTATCAATCATTCCAATCTTTTTTGGTATTCTATTTGTCATCTATGGTCTGGTAAAATTCGTCAAAAAGCCAGCTCGCCGAATTGTAAATGAGCCATCCCTACCTCGAAAGATTTTTTATCTCTTGATTCTATTGGTAGGAATCTTATTAATATTTAACCCATTCAAAACAGTTTTACTGGTTGCGCAAATTGCCGGAGCAGTAATTTTATTGATGGGAATTGAAGAAGGTATCAACTTCTTTAGACGCAACTAGAAAACATATTGAATCGAAGGTGACAAAATGAAAAATAATTTCCATGAGTTTCGGTCTGTTGGGCTTTTATTGACGTTTATAGGCGGCGCTGTGGACTTATACACCTATACGCATTACGGCGCATTCGCCTCTGCCCAAACCGGTAACTTAGTACTATCAATTTCTCAAGCTGTAAATGGTGAGTGGAGTGGCACGGGCCAAAAATTATTATCGGTACTCTTTTTCTTTTTAGGCGTACTTACTGGTAAATTTATGATGCGCTATTTCAGACTAAAAGGCTGGGCATTTTGGCGCCTTATTATTTTGTACGGTGAAGCAATTTTATTTTTACTGATTAGTTTTAGAAGTATTAACTCCCATCCAACACTCGTTACGATGGCAATTTCTTTTGCGACTGCCGCCCAGTGGATCTCCTTTGATAAAATCAATGGCCGCGCCTATACTAGCCTATTCACAACAGGAAATATGAAAGGCCTGGCTGCAGGATTACATGATTATGTCGTGACAAGGGATAAGGCAGCGTTTGATACATTTATGCATTACTTGCTAGTAGTGGGTGCCTTTGTCGTCGGATCAATCTGTGCAGCATTCTCTTATCGCTTTTTCCATGAACAAGGAATATTTTTAGTGTCCATTCTCTTTTTCTACTTAGCGATTAGCCAAACAATCCTAGTGTTAAAATTTTACCGAAGCGATTATGAATAGATTTTCAGATGGTAGATAGACTTGTTTAAATCGAAGCAAAAAGACCATAAAATCCAGAAGTTGGTTCTCAAATTTCTGGATTTTATGGTTTTTTTATGTTTACTCGTCGTTTAAATCAAATTTAGTGACGACTAATTATATTCTACGTTGACTAGTCGATTACTAAAATCTCTTTGACACAGTCACGCATGCTTTGAATCGCCACTTCTCGCTCGTGGCGAATCGGCAAGCGGTACAAGTCACTAACTGCTTTCGGAACCGATAAGTTGGTTTGCTCAAAGACCAGCGTAATCCAGTCAAATTCAGATTCAGCTGTAGCGGTGTCATCAAGAGCGTGCGCCACTACTTGAGGGAATTTATAAGGACTGGCCGTCGATACAATGACCATCTTCGTTTGATCCCCTGTTTCTTCTTTGTACCGATCACTGACAGCTTTGGCTACTGCAGTATGTGGATCAAGCACATAGCCATGACGATCGAATTCTTGTGCAATGGTATCGTTTGTTTGTTCAAATGACGCAAAATCAGCATAGAATTCGCCTAATTTTTCACGCATCTCAGGAAGAATATCATACTTTCCTTGATCAGAAAGTGCGGCCATCAACTGCTGAATGGTTTGGACATTGTCACCACCGATTTCAAATAATAGTCGTTCCAAGTTACTAGAAATTAAGATATCCATTGATGGTGAAGACGTGACAAAAAATGGTCGATTGCGATCGTACGTACCTGTAGCAAAGAAATCCGTTAAGACATTGTTTGTATTGGATGCACAAATCAGCTTATTAATCGGCACACCGATGGCCTTTGCGTAGTGTGCCGCTAAGATATTACCAAAATTTCCAGTCGGTACAGTGACATTAATGGATTCGCCATTTTTGATTTCATCTTGCTTCACTAATTGTGCATAGGTATAGACATAGTAGACGACTTGTGGAATCAGGCGACCAATGTTGATAGAATTCGCGGAAGAAAATTGTTTGTTTTGACTAAGTAACTCTTTTCGTAATTGTTGATCATTAAACAATTCCTTGACTTTACTTTGAGCGTCGTCAAAGTTTCCCTCGACTGCAACAACATAAGTATTGTCGCCACGTTGCGTACGCATTTGTCGCTCTTGAATTTTGCTGACACCATCTTTTGGATAAAAGACAATAATCTTCGTACGAGGCACATCTGCAAAACCTTCCATTGCCGCCTTACCTGTATCACCAGAAGTCGCTGTCAAGATGACTAGCTCATTTTCGACGGCATTTTTCTTAGCGGCAGTCGTCATTAGATGTGGCAAAATCGACAAGGCCAAGTCCTTAAAGGCGATGGTCGGCCCATGAAACAACTCCAAATAACTATCTGATCCGACTGTTTTTAATGGCGCAATCAATGGCGTTTCGAACTTTTCATTGTAGGCATTTGTGATACAAGCTTTTAATTCCTCTTCAGTAAAATCTGTATAATAGGCGGCTAAAATTTCATAGGCCACCTCTTGATAGGTCGCATGCTGCAACACGTCAAAATCTAGTGTAATAGCTGGTTGCTTAACTGGTACATAGAGTCCGCCGTCTTCAGCTAATCCTTGAAGAATGGCTTGCGATGCTGTGACCAAATTTTTATCGTTACGGGTGCTTTTATAAAGTAGTTGTGACATAGTCTCCCCCTCTTATATCATTTTCGCATAATTTTCATCATTTTATCATTTAATTTCTGAATAAACTAGCATTTACGAAAAAATCGCGGAAAAAAGTCATTTAGTCTGATTCGTGGTATAGTTTTAGGTGGGAGGTGACCGACTTGCTAACCTTAAAAGAAAAAATTATTGCAGAAAGTAAGCGAATCGGAATTGATAAAATTGGGTTTACTACGGCTGACCCTTTTATTGAATTAAAAGATTCTCTAGAAGAACAAAAAGCGGCTGGCCATACTTCAGGCTTTGAACACCCGAATATCGATGAGCGGATTTACCCCGAACGGACTTTTGATAATCCAAAAAGCATCATTGCCATCGCTCTTGCTTATCCGACTAGAATTCATGAAAGAATGCCCAGAGATCAAAGGCGTGGGCAATTTGCTAGAGTTTCGTGGGGAATTGATTACCATGATGTATTAAATGAAAAGCTGCAGCAGCTCATTGCCTTTATCCAGGCAGAAACTGCAGGTGTCGATAGCCACTTCAAGCCCCAAGTCGATACTGGTGAATTCGTCGATGTTGCCGTAGCACAACGCGCGGGTTTGGGATTCATTGGTAAGAACGGCTTATTGATTACGGAGGAGTTTGGCTCATTCGTCTACCTAGGAGAAATTGTGACCAATCTTTCGCTTGAACCTGATGAACCTGTAGCCAATGGTTGTGGCGATTGCACGCGCTGTATCACAGGCTGTCCGACGACGGCTTTACTAGGCGATGGTCGCATGAATGCCAAACGCTGTCTCTCTTATCAGACGCAAACAAAAGGCATTATGCCAAATGAATTTCGTAAAAAAATGCATACTGTCATTTACGGTTGTGATATTTGCCAGCTGGTCTGTCCTTATAATCGTGGCAAAGATTTCCACTTCCACGAAGAAATGGAACCAAAAACCGATGAAGTCTATCCGCCACTCGTCCCTTTGTTATCAATTTCGAACAAAGAATTTAAAAAACAGTATGGTCATTTGTCAGGCTCTTGGCGTGGGAAAAAACCTTTGCAACGAAATGCTCTCATTGCTCTTGTTAACTTAGGTGCTAGGGAAAACTTACCAGAAATTATGCGTTGTCTGAAAGATCCACGTCCAGTTATCCGTGCGACAGCAGTATGGGCAACCGCTGAATTAACGAAGAAAGAACCAGCGGAAACCATTGCTCTTTTTGAAGAATTGCTCCTGGAAGAATCAGATGAAGAAGTTCAAGCGGAAATTAAAAAAAATCTCCACTATTTAGCGAAGATTTCCTAAGAGTCAACTTACTTTTCAATTGAAAAGTAGTTTCTTTGATTTAAATAACGAAACACTGGATATAGAATCACGTAAAAAATACCATTTACGACTGCATGTACCGCGTCAAAGGAAACTCCTTGCAAATAGTACACCCAATAATTAGTCATGCCATAAATAAAATAATCAAATATGGACATGATAAAGCCGTATAAGAAGCCTGCCACTACCGCAAAGATAACTTGTAAGATGAGACTTTTTTGAAACACAGGTATTTTTTTCAAAAATTGGAAAACCAGTAAAATAATTGCATAAGCTAAAATTTGTTCGACCGTCCAAATACCAATCCCAAAATAAAGACTCGTAATCACTAGCGATAGTGCTGCGACAATGATGCCTCTTTTGACACCATTATAAAAGGTGAATAATAGAAAAATAGTCGTTAGTGGTTGAAAATTGGGTATGAATTGAAAAGCAAATCGCCCAACAACACAAGCTGCCGTAACCATTGCCAGTAATGTTAATTCTCTCGTTACGTATCGTTGATTCATAAATTTATTCCCCTTTTAATAAATTATTGGATCATCAGCATAATTAGTTTACATAATTTTATTATAGGAGGTTTTTTGAGATGAATACAGCCAAAGAAATCGAATTAAGTGTCCAACAGGTATTGGAAACAATGCGAGCAAGTAGCTATCTTTGTGATAGCTATGGCAATAAAATTGAACAGGTCACCGCTATTGGAGAGTCACTTTTAAAGATTGAGTTTGCGAACAATCAAAAAACACTGATTGAGCATGTATCACAATTTCGTTGCTTTATTGCAAAATAAGCGAACTTTTACAAAATGTTTACTTAAAATTGATTTCAGTACGATAAGCTAACTATATCAAATAAGCATTCTAAAACCCTCACTCTCCCCCTATAGTGAGGGTTTTAGATGTATACACCTTTATTTGCTAGGTTCTCTTTGCATTCATTCAAATAGTCTAGATTGTGTTCTGGATAGATTGGATGATGGGAAACTGTTTCGCTAAGAGTTAAAAAAGCATCACATTTTTTCCCTCTGTACAAGGGATTCAGCCATTCCTCACTCACCTTGTATCCCCTTGACTTCATTTCGTCCATTACCAACTGGTGATAGTCAACTAAATAAGAAGGCGGATAATGAAAAACATAGTTCACCGTTGCATGAGGTTTTCCCCAACCGTTTCCCCGTAAGGCACAGCATTCGCGATGCTGACCTAATAATTGCTGGCGCGGCAGCTTTTCAATTAAATCTTGATGCCATAAACGCATGAATCCCCCATTCCTTTCGAATTCTTTCAACTAATTAGCAAAATAACCTATATTAAGGTACCACAGCCCAATCACTATAGACTATAAAACTGCTCGCAAACGAAAAAAACTATGACAAGATGGTCCGAGTACTAACTTCGGAAATTTAAAATATTCTCAAACTATTAAAAATTTTTTTAAATATTGTCAGGAAAGCTGCTTTTGGAACCCATTTTCATATTGATGAGTGTGAATGTATGTCGAAAAAATCAAAGTCAGCCAAATCAACTTACGACGAAAAAAGCCATAAAATCCAAAGCTTAGAATAAACTTCAGATTTTATGGTCTTCTTGCTTGTATCTTAGTGATTTCCTACCAACCACTTTTACTCGCTTCTATGAATCAGTCCGAGATGTCTTCGTTGTCGGATCAAGTCTCCGTTCAACAATCCCTAACACCCAGTCTGTCATAATGGCCATTAATGCTGTAGGTAACGCTCCCGCTAAAATAATCGCCGTTCCATCAGTTGCATTCGTCCCCCGGATAATAATATCTCCTAAGCCCCCTGCCCCGACAAAGGCACCGATTGCCGTAATACCAATAGCTACGACTAAGGCATTTCGAATCCCCGCCATGATCACAGATACCGAAAGCGGTAGTTCAATCATAAATAAACGCTGCGTAGCCGTCATCCCCATTCCTTTTCCGACATCAATAATATCTCGATCAACTTGGATCATACCTGTGTAGGTATTTTTGATGATTGGCAACAGTGAATACAAGGTTACTGTCACAATCACTACATTTACCCCTAATCCTAATCCAATCATTAAAATCGAAACCATCGCGAGAGAGGGGACTGTTTGAATAATATTCGCTAGACGAATAACCCAGTCAGCCAGGCCACGTTTCTTGGAAATTGCGACTCCAATTGGTATCGCGATGATTGCAGCAAACAACACACCGTAGATTGAAATCAAAAAGTGACGAAGAAATTGACTAAAGACGTAGGTACCATTTTCTTTAAAATAATACACAAATTGCTCCAAAACATTCATATTTTGCAAATCCATTTCATCACTCTCCTTCAAAATACCTATTTTTTTCAAGAAATTCTTTGGCTACGACACTTGGTTCGACTAAGTTATTGTCTGCCTCAAAATTCAGCTTTTGCATTTCATCTGTTGAAATCGTACCAGCCAATTTGTCAATAATTTCTTGTAGTTTCGGTTGTTCTTTTAGAAGTTTGTTGTCAATTATCGGCACCGCATCGTACGGTGGAAAGAATTTCTTGTCATCTTCTAACATGACAAGATCATAGCTACCAATCCGTCCGTCGGTTGAATAACCTAATACGATATCCATTTTACCTGCCGCTACTGCATCATACACCAAACCAATTTGCATAGGTAAGATTGTTTTAAATTCAAATCCATATGCTTTTTTAAACCCTTCATAACCATCACCAGCCCGGGTAATCCAAGCTGGATCGACGCCAGCAGACAATTGATCAGCTACATTTTTCAGGTCACTGACTTTTGATAAATGATATTTTTCCGCTGTCTCTTTTGTCACTAAGTACACATATGTATTATCAAATCCGTATGGTTTTAACCACGTTTCATTGTAGCGTTTTTCAAATTCTTTACTGACAATATCATATGCTTCGGTCGGATCTTTGACCGGATCAAGTCCAAGTGTGGTCGTTAAATCCGTTCCCGTATAACGTGCAGCCGAAATTTGTGCATCGCCATTCATCATCGCTTGATGATTAATGGTGGTTGTCGCCAAGTTATTGATGATAGTCACTTTATTATCTGTATAGTGCTCAATCATACCAGCAACCAAACTAGCTAAAATCTGAGATTCCGATGTAATTCCGCCAGTTATCGTAATAGTCTTTTTTGAATCACTGCTAGAAAGTCCAGGTAAAGAACAAGATGCTAAAAAGACGAGGAAACTGAAACACAGTACGATGATGTAAGATTTTCTTTTCATTCCTCTACCCCCTTCAATGCACTAGGAGTAAGCATTTTTTCGACTAAGCCTAATAAATAGTCAGCTAATAAAGCTAAGATGGTCACTGGAATTGTCCCAGCAAAGATGAGTGCTGGTTGATAATTATTTAACCCACTAAAAATCAGATCACCCAACCCACCTGCGCCAATATAAGATGCTAAAGTCGCCCACGCAATCACATAGACGGCCGCTAAACGGATACCAGCCATAATCGTCGGCATTGCCAAAGGAAGCTCGACTGAAAAGATTGACTGTACATTCGTCATCCCCATTCCTTTTGCTACGTCTACGTAATCTCGGCTAACATTTTTCATCCCGATATAAGTATTTCTTAATATCGGTAACAACGAATAAATAAACAAGGCGACAATCGCTGGCGTCTTTCCTACACCAAAAATTGGAATCATTAGTGCTAACAACGCCAAGGAAGGAATCGTTTGTAAAGCACTGGTTAAGCTAATCACGACATTAGCTATTTTTTTAAAGCGCGTCAATAAAACGCCAAATGGCACAGCCACAAGCACACCTAAAACCAGAGCAAAAGCCGAGATATACAAATGTTGAATACTTTTTTGTATTATGTCATTTCCATATTCTGCAAAGAAGTTTTCCATTACTAGACCTCCTCTTTGGCTGATTCAACTGCTCCACTAACTGTTTCTTCTTCGCCCCAAATAACATCATAGACAATATCCACTAGTGAAGCTCGCGTTAGAATGCCCACAAGTCGTTTCTCTTCATCGACCACTGGCACATACTTAATTCCTCTAGTCAAAATCCTACGCAAAGTATCCCGTAAAAGTGCCGACTGTTTTACAAAGAAGACTTGTGGATTCATGACTTCTCCGACTGACTTCCCTGATCCCCGTTCACGGTCGATGACTTCGACATCGATATAGCCTTCAAGGTGGTTCGATTCATCCACGACTAGTAGTGTATCCACTCGTTTTTGCCGCATCAAGCGAATGGCTTCTTGTAATGAGTGTTCGCGCGTAATCGTAATTGGATTGGCCAGTGCTACTTCACCAACTATTGTTGCATCCGGTTTCGCTTGCAATAAGCGGTCCTCACCGATCAGCTCTTCGACAAACTCATTGGCTGGATTCCGTAGTATCTCGTCAGGCGTGCCAAATTGAATTACTTTTCCGCCACTCATGATCACAATGCGATTCGCTAATTTTAACGCCTCATCCATATCATGGGTAACAAAGACGATGGTTTTTCCTAAACGCTCTTGCAAATCTTTCACCAAATCCTGCAAGGCGTCTCTCGTGATTGGATCTAGTGCGCCAAAAGGTTCATCCATTAATATAATATCCTGATCAGCAGCCAATGCGCGCACCACCCCGATCCGCTGTTGTTGCCCACCTGAAAGCTCGCTTGGATAACGATCGAGCATCTCTCTAGGTAGTTCAACAAGATCAATCATTTTTTCTGCTGTTTTGTTTCGTTCTTCATCGCTAACTTTTAACAGTTTTTGCACTAAGGTAATATTATCGCGAATCGTCATATGTGGCATAAGACCAATACTCTGAATGACATAACCGATCTTTCTTCTTAATTCTACCGGATTAAGAGATTGTATATCTTGGCCGTCGATTAAGATCTTCCCCTCAGTTGGTTCATTCATCCGATTAATCATACGCATACACGTAGTCTTCCCGCTACCACTCGTACCAATAAAGCAAATAAATTCACCCTTTTCAAAGGACACATTGACATCCTCGACGGCGATTTTTCCACCCTTGTAAACTTTTGTAACGTGTTGGAATTCGATCAAAACACTTCACCTCTTCTTCTTTTTTGTGTCTACATAAATAAGTATGGGTGAAAGACTAAGAATGCACAATTATTTTGCACGAAATAGATTTTATTCCAGCACAGACGTTTTTCTATAAAAATAAAAAAAGCTTTCAAAAGAAAGCTTTTCCCTATATTTTATCAATCTTTGTGATTCTTTTTATTTAAAGAGACATTCTCTTCAGAAAGATGTAGTCCTCTAGGTCCAATATGGGTAGAGAAGACAATGTTTGTTTTTGTATCACCAAATTTTTGAAGTTGATTTATGAATTCATCCAATTCAACCGTATTCGGAAAAAATACTTTTAACATCATCGAATATTCACCAGTTACACAGTCACACTCCGTAACATTCGGCACATTTTCAATGAATGTATAAAAATTTTGTTTATCTTTGGCATTAACAGCGCAATGGATATACGCTTTTATTGAAAAACCTATTTTTTGATAATTTAATACGGCTTGGTAAGAATTAATAAATCCACGATTTTCCAAATTTTGTAACCGAACAGAAACAGAAGGTGAGGAGATAAAACATTCCTCTGCCATTTGTTTGACGGTTTCTCGTGCATTTTTTTGAAGAATATTTAATATATTTTGATCAATTGCATCCATTCATGACACCTCACTTTTTTTTATTTTAGCGAGTAATTCACCAAGATGCAAGTGATTTTTGCATTTTATGTTATATTTTCTTACATGTGGAGTGTTTTTCTGAAAAAAATCACGAAAAACAAACTGATTCCTGCAAAAAAAGCACAACTTAGATACATGATTGTAAAGTTTGTTAACGAAGCAACGACACCCCATAGTAATACGCCTCCGCCATATGCGACGTCCAATGAAGCTGAAAAAATAGCAGTCGCTTTCCACCTTTCTTGTGGCAAAGTATTTTCTAAGACGATGGTATTCATCATCGGAAGTAAGCATGCATAGCCAATACCATACAACACAGCAGCAACTATCAATCCCCAAAAAGAGGTCGTCCATGCAATTGTCAGAAAGGAAATACCAATACTAACAATGCTTCCAACAACCAAAACCATCGATTGAATGCGAATGAAGATACTCGGTAAAATGAAACGAATGCCAACCATTACCAAGGACATAATGGTAAAATAATAGCCTGCGCCACTGATATGCTTTTCATTTGCAAATTGTGCGATAAAGGAAACTACACCAGAATTGGCAAAACAAATAAAAAATAAAATGGCGCTCGGAATAAGGATCGTTTTGCGTTTACTTAGCGCTTCCCCCTCTTGTTTTAAGCTGCTCTTTTGCAGCGTACTATGAGCTTCATAGCCATCACGAATCAGGAAACTGAGTAAAAAGGCAATCAATACAAACACAAATGCACATTGAAACAAACGTTCGAAGCCAAACTTACTTGCAATGGTAAGTCCAATTAAAGGACCAATTGCGCTAGGCAATGCTTGAGCAATGCTAAAATACCCTAAACCGGCTGCTAATTGATCTTTAGGAATGCAATCGGCTGCAATCGTACTTGTCGCCGTACTTTGAATACTATTTGCTACTCCTTGGACCATACGTAAAACCAATAAAATGAGGATGGTTTTATAAAGTGTTAAAAAACCAAAATCAAGCAATAATAATACAATCCCTAAGATTAAGAGGCGTTTACGTCCAT
The DNA here is from genome assembly GCF_000185365.1 of Enterococcus italicus DSM 15952. Classification (GTDB taxonomy): domain Bacteria; phylum Bacillota; class Bacilli; order Lactobacillales; family Enterococcaceae; genus Enterococcus_G; species Enterococcus_G italicus. The sequence continues at coordinate 1,377,417 of NZ_GL622241.1, forward strand.
ATTTATCAAGCCAGATGCCTACAGGAAAACGAGTCACTAACGCAGCTAGTCCTAAGATACCGACTATAAAGCCAGACATAGCTTTGGAGCCACCCAATTGACTGACGTAAATTGGCAGTGACCCCATTTGCATAGTGACTGCTGTCGTAGCAAACGTACTGACGATCATTGTTACTATAAAATTTTTTGACCAAATTTTTTCGGATTGTTGGACTTCTTCCATACGCCCTCCTTAGGCAGACATGACTTCTTTAAAGCGCACTTGAGATAGGAATTGCTTCGTGCGATCTTCTTTCGGATGATTAAAAACGTCATCCGGTGATCCTTGCTCAATAATGTATCCATCTGCCATAAAAATAACTTTGTCTGCAACCTCTTGCGCAAATTGCATCTCATGAGTGACGACAATCATTGTTTGCCCACTATCAGCCAGACTGCGCATGACACTCAAAACCTCACCGACTAATTCAGGATCGAGAGCCGAGGTCGGTTCATCAAATAGTAAAATTTCTGGTGTTAGCGCCATCGCCCGTGCGATCCCTACCCGCTGCTGCTGTCCACCAGATAATTGGATTGGATACATATCCTTTTTATCCTCTAGTCCGACTTGTCGTAAAGCATCCAGTGCGATTTGTTCCGCTTCTTTCTTTTTCACTTTGCGTGGTGTCACTAACCCTTCCATGACATTTTTCAAAATAGTCATATGACTGAATAGTTCGTATGATTGAAACACCATTGCCGTCTTCAAAGCAATTTCACGCGCTTGTTTTGCGCCAATTGATGCTAAATTGTACATCGTATCGGCAAGTTGATAATTCCCCTCATTGGGTTCTTCAAGTAGATTTAAACAGCGTAAGAAAGTTGTTTTCCCTGAACCACTGGGACCGATAATACAGACCACTTCACCACGATGGATGGTCAAGTCAATCCCTTTTAAGATTTCATTTTTGCCAAATTGCTTCTTTAAACCAAAAACTTGTGCTTCAATCATAAGACCACTCCTTATAATGATATTGTGTTCATTGATGCCCCAGATTCTAAAATATCGCGTGCATTGTTCAATGCAGTCTCGGCAATTTCTTTGACTGCAAGTTGTGTGTAATAGGCAATATGCGGCGTGATAAAGACATTCGGATAAGCCATCAAATCTTGATAAAATGGATTTTGCTCTTGTCCTACTTGAAAGTACTTCTCTTCATCTTCCAGTGTATCTAACATACAACCACCCTCACTGTGTTCTAACCAACGAATCAGTGCTTTCGTGTCAATAATTTTTCCTCTAGCCGTGTTGAGGATTTTAGCAGTCGGTTTCATTTTAGCAAAGAGTTCATCGTCAAAAAGATGCACCGATTCCTTTGTCAAAGGTATATGTATGGATAAGATATCAGCCTGACTAACCACATCTTCTAACGAAAGATAGCTGACCAGCGAGGCAAGCCCCTTGTCTTGTGTGCGACTATAGGCCAGGACAGTTCCACCCATAGCGACGATTGTCTGAGCGACTACTTTGCCAATTCGACCCGTGCCGATAATGCCGACCTTAATATCTTGAATCTCATCGCCAATCGCTGTTTTTCTGACTAACTGATCATCTGTGTGCATACGCATTGGAATATTGCGAGCGAGCATTAGGATTGCCATTACGGCAAAGTGTCCGACCGACGTAGGACTGTATGCGGGGACATTGGTTACTTGAAGGTGATATTTTTTCGCCCACTCAAGATTAACACCATCGATACCTGTCGATTTAATCGACAACTGCTTCATACCATAATTACTCAACATCCGATAAAAAGTCTCATTTTCGCGCATATCAACACTGGGATAAAGACAGATACCGTCATGACCTTTTGCATATTCGATGGTTTCTTTACTGATTTGTTCTTTTCTTATTGTGACAGGAATTTTATGAAGGAAGGACCATCGTTGAATGAATGGTTCCTCCTCTTCACTTACTCCATAATAAATTAATTTCATACACGACTCTCCTCAGATAGCTTTTGATACTTGTTCAACACGAGCAAAGCTGATGGCATCTTGCATCTGCTGAATGCCAAGTCTAATATCTTCAATCGTTGGTTTTGTAAAATTCAGACGGAAGAATTTTTCATATCCTTTACCGGCAACACTCATAATGTTACCAGGAATCACGATAACTTTGTGATCAAACAAGTAATCTAAGAAGGCTTCTTCGTCGACATCTTCTGCTAACTCACAACAGATAAAGTAGCCACCAGTCGGTTCAATGTAGTGTATAGCATCTTGGGGAAGCTTTGCTAATTCTTCTAACATGACCGTGAGTTTTTCACGATACAACTCTTTCAAATAAGAGACATGTTGTTCAAAATCATAATTTTTCATGAACTCTGTGAGCAATACTTGCCAATAAAAATTGGTGTGAGAATCAGAAACTTGTTTGGCTAATACTAATTTTTCAAAGATTGCTGGTGGCGCCATGACAAATCCCAGCCGTGTACTTGGTGCGAGAATTTTTGAGAAAGAGCCAGCATAGATAATCAAATCATCTGTATCAAACGACTTCATCTTAGGGATGGCATCGCCAAAGTAAAGCAAATCACCGTACGGATCATCCTCAAAAATGAGTAGACCATATTTTTTCGCTATTGCATAAATTTCCTGCCGTTTTTCCAGTGGAATCGATGTGCCTAATGGATTTTGAAAGGTAGGAATCAAATAGAGTAACTTAATGCGATGCTCTGTATCTTTTGCCAACAGTTCTTCTAAGACTTTCGTGTCGATGCACTCCTCATCAACATTCATCGGCACGGGAACAGCTTTTGCACCGTATCCTTTAATCGCATTGACTGCTCCGGAGAACGTTTGCTCCTCACAAAGGACGACATCCCCTTCATTACATAGAACTTTAATGACTAAATCCATTGCTTGTGTCGAACCCGAGACAATCATTAAGTCATCGTCACTCGCAATCGCAGACTGTTTGGCAATCCGTTGTTTGACTAATTCTCTTAATTCAGGTAAGCCTTCACTAGCACCATATTGGAGAAACGACTCTGGATCAAATTCGGTATACATTCTTTCCGAAATGGTCTTTAATGTCTCCATCGGAAAGGCATCAATTGATGGGTAACCATAGGCAAAAGAAATCACATCTTTTGCTTCCATATTTCTTTTCGCATTTTCTCGTAAGGGTGACCCTTGTAATTGGTTAATTCGATTCGCAAATTGATAGTGCATCTAGTTTCCTCCTATACAGCAAATTGATTCGTAAAACGTGAAAGAAAGGCTTTTGTCCGTTCTTCTTTTGTGTGTTCAAATACTTCTTGCGGTGATCCTTGTTCGACGACGTAGCCATTTTCCATAAATACTACTTTATCAGCTACCTCATAAGCAAATTTCATTTCATGTGTGACTAAGACCATCGTCGCACCAGTCTCAGCAATCTCACGAAGCAAGGTTAATACTTGGCCAACAAGCTCAGGGTCAAGTGCAGAGGTCGGTTCATCAAATAAAATGACTTTTGGATTGAGCGCTAATGCACGCGCAATGCCAATCCGCTGTTGCTGCCCACCTGAAAGTTGACTAGGATAAAAGTTGCCCCGCTCCGATAGACCGACCTGCTCCAATAAATGCGTTGCCAACTGATAGGCTTCTTCTTTTGATTTTTTTTGGGCCATCATGACCGGCATTGCAATGTTTTCAATCGCCGTCTTATTTTGAAACAGCTCATAATTTTGAAAAACCATTGCCGTTTTTCGCTGATGAGCTAAAATCTCTTTTTCTTTGGCCTTACCGACTTCGATTAATTGATTATCCAAGGTCATTTGTCCTTGATCCGCTCGCTCCAAAAAATTTAAGCAGCGAAGAAACGTCGTCTTTCCTGACCCACTCGGACCTAACAAGACGACCACCTCGCCTTGATGGACATCCAAATTGATTCCTTTCAGTACTTCTTTTTTGCCAAACTTTTTATGTAAATTTCTTACTTCTAACATGGTCATAAAGAAGCCCTCCTTAATTTCCGATTCATGCGTTGCTCGAATAGCTGCGCACATTTTTCGATAATAATACTAATCACCCAATAAATAATCGCAACCGCCACATAAGCTTCTAAAAATCGGTAGTTTTGCTGAGCTGAGATCTTCGCCGCAGCAAAGACATCCACGACACTGACCATTGATGCTAGTGCAGATGCTTTGATTAACGTAATCAGTAAATTACTAAACATCGGTACGGACACTGGAAAAGCTTGTGGCAATAACACTCGTCTAATTGTCTGGAAACTGGTCATTCCTAAAGATTTTGCAGCATCGAATTGTCCTTTTTTTATCGAAGAAAATGCTCCACGAAAAATTTCACTACTATTAATGATGGATAAAATACTTAAAGCAAAAATCGCAATCCAAATCATATTAAAATCTTTAAAACGAACCGACCAGTGCATCGCTTCTGCTAGATCATCAAATTTCTTTGAAGCAATCAAATAGCTTGCCAAAATAATTAACACAATCGGTATCCCTTTAAGTAAGGTGATAAATACTTGGAAAAAAGGCGCAATCACTTTGATTTTGTATTGTCTTGCTAGAGCAATCAATAGGCCAAAGAAGATACCTATGACTAAAGAGGAACCCGCCATGAAAAGCGTGGTTCCTATATAGTGACTAGCAATCTTTAAAGAATTTATCATTGTCGAAAAATCAAAACTCATAGTTGCTCACCCCTCTTAATCTTTTGGAACATAATCTCCATCTAAATATTTTTCAGATAGCTTCTTAATCGTGCCATCTTCTTTTAGTTCTTTCAATGCAGTATTGACCGCATCAATCAACTTTGTATCAGTCTTTTTATTAAATAACAAGTAAGCATCCGAGTTATGAACAGGTTCATCACCAATCTTTAGATCAACATCAAAGGTTTTATTGTAGTTATCAATTTGATATTTTGGTGCCAGGGTCGCATCCACCGCTCCAGACGTTAAGGCTTGAACGATTTGTTCGTTACTGTATTCACCATAAACTAAAGTAAAGGCATCAGGATTATCCTTTAAGTAATTTTCCGCCATCGCTGCTTGGTTCGTCGATGTCGTCACATAGACTTTCTTTCCTTTCAAATCATCAAAAGTGTTGTACGTTTCACCTTTATCTGGATCGTACGCGATATATGTATCCCAAACCACATAGCCGACATCACCATAAACAAATTTTTCTTTCCGTTCATCATTCACTTCATATTCATAAGCAGCCATTTGTGCTTTATTACTTTCAAGATTGGATAACGTCGTAGGGAAATCAGATCCTTCAAACGTAAAACTATAATCTTTCAATTTTTCGTCAATTGCTTTTACTACTGCGACATCATACCCATCATAGTCTCCATTTTCATCTAAATAAGCGTAAGGTAAGGCATCATTCCCTGTCGCAACGGTAACCTTTGTGACACTACTATCATCAGATGAACTTGATGCCGAACTACTGCTCCCACAAGCAGCTAATAACAGTGATAAAGCCATGACACTTAAACCTGAAACAAGAGTTGATTTTTTCATACATTTTCCCCCTAAGAGCTATTTTTTTATAATGAAGTTGTTTTAACCTTCTCTTTTTTTTGAAAAAAATGGAGCGATGGGAACGACACTTTTTTTCTAGATGCTTGTTCGAATTTCATTTGCTCCTCTAACCATACAAATGCTCTTTCAAGCACAAAACTTAATACAATAAAGATGACCGCAGCCCCTACATAACCTTCTAATGTATGGAAAGTAACAGCACCGATTGCTTTAGCTTTCCCTACTACGTCGATGACCCCGATTGTAAACGCTAATGAAGTATCTTGTAATAGTGCTACCGTTGTCGTTCCAAATGAAGGCAAAGCCACTCGCACCATTTGTGGTAAAATTACTTTGCGATAGGACTGGACTCGTGTAAGTCCACAAGCAATAGCGGCTTCTTTTTGTGTCGCAGGAACACTTAATATTGCGGCTCGAATCGTTTCAGATTGAAAAGCTGCCGTATTTAATCCATACGTAATATAAATGAAAAAGATTTTGTTCCAAGATGATACGTCAATATTTACCGCTTCTAACAAAGTCGGGACGCCATAATACACTACATAAAGTTGTACTAAAATCGGTGTCCCTCGTATAAACGAAACAAAAATGGCACTGAGTTGAGTCAATATCGGGATCTTTTCTACTCGTATGAAAGCAATGATACTACCTAAAACGAGTCCTACTAATGTTGCAATGACTACGATCATTAACGTAACAGGCAATGCACTTAGTATTTTGGGAAAGTATTGATACACTAATTCCCAATTGAAAAAACTTTTCATGGCCATTCCTCCACATTGCAAAAATCTGAATTTTCTGATTTTTAAAAGCATAACTTGTTTCACTAACTTTTCCTATATTTCCCTTGTCTATAATCGAAATATTTTATAAATTGTGAAGTTCACCTTATCTTCATCAAAATAAATCGATTTCATCTATAAATTATTAAGCACAAAAAAACCATAAAATCCGTAAGTTTCTTTGTAAACTTTTGGATTTTATGGTTTTTTGTATTAGTAATTCGTTCTTTTACACAGATTATTCGGATTTAGCATCAAAAAATTATAGACCGAGTGTAATCGACAAGAAGACAGTAATAATCATGGCAACAAATAATCCCGGCAAGAGATTCAGTGTTGGAAGCTCTTTGATTTTTAAAATTGCCAATCCTGAAGCAAAGATCAATATCCCTCCGATAATCATCGGCTCTACAAAAAGTGTCGGATCTAACGATTGCTGAAAAAGAAAAGCCACTAAGTAAATGCTTCCTTGCCAAATAAATAACACCAGCGCAGCCCACATGATACCAAAACCAAATGTTGCTGCTAATACAATCGAAGTAATTCCATCCAATACCCCATTTGTAATCAAAAAAGTGTAATCATGATTGATTGCTGCTTGAATCGGCCCTAGTATCGACAGACTGCCAATACAAAATAGTAACACAGCCGTTGTCAGGCCACTTGCTAAACTACCATTTGTACCTTGGTCAATTTTTGAATTCATCCTTTGTTGTATCTGCAAGCTTTCACCGATGACAGCACCGATTGCCAGACTTAGGATAAACACTATTGGGTACTGGCTTTTTTCTAGATTTACGACTGTTGTATGGAGACCGATAGCAATCGCTACTAATCCCATTGCCTGTAATAAAATCTTTTGGAAACGCACCGGAAATCGTTCCCTTAAAAATCCTCCGATGAGGGACCCTATGATAATGGTACTCACATTAAATAATGTTCCCCACATAGCTAGACATTCTGATGGATATAGTTAACCAAGTCGGCAGTCTTATCCCATCCTAAACATGGGTCAGTAATCGATTGACCATATTCTTGCGAGCCGCCTTCTCCGCGACCATCCGCCAAGTAACTTTCAATCATTAGCCCACGAACTAGTTTACTGATTTGTGGATTCCAAGCACGGTTAGTTAACACTTCTTTGGTAATACGGATTTGATCCAAGTATTTTTTCCCTGAGTTGTCATGATTTGTATCGATTAGCACAAATGGATTGCTAAAGGATTCTTTGTTGTACATCGCAGCTGCTTCTAATAGGTCTTCATAGTGATAATTGGGTTTAATTCTACCACAATCATCCAATCCACCACGTAAGATTAGATGAGACAATGGGTTTGAGCTTGTTGATACCTCTACCCCATTGTAGATAAAGGATTGCGAACGCTGAGCCGCATGCAGCGCATTAAACGCCACGGATAGATTCCCACTTGTTGGATTTTTAAGGCCAACTGGTGCATCAATTCCACTTGCAACAAAGCGATGTTGTTGATTTTCAACCGAGCGTGCACCAACTGCATGGTAACTTACGAGGTCTGACACGAGTTCAAAGTTTTCTGGGTACAACATTTCATCCGCTGTCGTCAAGCCAGTCTCTGTTAATACGCGACGATGAATTTTGCGTACTGCAACCATACCACGAATTAAGTTAACTTCTTCATCGGGTGATTGTTGGTAAAGCATCCCTTTGTAGCCATCGCCATTTGTCCGAGGCTTATTTGTGTAAACACGTTGAACAATAAATACTTTGTCTTTTACTTTTTCTTGTAATTCAGCAAGGCGCTGCGCATAGTCAAATACCGCTTTTTCATTGTCTGCCGAACAAGGACCGATTACTAGTAAGAAGCGTTGATCTTCCCCGGTAATAATTCGTTTTAATTCTTCATCGCGCGCAGTTTTGTAGTCTGCTTGCTCTTTCGTCAATAACGACGTATTCTTTACCAAATCCAAATTTATTTTTTTGCTTAGTTTTTCAAAACTCATACTATTCTTCCTTTCTACATGCCCTTTTCTATTTAAGAATGATATCTCAAAAACAAGACAAAAAAATCCTTAGCATCACCTGCTAAGGACGAATAATTATCCGCGGTACCACCTTAATTGAAGAATAACTCTTCCACTTTACGTCTATTTAATTCTAAACCAACCTGACGTACTTCAACTTGACACTATCATCGATTTGCAGCAACCATCGACTTTCTATAAGAGGGAATGCCAAATTTACTTCATTAGGAGGTAACGTCCATACGTTAGCTGAACTATAGCACAAGACTCGTTTTCACGTCAATACTTTATCTGAATAAACTCTCATTAAAGCGTATCACTTGGGAAATGGTATCGACCGTCACGTTAATACCATACGGCAATACTGTTCGTGGATACGCATGACCAAATGGAAAGTTATACGCAATCGGCAGTGACTCATCCGCAATGGTATCAAGCAATACTGATTTATATTCTTCATAGAAGCACTCATCTTGCGGTTTTCCTACAATAATTCCTGCAATTTGTGAGAAGACACCAGTCTCTTTTAAAATGCCTAGTTTTTGTTTGTACGCTTCTGGTGAGATTTTTTCTTCGCACGTTTCTATAAATAGAATCGCACCTTGCCATTGTGAGCTTTCTGGCCAGAGGTGATAGTTTGCTGTAATTGTCTTTTCATCTGGATACCGTTCCCCAGATAAAAAATCAGTCAAGCTTTCAAAGCAACCACCTAATAGATGGCCAGTAAAGCTCGGTGCCCCTTGCAACAGTTCAAATCCTCGGATATCTTGGTGACTACTACGCGCCTCTCCTTTAGCTTTGGCTGAAAAGTCTTTACGCTCCTCGTACCAGATTGCACTCGGTAAGATGGTTTCTTGAAGTGGCTCTTCTGCTATAAACTGCTCGATAGCTGATTTGGTATAGGGAAGCATGGCTGGCCCAATGTCTCCAAAATCGGTAAGAAAGGATGGACCATAAAAAGTCTGCAACCCTAGCTGATAAAACATCAGATGATTGATCGTCGTATCTGAATAGCCGGTAAAAATCTTCGGATGCGCTACTACAGCCTCACGAAATTCTTCATCCTCCATCAAATACGGCAATATCTGATACGTATCATCGCCCCCAATCGCGCACACAATACCTTTGATACGTTCATCCAAAAAGGCCGCCTTGATATCTTCCGCTCGCTTTTCTGGATAATTGCGAATATAGTCACTTCCCGCAAGTGCGTGCTTCGTAAATACAGGCTCTAACCCCATCTCTCTCATACGCTTTGTACCAATTTCTACATTACATGCACAGTGGTCATCACCTAAAATACCACTAGATAAACTTACGATGGCAACTTTGTCTCCTTTTGCTAGACGAGCTGGTTTTTTTCTCATGTCGTTCCTCCAATCTAAGTCACTAGACACTCAAAGACTAATCCTTGTTGCTCTTATCCTAAAAGAATCCTACCCAAAAAGCAATGGCAAGTGTAATTAATTGACTTTGACTTTATTTGACCTATAATGAAGGTATCAAAGATAGTGCTTACAAATTGTAAGACACTACAAATAATGGAGGGATTTTCAAATGGCAAAAGAACATTACAGTCGAACAAAACCACACGTAAATATTGGAACGATTGGACACGTCGATCACGGTAAGACGACATTGACGGCGGCGATTACTTCTGTTTTAGCCAAAAAAGGTCTAGCAAACCCTCAAGACTACGCAAGTATTGATGCCGCTCCTGAAGAACGCGAACGTGGGATTACGATTAATACCGCTCACGTCGAATACGAAACCGAAAAACGCCACTATGCGCATATCGATGCTCCAGGACATGCGGACTACGTAAAAAACATGATTACCGGTGCCGCTCAAATGGACGGTGCGATTCTCGTCGTCTCAGCGACTGACGGACCAATGCCCCAAACGCGTGAACACATTTTGCTTTCACGACAAGTAGGTGTAAAAGATTTAATCGTCTTCTTAAATAAAACAGATTTAGTTGATGACGATGAACTGATTGATCTAGTCGAAATGGAAGTTCGTGAACTCTTAAGTGAATACGATTTTCCTGGCGATGATATTCCGGTCATTAAAGGCTCTGCATTAAAAGCACTAGAAGGTGATCCTGATGCCGAAGCTGCCATCATGGAACTGATGGATACTGTCGATGACTACATCCATACTCCAGACCGTGATACGGACAAACCATTGCTATTGCCTATCGAAGATGTCTTTACCATTACCGGGCGTGGGACCGTTGCTTCTGGTCGAATCGATCGCGGTACTGTAAAAGTCGGTGACGAAGTAGAAATCGTCGGTATCAAACCTGAAACCCGTAAAGCAATCGTTACCGGAATCGAAATGTTCCGTAAAACATTGGATTTAGGTGAAGCTGGTGATAACGTGGGTGTCTTATTACGTGGTGTCGATCGCGATGAAATTGAACGTGGCCAAGTTTTAGCAAAACCAGGCTCCATTACTCCACATACTAAATTCAAAGGTGAAGTCTATGTCCTTACAAAAGAAGAAGGCGGTCGCCATACCCCATTCTTCAACAACTATCGACCACAATTTTACTTTAGAACAACCGATGTCACTGGGAATGTCGTGCTTCCAGAAGGTACAGAAATGGTCATGCCTGGCGATAACGTCACCATCGAAGTCGAATTGATTCACCCAATTGCCGTCGAAAAAGGGACAACCTTCTCTATCCGTGAAGGTGGCCGGACAGTCGGATCTGGTATCGTAACAGAAATCGAATCATAAAAGCTGAACGAAAGCTAGTCAGCCACAAAGAAAAAGCCCATAACATCCAAAAGTTGTTTTCAAACTTTTTGGATGTTATGGGCTTTTTGTCTTTATAGGTCATTCTCGGATTTTTAATTAGCATTTGCAGCCCTCTCGGAAATTTTAGAACTGATTTTCAGAATTTCTGATTCATTACTCAGAGCTAAACGCTTTTGACACATCCTCTTATACAATGCCTGGACTCAAACTTTTACAAGAATACAGCCATGAGCCGCCATGACCTTCCCCATCATTCGAGCAAAGAATCATTTTTTTCTTATCTGGATAGATTGCAACTGAAGTCGAACGCATCATTTTTTGATTGATTCGCTCAGGAATGAGCACTTGCTCGATTGGATTACCATTACGATCAAAAACCATTACGCGACCTTGCATATACATCGCGACATATAAATGATCTTGTACGTCAATACAAATTGAATCCGGTCCTTCTAGCCCTGTAAAGTTATAAGGTACGGAACTTCCATAGTTGGCAATCACTATCGGATCATCTGTCATCGTCAGATAGTGCAGACGATTTTGACTCATCTCAGTCACCCACAGACCATCCCCCGCTAAATTTAACACAACTCCATTTGGCACCGCCATATTCCCCATGACTTTGGTAATCGTTTGATAATCAGGTGCAACATAGTAGACACCGCCAGTCGGCTCACAAGAATACCCTTTAAAGTCCGTAAAATAGAAGCCGCCATTTTTATCAAAAGTTAAATCATCGACCACATAGCCTAAAGAAGAATCAACAACGACTTGGACGTCACTTCCATCAGCATTCATCGAAATCACACTACCAGTTGATTTCATATCTCCTAAGAAACAAACAAAGAGGCGTCCATCTTGACGGCGCTTGACCGTTGCAGGATTTTCATCTGGAAACGAAGCAATCTGCTTCAGTTCCATCTCATCTAACGAAAGACAATACACCCCACCACCAAACACATCAACAAAAAACAAATGCCCTTGACCATCAAAGCACAATCCTTCGAGCTGCATTTGACTATCCGACACTTTAAACCAGGGCTTTGCTTCTTTTATCGGAATAGCTCTTTCATTATATGGAACGGACGCTATTAATTCTGACTTACTCATTGTTTCACCTATCCTTCACGCTTCATCGTAATAAAACCGTTTACAGGTTCACTAGAATTGTATCATGAAAATTTGAGAACTATAATGAAATTTTTAGCCGATCTCTTTTATTTTTGCATTCCTTTATTACGGTTATAGCCCCGAGTGAATCCATTATAAGCCAAGATCGCCTCATGGTCCAATTCATTCAATGTTATACTACTGCTTTTACTAAGAGGAACAAATTGAATCGAAAAATTAGTCCCATAACGAAAAACCGCGTATACGTCAGGATTGCCTTTCCCTAAAAAGTGTTGACGAACGCGATCCAACATACGAGTACTCGGTT
>NZ_GL622241.1:1390574-1401834 GCF_000185365.1 Enterococcus italicus DSM 15952
GACCATTCGAGGAATATATAAAAAGAACCGAAGAAATGGAACACTCTTCGGCTTTTCGGTGTCTACTGAAATCAAGGTATTAATGGGAATAACAGCCTAAATCATAGATACCGTAAGGGATTTTATTCTTTATTTAAAACTTTGCAACAGAACCCTATAATCAATACAGAGACCGGCCATTCGGATTGAAGTGGGCCCATGGATGGTGTGACACGTTTCCTTACAAGTGCTTTAACACGAAATAGAATGTTTCAATAGAAACTGACGAACTTGCGAATGTACGGGTCTAGATAGCGACGTTATTGAAAGATAATCGGGGTGCAATATACAACGAACATTACCGAAAAGTAAAAGTCGTCCATATGAAGTTCGGGATAAGGAACAAAGACCTTATAAATGTTCAGGCTTATAGTAAGCACCTAAGGATAGATGTAAATCTAAAATAATCGGAACGTGGAAAGCGAGAAACACTTAATAACGACCGCAATCGGAGTGTTGGATATAAGATATTAAAATCGAAATTCCTTAATTCTCGTGAAAGTAGGGACACAGTACCAATGAAGCGTCTAATCAACGTGGAGGGATAGTCCCAAGACTTGTTATTTGAAAAGTGAATACAGTCAAATGAAACTCATCAGGTCGAGTAAGATGATGGGACTAATAATCAATTAGGAGAAACGATCCATCAATGAGTACAGAATTGCGATACAACGAGTATTACAATATGCAAGAAAGCTTTGGCTGGTTATATGAAAGAAGTTTAAATCAGTGTACTAAAGGAATTAACCTGTATGAAATAATTACTTCCAAGCAAAATATTCTTTTGGCATATAGGATAATAAAATCTAACACTGGATCAAACACAACTGGAGCAGATAACCTAACAATCAAGGATTTCAAGATAAAATCTCAAGATAATTTCATTGAAGAAATACAAAAAACTTTAGAAAACTACGTTCCACAACCAGTTAGACGGGTATTAATCCCAAAACCAAACGGAGAAAAACGTCCTCTAAGCATTCCTACTTTGAATGATCGTAAGCACTCCACAACGAACCGGGTTGAATCTTAACCATTGATGGTATCTCAGATCCCCAGGTTCAAACAAAAATAGCGGGCGACCAACGCAGTTTTCTGCGTTAATCGCCCGCTTTGGTTTCTCTATTAAACACGACACGTGGCCTGAATTTCTGGATCCCCGGTAAATAAGCCTCAATATCTGGCGTGTTACGTTGCGTGTAAACCGTTAGTAATGGTTAAAAATACTTAAAGATGTCCAGTTTATTTAATTTTTCCATTTGTACAATACCAAACCAGATCGTATTATCCTTTGCGCCTGCCGTTGGTTTTGTGAACAGACTTATTCTTTCGCACCAGCGTGGTAGAGTGGATCTGTTGCTCATCGTGGTTATTGTGTAAAGGTAGATCACAATGCTCAAAGATTTGGTAAACCCGGTCCTTTAGATTAAGGGCATTGTTAATCACATTGCGTAATAATTTTAACGGTGATTTCTTGATTGTTTCCTCGATTAACTAGTCGGCTTTGTGTTTCTAGGGCGTTAGCTTTTCACAACTGGGGTCTTAAAAAGATCATTCAAGGCTTCAGACATTGTTGGATGAGTATAGATCATGTCGCGTAATCTTTCGTAAGGTAATTTGGCCTTCATTGCCAATGCAATTAGATTGATGGTTTCATGAGCCTCAGCGGCATACAATGTTGCCCCTAAAATAAGGTGTGTTTTTTGATCAACGATTACCTTATAAAGCCCGCGTTGATCCTCCAAGACACGGGCCTTTGGAATCGCCTTGACTGATAGCTTGAAGGTTTGTAAATCATAACCTGCACTCTTAGCTTGACGTTCATTTAAGCCGACGTTAGCCAGTGGTGGATTTAGGAACGAAGCAGTCGGTATCACCATTCGATCGGCCGTTGAGCGATCCCCTTTATCAAACAATTGATCTACAATAATACGAAAATCATCCAATGAGACATAAGTGAACATAGGACCGCCATTAACGTCGCCCAAAGCCCAAACGTTTTGTACTGTGGTCCTTAAATGATCATCGACCTGAATAGCACCACGACTGGTTAAAGCAATATCGGTATTTTCTAGCCCTAAACTATCTATATTAGGCCGTCGACCGACTGCAACCAATACCGCATCAAATTTCTCAGTGTTGGTTTGATCACCTTGTTGATAATATAATGTAACCTTCTCACCATTATCTTTTACTTGAGTTAGTTGAGTCGCCGATTTAATCTCGATCCCTGCGTCAGTCAGATCTGCTACGACCTCGGTCGCAATATCAGGATCTTCGCGCTCTAACAATCTGGTATGTTGGTCGAAAATCGTTACATGCGTACCAAAGGAATTAAACATTCCAGCAAATTCAAGGCCAATATAACCGCCACCAATAATTGCTAGTCGTTTCGGTTGTTTCTCCAATTCCATAGCTTCTTTAGACGTAAAAATCCGCTGACTAAACTCTAACCCTGGGATTGATGGCCAATTTGGAACTGCTCCAGTATTAATAAAGATACGTTCACCTCTCACCTTCTTAGTCGTTCCATCACTCATTACGACTTCCAAAACATAATTGTCGATAAAACGGGCTGACCCATCCCAAACCGTTGCTAGTGGCTCATCAGCCACCATGTGATAGTTTTTGTTTCGCAACTGTCTAGTCATCTCACCACGCTTATTAACTGCTGTAGTGAAGTCCACGCCACGTTGGCCATTAAAAATTAAATTTTTAGATGGTAGGCAGCCAACATTGATGCAAGTTCCTCCGTACATTTGTTTAGACCGTTCGATCAGAAGCACGGTCTCATCATGCTGCGCCAAGTACTTAGCTAATGTCTTACCCGCCTTACCAAATCCAATAATAATATTTTTAAATTTATCCATTGTTCTACCCGCCTTTTACTAGTCATTTGTTATTGCACTTATTATAAATAAGTAAAGCGTCAAAAGCAATTTATATGCTCAACTACCTATTTATCTGACTTGACTTTATAGTCATCATTTCACCATCTTATTTGTCTTTTACCACAGTTTTCCCTCTAGTAGCTGATTTTATGACGTTCTTTACTTTTATAATCGTATTGTCTGGTAGGGTTTGCGCCCGCTCTTGGACCGCCCTACTGGACGCTTGTTATTTCCCATTGCAACAGTATTATTAGCCTTGCTTGCTGATCTTGCTAATGTTGTAGCTTTCCTTATATACTCGCACAAAACTATTCAGACTATCGAAAAATCAGCATGAATAGCATTGCAATTAAACTAGACATTAAAATGACCGACATTAATAAATACTGGAAGTTTTGCCCACCCGTAATCGAAGTAGACCAGTTGCCTGGATCCATATATCCAACAGCAACTAATGCCCCCGGTCCAGAATAGGCGAACAGGATTTTCCAAAAGCCTTTGCCTTTGGGTACCTCGACAGTTCCGCTAATTTCCTCTAAAGAGGACCATTCGCATGCTGAATTAATCGAGGTTTGTGTTCTTTACCGGACTGACTTGTTGTATCTTTCAAAATATTTCCACCTTCCTTTAAAAACATCATAAGCATACACCTCTTTTTTATTAAATTAAAGCAAAATATTAGACAAACCTAAAAAAAAATAAACAGTCGCCTAATTTAATATTATTTGCCTTCATTTCATTTGTATCGGAATGAATCAATTGTACACTTTAAAAATATATCTATATGATAATTACCATTGTTAATATTCACGATTTTTTGTTGAAATAGTCGAGATAAAAAAATAAGGTTGACCAAAATATTTTTAGAGGTTAGGATAAAATTAGAAAAATTTAGTTTTTAAAGAGTGTTAAAATTATTGTCAGAGGGGGAAATCACGATGAAAAACTATACGGACTATTTCTTTGATGAGCCAGCGTTTGATCTCCACGATGGCGGATACGTGCCGCTTGAGGTCAGTGATGCGCCTGAGAAGCCCTTAAATGTGCCGCCGTTGTTGAAACCGGATAAAGAGACGGCGACCGACGTTTATTACACGGTGACAGCAGAGGCTGGGGAAACGCAACTGTTACCTGGGTCGAAGACCAAGACGTGGGGCTATAATACCAGTCTGTTAGGTCAGACGATTGTGTATCGCCGTGGTCAGCATACGCATGTGACACTGAAAAACACCCTGCCTGAGTTGACCACTTTTCATTGGCATGGGGCTAATGTCAGTGGCCCTTATGTTGATGGCGGATGCCATGCGCCGGTTTATCCGGGTGAAAGTAAGCATATCGACTTCACATTGGAACAACCTGCGACGACTTTGTGGCTGCACGCGCATCCGTGCCCATCCACAGCCGAGCAGGTTTGGCATGGTTTGGCTGCCATGGTGATTGTCAAAGACGACCATGAAGCCAGCCTGCCATTGCCAAGGAACTATGGCGTTGACGATATTCCGGTCATTTTGCAAGACCGGCGTTTTCATGAGAACAACCAGTGGGACTACCGGGCTGATTATGATCCTGACGGTGTTGCTGGGCCAACTGCAATGATTAACGGTACAATCAATCCCTATTTTGACGTCACCACGCAAAAGGTCCGGTTGCGTTTTCTGGATGGTGCTAATCGCCGTGAATGGCGGTTGCATTTTTCCGATGACCTGCCATTTACGCAAATTGGCGGGGATGGCTCACTGTTACCGGAGCCGGTCAAATTTACCCATTTGATGCTGACTTGTGCTGAGCGTGCCGAAGTGATCGTTGATTTTGGCCAATACCATGAAGGCGACGTGGTCACCTTATATACGGATGATGTGCCATTGCTAAAGTTCCGCATTCATGCGTTCAAACCGGATCAGACTACCTTGCCTGATAAGTTGTTCGATGTGAAGGCACCAGTGGTTGACCCGGCTTTGCCAGTTCGCCACGTTGTGATGCAGGGGATGGACGAAGGTGTTGCGATTGATGGTAAAAAGTTTGCCATGCAGCGGATTGATGCCACGCAACCAATTGGCAAAGCCCAGTACTGGGATGTTACCAATAGCAATGATGCGCCTGGAATGGTTCATCCATTCCATGTGCATGGAACCCAATTCTTAGTCTTGTCGCGGAATGGGCATGCGCCGTATCCAAATGAATATGGTTTCAAAGATACCGTTGGCGTGAATCCTGGTGAAACGGTTCGGCTGCTGGTTCGCTTTGATTTGCCAGGGGTTTATATGTATCACTGCCATATCATTGAGCACGAAGATGGCGGCATGATGGCACAGATTGAAACATTCGATCCAGCCAAGCCAAAGCAAAAATATAAATTGATGGATATGGATACGTTAATGATGGCCTTGGCTAAAGAACGTGGCGTCAAACCATCTGAGATTTGGATGGGCGGTATGCAGTCTTATGAAAAAATGGGAATGAAAATGTAAACGTCCCACAATACTAATATAGAAAAAGATGATTTTAATATGAACTCTCCAACGATTAAACATCGCGGGGCTTTTGTCGCCACGTTACTGACAGGTACCTTTTCGATGTCAATTTCTCAGTCTTCTTTAAGCACCGCTTATCCTGCTTTTATGAAAGCTTTTGGTTTAGGAGCGGATATAGTTGCTTGGCTGACAACCGGCTTTATGTTGGTGATGACCTTGATGATTCCGGTTAGCCCATGGCTGTTGCATAATGTTACTTTCCAACGGCTTTTCCAAGCGATTGAACTCATTTTTGCCATTGGGACAGGCTTATGTATCTGGGCACCGAGTTTTACCGTGCTCATGATTGGACGGTTGCTTGAAGCGATTGCGGTCGGGATTATTTTCCCGAGTTTCCAGACCGTGTTGCTGACGATTACGCCGCATAGTGAGCGTGGTCGGGTGATGGGCACGGCAGGATTGGTCATGGGCTCAGCCTTGGCAGTCGGTCCGATTATTTCCGGTGTTTTGCTGACATGGTTCCCTTGGCAGGCTTTATTCTTGTTCTTCTTGGTCGTTTCGCTGCTTGTGCTGGCCGTTTCAACGGTGACCATTGCGTCTGTCATGCCATTGCAACCGACGCAACTGGACTGGGTGTCCTTCCTTTTATCCGCAAGTTTTCCAATTCTACTTTATACCTTGGGTGCTTTGTCGAAAAAAGGCTTAACTGTTGGCGTGGTTGGTTTGTTGATTTTAGGCGTTCTGGCAGCTGGTATTTTCGTTGTTCGGCAATTGAATCGCCAACCACCAATGTTGCAAATGCGAGTTTTTGCCACTGGTATGTTTACTAAAGCGGTGTTTCTGACCGGAATTTCATACGTCGGTTTGATTGTCACCACTATCCTGATGCCGCTTTACTTTCAAACGCTACTTGGTTTGTCACCGTTGATTTCTGGCTTGTCCTTAGTGCCAGCTGCGGTGTTGCTGAGTATTTTGAATCCAATTAGCGGGCGCCTACTGGATCGCTTTGGACCGCGTGTCGTGGCCATGATTGGCATGTTGTTGATTACTGGCGGCTTTGGTCTGTTAGCAGTCTTTGCCCATCATTTACCGCTGATTGGGGCAATTATGTTGGCGATGGCGACTGAAGCCGGCAATGCCTTTGTGATGATGCCTTCAGTGACGGCTGGCGCGAATGCTTTGCCGAATGAGCTCGTGGCAGACGGCACTGCGGTTACAACGACGGCTCGTCAGTTATTCGGTTCTGCCGGTGTAATGTTCGCCACAGTGTTGTTGGATGGCATGCAAACCACGCTGCGAAGTCATGCTGGCGGTTTTGCTGTTACCTTCGCTGTGTTTGCTGGCGTGGGCCTTATTGGCTTGCTGTTGGCGTTGACGTTACCAAAGGAAGTCGCGAAGAAAGCGGTATAGCTGCGAATTCGTGCTTTGCATCTACAAAAATGACCGTCTACTTTTTGGTAGGCGGTCATTTTTGTTGCAACTAAGCAAGCTTGACTGGGTACTTAGCCGCAAATGGAATTTATTAAAGAAGATTACACAAAATTGAGTGCTAAAGAGTTGAGAAAATATGATATTGGTTATGGTGCCACGTCTATGCCTTATATTTTTTAATTAAAAATGAATAGTATGGTTCTGTTGCAAAGTTTTCCAAAAAATCTATTTTAGTGTAAAATTGAGAAAAAAGACAGAGAGGACAGAGTAATGAATCATTTTAAAGGCAAACAATTCAAAAAATGACGTCATTATTGTCGCTGTTAGTTACTACCTGCGTTACAATCTAAGCTATCGTGAAGTTCAGGAATTGTTATATGATCGTGGAATAAATGTTTGTCATACTACGATTTATCGTTGGGTGCAAGAGTACAGCAAGGTCCTCTATTATCTTTGGAAGAAGAAAAATAGACAATCCTTCTATTCATGGAAAATGGACGAAACCTATATCAAAATTAAGGGACATTGGCATTATCTTTATCGTGCAATTGATGCGGACGGCTTAACCTTAGATATCTGGTTACGAAAGAAACGGGACACGCAAGCAGCCTATGCTTTCTTAAAACGACTCCATAAACAGTTTGGTGAGCCGAAAGCAATTGTGACCGATAAAGCACCTTCTCTTGGCTCCGCCTTTAGAAAGTTACAGAGTGTGGGTTTATATACTAAGACAGAGCACCGAACTGTGAAGTATCTTAACAATTTAATAGAACAAGACCATCGATCGATTAAACGACGGAATAAATTTTATCAAAGTCTACGTACAGCTTCCACCACAATTAAAGGGATGGAAACCATTCGAGAAATCTACAAGAAAAGCCGAAAAGAAGGCACTCTCTTCGGCTTTTCAGTCTGTACTGAAATCAGGATATTATTGGGAATTCCAGCTTAAAATGAAGAAATAATACAAAAACTGATTTTATTTTTAAAACTTTGCAGCAGAACCCTATTTTCTACAATTTGTTTATTAATAACACTTTGCCCAGAGCTATTATTTACATAAGTAGGAATCGCATTAGTTTCCCATCGTATAGGCATCAAAATCACTTTTGTATTATCTGTATTTTCTATATTCCATCTATATATGGTTTCTTCTACTTCATTCCTTTTTGCTGCTATATCACCTGGTGATGCTATAAATACTTTTATAAGATTTATGGTTTTCATTTATTGTACCTTTCTCTCTAGTTCTCTTTAAAGGTAAGCGCCCAATAGAATAGTACCTTACCTTAAAGAAGGCCTTCCGATATACTTGAGCCATCAAGAAATCTGGAGGTCTTTTATGAATCATCAAGATATTGTCCCTATCCAAATTCCGAAAGAGATATCTGCAAAACAAATTGTAGGTAACCCTACGAATAAACTTGCTGTCCGTTTGAAACAAAAAAACGGCTCTGAGATATTCATTTATAATGGAGTGAACAATTATATTCTGCAAGCCGTATTGAAAGAAGGTTTGTCAGGTACTTCTTAACTTTCAAACTGTCCATCATGTTTTCGTTGTCTGTGGTAAAACGGATTTACGAAAAGGAATTGATGGGTTAGCCAGCCTAATTCAACACACATATGATTTAGATATTTATCAGGACGCAGCTTTCCTGTTTTGTGGGCAACGCAGTGATCGCTTTAAAATTCTTTATTGGGATGGTGATGGGTTCTTGTTGTGCTACAAGCGCCTTGAAAACGGTACGCTCAAGTGGCCTCGAAAAAAAGAGGAAGTCAGAAGTTTAACTGCTCAACAAGTACGCTGGCTATTAGAGGGATTGAGCATTGATCAACCCAAAGCCATCTTATCAGGTTCCAAAGGAACCTTTTAAAAACAGAGGAAGAACAAAAAAGTGTTCTTCCTCTATTCTGCATACTCTGAATATGGTAAGATAAAGCGAACTTTTCATGAGGGAGGATTGTTGAAAATGACTAGTCAAAAAAAGAATGCACTTCAACTAGATCAGCAACTTCTTCTCCAGCTATTACAAAGTGCCAATGAAAGAAATCAAAAGCAACAACAACTTAATGAATTTCAACAGCAAACGATTCAAAATTTAACCACAGAGATTCAGTTGCTTAACGAAAAACTGAATTATTTAACCCGTAAGCTGTTTGGCCGTTCCAAAGAAACGTTCGATGAAGAAACAAATGGCCAGCTTAACTTGTTTGAAGAAGAAACTGTTCCCAAACCTTCAATTGAGGATGAGGAACAACGGAGTATTGTTGTCCAGGGTCACCGGCGCATCGTTGGAACAAAAGCAAGCAAAATTAGTCAGTTACCTACGGTTGAAGAAGATCATGTGTTAACCATAGAAGAACAAGTTTGTACGCATTGTGGACAACAGATGAAAGATATTGGCCGGACGAAAGTCCGGGAAGAAGTTCGTTTTCACCCTGCCATACTCGATTGCCTTGTTCATTATCAACACACGTATTGTTGTAAAGCTTGTGAAAAAATGGGACGTTCCTCTTTTAAAAAAGCGTCAGTCCCCAAACCTTTAATTTCTAATAGTCTGGGTTCCAATAGTGTCGTTGCTGAAACGATTCGTATGAAATTTGGACAAAAAATTCCTGCTTATCGCCAAGAAAATTATTGGCAAAAAGATTTAGGCTTAGCTATTTCGCGTGATAATATTAGTAACTGGCACATTAAAGCGGTGCACAATGCGCTGGATATGGTTGCGAAAAGATTTCAAGTCTATTTAAATCAAAAAGACATCCTTCATGGCGACGAAACAACGTATCGAGTAATTGAAAGCGCCAAGAGTGATACCTATTACTGGCAATTTTGTACAGGCAAAGAAAGTCTCCATCCCATAGTCTACTATCATCACGACGAAAGTCGTTCTGGAGAAGTACCAAAAGACTTCTTGAAAGACTTTACTGGTTATCTCCACTGTGATGGCTACACTGGATACAACGCCTTAACGCAAACGAAACTCGTCTACTGCTTCGCCCATGCTCGACGTAAGTTCCTGGAAGCTATCCCAAAAGGAGCGAAAACTAGCGAAATGCCTGCAGTAAAAGCGGTAAATCAGTTCAAAAAATGGTTCGCCTTGGAGAAAAAATGGGAAAAGCTATCTCATAAAGAACGCTTAGTTAAAAGACAAGAGGAATTACGTCCGCTAGTAGACAATTTTTATAGTTGGTTAGATGAACTGACCCCTGTTCCCAAATCAAAATTGGATAAAGCTGTTCAGTATGCACATAAGATTCGTAGTGGCTTTTTGTATATCTTTGAAGATGGACGCTTGGAGCTTACCAATAATCGTGCGGAGCGAAATATTAAGGAGCTGGTAATTGGGCGTAAAAATTGGTTGCATTCTACAAGTTTAGAAGGTGCGCGAACATCAGGGATCATTCTTAGCGTTTACAAAACCGCCGAACTAAATGGGCTTCAGCCAATGAAATATCTAGAATTTTTATTCGAAAAAATTCCTAACCTCCCGGTGTTTTCGAATGAAGCCATTGATGCTCTACTGCCTTGGCAAGAGAATGTTCAAAGAATTTGCGGAGAATAAAAATGTCAAACTTCCCAGTTCCCAGTATAGGGGTTGGGCTATTTGGCGTACAGGTACTATTCTATTGGGCGCTTACCTTTAAAGTAATTTTAGTATAAAATTTATTGTCTTTTACACTATAGTACAACCTTTATCTATCTAGTAAAAAAAGGCCCACTAAACTAATTGATTAGTTAGGAGCCTATTATAGATATATTTTCAACTCGCTTTTAAGCAAATTCTACTACCAGCTTTTTACCTAATGCCCTGGCGATATCATCAAGTTTATCGAAAGATACGTTATCCCCTCTCTCAATTCGAGCAATAGTAGATTGAGTTGTATGTGCTTTTTGTGCAAGCTCCGCTTGAGTTAGCCCTGCTTCCTCCCGAGCATGATAAAGAGCAACCGCAGTTTCGAGTTTTCTTCCTTCACGGTCATATGCTTCTGCAAAATCTTTATCTTTTTTCTTTTCTTCAATCAATTTTTTAATCATCATTTGTGAACCACTCCTCTCTAAGTTCTTTTGCATGCTTGAGTTCAGTTATTGATGTTTTCTCCGTTTTTTTAGTAAATCCGTGAGTAATGACATACCTTCCATTGTCCACATGGAAATAGATGGCTCTTTGGATGTTTGATCCTACCTTACTTCTTAATTCGTACAAATTAGTGTCTAATTTTTTCACCCATTTCAACCGTTGAGCTACTAGCATCCCATTCTTTTCTGTTTCTTCTATTGTACGTAAAAGCTTCGCACTATCTTTTTTTGGTAATGTTTCCAACCATTCTAAAAATTCATCATGACCATTAGGTCTTTTAAATGTTTCAAAAGATATTTTTTCCATACCCAATTATATCATATATTGATTTTATATTATAGTA
>NZ_GL622241.1:1401884-1402558 GCF_000185365.1 Enterococcus italicus DSM 15952
AATTATATCATATATTGATTTTATATTATAGTATATAACATAAAAATTCGAATTGTATACTATAAAATATACATTTTATTATCTACTTAATCCTTTATACTTAGTAAACACATACTCGCACAAAACCATAGAAGAATTTGCAACAAGAATTGCTTCTTCTTCCTTAATTACTATTCTATTTGAGCCATGTGCATGAGCATCTCCTTGACTATTTCTCATTTCGAGTATTTTATCTGATAATGTATTGAGTGCTCCAACAAGGGCTTTGATTCTATTATCCATATCTTTTTCAGTTTTAATATTGAGGCGGCCAAATACTTCTTTTCTTAATTCTTTTGACTTAAATAAATTAATATTAACACTCGGTCCTTCGGTATTTTCAATAATAAATTTTAGGGTTCTGTTGCAAAGTTTTAAATCTACTATCAAATAAGGTAGAATAATAGAGAAAGATAGCAGGAGGAATGACGATGAATCATTTTAAAGGAAAGCAATTTCAGCAGGATGTGATTATTGTAGCCGTGGGCTACTATCTTCGTTATAACCTTAGCTATCGTGAAGTTCAAGAAATCTTATATGATCGTGGCATTAACGTTTCTCATACGACGATTTATCGTTGGGTGCAAGAATACAGTAAAATCCTCTATCAAATTTGGAAAAAGAAAAATAAAAAA
>NZ_GL622241.1:1403201-1419049 GCF_000185365.1 Enterococcus italicus DSM 15952
GAAGGCACTCTCTTCGGCTTTTCGGTGTCTACTGAAATCAAGGTATTAATGGGAATAACAGCCTAAATCATAGATACCGTAAGGGATTTTATTCTTTATTTAAAACTTTGCAACAGAACCAGAATTAATATCGAACGCTTGCTGAGCATGACTAATTTGAGAAAATCCGACAAATTTCCCATTAATGTATACATAAAAACAAGAATCAACTCCTTCAAAATGTAACGTAATATCATTCTGAAGACTTTCAATATTAAAATTGCGACGATAAATTCCTACTGGATTATCCTCTGGAACATATGGAGGATTATATGGAATCGGATATCTCACATTGGTATATTGATTATAATCGTATCCGTACATCTGCCAAACGCTTGGCACAGGAATCTTTTTAGAAAATATCGTAGTTTTATTAAGCCACTCATCCACTTTCACTGATCTTACATTTGAACAATATTCAAAATCCCAATTTCCATTTAAGTTTTTAAATAAACTTGAATCTTCTCTCTTAAGAGGGTCCTTTTCTTTGTCTAAATTAGAAAATGGAATAAAGTAACTTCTCTGAGGTAATGTATTTACATGCAATGTCTCTAATGATTCAAAATAATTAACTAAAGATGTCAATGTCATATATACTCCTACCATTTTATTGTTTTGTAATTGCTGAAATAGTTCTACTCATCTTTTTACTTAACGTCTTATCTTCTAGCAAAATAGTTGATAGAAGATCAATTTGATACATAATAGAAAACTGTGTATTAATAAAATTATCATTTCCTACAAATAAAGAACTATATCCTTGAATTAGAATATCTGAAATATTTCCTAAAGCACTTTTAGGAAAACAGGTCATTCCAACAATAGTAGCCTTATTTTCTTTTGCCAGTTTCATTGCATTATTGACTTCTTTTGTTTCACCAGAAGCAGAAATACCAAACACTAAATCTCCAGGCCCAGTAATAGAAGAATTGATTACCATCATATGAGAATCTGCACTACTAATAGTATTTAATCCCATTCGTAATAAGCGCTGAGAAAATTCAGCACCACTTAAGCCTGAACTTCCAACTCCGAAAACAAAAATTCTTTTAGCGGACTTAATTTTTTTCACAACATCTTGTAGTTGGTCTAAATCCGTCATTCCCTCTGTTTTTTTAATTACTGTATAATAATAATTATAAACAGTATCTTTTATAGTATCTGATGATTTTGACAATAGAGTGTCTCTTCTGACATTTAACTTTATTTTTAACTCTACAAAACTTTCACAGTTTAATTTTCTAGCAAACCTAGTTATGGTTGCTCCTGAAGTCCCTGTTAATTCTGCTAGTCTAGAAATATTAATATTAGCTATGGTATCAGCGTGGTTCAATAAGAAAGTGGCAATTTGTTTTTCTTTTTCGGAAAAATTTAAGTAGTTATCTTGAATTTCTTGCTCAATAGTCATTTCATACCTCCTATAGTGGTTTAATATCAGTATGGGAGAAATTAGTAATCTTTACTATAAAAATCGTTCATTAGTTCTTCCAGTTTAAAAGAAACTTGCTGAATATAGCAAAGATCTGTTCTAACATCACCTTCCCAATTTTTCGAAAATGATTCGTCCCAATGGCCGTAGCTAACTAATACTATTTTTCCATCCTTAAATGTGGCAGCGCCAGCATAACCTGTATCTCCTCCATTAACATTAGGAGAAAAATCTTTTCCTAAGCAAATCCGAAATCCTGAGTTTTTATTTTTAATTGCATCTGAAATATTGCCCGCCCAAAGCATCCAGTTTCCTGCTTTCCAATCCTCTTCATCTTCAATAAATCCCGTTCCGTTTAAATCGTAACGAATTTCGCGAAATGAAACTAAAAGGATTCCAGTTATTGGATCAAAGAAAGGTTTGTGACGTTCTCCAGCTAAATAAGCAGGTAAAAATTTGGGCTTCGACCAAGTATTTCCTTCATCTTTAGAAATAATATACGTTGATAAATGACGATGAGATTGACTTCGGCAAAACCCAATAATTTGTTGATTATTTCTAATCATTCCGACCTCGCATATTTGATACTCTTTTTCCAACTGACGATAGTCGTTTAAATAAGGTTCAGGATCGCTCCAGCATTCTTCTCCACTTTCATCAAAGGTAAGGTGCGTTTTATAGTTTATAAACTCATTATCTTGATACACCCCTAACCATTCGTCAATCCATTTTCCATTTTTATCCTTTAATTGAATTAGACTCGCCATGGCTACAATACAAAAATTTTTTTCGCCATTAGGCAAAATCGAATGCCAGTGCTTATACTCACTCCAAGTATCACCATTATCTATTGAAATTGAAGTATTCCAGCCTGTTGTATAATTACCCCAAACTCCAGGACATGCACTAATCATAATAATTATTTCTTGACCATCACTTTTTTGTAATGTATGGATTGTTGGCGTTTCTTGTGAATCTTCCCATGATTTTGGTATGTCAAACTTTTCTTGCCACGTTTTGCCTTGGTCATCACTTATTTTCATCACAATGGGTCCTTTCCCATGACCAATAGGATACGCTATTATTAATCTTCCAGTTTTAGTTTGAGTTAAATCAGGTTGCCCAAGATATTGTCTTGAGGTGTGTGGAGATTTCTCTATGATAGATTGATACTGTTTTGAAAGATCGTATTCTGGTATCGAGACTTGATAGGTATTTGCCTGTTTAACACAAATACTAATAGATCTTGATTTATCACTCGCTTCATCCGTAATACGAAGTATTGTTTCTCCACATTTTTTTCCAAAAGCTACACCTTCATTTATTGACAAAACAGAATCATCTTCAACAAGATATGATGTATATTGCGGATTATCAAAAATTTTTTTCTGTCCTAAAAGAATAGTCTCCATTAAATTTCTCCTAATTTGTTTTGCAGTATCTCAAACTGCTTTATAAAGTTTGTTAGTTCTTTTTTTATTTTATTAT
The DNA here is from genome assembly GCF_000185365.1 of Enterococcus italicus DSM 15952. GTDB lineage: Bacteria > Bacillota > Bacilli > Lactobacillales > Enterococcaceae > Enterococcus_G > Enterococcus_G italicus. The sequence goes on from NZ_GL622241.1 coordinate 1,406,158, forward strand.
ATTTTTCTCTTTCACCGTAAGGGTCTTTGGTTATAATCGCCTGTCCTTCCAACCCATCGAACATCACATTTATTTACCTTTTTAAAGTTAAAGATTGAGAAGACAATTGTTTTAGCTTTATAATCATTTGAAAAGCTTCTTGCATCTTCATTAGTCGCAAAGAGGAAACAATATTTGTTTTTTCTTGTGGGTAGACTAAAAAACAATCTCCTGTTTCAAACGCATTGTGTGTTGCATCTACTTGAGGATTTTCGACCCATGCATCATAAGCCCAACGTAAAAAACCATTAGAATTCTTCCCTGCGTTTATCACTGACCAAAAACTTTCCCATGGGCTAGAATAAAGGTAATTTCCTGGAAAATGTTCTGTACAAGAATAAATCGAAAGACTACCTTTTATATATTTTTTCCCCTGATTATTTGCTTCAGATTTATCTAATGACGTGTCACTAATAGATAGATCTGTAAAATACGAAAGATACTTATAATGAGCTTTTACGTTATCAACGCATCCAAAAAGTTTAAAATTGATGCCTTCAGTGGTCTGCAATTCATCGAGAAGATCAAAAACTTCTTGATGAATTCCACGTTCATCTATACTTAAATAGCATTTATTCCACCATTTTTTCTTTTAAATGATGATATAAATCTATTAAGAAAACTTGCCATAATTTATTAAATCTTTCGCTCCCTATTTTGTATTTTTCATATATCAAACGATTATTTTCATAAAAATAAAAACCTTCGTGCCACGGAGAAATACTAAAAAGGCGAATTTTCCTTGCCATGCCTTGAGAGTCCATCCATGAAACCCATTTATCAAAGTCTTGATAATCAAAACTAAAATTATTCTCCTCTTTTATCCATTTAATCATAGAAGGGTAACGTATTTCAGAGTTTCCATATGTTTGTCCTCCCCATGGATCTTCACAAATTGAACAAGTTGTAATATCTCCGCCAAGTTCTTTATAAAACAATAAATCTTTTTTTAAATACAAAAAATGTTCTTGAGAAAAGGGCTCAACATTAAAATATTCAGCTATCCGATAAGGATATTGCCATAGTTCACATTCAAAAATCTGATGATAATCTTTTGATTTGGGCATCACTTTATCTATTACATTTAGTTGTATTACTACTTCTTTTTTTTCCTCTTTTTGGGAGAAAACAATTGGTAAATCGTACAGTCCCATTTCACAATTTTCGTTCGTAGTAAGTTTAACAATAAATATATGCCCCTGAATAATTCATACTTTGACTTCAAACCGTCTGAAACTGCCTAACGGCAGTCTTCATTTACTTTTTCATTTTCACCTGTTAAGTGATGCAAAAAGAACCCCATTCTGATATGGTAAAGGTGTCGAAACCAACCATAAGAAAGGAGTTCTTCTCATGACTAGCTTACACAAAAACCAGGTAGAATTCAATTCAAATTTGACTATTTCACATACAGGTGGTCGCTTATCGAGTGATTCGGGTTTGGTCTTAGTTAAAGAGGTGATGAATACCTTCGACTTTTCACACGTAGCTAAACAGTGGCTCCATATTAAAGACAAACGTGTTTACTTCACACATGATAACTTAGCGATATTAGAACAACTCATTATGCAGTTAATTGCTGGGTACTCGGCAGACTCATCAGCTAATCTATTAAGACAGGATCCAGTCTTTCAAGCTGTACTCGGTAAAAAAGAGTTGGCCTCACAATCGTCAATCTCACGGTTTTTAGATCGTTTCACCGAGGAGAACATGGATCAACTCCAAGCATTAAATCAGTCGCTGATTGATAAAGCGCGTTTGATTCGCAATGACACCGAGTTAATCATTGATGTCGATTCCACACATTCGGATACCTTTGGACGCCAAGAACAAACAGATTATAATGCCCATTATCAAACCTACGGCTATCACCCATTAGTTGCATTTGACGGATTGACCGGAGATTTCCTAAAAGCTGAACTGCGTTCAGGCAATCAGTACACGTCTAAAGGGGTAAAAGCCTTTATCGACCCGCTGTTACACCACTACAAGAGCACGTTACCTCATACCGAGATATTGGTTCGGGGTGACAGCGGCTTCGCCACACCAGAGGTGTATGAATCTTGTGAAGCAACTGAAAGCCAGTACGTTATCCGATTAAAGAGCAATCGGAGGTTAAGTCAGTTAGCTGAACACTCTGTTCTTTATGGGGATAATAAAAAATGGGAAGACCGAGAAATACAGTATTTTTCACTCCCTTATCAAGCACAATCTTGGTCAAAACCCCGTCGCGTTTGTATTCGATCAATCCGTGAAGCAGGAGAGCTTCTTTTTCACCACGCATTCATTGTGACGAATCTATCCGATAATGTCTCGCCTGAAGTCATATTCTCTCTTTACGGCAAGCGTGGAACAATGGAAAATTTCATCAAAGAAGCGAAATCAGGCTTTTATTTTGACAAAACAGATAGTCCGCGTTTCCTGGAAAATCATGTCAGAATGATGATCAGTGTCCTGGCTTACAACCTCGTCAATTTTTTAAAGACCATTGGATTTGAACAAGTGAATCGGGGGATAACGATTCATTCTATACGATTGACATTGCTTAAAGTTGCCGGAAAACTCGTTAAAACAGGTAGACAAGTCTATCTCAAACTGTCGAGTTATCATGTGTATCAAACTGAATTTTATAAGGTTTTTGAACGCCTACGGCGATCTAGGCAATGGATTTAGGCTAGTTATCGTAAAAATTTTTAACCTATTTTTCCAAGGGGTCAGTCTGCCCTTAAATAGACAAATAATTTTTATTATAGCCTTCTTCCGTATATATCCTGTTCGAAAACACATTATTTTGGAAGAATGTATCTGCCTAATTTAAATATAAGCACTTTGTTCAAAAAAATAGCTTAAATTTAAAGCTATGAATTATTCAGGTATGCCAACCATTTTTTAAAGTTTCTTGTCTATATGGTGTTAACATGTCATAAACTTTTTTATAATTATTTTCTGTTTTAAATGGAAGTTTTCTCGTTTTACTACCGTACCCAAGATATTCTCCTACATAAGCCTCAGTTTTTTCAACATGATAAACATCAATGTGATAATTACTTGACAGCGATTCTTCTATAACAACTGGACCATCAAATGAGAGAAAAACGCCAACTTGGAAAAATAAACAATCCGCTTTCCAAATAATGGCGTTTTCTACTTTTTTGAAAGTCTTAGTATTAAACAACGCTTTCGATACATCGTAACGCTGATTGGAATCTAAAAAACTAACTTTCATAATTATACCTCTTTAAACATTATAGGTTGACGTTGCTTAAAATGATAGAAAGCACCTAACATACCCGCGCTATTTTCATAAGTTGCGAAAGTAATTTTTGTTTTGTTCAACACAACTTCAAATAAATATTTTTCTAAAGATTTTCGTATTATTGGTTCCAAATAAGACTTCTGACTCATTATGCCACCGCCAAGTACGACTGTCTCAGGGTTAAAAGCATAGCATAAATTACTTATTCCTTCTCCTAAAAATTCACACATTTCTTCAATTGATTCTTTACATACCTTATCGTTTTCTTTAGCTAAAGAAAAAATTTTTTCACCGTTCCAATTAGTAACAGACTCGCCCTTACGTTTTGAGACGTTTTCAACTAGACTAGTAGTAGAAGCTAATTTTTGAAAATTACTATTTCGTAGATGCATATAGCCTATTTCACAAGCAGAAAAACTATACCCATTGTATAACTTTTCTTTTTGAAAAAAGCTTCCACCGATTCCTGTCCCAATGGTTAGGCACAAAGTAGATTGACTATTTTTTCCACTTCCAGAAATCACTTCACATAACCCCGCACAATTAACATCATTTTCAACTTCACATGGAATAGAAAATTCCTTTTCTAACACTCTTTTAAAAGCAGTACCTTTAAAATTGGGGATTGTTGGGCCAGAGAAAAAGACTTCCCCTTTCTCTGGATCAATCATTCCTGCTGATGATAAACAAATGCCCGAAATATTGTGTATTTGGATAGTTTCATGCACAATTTTTTTTATGGTTTCTATAATAAAAGGCCCACCTAATTCTGATTGCGTCCTTATGCTAGATTTACTTAAAAAACTTCCCAATTCGTTTACGATACCATATTTAATTGACGTTCCTCCAATATCACAAACAACAAATTTTTTCATATGCAACTCCAGTAATTATAAAAATTCTTTTTTGGTTTTTTGAATCATCATAGCTGCTTCTTTAGCAATTGCAATATCTGATTCATTTAAATTAGTTAATGGTTCACGTACTCCGCCAATATTTAAGCCTTCATTAATACGCAATATTTCTTTAATCACTGCATACATGTTGCCATATCCAGAAACCATTTTATAAATAATTTCATTAATAGCATATTGTAATTTACGTGCAGTTTCATAGTCTTTATTTTCAATTAAATTATCTAATTTTAAAAATAGTTCTGGCATCGCTCCATAAGTGCCCCCGATTCCAGCTCTGGCTCCCATTACACGCCCTGAAATAAACTGTTCGTCCGGACCATTAAAAACAATATAATCCTCACCACCATCAGCGACAAACATTTGAATATCTTGAACTGGCATAGAAGAATTTTTTACCCCAATAACTTTAGGATTTTTTCTCATTTCAGCGTACAAGTTAGTTGTTAGTTGGACACCTGCAAGTTGAGGAATATTATAGATTATAAAGTCTGTATTTGGAGCAGCTGAACTCATAGCATTCCAATAGTCTGCGATTCCGTATTCAGGTAGTTTAAAATAAATAGGAGGGATAGAAGCAATTGCATCAACACCTAGGCTTTCTGCGTGTTTTGCCAATTCTTGGCTATCTTTTTTATTGTTACAAGCAACGTGGCAAATTACTGTCATTTCCCCTTTTGCAACTGCCATAACATTTTCTAAGACTTTTTTTCGATCTTCAACAGACAAATAAATACATTCTCCAGAAGAACCGTTAACATATACACCTTTGACTCCTTTGTCTAGATGATACTGCGTTAACGCTCTCACACCTTCTGCACTAATTTCTCCATTTTCATCATAGCACGCATAAAACGCTGGAATAATTCCTTCATATCTACTTAAATTTCTCATTTTATTTTTCACCCTTCTTATATACAATTTATTGATTCTACAAAATTTTGAGTAATCAATTGTGGACGTGTAATTGCAGAGCCGACTACTACACTATAACACCCCAACTCTAAAACACGCTTGGCTTTTTCAGGAGTATTAATATTTCCTTCAGCAATTACCGGATGTTTCACTTTACTCAAAATATTTTTAATAATAGCAAAATCGTCTTTATCAACTTTTAGTCCCTTGCTTTGAGAAGTATAGCCAATCATCGTTGTTCCAATAAAATCAAAACCAAGAGTATCAGCATAACAAGCCTCTTCTAAAGTTGAACTATCCGCCATTAATTTTTGTTTAGGATATTTTCTCCTAATTTGACTATAAAACTCTTCTAATGTTAATCCATTAGGACGCAATTTTTGTGAGACATCTAAAGCAATAATGTCTGGTTTGACCTCCATTAATTCATCAATTTCTTTCATAGTAGCTGTGATATAAATTTCTGAATCACTATAGTTTCTCTTAACAATTCCAATAACAGGAAGATTAACAACTTTTTTAATCTCAGCTATGTCTTCTTTTGTATTAGCCCTAATGCCTGCAGCTCCACCCATTTTAGCAGCTTTTGCCATCCTTCCCATTATAAAAGAAGAATGTAGGGGTTCATCTGGTAAAGCTTGACAAGAAACAACGAGTTTTCCTTTAATATTTTGCACATTATTCATTATTTCACCTGCTTTCTATGTCATTTTGACTTTACAAACTAATTTTTTTATAGTCTTTTCTTTTTCGTTTATCAACGTTGGTTTATGTGCTTCATAAGGAAAAATCATTAAAAAAGTATTAACTTTCAAAGCTATGCTTTGAGCAAGGCTTGCTTCACATACTCCAAAATCCGTCTCATCATTGAAACTAACCGTTTTATAATCATTATTTCCTATTAAAATCTTCTCAGATCCTATTATATCTATTTGAATATCCATAAAGTTATGATGAACTTCATAAGTAATATCATTTTCTTTTTTGTACTAGCTTCCATAACAGTACACCATATTTCATCTTGCTTTATTACATGATCTCCCAAAGATAAACTATTTAAATCTTTTGATTTTAAAAATTTGATTGCAATATCAAGATTAGGATGGATATTTAGATAGCGATGGATGTGAGTAACATCATCATATATCATTATTTTCTCCTTTGTATTCGTTTTCTCTACTCATTATACTTCTTGAAAATAATTTTATCAATAACATATTAGAGAAAATAATTTTCTTTTATTTACAAAAAAAGATACCGCACATTTAACGCGTTATCTTTTTTTCAATTTTTTTAAATCTATGATTGGCAATTCGCATTATCAAATCACAGACTGCAGCAAAAGCAATAAGGAAAAGTAAAATTAAAGATTTTTTAATAAGCCAACTTATTATAAAAAAAATAATAAACATAGCCAATGTGTGTATTGGGGAGGATAACATCACAACGATAACATGTCTAAACAATTCTTTTAAAGGAATATCAAACTGAGAATAAACTGGAATCGTATATATTCCAACAAGACTCCACACTACTACTACGGCATAAGATATCCAAAAAAAAGCTGTTCCTATTGTTCCACTTAGTAACAAAGAAGAACGAAAATTGACAACTACTAGTATTTCAATAGCTAACCAAAAATAACCAACTAAATTAGCATTTTTAAAATCTTGTTTATAACTTTCAAAAAATTTTTTTCGAATAGAGAAAGTTTCTCCTCCCCGAATAAGACTTCTAGATGTTGCGAACATTGCAAAAGTTGCAGGAAAAATCCCGGCAATAATAAATCCTCTTAGTACGCCTATCACCCACCAGAATTGAATCTCTACTAGTTGTGATAACCATGTTAATACTTTCATTAATGGACTGTCTGGATGAAACATTGCCGAACTCCCCCTCTTGCAGTTTATGCCATAATTTCTTCAAGTGATAATTCTAAATAAATCGATTCAACTAAACCACTTTTTTCTTCTTCGCCTTCATAGATAATACCTAAATTGCCGTTTCCCAATTGAGTTACAGAAGAATACATAAACTCTCCATGTTCAAAACATTTTTCATATGGCCATGTTTTTCCTCCATCAAAACTTAATTTTACTGTTCCATATTTTCTCTCTGTTGCAGAATCTGGTCCAACAAACACTAATATATCTTTTTCAGGTGCACTACTATCATTATATTTAATAATACTAAATTGACAAATAGGATTGGTTAACTCTTCTACAAAAGAAACCTCTCCAAAAGTCTGTCCTCCATCATGACTTTCCGCTTTGCAAACACAACCTTTATAATAATGATTTCTCATATATAACACAACCGTGCCGTCATTAAGTTCTACAACTTGATTTTCAGTTAGTTCATATTTGTGACTATCATTTCCAAGCAATTCACTAGAAAAATCCGTTGCGTCCATTTTGCGTCCATCATTAGGAGACTTCCCACGTTGCCAAGTTACTCCATGATCGTCACTATAAATTAAACCACAAGAGAAAAAGTTAGTGCCATTGGTGTAGTACATAGGAAATAACAATCGGCCTTTATATCCTCCATGTTTCAATTGAATACCTACTCCAGGTCCTGAACCGATAAATCGCATCCATTCGTCTTTTACTTGCAGATTCAAATCAACTGGCTTCGACCAAGTTTTACCTTGATCATTACTCTTAATTAATTGTAAAAAACTAGTCGAAATTTCAAAAAGATGATTATCTTTTTCTTCATCAAAGATCTCATAAATCGTGCCGATTTCTTCGCCATTCAAAAACAGACGTCCTTCAGAGTCCACAATATAAGCTGTTTTTTTATTATTTTTTAATTCGTATACAGAACCATCTGATGATAAATAAAATGGTTGATGCAAATTATTAATTAATTGTTTCTCTCCTGTTTTTAAAAATCCTTTTCCTTGTGTACTCTTTAAGCACCCTACGCCTCCTGGAGAATGGGAATACATAATAAAAATAGTTCCTGTTTCTTGATCTTCCAATAAACAGGTGTCAATTGCTGCTGGTCCTTGCAATCCTTCTCCTAAAAATGAAACAGTCGTTTGAACAGGTTCCCAACTTTTTCCTTGATCAAAGCTTCGACGTAAAACACTATTTATTTTATTAGGATTATCCCTTTGATTTACAATTCTTGCATCGTTTGTTGCTAACAATATATTTTTCTTTGTATTAATTAATGCTGGTATTCTATACGCTTTTGAGCCATTCAATCCAGGATAAAAAATACTTACCTTATTTTTCAAATTAATCCTTCTTTCTATGTTGTCTATTTATTACATAAATAGAGAACTGAACCAAAATGATTCAGTTCTCTCCATTTAATTATTTAACTTTACCTTCTCTTAAATCACTAACTAGTGGCGCTTTTTCATTTTCGTCCATAATCGCTTGTCCACCACTTTCTTTCCATTGCTTAACATAACTATCCCATTTTTTTTCAATGTCAATATCTCCTACAATTCCCTTCATAAAGAACTCATCAGAAATTGTTTGAAGTTGGGCATTATACCGATCGCCTAGTTCTTTAAGTTCCGTTTCTTGGAATAAATCGTATTTATATGGGCGAAGGGCCAGTTTTTCAACAACTTCAGGTTTGTTGAAGAAATCATTCATCAACTCTAAGGTCTTAGGATAAGTTAACCAAGTTAAATGTTTTCCAGGATATGAACGGAAATTGTATGCCCAAAAACCCATATTACCTTCTTCAGATGGAAATTCAGGTCGAACAACTAAGGCAGAATTTCCCTCTTCACCTTGCCAATCGGAGTGAGTTCCTGGTTCACCATACAATGTCCAGTATGAATCATCACTATATGTCATCCAATCGAATAATTGTAGATAACGAGCTAATTGTTCATCAGTAACTTTTTTAGAAATTTGCATTCCATCACCAAGTAAAGTAACTGGTGTCCATGAAGGCTCGCCTTGTTTTCCTTCAGGTCCTGTTTCTGGAGCACAAACAAGAACTTTAGCGTTAGGATCTGCCTTTAAAATATTTTGAGGAGCTCGTCCATCTGTCCAAGCCTCTTGAGCAATATAAGCACGTTGAGTAACCCAGTAACCAATTTTTCCAGCCTTGTATTTATCCCAAGCTGTTTTTTCTTTCATAGTTGTCCATTCTGGATCAATAAGTCCTTTTTTCTGCCAGTCTGCTAATTTTAACATAGCTTGTTTATAACCATCATAAATATCAACACTCACTAATTTACCATCGTTTTCTAGATTCATTTCTTTAGCAAAGCCATAAGCGCCGAATAGAGTTTTATTCCAATTACTATTATCATTCCAAGGGAGCATACCGTAAGTATCATCTTTTCCATTTTCATCTGGATCATTTTTAGTAAATGCAGTTAATATTTTTTCCAACTCTTCAATTGTGTAACTTTTTGAAGTCATATAAATACGATCTCCGTTATTAGAACTATCGCCGACAGGTTTAGCGTCTTCTGGAATTTCAATTCCTAGTTTCTCCATCCAGTCCATACGAAGAGTTGGTGCCCATAAAATACCATCTGTATGAGATTGAAGACCTAGTAATGATACATATTCGTCTTTTGTTCCTGGAGCAAGATTCATTTTCCATCCAAGACCATTATTTTCTTCATCCAACATTTTACAGTAGTTAGGTGCATACTTTTCAAGCATCGCTTTTGGAATTGTTCTTGTTAAACCTTGATTATAATAATCAGCCGCACTCATGCCTCCTGTTGTAAAGGCAAACACATCAGGTAAATCTCCAGAAGCCACCATAACAGAAGTTTGTTGAGCATCCCACGTATCTACTTTTGTATTTTCAATTTTAATATTAAATTGTTCTTCTAATTTTTTTTGTACCCAATTTCCATCTTCCACTTTACCCCTAGTGAATGATCCAGAAAGTTGTAAAGGAATCTCTTCACTAAAGTCCCCTGCCTCTGGAAGTTTGCTAACATCTACGTCCGTTTTAGACGGCGATTCAGCTTTTTTTCCGCCACATGCAGACAGCATTAGCATTGTCGAAAATAATGCCATTGCTCCTGCTAATTTTTTCATTTTTTTCATACTTTAATTCTTCCCTTCCTTTATTTTTATATAAAATGCATTGTTACCCTTTCACAGCACCTAATTGCAATCCTTGAATAAAATATTTTTGAGCAAATGGGTACACTAAAATGATTGGTCCAATAGAAACCATAACTGTTGCTGCGCGTACATTAGCTAGTAGCAATTCAGAAGATTGTATGCCTACCCCAGAAACTTGCGCTTGTAAATTTGTAGAATCCACATCCATAATCATCGAACGAACCAAAGTTTGTAATACTTGTAAAGACTTATCTTGAACATAAATTTGCGCAGCAAACCATTCATTCCATAGTCCTACTGCAGTCCATAACGCAACTGTCACCACAATAGGTTTAGATAGAGGTAAAACAATCTTCATTAATACTTGAAATGGTGAGGCACCATCCATAGTTGCTGACTCTTCAATTTCAGGACTAATATTAGTAAAAAAATTCCGTGTAATGATGACATACATAATGTTTAAGACGCCAGGTAAAATTAATGCCCATCTTGTGTTGATTAGTCCAATATTTTTTATCAATAAATATGTTGGAATCATTCCACCAGAAACAAACATAGCAATAACAAAGAGAGCCATAAATAATCCCTTAAAAGGCAAATCCTTTCTTGATAGCGGATATGCTGCTAATACTGTCACTGCCACTGTTATAAGCGTTCCTAAAATCGTACGCACAATAGTGTTCCAATATGCTAATCCTACATTTCCATAGCTGAAAATATATTTATAAGCATCTAATGACCATTTTTTTGGCCATAAAGAAATCCCTAAACTCGAACTTGCATCTGCTGCAGTAAACGAAACGACGATTTGGTTCCAAAATGGATACAAAATAATAATTGAAAAAAGAAGTATTAAAAACATATTCACATAATCAAACGCAGTATTCTTTTTTCTTTTAGATTTTAATTTTTTCATCTATAAATATCCTTTCTAAATAATTGATTGATTAGTTAATTTCTTAACAATACCATTAGATCCTACTACTAAAACTAATCCAACAATATTTTTAAATAATCCAACAGCTGTAGCGTAATCCATATTGAAGTTTTCTAAACCTACACGATACACATATGTATCAATAATATCGGCTACTCCGTAAACTTTTGGATTGTACATATTTAAGATTTGATCAAAACCAGCATTTAACACTGAACCTAAGCGCAAAATAAACATAACTAAAATAATAGGCATAATGGAAGGAAGTGTAACATTCCAAATTTTTTGCATTCTTGAAGCTCCATCTAAATCGGCAGCCTCATACAATGCTGGATTCACACCAGTCATAGCTGCCAAATAAACAATAGCACCATAACCAATACTCTTCCATATATCAGTTCCAATTAACACCGGAACAAACCAATGTTCATCAGCTAAAAAATGAATCGGCTTACCACCAAATAATTTAACAATTTCATTTACTACACCACGGTCTGGTGAGAAGACTTCAATTACCATTGCACCAACAATAACCCAAGACATAAAATAAGGAAGATAAGAGATTATTTGATTCACCTTTTTAAAACGAACATTACGAATTTCATTTAGTGCCACAGCAAATAGAATTGGTGCTGGGAATCCAATAATGATTTTTAAAATACTAATCCATAACGTATTTTTGAAAGCTCTAATAAACATAAAGTCAGAAAACATAACTTTAAAATGTTCAAAATTATTCCAAGGGCTGTCCATAATTCCTAATCCTGGAGAAAATTTTTTAAAGGCAATGAGAACTCCATACATCGGAATATAGTTGAATATAATTAAAAATATTAACGGTATTAACAGCATAATTAGAAATGGCCAATTCTTTTTAAGCCTAACCTTTAAAGACTGTTTTTTTTCTTTCTTTTTTCTTTTTAATACTTTCTTTTCCTTGTGTAATGACATCTCCATTATTCATCCTCCTTAATAAATGGTTTTAAAAATGAAATTAAATTTTGCGATATTTTTTCATATCCTAAATTATTTAAATGGAAATAATAACCGACCTTTTCATCATCATCAACAAAATAAGTTGAAAAGTTCAATATATTAAATCCGCTTTCAAAATATAAATCGCAGCAAGACAAGCTATATAAGCTTGCAATTTTTTTAATTGTTTGAGGAAACTTCTCTGGCATAATGCCTAATTCTTTTTTATAGACTTTATATGGAATAATTAAAATTATTCGTTTTTCAGGATACCGTACTATTACATCCTCCAGCATCTTTTGATATGCTCCACAAAATGTTTCTTCATTAAAATCTGAATCAATTTCTTCGATTTTTCCAAAAGTACTATCAGGCATTTTATTAAAGTTATTTACGCCACCAAAATAAAGCACTCCTGAAAAATCTGAAAAATCAAATCTTAAGGAACGTTGGCAAATTTGTTGTATGGTGTCCCCCGAAACTCCTTCATTTTTAACAGTAATTCCCAACTCCTTTTCCAAATAGTATTGGTAACCATTAACTTTCACTCCAGGCTCTTTTGTAAAATCTAAGAATTTTTGTCCATGGTACCAAGTAATTGAATCACCAAATGCAACCCAATTTTCTTTCGATTTTTTTTTCATTTTTTCGCCCCTATTAAAACGCTTTCTATTATGGTTAGAATATATCATATGAAAATAATTTTATCAATATCTTTTTTAAGAAAAAAATTTTCTGTGAGATTTTTTTAAAGTAACAAGTTAAACGTTATTCATCTACAGCTTTTTTA
>NZ_GL622241.1:1420732-1424547 GCF_000185365.1 Enterococcus italicus DSM 15952
CATCATTGTTTTGACACTTTTAGTTGGGAGCGTCAATAATTTTGTGTAAATGATTCTTCCCTACTGCAGATTGTTTCTAATTCTCAATCAGTTGGCTTGGCATTTGTTCAAGTTCGCCTTCGGCCTGTTGAAAGCCTTTATGACTGCGACCTAGGAATTTTGGGTTGTAAGTATCAAAAGACGAGACTAAGAAACGTTCCATCGACTCTTCATTTTGGAACTGTTCCTTGCGGTGGCTGTATTTCTTGATTTGCTTATTAAAGGATTCAATCAAGTTCGTAGAGTAAATAGTCTTGCGTATGGCTAATGGGAAATCATAGAAAGTGAGCAAGTGATCGTTCGAAAGAATCGATTCAACCACTTTTGGATAGCTGGTTTTCCATTTTTCCGCAAAAGCACCACGTGCTTCCATCGCCACCTCTTTAGATGAGGCTTGATACACCATTTTAAAATCATCACAGACTTCCTTACGATCATCGACACGCACTTTGTGACTGATATTACGGGAAACGTGTACACAACAATGTTGAAAACGAGCTTTGGTATAGAACCGACTAATCGCTCCTACCATCCCCTTTAAGCCATCCGTGATGAACAGGAGGACATTTTTCAAACCGCGCTCTTGAAGGTCCAATAAAATTTCCTCCCAAATCGTGATGGATTCAGTCGGTGCAATCGCATAGCTCAATACTTCCTTTGATCCGTCCGGGCGAATGCCAACTGCGATATGAATAGCTTCCTTGGCGATGGTTTTCCGCTTTAAAGGGATATAGGTTGCGTCCATATAAATAGCGGCATAACGGTCATGAAGCTCCCGCCCTTTAAACGCCGTTACCTCTTCTGTAAATGATTTTGTTATATTGGACATGGTTTGGGGCGTGTAGTGATGCCCATACATTTTCTCAATCAAGTCTGCGATTTCCGACATGGTAATACCTTTTCGGAAGAGGTGAATGACGGTCTCCTCTAACGTATCATTCGTCCGTCTATAAGCAGGAACAGTCTGTTGCTTGAACTCGCCGTTGCGGTCGCGCGGAATCTGGAGATGAAGTTCCCCGTACTCGGTCTTGACCGTACGGTCATAGGAGCCGTTACGAGAATTACCCGTGTTAAAACCAATGCGATCGTACTTTTCGTAATCGAGGAAAGCCGTTAACTCCGTTTTGAGAAGCGTATTGACAGCTTTTTCCAAATGGACACGGAATAATTCATTCAAATCGCCTTTGCTCGCTAGAGTCTTTAGAATTTCTGTAGTAAAATCGTTCATAGGGAAGTCCTCTTTTCTGTGAATGTGTTGTGGTAACTCTATTCTACAGAAGGGACCTCCTTTTTTCTATTTACACAAAATATTTTACACTCTCCTACTTGAAGTTTCCGAATGAAAACGCTATAATAAGAAATGTGAAAATGTTCACTTATTATAAATTAAGTTTGGAGGCTTTTATTTATGAAAATTGCAATTGCGGGGGCCGGCGCGATGGGTTCCCGGTTCGGACTGATGTTGAAACAAGGTGGTAACGATGTTTTGCTAATCGACGGCTGGCAGGAGCATATCAATGCCATCAAAGAAAACGGATTGAAGGCTAATTATAATGGCGAAGAAATTACTGTTAAAGTCCCAATTGTTAATCAGAATGAGGTGCCCACTGGTGAGCAATTTGATTTGATTATCTTATTCACGAAGGCAATGCAGTTGGAAAAAATGCTGCAGGATGTTAAACCATTAATTGCTGATCACACAGAAGTTTTGTGTCTTTTAAACGGTATCGGTCATGAAGACGTAATCGAAAAATTCGTACCAATGGAAAAAATCTTTATCGGCAACACCATGTGGACTGCTGGTCTAGAAGGTCCCGGCAAGGCTAAATTATTTGGCAGCGGGTCTGTTGAATTGCAAAATCTAGGTATTGGCCAAGAAGAATCAGCGAAAAAATTGGCGGAAACTTTGTCCGCATCTGGTTTAAATGCCAAATATTCCGACAACATTCATTATTCAATTTATCGTAAAGCTTGTGTCAATGGTACGATGAATGGCTTATGCACGATTTTAGACGTCAATATGGCGGGGCTTGGTGCAACCAAACCTGCTCATGACATGGTAGTGACTATTGTTAACGAATTTGCAGCTGTTGCTGCCAAAGAAAACGTCAACTTAGACATTCCCGAAGTAATCGAACATGTAGAAACTTGTTTTGACCCGACTACGATTGGTATGCATTTCCCATCGATGCACCAAGACTTGATAAAAAATAACCGTTTGACCGAGATTGACTACATCAACGGAGCCATTTCTCGTAAAGGTAAAAAATATGGCGTAGTAACTCCTTACTGTGATTTCTTAACGCAACTGGTTCATAGTAAAGAAGAAATTCTAGGAGCGAAATAGTAATCATTAGAAAGAGGACGAGAAAATGGAAGAAAAATTAACTCCAAAAATATTTTTAAATAAAGTATTAGCGGGTACCGCAACGGGGATCATCGTAGGGTTGATTCCTAACGCGGTATTGGCAGCAATTTTGAAATTATTTGGTGAAAATATCTTAGCAGTAACGATCACACAAATGGCAGTTATTTTCCAACTAGCTACTCCACTATTGATTGGCGCTTTGATTGCGGTGCAGTTTGGCTTCAAACCAATGCAAATGTTAGTAGTTGCCGGTGCAGCTTTCGTTGGCTCCGGTGTTGTGAAATTCAATCCTGACACAGCTACTTATATCGGTGCTGGTACCGGAGACATCATCAATACCATGATTACTGCATCAATCGCTGTCGGCATGATCTTGTTGATCGGCGAAAAATTTGGGTCCGTGGCAATTGTTGCAACACCAATCGTTGTTGGTATCGGCGCTGGTCTAATCGGCTATTATTTATATCCTTACGTAACCAAGATTACTGCCGCTATCGGTGACTTAATTAATACCTTTACTACTTTGCAACCAATTTTGATGTCAATCTTGATTGCATGTTCCTTTGCTTTCTTGATTATCTCGCCGATCTCTACAGTTGCCATTGGTATGGCAATTCAATTGAACGGTGTTTCTGCTGGTGCAGCCGCTATGGGTGTTGCCGCAACAACAGTTGTCTTGGTAGTTAACTCTTGGAAAGTCAACAAACCAGGGGTTACTTTGGCCATCGCATTGGGTGCTATGAAAATGATGATGCCAAACTTGTTTAGGAAACCAATTATCTTGGTGCCATGTCTATTCACCGCTATCATCTCAGCAATTCCAGTAGCGTTATTCTCAGTCTCAGGGACTCCTGCTTCTGCTGGTTTCGGTTTGGTAGGGTTGGTAGGTCCGTTGGCTTCATTGGACGCCGGTTTGAGTATTATTCTACTATTAATCAGCTGGTTTGTTGTACCAATCGTAGCTGCTTTCGTAGGTCAAATCTTATTTGAAAAAATCTTGAAATTGTATGATCGTAAAGATGTTTTCGAATTTTTAGGATAGTCAACTAGAAAAAGTGTGAGCCTTGTGCTCACGCTTTTTTGTGCAATTGAAGTTGGTGAATCTCAGCGAAAAGAGAAAGGTACCTTAAATAGTGTGTTTCTGGTCAATAGCACAATGGAATATCTAAATACATTATGAACTGCTTTTCGTTTTATGAAGAGCAGTTTGTGCTATTTGAGAAATTGCTCAATTTAATCATTAAGTAGTTTCATCAATGGTGACTATGCTACTGCAATTCTTGTTGTACCAACCGGGAGCGTCAATAAAAAAGGTTCTGTTGCAAAGTTTTAAATCTACTATCAAATAAGGTAGAATAATAGAAAAAGATAGCAGGAGGAATGACGATGAATCCTTTTAAAGGAAAGC
>NZ_GL622241.1:1426189-1434727 GCF_000185365.1 Enterococcus italicus DSM 15952
AAAACTTTGCAACAGAACCGTTATGACTAAATTTTCAGTTGTCTCTCTACCAGCACTAAATGTCGAAGAGCCAAAAATCTGAGCCAGAATGAGGTTCGTTCTGACCCAGATTTGATTTTGCACAACTCATCAGTCCTTATTAACAAAGAGCTCATATTCCTCATGTTGAGAATACGAAGGCCATGTACCAGCTTATTGGTTTAGTATATAAAATTACTCATTATTTTCGTCATATTCCATCTCATCTTCAGTTACCCACATATGATTCTTAACTTCTTCTTGACCATCGGTTGGAGTGTAATTAACAACGTAAACAGTTCCTGTAATAGATTTATCTACTTTTGCTTCAGCTCCCATCATCCCATCCATGTGATCGGCATTCAAGATAACAGTATTGCCCTCATTTGCTACAGTCTCAGTATCTTTTAACTCTTCCTGTACTACCCATCGATGATTGTTCACCATTGGTCCCCCAGTTTTTGGCTCATAGCTTACTTCATACATTGTAGTATCAAAGGCCCCTACAACTTGAGCATTTGCACCTTTCATCCCTTCCATATGATCGCCTAGCAGTATAACATTACTTCCCACCGGGAATTTAGGGTTCGCAGCATCTTTCATTGAAGAAGGAACCATACCTTCGTGATTCATTCCCTCCATACTATTCATTTCACTAGACGCTGTAGAAGTCGATTCCTCGTTTGTGCTTTTAGAATTATTCGATTCACTTTGATTGCTACACGCTCCTAAAAATACAATAATTCCAAGACTTGCAAATACTAATTTTATCATCTTTTTCACTGTGTTCATCCTCCTTTAATTAATCACATTTAGGTCATCTCATAAATTTGTAATCCAAAAACTTCTTTTTTAATTGTAGCTATTGATAAGTCCTTCTTAGAAAAGATTACTACAGAATTTGATAAGATATCTAAATGAACTTTTTCGACACTATCTATCGAAATCAGTTGAAAAAATATTTTTTTTGCCCAACATTCACATACTAGTTTCGCAATTTTTATCTGTTTTTGAAACAAATAACTCTCCTCCTTTATTGAAATGGTAACTTTATAACAAATTTAGTTCCTAGACCTAATTTACTTTTTACAGTTATACTACCTTTATGCGCTTCAACAACGCTCTTTACAATAGCTAATCCGATACCTTGCCCCCCTAAAGCTCTACTTCTGGAGGGGTCAGCCATATAAAATCTATCAAAAATATGAAGTTGCTGATCTTTTTCTATACCGATGCCGTTGTCTTCAACAATTAAAAGAACATGATCTTTATTTTTACTTATAGAAAACTTAATGGTTCCCTCCTTTTGCGTAAATTTAATAGCATTATTCAAAAGATTGATAACAACTTGGTTCATTTTATCTTTATCTGCAGATATATTGATGTTATCCCCTTGGATTTCAACATGAAGGTCTTTTGACTCAATTTTGCTGGCGAAATTTTCAATAACGGATTCAATCAACTTATATATGTTAAACTCAGTTTTATTTAAATGATCATATTTTGCTTCAATTTTGTTGATTACTTCTATATTTCCAATTAAACGAGTTAGACGATCTATTTCATCATAACAAGACTGTAGGCGCTCGGGAGTTATTTTCCAGACTCCGTCAATCATTCCTTCCACATTGCCTTTAAGGGTAGCTAATGGAGTTCTTAATTCATGTGAAATATCAGTAGTTAATCTTTTTCGAAGTCCAAGCTGTTTCTCCAACTGATTACTTAAATCATTTAGGGAATCAATCAAGGAATTAATTTCAATAATTGAAGTTTCTTGTGGGATTTTATCAGCATATTCCCCACGGGTTAATTTATGTGTAAAGTCGCTTACATGCTTTAGTGGTAATCCTAATCTAGCAGAGATCCACGAAGCAAGTATAAATGATACAAGAAGAGCTGCAATAGCAACATACATTAAACTTTGTTTCATACTGGAGATAAACAAGGCATCGTGCTCAGTATAAGCAAAAGGTCCGAAATAATAAAACGTTACTTTTCCAAACTCGTTTCCATCATTAATTAACTTCTTTTTCGCTTCTATTGTTTCGTCTAGTTTCACACTTTTTTTCTCAGAAACTTTCAAGGCATTTTTTTTCAGTTTGTCCTGTGCTGACTTCAAATTTTTTCCTTTAAGTTCCCAAACCATGTTGCCTTGTTCGTCTTCTATAGAAAAATAAATATTATTTTCTAATGCTTTCTCAGAAAGTGCTGCAAGTTCCTCGCTGTTCCATGTTTCTCCACTATTTAACCACAATAAATCAATTGTATATACATACTGATTCAACAAATCTTCTTGTCGCTCTTCTACGTATTTACTAAAATGATTGTTCGTCAAACTTAATGCGACTAAACTAATCGATCCTATTATTAATGTTGCGATTGCTAAAAAGGAAAGAACTAATTGAGTTTTTATCGTTCTTTTTCTCATTAGTGGCCACCAAATCTATATCCTGTACCATGGACTGTCAAAATATACATAGGTGATTTAGCATCATTCTCAATTTTATGTCTTAAGTTTTTTATATGAGAATCGATGCTCCTATCTAGTCCATCAAATTCTATTCCCTTAACTTTCTCTATCAAATCACTACGAGAAAAGACTTTATTAGGTGTGGATATTAGGGCGTGTAGAATATCAAATTCAGTTGTTGTGAGGTTTAATTCCACTTGATGTAGATAAACATGGCGACTTTCAGGATATACTATCAATTCCCCATTACTTGAAGAAAGCTTATTAGGATTTGATAAGGTCTCAGTTCTGCGCAATACAGTTTGTATTCTCGCAACTAATTCTTTGGGACTAAATGGTTTAATCATATAGTCATCGGCACCTAACTTGAGACCAGTAAGAATATCATCTTCATCAGACTTAGCTGTTAACATTATAATTGGTACATTTGATACTTCTCTGATTTTTCTACACACAGTCAATCCATCAGTATCCGGAAGCATTAAATCTAACACAACTAAATCAGGATTATTTTTCTCGAACTTTTCCAATGCCATTGCGCCACTTATTGCTTTATAAACTGAATAATGATTAGCAACTAGATAGGCATCAATAATTTCTAATATTTTTTCTTCATCGTCCACAATAAGAATTTTCATAGACAATCATCCTTCTTAAATTATTTTCTATTTAATTTCCATTTGTCCCATCATTCCATACTCTTCATGTTCTAATATATGACAATGATACATGAAAATACCTTCACGGTCGAATTTCACAAGAAGTTCTACTGTTTCATCCGGATTTACCAGCACAGTATCTTTCCATCCTTGCTCGTTTAGTGCGGGCTGATTTCCATCTCTAGATAAAATTTGAAACTGAACACCATGGATATGGAACGGATGAATCATACCTCCCATCATACTACTAATATTGTTAACTTTCCAAATCTCTTGAGTACCTAATTTTTTATATAAATCTATTCTTTCCATATCAAATTGCTTATTGTTGATGTTTACCATGTGAGACATTCCTCTTAAATTAATACTTTGTCTTGCTAAATCTTCCAATTTCTTTTCATCTAAAGTACTAATAGTATTTAGACTATCAGAGGGAGTAAACTCTTTGTTTTCTATCGTATTCTCAATTCTCATTGTCAAGGCAACCAAATTATTTGCTAGTAAATGAATTACCTCACCTTTTTTATAATTCTGAGTATCCACTAATATTTCTGCCCTTTCCCCGGGGGCTAAAAGTAGTTTACTAAGTTTAACAGAAGTATTCAGAAAACCACCATCTGTAGCAATTTGGTAGAATGATTCATCTTTATCCAAAGTAAAAGTGAAGTTTCTTGAATTAGATCCATTAACAATTCTATACCTCATCCATCGGTTTTTTATCTCAATATATGGATTGATAGTGCCATTAGTAAGCAACGTCTCCCCTTTTGTTCCATCAGAGTTAAAATCATTTTCATAGTTAATTTGATTAGTGGAGCTGAAAGATTTATCTTGCACAATCAAGGGAATGTCGTCGACACCATATTTGGAAGGTAAATCTAATGATTTTGAGTTGTCATCATCAATATACATCAAACCTGCTAAACCCTTATAAACTTGAGATGCTGTTTCTCCTTCCGGATGGGGATGAAACCAGAGTGTAGAAGCTTCTTGATCAACCTCGAATGTTACACTTTTTTTCTGTCCTGCTTCTATAATCTGATGTGGACCTCCATCTGCATCAGAAGCTACTTTCAAACCGTGCCAATGAAAAGATGTGCTAGCATCAAGATTATTATTTGTATTGATAGTAACTTTTTGACCTTTTTTCAGTCTAATAACTGGTCCTAAAAAATCCCCGTTATAGCCTAATGTTTCAGTTTTTTCTCCATCCATTATTTGAACTTCTCCGTTTTGAGCAACTATATCATATATCACATTTTCTTTGCTTTTTGAAGATGGTTCAAGAACAGGGGGAATCAATAGTTGTCTCTCCGTTTGGTGTACTACCTTCAAATCAGCTTCTTGATTATCCCCCATCATATTGGACATTCTACTTGAGATTTGTCGTTGTTCTTCTTGAAAGACAACTTCAGCATGCTCCTCCTTGTTCTGCTGTTGAATCAATATGAAAACACCGCCTAGTGTCAACATTGATATTGTTGCTGCTAACCAAATATATTTATTATTCTTCAACCCATCATCTCCCATATCTATTATGTAGTTACCATAAAAAAAATATGTGGAGATTTTGTGTTGATTCCCCCACATATACTTATACTTATATAGATATATTCCTAGTTACAGTATACTTTGTATTTTTTAGTAGTTGATTTAAGAATGTTAAAGTTAATTTTGAATCAGCATCGAAAGTAACTGTACCTCTAGCCAAATCAACTATTTTTACACTGACTGTTGGCTCTGCTTCCAAAGCATTTCTTACTTTTGTTGCACACCCTGAGCAATTCATTCCACTTATTCCAAATACCTTTATCTCATTTTTTTTTCGAATCTCAGCGTCATAACCAATGTCTTGAATAGCTGTTATAACTGTATGATTAGACAAAACACCTTCATCATATTCCAATTTTAGAACCTCAGTTGTTAAGTTAACTTTAGCGAAATATACTCCATCCAACTCATGAATTTTTTTCTCTATTGTTGTTGCGCAAACTGCACAAGTCATTCCATAAAGATTATATTTTGAAATCATTGAATTCCTCCGTGTCAGAACGTTTAACCAATCCGTTTAAATAGTAGCTTAATTCTGATATACAACCTTCATCCATTCCAGAAAGTAACCTTTGTATTTCGGTTTCTAAAAATTCTTGCTTCTTAATCAGTGAAGTGTAGTATCTTTGGTTTTTTGAAGTGTTAAACGTGATCACATTTTTATCTAACAACCTTCTTATTAACGTTTTTGTTGTGGAGGGATGCCAACTATTACGCTCTTGCATTCCATGTGTTATTAAATCACATGTTACCGGTTCATATCTCCAGATAAACTTTAAAATATCTAACTCTGAATTCGATACCTGTATTTTGTGTTCGACCAAGACCATCCCTCCTTAGGCTATTCATAAAGTACGTTCTTCTTTATTAAACAAATGATGAATTGTTGTCAAAGTAGAAACACTTATAGTTACAATTAATAAAAAGCATAAAAAGAAAAATGTTTCCGGTAAAAAACTGATAATTGGATCTGTACGATAGTCAAACATCCAATCATCATTGTCAAAAAATACTTGATGAAAAAGCACAAATGCTTTATCAAAAAACAGAAGTGCCATTACACAGACTGATATTATCATCCACTTGATTAAACTAGTGATTTCTCTGACTTGATCACGCGTTACTAATTTTTTCCTGTTTAGGTATAAAAGAATGCTACTCGTAGAAAGAAGCAATGAATAGTTAATCTGGAACAAAAATTTAACATCTTTAAAATGGTTTATATCGCGATCTGAGACGTATAGATTATCAAAAACCAATTCTTTTTGAAAAGGATTATTTAAATAGCCCATTAAATTTCTAAAATCTTGATTCACTTGAGATCTACTCCAGTTTTGAAAATTTATATCGCTTTGAAAGAATAAATTGATTTTGAGCAAACCAGGGAAGTTGATTGTCAATGTAATCGCGAGGGATAAAGCAAAGACAAAAAATAATAGAAATAGCATGCTTTTTTTCATTAAATTAATATTTATATTAGATCACTCCTTTTAATATAATGATAAAAAAACTTGTGTAGAAAATGTGTACCAATGTATCTGTCAAAAAGTCTACATAAAATTTCCATAATAGCCTGCTATAGTCAAAACAAGTTCATTAGGAAGGAGGGAAGAATTTGAGAGAACCCTACGACAGAGTATTTATTTCGTTTGGTCCATTTACTATTTATTGGTATGCCATTTTCATAGTGTTTGGGATCATAATCGGATATTTTGTTGCTAATAGAAGAGCAAAGCGTGCGGCATTGCCTGAGGATACAATTGTTGATCTGTTGTTATATGGATTGCCAGTTTCTATTATATCGGCCAGATTATACTATGTACTTTTTGAATTACCTTTGTACATTGATGATCCTTTAAGTATCTTAAAAATTTGGGAAGGTGGTCTAGCAATACATGGTGGATTAATTGGTGCTGTATTGACAGGGGTTATTTATTGCAAGAAGAAAAATCTTTCTTTTTGGAATGTTGCTGACGTAGTTGCTCCCAGTATAGTAATTGGACAAATCATTGGACGATGGGGAAATTTTATGAATCAAGAGGCATATGGAGAAATTGTAGACATAGAGTTCCTGCAATCTCTGAAACTCCCATCTTTCATAATTGATCAAATGTATATTGATGGGGCCTACCATCATCCGACTTTTTTATATGAGTCTTTATGGAATATAGGAGTACTCATTATTTTGCTTCTGGTGTCTAGAAATAGAATGTTCTTTGGGCAAATATTTTTAATTTATCTTTCACTATATTCCGTCGGGAGATTCTGGATTGAAGGATTACGGACCGACAGTTTAATGCTAACAGCAAACTTGAGAATGGCTCAAGTCCTGTCCATAGTCCTATTAATTGGCTCTATATTAACTTACATCTATCTCAAAAAATCTAAGGAGGAAGATTTACATGGAAGCATTACTTAATCTCTTACCACTACTATTACTACTAATTTGTCCTATCTCAATGATGTTTATGCATAAAGGGCACGGACATGCTGGGCATCATCATATGCATGGAGAAGATCATTCAAAACACACTGGTTCCGAAAATGATATAGCAAGTTTAAAAATCCAAACTGAGCAATTAAAAGAAGAAGTTGCTACTCTAAAGAACTTAGTTAAGGAGCGATGACAATGCAGTGGTTATTACTTTTATTATGTCCGATAATGATGATATTTATGATGAGGGGTATGCACTCAGGATCGCATAATGAAAAAGATGACGAACAATTGAAACGGGATCTTGAAAATTTAAAAGAGCAAAATGATATCTTAAGTAGTGAACTAAGCGATTTGAAATCACGGTTAAAATAAGTTAAAGGAGTGTGATTTATATTTCACACTCCTTTAAAATTCACTAAATTCATGGTTCAGAATAGAAATGGTTCTATCAAAATATTTAGTCTAACTTAATTTGACAATTAATATCTTAATAAACAAGTGATTTGTGATTTTAATCTTAATTTACCAACTGTTTAGAATATTGAGTATGCTATACTAATTAACGGCAACTTGCCCCGAAAGGGGGTGTTGTTGTGTTTTACCAAATCTTATCGTTAATCGTTGCGCCAATACTTGTTGGCATAGTCACTGAACTATTTTCTCATTGGTTAGAAGAGAAGGACAAAGACAACGATTGAAAGCAAGTTGCTTGCTAACCCACACGCCAGATTCGCGCCTGGTGCAAAAAAAGCCCAACCTATTCCAGTAGGTTGGGCTTTTGTGTTGTTGTGTAACAACAAATCTTATCGTTTCGCACATTTATTATAGCATGATTTTAAAATGAAGCCAAGTTGCTGATTCTATCTGTTGTTATTGGTGTTGCCTAGAACGATTCTAAGCGCTTGTTTAATTTTAAAGTATACATTCATCTTCAAAACGTCCTGCAATGATACAATAAAAGCATGGCTGCTAGTGAAACTTGCGACCATGCTTTTATAAATACTTAATTAGATTCTCTTTTTAAAAATGAATGCTGATCCTAATACCCTTAATGAACCTAGGACAGACAATGCAATATTTTCTGTTTCTCCTGTTTTTGGTAAAACTTTCATTTTTCCGTCTGAACCTTTAACTGTTACTGTTCCGTCTTTTTGAACATTTGCGCCAATTTCTTTAGCTTCAACTTTTTTTGTTGTTCCGTCTGCTAATTAAATGATTGGTTTACTATCTTCAACTGCAACAATCACAACGCCTGTATCTGTATTAGCTGGGTTTTCAATTGGGTTTGTGTCTACTGCTTTACTTGGTTCTGTCGGCTTGCTTGGTTCCGTTGGCTCCGTTGGTTCCGTTGGCTCCGTTGGCTCTGTTGGATCGACTGGATCGACTGGATCAACTGGATGGTT
>NZ_GL622241.1:1435746-1438973 GCF_000185365.1 Enterococcus italicus DSM 15952
AAAACTTTGCAACAGAACCCTACATAAAACTGAACAAACTCTCCCATATTTTTCTCCTTTTATGAGACTAGATTACGATTATCTCTTCAAGAGTAAATACGCTAATTACAGGAAAATAATAGAAAGACAGATAATTTTGTATAGTTAACTCGGGTTGCAGTATACATGTAAACCTTACGGAGACTCACTTTCAACACTGTTTAGTCAAAAATCTTACATGCTTATAGGTGCTAGAAAAAATAGTAGCAAGATTAAAAAAATTAATCCAAAAAGAATTATTGCATCAATCTTTTGTTTAGAAAAATCTTTATTCTTGTATGAAATATATAGTTTATAGACCACTACTATACAGAAAAATAATAATATGAGTCCCATCTAATCACCTTGTCTATTCCGTTTGTTAGTTCATCTTGAATTCATCTACTTACCTAGCATAAGTATCAACTTTCCTTTTAAAAGAGTATACTCTCTTTGAAAAGGAATCTAAAGATCATACTACTTCCAAATTTCTTGGGTTTCTGTATCATTTTCGGTAAAATTTCTCTAATCTTTACCCTCTGAAACATTTCTACATACCTGAAATTTTGCAAAACAAAAACTCTTTTATCAACCTTTTTTAAAAGTTAATAAAAGAGTTCAACGTTTTTTTCTTACTAGTTTGGTTCGCATAGTCCGAAAATCGGCTCAGACTAAATTCTAAATGAAAATTTACTATAACTTACCTAATCCCCAAAGCAATCCGTGCATAGCGGCTCATGCGATCGGTCGTCCACGCTGGATACCAGACTAATTTGACTTCGATTTCACCGACTTCTTCTACTTCAGATAAGGCATCATGGATATTATCCGTCAAGACATCTGCAAGTGGGCAGCCCATTGTCGTTAAGGTCAAGTGCTGTTATATCAGCATTTCTATCGCTTTTTCCTGCGTTAAAGCGATAGTCTCTCCTCGATTCCAGTGCATGTTAGAAGCCAAAATTCTGTTCTTTTTATTAACTTTTGCAGACTCATTATACCTCAAAAAACGGTTGAATTGTCCCCAAAAATGGCTTGGACTACATACTTAATGAGGATTTTTTTACGCATCTTGTCTGTAGTCCAATTAAATTTTCTCAAAAAACAAGCAATTCAAAAGTGCAAATATTTTCAGAAATATGTCCTTAAATACAGCTCAAAATCATCGCTAATTTTTCATTTTTTATAACAAAGATACATGTTTAAAATTAATAAATTTTATTTCAATGGATGAACTTTCTCTTTTCCTTAGGAATTAATTCTATCAATGAAATTGCTGATGGGTAATATTTTTGCATATATTCCACAGCACCTAATAAGTGTGCATCTTCTGATGCATATAATTCTTCTTTTAATTGAGCCATATCTATTACAATACTTCCACTTAGAACTTTGACCACATCTGTAAATTCTTTATCTTCATGAAAAGTATCATAAAAATCAGCGAGATGCTTACAAGTCACTACTCCATTTATCGTTAGTTCTATTAAAGCTTTCTGGATATTCAAACTTATCTACTCCAGTCTGTTTTCGAGAATACTTCTTTCAATTCCTCTAACGATTTTACTCTTTTAGATAAATCTGTATTCATACCAGAATCTATAAACTTCTCTACTTCTTTATCTTTATTATTATTCAGATTCTTTCTCCCAGTCATTACAAAAAAAATAACTTGAGTTAACGCATAAATTTCATGTTGAATGGTGTATTTATCCGCTCCCATAATTTTCAACTGTGGGTCATTTAAACTTCCTTGAAATTCAGTATTTTGGCGAGTCAGTGTGCTATCAGAGTCTTTGAGATAACCAAAATCACAGACTTTTAAGATAATGGTTTTGTCATCGTATTCCTTTACTAATATATTGGATAAAGAAATATCCCTATGAAAAATCCCTTTAGAATGAATGTATTTAAACGCATTAAAAAGTTGAGCAACTAACCTTTTCCTTTCAAATAATTCTAATTTGGTATTATTAGAATCAATAAAATCTTTTAGCGTTTGTTTCACGTATTCCATAATAAATTCATTCGCATCATCATTATAGCTATAAACTTTTAATACATATAAGGAATCCATATTTCTCATATTTTCAAACTCTTTTTTAAATCGTATTAACTCAGTAGATGTTAGTTCTTTTCTTGCTCTTTTTAAAGCAAATATTTGATTATAAAAAGTATCTTTAAACTTATAAACCATAGCATAAGAACCAGAATTAACCAATTTTAAAGAAGAGTATAAACTGTTATTCTCCTTAACAATTTCAATTTGCTTATCAAAATAAATGATTGGTTCATATTTAACGATATTCAGTAACTGATAGTCTTCTGGAATAGTTGACCCACCAGAATTACTAAGGTGCGGTTGAATGAATCGAATGGTATCTACATAATTATCAATCATTTTAAAAGCATAATCAGTTCTAGATAAAGCATGTTCAAGTTCTTCATATTTATCAATCAGTATAATTAATTCTCTGCTAGGGTCTGCATTAAAATGATTATTAAACTTTGTTTTTTCATTTAAGAATGAAAATAGAGAATTAAACTGGTTCTGGAATACTGCGAAACAAAATCTCAGGCG
This sequence comes from Enterococcus italicus DSM 15952, assembly GCF_000185365.1. Lineage (GTDB taxonomy): Bacteria > Bacillota > Bacilli > Lactobacillales > Enterococcaceae > Enterococcus_G > Enterococcus_G italicus. Next base: position 1,438,343 of record NZ_GL622241.1, read on the forward strand.
ATTATCTTCTACACTTTCATATAAACGTTCTTCTGGTAATTGCCCCATGACTTTATTGGAAAAACCCATTAAAAAATCAACATTTTCATCTAGAATATAGTCTACATTCATTACTTGTCTCCACCATAATAATTTCTATCAGACTTAGACAATCCCACGAGTTCTTGATTAATTAATTTGGTATCAAGTTCTAATTTCTTTATAAAATCATCATATAATTCGTAGACATAAAAATTTGTAAATTTAGGTTGAAAGGATAACCCTAAACAAGCTAAGTAAAATTTTTCTTTATTCCATTTTTCAGGACTTTCACCTAAATATTTTGTCATCTTTGTAAAAACTACACCATTAATTTTAGTTCTGACATTACGAACGTAAATGCTTAACAAATATTCTTTAAACCTTTCATGATTAACGTAATCATTTTTTTCATAATATTCTTTCATACTCTTAAAAATTATATTTGTATACAAAATTTCAAATATTTTCCTAGTTATTTTCTTGTAATAACCTTCATCGAGAGCTACTGTTCTTAATAGTTGCATTTCAAGTGAAGAATACCCTCTCAAATGCTGTGACGCACGAACATATTCTTTAATACTAATCTTGAGTCCTTGATTTCTGTGTCGAG
>NZ_GL622241.1:1439475-1441306 GCF_000185365.1 Enterococcus italicus DSM 15952
AAAAATATTATAGCTATTCCTTCTTAAATAATATGTTTTATCCTCCATTCTCACTAAAATATTTAAATAATCTTCATAGATGTCTAGCTCACTATCATTAATAGGTGGAATAAAAATCTCAGTTAAAAGATATGTAAATGTTTTAATTTTAAATTTTTCTTTTGAAATTTCAAATACTGTAATAAAAAACATTAAGATTGAACATAAATCCATTACGGAGTTCAAATTAAACATATCAAATTCCAATCCTCCAGCAAAACTTTGCACTCTTGCACTCGTAAAAACTAGAGTTAAAAAAAATAAAAAAAACTTGTATTGAACTATCATCAAAAATAAAAAATCCACAATCTTATATCTCAATTTTTTCACAAATTTTATCTTAATAATATCTTCCGACAAAAATTCCAAATAGAAGAAAGACACAATGGTCAAATACAAAATACTATTCATAATACTAACAACCTTTAAAATGGCTAAACCGAAAGTAAGCAAATAAAATAAGATAATTTTTTGATTCTCTGTCAATCTCGAATAGTTCATAATAGTTATGCACGCAAACAAAAATAAAAAAAATAATGTTATCGCCAAACAAACCGTTCATATACACCCTCCTGACTGGTATCTTTCATACAAAAACTTCAAAAATACGAAATCAGTTTTAAGTCTACCACACTCTTTTCATTTAAGATTTCCACTCTATTTTCCAATAACTCAAATTGACACATTTCATCTTTCAAATTAGAATACAGTCTTAAATTCTTTAATTTACCTCAAATTTTCAAAATCCAGACCCAAAAATAAAATGGATTTTAGCCACATGTATCAAGGATTTAGATAACATTACTAAAATAAAATAGACCCAATTTATTAGAATATGGAAAGTTTTTACACTATACCCAGTAGAATTAGAAAATAGTCAGTAGTTATATGTTTATTAAATAAACCTTCTCTTATCCTTAGGAATTAAATCTATCAATAAGATTGCTGAAGGATAATGCTTTTGCATGTATTCTACAGCCCCTAATACATGTGAATCTTCAGAAGCATACAATTCGTCCTTTAATTGCCCCATATCTATTACTATACTCCCACTTAGAAAATCAACTGCATCCTTAAATTCTTTATCTTCATGATAAGCTTCATAAAAATCAGCAAGCTGTTTACAACTAACCACTCCATTTATCGTTAGCTCGATTAATGCTTTTTGGATATTCAAACTTATCTACTCCAATCTGTTTTCAAGAATACTTCTTTCAATTCCTCTAAAGTTTATAATCTTTTAGATAAATCCGTATTTATTCCAGAATCAATGAACTTCCCTATTTCTTTATTTTTACTATTATTCAAATTCTTTCTTCCAGTTTTTATGCTGAATTGTGTCATAATAATTCTGTTTTTAGCTCTTTTGGTACTTTTCTTCGCATGTTCACCTTTATAATGGAACCTTCTTTTTCGTAAAAAGTAGATACTATGCCAATGTTATCTAAATTATTCACTAGCTCTACATTTTGAGGTGTATTTTCTATTTCAACTGATTTATTTTTTCCATTTTCATCAATAGTCAATTCAGAGATTGGTTTGTTCTGTGTTCCCAGCCAATATGTTATATTTTTTATAGAAATCTCATTCAACTTTTTATCTTTGAAAAGATTATTGACTAAACCAACGAATAGTTCCGTATTTGAAAAATTGTCAAATATACAATCATATTCTTCTATTGAAAAATCAGTAATATTATTCTCTAAGAATAAATTAAGCGTTTGTTCAATTGTTGATTTACTTAATGTCCTATCTTTTAAGTTAAAGATAAAATATTCTTTTAAGAATTCAA
>NZ_GL622241.1:1441678-1444980 GCF_000185365.1 Enterococcus italicus DSM 15952
ATATTCTCAAGCAATTTTACAAATAGTGTATCATCAGAAGAAATTCCTCTTTCGAACAGAATATCCAATAATTTAGTATTTTTGAAAAACTCATCTGATTCTTCATTAACAATAATACTTAGCAACTCTTTAATTGATTCAAGTTTCCAATTCTTTATGAGAGAAAGCATTTCATCTTCTGACAAGTCAATCTCAGAAAAATTTTCTAGAAAGTCATTAGGATGATTAAGTACTACCTCGACAATAACACCATCTTCCTTAAACTTACTAACATTTTCTATATTAAAATCAATTAAATTATTTCTAGCTAAAATATGAGTGCTTTGACTTGAAAGATTGCCTGCATCATATGTTGTAATCCCTAGTAGTTCAATATTATCCTCTGTAATACCTATCGCTTTATTATCAACCATCTTTTTAAGCAATACTTTTAATTTATCTTTTGAATCAGATTTATCATATTGTTTTTTAAGAGAAATCACTTCATTCTGATTAGTGAATATTGAGTTTATAACAGATAAATCAATTTCTCCATTTTCATAATAGTCTTCTATATTTTCCCATGTGATACTACATTTTCTCTTCTCTAATAATGTTTCCCAAAGCGAAGAATCCGTTACTTGGTTAATTTTTTCTACTGTAATATTCGATTTATTTATTAGGTTTGTCTTAATATCTAGTTTATTAAGTTTTTGGGAATTTAATAGACTTAAAAAACTTCCCTCGGTTTCAAATAATTCGTCTAATGAAAATAGAACTTCATCTACAAAATACTCTAAGTTTGTATTCGTATTTCTGATTAAATTATCTATCTTAGAATTTAATATATTTGCGTAAGAGACCGCTTTTAATTCATCTGAATTTTTGTAGTTTAAAATTTTAGAAAACATATTTTTATCATATCTATACAATTCACATTGAATAAATTTATCATATTGTTCTTCAGACAAGTTATCTAATTCTATATCATTAAAATAGATTTTCGCAGATTGAAATGTCTCTTCATTATGTTCAGATAAGACTTCCATAATGGTATTAGACTCTACATAGTCTTCAATTTCTATAAAGAAATTAGGTCTATTTAAAATGTTTTCTCTTATTAAGAATACATAGTCAGACGCATCTTCATCGCCTTCAAACTCTTCATTACCTTCATAAACTGGCTTATACTTACTTAATACCTGTAACAATAGATTCTTTCTATTATCTTTCCCATAGTATAGAGTTATATCACCTAAACAAGCATAAAAAATCAAATCAATCAATCGGTTCTTTTCTGAAGCATTGCATTTTTCTATAAAATCATTCGAATATTTTCTTAATAATTCAAAAACTAAATTAGCGATATTCAATTTATCTTCAGCTAAAATTATTTTCAAATTTTCTAAATATAAATCTTCTTCTTGAATAAAGATTTTTTCTAAAACTGCTTCACGAATCTTATGTTTATCTTTAAAGTTATTAGAAAATAGGTACTTCAAAACATTGATGTTAAGTATTCCCTGCTTTTCAAAATCTTGTGGTAAAAGTTCACTAACAAATCCTTCTGGATTATCAAGTTTTTCATTAAATTCAACACTTTGATTAGATTTCAATTTAACTAATAGATTTTTATCATCAATAGTCATGCTTTTTTCATAAAAAATGGATAAATACGATGAGTAGTCTTCGGCTAAATAACCATTAGATAAAATATACAGAATAAAATCCTTATCTTTATTGTCGTATTTTTCTTTTGTCATTTCTGCATATATTAATTTTACTAACTCAGGATACTTTTTTATTTTTTGTTTCAAAGATGCCCTGATGAAAGTATTTAACTCATTTCTCTTTAAATCATACTCTTCCTGTTGTTTTTCCATTCTTGCTTTTAAAATTGAATCTTTTTCTTTTGATATGTGAATAAAACTGTTTTTTGGAATTGTATATGTTCCTCGATATGGGGAATTGAAACTAATATCCTCTTCATCGTTATCTAAAATATAATCAATAAATGTCATATCTAAATCTGTTAGATTTCTATATTGTTCATTGATTATTATCCTATCATTTCTAGAGAATCCTTGGTCAAATAAAAATTTCTTTATTTCAGATAACTTATCTACATTTATTTGTTCCTCGATTTTTTTAAATTCAGCTTCAATTATTGTTAAATCTTCTTTTACTCCTCTAATTAATTCACCATCAAATTTACCCTGAACAATTATTTCATAGATAAAACCTTGTGACTTTTGTAATTCTGTAAATGCAGAAGGGACTAGATTTTTTAACGCTATTATTGAAAATAAAGCTTCTTTGTTCATGCTTCTAGATAAACTTCCATGTATATCTAAATAAGTAAAAAACTCATTAACGATATTTGTCAACAACCTCAAATCTGAAATATATAAGGAGATGTCTTTCAAAAAGTTCTCGAAGTTTCCATCTAAATTCGTCACTGACTTCTCTTTCATCATAGGTACTAGATATTCTCTTGAATTAAACGTATCTACGACTGGTATTATCGGAATAATTAGTTCAAAAAATTTCGTTCTAATTTCTGATTCATGTTCCTCAATATCTTCTTTTGAATTTGAAAATATATCCTCTTTCACAGCATATATAAATGTGATTTCCCGACTGATTTGTTTTGAATTGTTTAGAAGTAGATTAAGTTCCTTTAAATGCTCGAATACTCGAATACTTTTAAATCTGTCAACATCTTCTATAACCACCACATCGAACTTATTCGTTTCAAAATAATATAAAATCTCATCTATATATTTGTTAAAATAAGAAAAATTATTTTTGTCCTCTTCAATTGAAACATTAGCAAAGTTCAGTTTTGAAAGTTTGAATTGTTTCAAAACTGTCTGAAAGATTTGAAAAAATAAAATACTAATGCTGACTATTAGGAAGCAATACAAAATCAAGTCAAGAGACTCAGTGTTACTGGCGATTTCTTCGAAATTACTCAAAACTATTTTTTTTAAATTTAGGTAATCTTTTAAATAAAAAAAACTTATTAGTGATGACAAAAAAAGGAAGTATAATAAAATCTTTTTTCTACTCGAAATATGATTGATTTTTTTGAAACGTGAATATGGTAACTTAGAATTTTTTTCTCTATAAATCATTTGTTTTACCAAACTATTTTCTAATTTTTCATTCAAATCATTAATATTATCAGTTTCCTCTGCATTCGCCTCTTGATTTTCCAATTCTTGTTTAGAATAGGAACCCAATGATAAATTCAAAACTTTATAATTAGGATAAAGAAATTCAAAATTCTTTATTATCGTACTCTTTCCTGAACCATAACT
>NZ_GL622241.1:1445894-1447788 GCF_000185365.1 Enterococcus italicus DSM 15952
GTACTCTTTCCTGAACCATAACTCCCCATTAAAGCAATATTAGTTACATCAGGATTTTTAACACCATCATGAATTCGCTTAATATATGGCATTATTCGTTCTAACTCTATACCTTTTAAAATCTTTGGAGATAAACTACTTTGAATAAATTTTCCAGCATTATTTTTTTCTTCAATTTTATTCGACTTTGCTTTAAACCAATCAATTATTTGATTTATAACAATTAAGTATGATGTCCAAAAAGTTTTTCTTAATTTTTCTAACAATTTTTTACACATCCTTTATTTATGATAACTCTAAATTTTGATGTAAAGTTATTTCGTATCAAATTACTCTATACAATAAAAAGCCCAATTAAAGGCTTCTTATTGTAACTATTTAAACTTTAGACAATTATCTCCAATGGCGGTAAACTTTCTACTAAATCCATTGTTTGCAAAGATACATTAATAATAGACAACAATAGATTAAATATATATTTTGGATTATCTGAGAACTCATTAGGGTCATCCACTATCCCAGATTTTTTATCTTTTTTCACTTGATATTGGTCAATAATCCATTCAATAGCAGGCTTTCCATTTACAACATATTCATATGCACGTTCAGGAATATCTGTTATAACAATATCTTCATTAAAAATAATGGTATCTAATTGACCACGTTTAGGATGTTTCATCTTCTTTACTTTGAAACTTGGATTATCTGATTTAAAGACTATATTTACACCGTCATATACAGGAACATCTTCATAATTTAAGTGTAAATCAGCTAATTTTTTACCAATTTCTACATATTTTTCTTTGTCTTTAACTAATGGTATACGAGGAAGTTCCTTTTTTAAATCACTCGCATAATTTTCTCGATAAGCTTTTGAATGAAGAAGTCCATAAATATAATAAAAAGTCTCTTCAGTTGACAACCCAAACTTTTTGCCATTAATATTATCGCTTTTTTCAGAAAGAAGATTCCCTTCATTTAAGTGCCATTGATAGAAACCTTGTCCTTTCTCTATTAAATCTAAACTAGGTATTAAATTTATCATTGCAGTGGAAAATTCTCTCCGTGAACCTTTACCGGTAATAAAAATTATAGGATTTCCCTTTTGCCAATTGCGGTATTTTCCCGGTCTTTCAACTAAATTATTTTCATAATAAATAAATTTTTTAGTAAAAGGTCTGTATTGTATTAATTGGATACGATTGTTGTTAAAATTAATTTCAACCTGCTTATTTAGTTTATCAATTAAACCAGACGACCATTTAATTTTACTACTATCTCTATCAATATCTGTAGTTGAATTATTTAATTTCAAATTATTACGTTCAGTTTCATATTGTTTAATCATTCGCTGAACATTATCGACTAAATTTTCTTTGCCAAAACTAATTACCCACGCATCTCTATTCGTGCTGATTCCTACTGCCCAATCTTCAAAAATTTCTCCTGCCATTTTTGGATAATTCGCGTATTTTTCATCTCGTTGATTAATCCAATCATTATTTTCATCAGGGTAAACTGTATTCCAAGAAATATTTTTTATCGACTTAAGCTCTGAAATTTTTTTCAACTTCTTATTTCTATTTAAAAAATCTCCAATGTCAAAATAGTTAATTGAATGACTTTCAGAATCATCTTTCACTAAAATAGTTATTGCAGTTCCAATTAGTATATTAAAAACACTTTGTCCCTCTTTTGTAGCATCTACTCCAACCTTTCCTTTTATTGCTCCTCTTAGATTGATTGAATATATGTGATTAAATTCTTCATACAATGTCTTTCTAAACCCATCAAAACTTCCTTTATCTATAATGGAATTTGGAGTTATAAAGCCAATTACTCCTGAATCTCCTAAACGGTCAGAAGCCCATCGGATAGCTTGTATATAAGAATC
>NZ_GL622241.1:1449266-1453470 GCF_000185365.1 Enterococcus italicus DSM 15952
TGACGTTTCAACCGTTCATCATTTGTTCCAAAGAACGAATCATCTAACGTATCTTCTTGTTCAGTGGATTCAAAGGTATCAGTCAATACGATTCCTTCAAAAGGTTTGTACTCTTCATGATTAATTTCTGCAAAAGTTGATTCAATATTAATTGCTGCAATATAGTAACTTAATAACACAATTTCATTTGCATGTAGTTCTTGCGTATATTTTCTTGTAACATCAGCTAAAGTTATTTCTCCATTTGATAACTTATCTTTTAGATAATGCAATGTCCGAACAATAAATGTTCCTGTTCCTGTAAAGGGGTCTAAAATATGAACGCCTTCATCTTCAATGGCTTTCCCAAAGTGTTTTTTTAACACATCATCTACTGATTTAACAATGAAATCAACAACTTCCACAGGGGTAAAGACGATTCCTAACCGTTGCGTAGTTTCTTTAAAACCTTTCGAGAAGAATTTATCATATAATGTGATAATAATTCTTTGTTTTGCTTCTGCGTTGTCAATGCCTTCAGCACGTAATTTTACTGAATCATAAAATTCTTTTAATTCATCTTGTTCTTTATTAAATCCACCAAATTTTGACAACTCTTCTACAATTTTATCCATTGCTTCTGAAACAGGATTGTTATTTACAAAGCTATATTCGCCAAATAGAGCTTCAAAAATAGGAGCAGTAATTAGGTGTTGAGCTAACATTTCAATTGCTTGTTTTTCATCAATACTTTCATTGATATTGTGTTGTAAACTCTTTAGAAACTTCTCAAATTCAATAGCGGTTTTAGAGTTTTTATCTTTAATCATAATGGTTATTTGTTCAATATGACGTTGGGCTATTTTCGCAACATCTTCTGACCAATCTTCAAGGTATCTTCTATCTCCTACCTTTTTGACAACTTTTGCATAAATAGCGTTCTCAATTTCTCCCCAATCTAAATCTAAAGAAGTTTGGTAAATGGCATCGTCCTTTTCACCAATTGTTGAAGTATTCTCCATATCTTCAACAGAAGGTGCTTCACCTATACCGATAACGTCCATATTTTCAGGTTTTTTTCTATTTAATTCCAGTTTATTAATCATTGCTGAAAAGCGTTCATCTACTGAACGCAACGCATTTAAAATTTGCCAAACTGCTTCATATTTTTTATTGTTATCCAAAATTGATTCTGGGGTTGTCCCTTCAGGAATAACAATAGGCAGAATAATGTAACCATATTCTTTGTCTTTAAATTTTCGCATGATTCGACCAACTGCTTGGACAATATCTACTTGTGATTTTTTAGGTGCTAAAAATATAACTGCATCTAGATTAGGAACATCTATACCTTCAGTTAAAAATTTCACATTTGAAAGAACACGAGTTTCATCTTCTGCAAAATCCTCTGAAAGCCAGTCTAAGGCTTCTTTCTTTTCTAAGGTATTCATCATACCATCAACATGGCGAACATTGATTGATTGTTGAATGATTTCGTTTCCATCTAGGTATTCATTGACTACTTCATTGAACTGCGAAGAAATTTTCTTTGAATTATTTATAGTGTTAATGAAAGAAATAGCTCTTTGCATAGGTTTTCCTTCAAAAACAGCATCTTTATCTACACTGCTTCTTTTCATCAATCCGTTCCAAACGCCAATTAATTTAGAAACATCATCAACATCTAAGCCATTTTCACTATCAGATAAAACTTTCTGCATGTCTTTTTGAATAACCTTTTCATCGACTGCTAAGACTATTACTTTATAATCAGTCAAAATATCATTTGAAACTGCTTGTCCAAACCCTAATCGAAAAATTTCTTCTCCATAAATATCTTTATTGTCCATTGATGACAAGACAATACTAGAATCTTCTGCTTTTTGTTTCGCATCTGTTCCGTAAATTTTAGGCGTTGCTGTTTGATACAAGCGTTTACTTGCTTTGATATAGTTATTATTATGAACTCTTGTAAATACGCTTGCTTCTTCTCCTAAAGCCTTAGCCCCTGTTGTTCTATGTGCTTCATCACAAATAATGATATCAAATTCAGGAAACCCTTTTTCTTGTGCTTCATGTAGAACTTCAATAGATTGATACGTAGAATACACAACCGTTAAGTCACGTTGATTATTCTCTATTTTTTTATAATTGGATAGTAATTTTTCTGAATCTGTTGTCGCAGGAAAGCCAATATCTTTTGCAGACAATTCATCATCATTTTTCTTTTTAGAAGCATTTCTATCACTTGTCACAGCAAAAGAGTGCATACTTAGTTCCGTGTCATTATTCCAACCAATCAATGTTTGACTCAATAATTGTATACTTGGCACTAAATATAAAACATTAAAGGTTTCTTTATTCGTTTGTTTAGCCATCTTTTCAACTAATTTCAAGCTGGTAAAGGTTTTCCCTGTTCCCGGTGCCATAATTAATTGACCACGGTCATTTTCCTTAAAGTAATCAATTGTTAAATTAATCGCTTCATTCTGATAAGGTCTAGTTTTCTTCACATTCTTTACTTTTACTTCATTCGGTCTACTTGGAATAAAAGATTCCCAAGCAACTTGACTATTTCTTAAATCACTCAAACCAATTTGTGCAACTGGTTTTGATAATTGATTAATCGCTTCATCTGCATTACTACTCAATGAATCTAATGAATACACAATAATTCCATCAGAATAATAAGACTTTCCAAGTTCAGCTAAAAATGAATCAATATGTCTTTTATATATTTTATTGTCATAAAATTTAGCTTGAATAGCAGTCAATTCTCCTGTGGCTTCATTTCTTGCTACTAAATCAACCCCCGTATCTTTTTTGGGGATTGCATATTCTTCTGGAACTTCATTTAATAACCAAACATCTGAAAATAAATTTTTGTATGTTGGTTCATTTTTGAAATAAATTTGTGCGATTTTTTCAAAAAGAGTTCCCTTATCTCTTTGAATCTCATTTGATTGTTCCCTTGCTAATTGAATAAGTTCATCAAATGTCATTATTTTTCTCCTTTGTAAAATATTCATTTTAATTATAACAGCTTTCAACTTAATTAGGGATATAAAAAAACCTAGTCTAAAGCAGACTAGGTTTCAATTTCTGGAAAGCTTTCAATAATAGTCCATTCCATTTCTGAACTATTTATTGTTTGATGAATAATATTCTGCACAGTTTCTCGATATACCTGATTTCCCACACAATCATTAGACAATGCCTCTAATGCTAGTAAAGAGAAAATAGCTTGTTTATAGCTTAGATTACTTGTAATAACAGTGACGCATTCAATTCATAATAATAGTCTCCATTCATTTTGATGGTTCTGAAGACCATCATTCAACGTTGCTATAGTCAATAAAAAAATACGATTTTTCTATTCAATCAAATATTTCTTTACTCATTTCAATTTAGAAAGACAAATGCTCTTAATATTTTATCTCCATCAGGACTAATAAGTATTTTTATCTCAAAATTTTTATCAAAAGCCACTTAAAAAATGACACTTGAAAAAGTCAACAAAATCAAGGGTTTTCTACTTATTGACAAAATCAACAGATTGTTGTTATATCAACGTTTTAAAGCACTATTTTTCAAAAAAACACCTGTCAGATACAACGAAGAAATTTTTATGGGTAATTCTACACTTAAAGTTATCTGGGAGGTATTTTTTATATAAACTATTTATATCTGCTTAAATAATCGTTGATAAATCAACGTTTTAAATAACAAAAAAACTTACTTCCTAGCTTTAGATTCAATTCTATATTACCTAAAATGTATTTTAAGATTTTTCAAATCTCATGTATCATTTTGCTATTAAATATATTTTTATTCAATTTTTAAAATCTATAGCTGTTGGTTTAATTTTAATATTTCTTTTTCAATAAGTATACAAAAAAGACAAACAGAGTAATCTACTTGCCCAAAAGGAAAGAGAACAGTGGACTAGACTGTTCTCTTAATTTAAATATGACTTTTTTTGTTTCGCATCTCTATAAATAAGATAACATCCTATTTCTATAATTGCAAATTTGTAGAACACTTTTTATGTTTTAACCTTATGGTTTCACATAATTCAAGCTTGCTTCTGCTGTATCTGTGGCATTCTTGAAAATACCTGCTAATTTAGGTTGTAATGTCTCACGGAATAAAATATATGCGATTAATACGAAAATACCAAAAATTACCACCGCTACGATTACAAAAAGTCCTTGTGAAGCTCCAT
>NZ_GL622241.1:1455410-1455918 GCF_000185365.1 Enterococcus italicus DSM 15952
CAAAAAGAGATAAATATAGAATTTCGTTATATATAAAAATACATAATCACTGATAAAGAGTAAATTTTAGCTATTTTACTGAACCTAAGCACATCAATTAAGTAAGCAAGATGACATCTTGCTGTCACCATAAAATATAAACACTGATATATCAACGCTTTATAGCTATTTTTATCACACAATTATCAAGTGTAAATAAGTTTTTGCGTAAAGATATGTGTGAAAACAGGTAAATTACCCTAGAATCTATTGACTTTTTTTGACCTTCCCATTATACACATCTAGAGGGAATATAAAAAGTGCGTATTGATTTTAGAAAAACACGTAGTTTTCTATTGATTTTATTAGCTTTTATAAGCCTCCTCATTATACACATCTAGAGGGAATATCCTATATAGATGTGTATAATGATTTCTATCAATTATGCCAGTATTTTCTAGGGAAAACTATACGTATTTTTCTTGTTCAATACGCAATTTTGAATTGATATAAAAAGAGATAATATTCT
>NZ_GL622241.1:1455968-1457220 GCF_000185365.1 Enterococcus italicus DSM 15952
GGTATTTTATTGCTTTAAAACAAACGTATATTAATTAATTCCTAACAGAAATTCATCTGATATAATAAAAGAAAATCACTTGGAGGACATTATGAATCTCATACCCACTAAAAAAGCATTGCCTCTATTTTCGGCTATTCCAAAATCACAAAAAGAATCGCCTAATTTAGAACGTTCTTTTTATTCTTGGCACGCAAACTACTTTACTTTTAATCGAAAAAAGATTTTGGTGCTAGTAAATGATAAATCATTTTCACCAATCGTATTAGCTGATATTAATGCTAAAAATAAAAAAGATTTGAACCATATGATTAAAGCAGGAATTGAAGAAGTATTTAGTTATAGTAATATGCCACCTGTTCAAATTAAAAAGTATTTTCTAAAAGCTGGTAGATTGGAAATTTCTTCAAATTATAATCGTTCAATTATCAGTATCAACAATAGTATGATTCAACACTGTCAATTCTTTACTGAAGAAATTGATTTCCAAACAAATCTACAACCAACTATTATGAAATTCTTAGCAAATACTCCTTATCGTAGCCAAACACCTGAATATTTTATCAGCACTGAAATTGTTGCAATCGAATTAAAGAAATTAATCTAAATTGGCTATTCAAAATTATTATTCTTTTTTATCTCAAAATTTTTGTAAAAATCCACTTAAAAAATGACCCTTAAAAAATCCTTATTTATCAAGGGTTTTATACTTGTTGACAAAAACACAAGATTACTGTAATATCAATGATTTTTCAATGTATTTAAAAAAAAACACCTCTCAGATTCATTGAAGAAAAAAATGTGGGTAATTAACCACTTATTTTTGTCTGAAAGGTGTTTTTTGTATCGAAGATTTTCATAAACTACACTTAAACGTTTGTATATCAATATTTACATATAGTTTTTCAAATCATAAAACTGGTACAAGTAAAATTTTTATCTTTCCATCAGATTATGATTTAAATTAATATCCACAAAGTCATTTTACTATTTAAAAGTTCAAAAATATTTTATGGATTTCTACAATTGATTCTATGCTGCTTATTTTACGTTCTAAGACGTTTTAAATTTTTATGTATAATTTATCGAAAATAATTTCTAACACTCTCTAAAGATAATATATGCTGTTTAAAACACATTTAGAGTTATTTTATTATCTAAAAACTTCATTAATTCATTTTATATAATATTATGTATATTGTTGTTAGATAGAGGCTTTTATAGATTATCTAAGTACTTTCATTTAGTTAAA
>NZ_GL622241.1:1457537-1494526 GCF_000185365.1 Enterococcus italicus DSM 15952
TCTAATAGAAAAAGACAGATAGAAACACTACCTGTCTAATATGCTAATTCACTTTTATATATAACATTCTTAGATGAATACTTCTCCTTAATCCCTAACTGATTATACAATTCTTTAGTTAGTCTACACGTATTTAAACCATATTTATTGTATATATCCGCTCTTAGTTTCTTAAATCTTTCTGCAGTGTCACGAACCTTTAATCTTCTTGCTTTAGCTAACTTAGAAATAACATCCTTTTCGTATACATATCCTTTTTCTTCTATCTCGTTCATGATAATTCTAACTGAAGCTTTTTCCAATTTCTCACTTGCTTGGCTTAAATTACTGTCTGCTTTACTCATCTTTATTTTTTTTTGTTCAACAAGTGGTTTATAAGATTGTGGAAAATCCTGATAAGCCTTTTCTTCTCCAAAAAGTCTATATACCAATTCATAACTTAAACTACCGACTGTTACTTTATTTTCTCTTAAAACCTTAGCGATTCCTTCACTAACTGCTGTGTTTTCATCCGTCAAGTTTGTTGGTTCGTAGATGTTACTCGTTCTTAGCTTAGTGCAATCTTTCTTTTGTTCCAGTATCAAACCATTAAATATATCCTTAGGAATTTCTGCTTCTGGTTTCTTTTTAACAATCTCAGTAACAATCATATGATAAAGAATTTTTCTTGTCCTATCTAAGCTTACTTTCTTTTGGTTCGTTACTCTAGCTAATTGCTTTGCCAGATTTTTAATGCTGTAATAATTTAAATATCTTAGTTCACCATTATCATCCATATAAACATAATCATACATAAAGTCTAAAACAATAGGAATTTCCACTTGATATTTACTAAAATATTGATAGAGTTCAGGATACGTTTGTTTTAATTCTCCTGATTGTAGTTCTCGCTTAAATTTTTGAGCATTAAATTTACTTTGACCTAGTTGTGAAGTATTTGTTACAGTCGAGCCAGTAAGTTCTACTAATAAATTAACTACTTCGATTGAAGATATTTTTAAATAACGCTCCAATAAAGAGATAATATTCCCACAATACTTATTACTTGCAGAAAAGCACTTATATAAATAAATGCCATGTTCTTCAGCATAAAACACACTTGCACTAGGATTATCTTCTTTATGGAAAATATCAAAAAATGGATTTTCTTCAGATAATTCAAGAAACTCTCTCATGTCTAATGATTTAAAATAGTTCATTGCATTATAATCATCAGGAAATTCTTGTTTATAATTATCTCCTAGTTTATTTTTAACAATATCCAATCTTCCTAATTTCAGCAACTCATAATTTGGCATAGAATCATCAATTATTTCACCGCTGATAATTTTTGCAATCTCAGTAGATTCTGTATTATTAATTTCTAGTATTCCAATAGTATCTAACGTGTTATCCCAATCAATCACTTCATAACCGCTATTACTTCCGAAAAATAATCTACTTGTTTGTCCAACAGATGAATCTGCTTGGGGATATTTTTTAAATAAAGCCTGATAAATCTGTTCTATCTCTTGGTTCTCAGTCACTAATTTATCTAGATGGAATACCACTCTAAATTTATCAACTTCAGAGAACAAATCACTGAATGTTTTGTATATAAAACTAGCATTCTCCTGCATAAACGTATCAGCTTCTAAATCTTCAATCGTATATAAATTATTCTCATCCTTGTTATCAAAATCCAACATCACTAGTTCTTGACCAATAATTTTCGTCATTTTTGATAACTTATTCTCTGATAATTCAGCTAAAACCACTGTTTTTCCATTTACTGCTAATTCTTCTGCAAATTCTTGCATGCTCATTTCTCTTAGATTATTCAAAATCGTATTAGAAATCTTTTTCACCATATATTGGTCTGGTTTTTCTTTATTTGAAATGTTACTTAGATAGAATTTCATAGTCACTATCCTCCAACATCAATAACCTTCCATATTTTCTAACAATTACTTTCTCTAAAAGCACCGTTTTTCTTCTGTTAATCCCCTTTTTCCTTTTCTAAAATTATGTAGATTTTGATTGTGAACACCAATCGCCTTAGAGAAAATAGTCATTTTCACTCCATATATTTTATCTAAAACATGTAACCAAGCCTTTACCTTTTCTTGTTTCTCAGTCAATTCCTCTGCTGTTAATTTCTTTGAATTCATTCGATTTATCCTCCAGAAATTATTTTATTAATCAATTTAGGTCCGGACTATATCATCAATTGTCAACTGAAGTCAAGAATGGATACCATTTTCGGACAACAAAAAATAATTAGTGGATTTTTATTAAAAGAATACTCTTATTTTATTACTTCTTTCTTAGATTTATCAAAACTATTAAAATCATTGATATATCAACGTTTATTCTATTTTCTATCTTAAACCCGAACTAAAAAACGCCTTAAATTGAACATGAAGTGGATAATTCCCCATAAAAGTTTTTTCGTTGCATCTGAGAGATGTTTTTTGAAAAATAGTGCTTTAAAACGTTGATGTAACAGCAATCTATTAATTTTGTCAACAAGTATAAAACCCTTAATAAATAAGGCTTTTTTAAGGGTCATTTTTTAAGTGGTTTTTGATGATAATTTTGAGATAATTTTTGAATAAAAAAAGAGATATGAATAAATTCATATCTCTTCTAATAATTCTGTATTCATTTTATTCATGTGCATATTCCACAATTTAATCACTAAATCCTCGGAAAATATCAATTTTTCCTGCTGCTTATCAGATAGTTTTTCAAATTGACTATATAATTCATTTGCCAATTTATTTAAAACAATCTTAGGAATGGTTACGTTGGCTCTCATAAACGTTCGCTTTACTTTATTTTTCACATATTTTTTTATTGACAACTGATTCAAATTATCTCTATCCTTCTTTTTAATTAATCTGCTTTCTTATAAGTCATGTAACCATTTTGATAGACAATTGCTGTTCCTGCTCGATTTGTAACTTCTTCACTACCTTCAGAATTAATACGTATATTAAATTCATACATTTCCTTTTCTTCAGTAATAAATTCATAAGAAACTTTCTCTGGAAGTCCTATCGAATCTTTAAATTTGCTGAAATAGATTG
Organism: Enterococcus italicus DSM 15952; assembly: GCF_000185365.1. Lineage (GTDB taxonomy): Bacteria > Bacillota > Bacilli > Lactobacillales > Enterococcaceae > Enterococcus_G > Enterococcus_G italicus. The sequence continues at coordinate 1,460,609 of NZ_GL622241.1, forward strand.
TCGCATCATCTTTAGAAGCTATTTCAATTGCTGATGTATCAAATGCTATTTTTTTCATCGCATCTACTTTCGCACTTGGCTTATTTTGGAATACGTTATATGCTTCAGCCTGTTCAGGGTCATACATGGCTGTTTGATTATTAATAGAAATCGTATCTTTGTCTATTAGGGTGATAGGCGTGATTGTGGTATCATAAACTGTCTTTCCCATACTGATAAGTGGAGTGACAATATAATAGACTTTGTTTTTCATATCATACTTTACTGAATTCATATACCCATCCATGCCACTTCCTTGAAAAGCACCCCAACTTAATTGATTTTCAGGATAATTAAAGTGATAGATATCACCTAATTTATTATCTGAAAGATTAAAATGCCAGCCAACATGCTGATTAAAATAATCTTCAAAATCCGTTTTAATCGTCACGATATCTCTAGCCAATTCATTAGCTTTATCATTTAATTTTGTATCATTGATGCTTTGAATAGAGTTTTCTAATGTGTCAATATCCGTCAAATCAATCAAGGCAATATTCCAACTATTGATTGTTTCTTCCACACTTTCAAGCATATCAAATTGTCGGTTATAATAATTAACGATTGAACGCAATCCTTTAGAAAAGGTGTCATCTCCTTCAATTTCAGGTGTTTCTATACGAGTATCTGAATTAATGGTCAAATACGTAGAATCGAAATTATCTGGAATAGGTTCGTCAAATAGTTGATTGACTTTATCCCTAACATTCACTTTTTCTCTTACATCAGCCAATTGTCTTTTATACTCTAATTTATCTCCCGATACTGCCCAAAGACTTTTCTCCTTTTTCTTTACTTTTTGCTCATCTAAATCCATATTTGGAACCGACTTTGTACTATCAGAATATAGATTATTGTAATTATCAATAAATTCGCTTTCTACATGGTTTTTATAAAGCCAGAAACTGCAACAAATGATAATAATACCAGATAAACTAACTAACACAGATTTTTTATTAAAAAACCTTTTTGATGTATTTCCTTTACATTTCGGGCAATGATTATCTACTAATTTTTCTCCACATTTACTACAAAAGTTCATTTGTCTTACTCCTTAGTCACTTTCCATATAGTTGTTACTATCATCATAATAATGCCCATCCCTACTAATAAAATCCCAAATCCGACAGAATTTGAACTGCTTATATCAAAATACTCTGAAGAAACTGAATAAGTTTTTATTTCAGAAATTATTTTAAACAAAAATAATCCATTTACTACAAGTAATAAAATTTGAATAAACTTACTAACTATATGATTAATAAACAACAGAACAAATGAAACAATCGGAAGTATCAGAATAACAATTAATAAAAACTGATAGCCACCATCCATCTTCGAGAGCAACGTTAGATAGTCATACAAAGTAATAGTAGAATCTAACCCATACCCCAAACCACTAATCTCACCATGAAGTATTGGTGCTAAGAATACGCCTGTATAATAGAATATTATGCCGATTAATGAAACAATCCAGCTAGAGTTCATTCTAGCTGATTCGTTATGGTATTCATTTTTATCTTCCAAAACGTCATTTCTATTATTTGATGATTGTTCTATATGTTCATTTCTAACCGTAAGATTTTGAGTAGCTGTTTGAAGCAAACCATTTGTGAACCCTTTTATTTCCTGCTTATCAAGCATCATAACCTTTTCTTTCATCTTTTTATTCAATAGATGTTCTGAACTGTTCTTACTATTTGCATACCAATAACCAAAAATAATAAACACAACAAAAAACATCCACCCCAAAATGGGTTTAATTGTTAGGATAAGCATAGTAATCACTATAAAAGTAAATAGAACAATCAAATTATTTTTGATAAAACTAATAAAGCGGCTAACTTTCCTTTGATTCAATCGAAAAATATTTAATTGAGTTTCAAACTGCCTAACAATTTGTTCGCCTTTCACGCTCTTGCCACATTTTTCACAAAAATTCGAATCTTTCGCTAACTTCTCTCCACACTGACTGCAATAATTCATTTCTAACACTTCCTTATTTTTTACTTGCTTGAACGACGAAAAATACGATAACCGCTATAGCCATTATCAAAACGAGTGGATGATTCATTAGAAATCTAAATAATAGGTTCAATAATCCAATAATTACAACCATTGCAACAATAAAACTTCCAATTTTTGTTAAGCAACCCTCTTTTTCAGTTTCTGGTTCAGTTACATCTTGAATGATTATTTTTATCCCATCTTTTAAAGCCATAAAATCAACCCTTTCAATAAATTCTAACGAGGTAATAAATCAACGTTTTTGCCACAACAAAATAAGACCACCATATCAACTCTAGAAATACTGATACAATCGTCTTTTTTATGTATTTTATTTTTTTATGCAGTGTCGGTAAAAAACGTTGATTTATTTCCGGTTAATTACCAACTTATACTACTAAATTCTATCGTTTGTCCATTGAAATGACAAGTCTCATTTTCTGGACAAGCCTGCTTTTTTAGCAATGTTATAAACAGTTTTTTCGGATACTCCACATTTTACTGCAATTTCTTTCAAAGATAGCTGATTTTCTTGATACAAAACAATAATTCTTTTGCGTTTATTTTTCTTAATCGGTGGTCTACCCAACTGTTTATCCGAGTTAGCTAACGCTTCTTTTGTTCGTAAACTAATACTTTCTGCTTCAAATTCTGCTATACCTGCTAAAACGGTGAAGAATAGTCGTCCACTCGCTGTTCTGGTATCAATGGATTCTTGAATACTTTTCAGATATATCTCTTTCTCATTCAGTTCAGACATCAGATTTACCAATTGCCTAGATGACCTGCTTAACCGAGCTAAATTATAAATTAGTAAGGTATCTCCTTTTTCTAAACGTTTCAATGCTTTGTCAAGTTCTGTTCGATGTTCCTTTCTTCCACTAATCTGCTCAGAAAATAATTCATCAGGTTCAAACTTTTCCAATGCCTTTCTCTGCACTTCTAGTCCTAAGTCCTGCGTATTTTTGCTAGTGCGAATATAGCCAATCGTTTTATTTCTCATGCGAGGTCTCCTCCTTTCTTTTCCTTAGTTTAATAATTTCTTTTTAAATACAAAAATACCCTGACTACTGGGAAATAGACAGGGTAAATGAAAAAATCATTTAAAACCATAGAGGCTATTCAAATGGTTCTCGTCAAGGTAGTTTTATTATTACATAAAAAATAACAATTGTCGAGGAAATAAATCGTCACTTTACTTTTCTATTATTCTGCTGAAACAGCAATAAAAAAAGTCTTTAATCCTATATCAAAAGAGGTTTTACTGTTCTATAAATTTGTAAAATAATTGTATCTTGCTATAATTTAAATAGTTATAAAATAACAAATGGAGGTATCTTACAATGACAAACGGAACGAGTCAAGGGCTATTTATAGTCGTTGCAATTATAATTTTTGGTATATTTACGTTAACCAGTTATGTATTATTTAAAGACAATTTAAAACCAACACTAGCTAATATTTTTACAAATGGATTTAATCAGTCAACCACTGCTTTAAATAACGGAATCATTTTAGAAAATAATATTAATACAGATGAAACAAATTCAACCATTTATAAAAATCAATTATATGTAAAAATAAGAGACAAAAATGAATCTAAGAATGAGTCAGAAGTTTGGGTATTGCTTGAAGAATTAAAAGATGATACTTATGCAATAAAAGCATCTGGTATTGACAAAACCTCTCCAACATATGATATGGTATATTCTACGGGATGTTCTGGCTCAACAAGTATGATAGGGGATTTAACCCTACCAGATACTATTAATGGAAAGAAAATAACTTTAATTAAAGAAAAAGCTTTTTATTATTCTAAGTTTAACGGTCAATTGACACTACCTAAGTATTTACAATCAATTGGAGCTTATGCTTTCTATTATTCTAACTTTTCAGGAGAATTAACATTACCTGATTCTTTAAAATCAATTGGAAGTAGTGCTTTTCATTTTTCTAACTTTTCAGGAAGTTTAACATTACCTAATTCTTTACAATCAATTGGAGATAGTGCTTTTAAAGTTTCTAACTTTGAAGGAAGTTTAACATTACCTAATTCTTTACAATCAATTGGAAGTAGTGCTTTTCATTTTTCTAACTTTTCAGGAAGTTTAACATTACCTGATTCTTTACAATCAATTGGAGGTAATGCTTTTCATTATTCTAACTTTTCAGGAACATTAGATATTTCTAAGGTAACCAATATTGGATTTTATGCTTTTGAGAACTCATCAATATCCACTGTTAAAAATGATTCTTTAAATAACAATAATAAGACAATAGGTAAAAATGCTATAAGAATGGCTGACGGTTCATTTTACATCATAAACTAGACTACTATCGCACCTATTTAATTACTTATCGCTCATTCAATGAGCGATATTTTTTTATCAAACACCTTTTTTATAGTCAAGTTGATTTAGAGACAACGTTCAAATTTCCATCCCCTACTTTTAGATGATAAAATAGTAAATGGATAGTTATGAAAAGGGATAGTTACGAGATGGATACTTTTGGAAGTCAGGGATACTTTACTAAATTATGAACCCCTTCATAATCCTTACATTTATTAATTTTCATACCCTACCTAAACCCTCCATCAACCCTAAAAAAGAGGTTTTTTCAAAAAAACAGATGATAACAAAATGAGAACTTTTGTGATAACTTTTTGAAAACTATGTCAATTTTGATGTGAATTCGGAAAAATCGCAATGGAAACCTCCATGAATTTTTCAAAGTAGCTACCTAAGCAAGAAATAGAAAAATTTTGTATTCAAATACAACCACTTAATGATGGATAGAAATGAGAATGGATAATTATGAGTTTAGAGTTACTTATGGATAGTTATGAGAATGGATAATTTTAAAAAATAAAATTGATAACACAATAGGAGGGAGTGAATATGAACACACTTTTTGTAAACAATCGGGCTATTGATTCTGAGGAATTGGTAGACATCATTACCCAATCAAACGGAATATATGAGAACACCTTGATTAAGCTCTTGCAATGCAATCGCATCAGCTTAGAGGCACGATTAAAGACCTTAAAAAAGAACAAAATCATTTCTAAAGGAAAATTAAATAAACATTTTTATTATGTTGATAAATATGACTTGAAACATATGAAGGATTTAGACTTACAGGCAATGGTTGTTCAATATTTGGTTTCAATTGGCTTATATACCAATAAAATTCAAGTGATTGATTCCCTAGATAAGAACAAACAGCTCTATATTTCAGTCTATGCCTCAGGCAAACATAACTATAAAAATGATGAAACTATAAAAAAACTTGCAAATAACCGGTTCAATCAATTATCTTCTGAAGAAGATAGAAAGTATTTTAGTCAATTTATCATCAACGAATTGACTAAATTCCCAATTAGAGTAGCTTCTTTTTCAGATATGCTAGAAAAACGCTATTATACACCTTCTTTAGATACTGTTGATATTCTTGCACTACCTAATAAAGAATTTATTCCTGCAATAAAATCTAACTTAGCAGATGTCTCGTTTAGAAACTTGGAAAATAATTCCACTTATATCAGGGATGATATTTTGATTTATCTGAATGATTCTAATACCCTTGGTTATTTTGTGAAAGAAAATAATCAATATACATTACGAGCAATTCATTCTGTAATTGACTTCTTTTATTATTTAACCCTGAACAAGAATTCTAAAGATTCCATTTATCTCTCTAATGACAAATCAGATTATGATAATGCAGATAACTTGTATTTTCAAAGTTATTTGAATAAAGAAAAATATAATACTGTTAAATTAAAAAGAGACAAGCAAAAAGCACAATCTTAAATGATTGTGCTTTTACTTACTTAAACGGGTCAAAATCTTCTAACTTTGCCTTAATATCCTCCTCTTCAATTCCTGCATATCGTAAAGTTACTGCTTGGCTACTATGATTTAAAATCTTCATCAGAGTAACAATATCCCCTTTGTTTTGCTTTAAAAAGAAGTAGGAAAATGTTTTTCTAAGTGTATGTGTTCCGATATAATCTAATCCTAAATTATTAGCAACCTTCTGCAGGATTTTATAATATTGGTGACTGGCTAAATGTTTCGTGTTATCTGTCGGGCTTGGAAATAACCACTCTGATTCACCATCATGCTCTGTATTAAGATAATCAATAATATTTGATGTTAAGGATTTCAGATGAACGGTTCTTTTTTTCCCAGTCTTTATTTCAATTATTTCTGTCTGTATTTTATTCTTCACGTCAGATACCTTTAAGTTTAATATATCTGAAATCCGTAACCCTGCCTTTATTCCAATTGCCATAATCAAATAGTCTCTTTTTCCGTGTTTTCCCTTTTTTAATTCTTTTCCAAATTGAATTAGTGTTTCCTTATTTTTTATTGGTTTGACATTAATCATTTTTTGTCCCATGAATTACCTCCCTAATGTGCTATATTTATGGATACTTATAGTATATTTCAATATGAAAGTATCCATTTCCCTATAAATCAAAAATGGGATGTTGATAGAATAGGATTCTTGATGGATACTAATTATAAAAGTATCCATTTAGGTCCTTTATAGCATCGTTGTTAGGAGGTTGCAAATTTGTAGAACATTATCTGTTCTCAAATTTCTTTTTTAATTTATCATACATGAGTTCTCCTCTAGTAATAATTGATTCATTTATTTTTCCAACTACCTCTTTAAATAATTTTTCCCCTCCTTCATTAGCAAAATGAGACACTGTATGTCTTTTCGATTCATGATGTTCCCAAAATAGATTTTTATCGTTCCAATCAGAATCTGTTTTATTTTCTTCCATTTTCCAATCATCTAGAAAGTGTTTATTACAAAATTCATTGAATCCATTATCAAACTTGTCGCCTCGATACATTTCAAACCAATTGCTAGAGTCTTTAATATACTTTGGTGCAAATTCTTGTTTATTAGCAAAATAATTTTTAATATCAAGCATTGTTAAGTCCCAGTAATCATGTGTGCTAGCATTTCTAGAAGCATTGAATGGGGAAGCATTTTTTTCATAAATACTGTAAACAGGTATAAAGTTACCTAATGAATGAGTTAATTTAGCAAATTCATTAAGTTCATCACATTCAAATTGATATCGCTTATTTTGTTTAATTACATCTGTATAAATTTTATATATTCTTGTGAAAGAGTGCATGGTTTCCCCATTAGAAGGGATAAAATTCTCCACGTTTTTAATATCAAAATAATTATTTATTTCATCACCCCAAATGGTATCATAGATACTCATCGTCAAAGGTAATCTGTCACAATCACTTTCTTTTAGAAAAATGTTCCCTTTGTAAATGAGAACTCTCTCAATTTCTCGAAAATTATCGTAATTAAGATTCCTTAGCTGAAAAATTTCTTTTTTAAAATCATATTTTACTGCATCTTCTCTACCCATCTTCAAAAATTCTTCTAGAATCATTGACTAACACACTCCATTGGAAAAATATTTCTTTTAGTATAGCACGTCTAATTAAATGCATACTATAATGATAAATTTTAATAATCATCTCTATTTTAAATTAAAAATAGAGGAGAATCTCCCCTCTATTACTTATTATTAAGTATCTACATCATCTAAGTTAAGCAAATTTCCCATATCTACTACAGGGTCACTTGCTTCCTCAGCTGTATTTTCTTTAGATTTTCCCTATTTCATATTAAAACCACCAACAATACCTTTAAATCGTTTGAAGTGGTGAAAAATTTACCGTTTCACTAATTTCATCTTCAATATTTAAACTTCTTAGATACACCTCAGTCGTTTTTATTGAAGCATGTCCTAGTAGTTTCTGTATTCTATAAATATCAGTGCCATTGCGAACCAATTTTTGAGCAAAATAATGCCTAAAACTGTGTGGACTTACCCGAATAGATTTTCTAATCTTGCATTGATTCCCAATTTTTATGATTGCTCGTTCAGCTAAGATATAGTTATACTGTTTTCCTTCTCTTGTTAAAAATACATAATTGTCTATATTCTCTATTTCATTATATTCAAAAAAGGAATTTGCTACTCGCTTATATTTTATATACTCTTTATAAATCAAAGGTGAGCAATGAACAATCCTATCTTTCTTTCCTTTCCCATTTTCAACAAATAACTCTTTATTAGTAATGTGAACATCTTTTAAGTTCATTACCTCATTAATCCTAAGTCCTGTGTCTATAAGAATTAGTAAGAGCAGATAATCTCTTTGATTCGTGAATTTTGTTTGATAGCCAGTGTGTTGCTTATCCATTTTCTGAGGTTTGAAAAAAGTTAACTTCTTTGCTACTCGCAACATCTCTTTGATTTCCATATCATTAAATGTCTGAATAATTACCTTACGCTCTTTTACCCATTTAACACGCACACAGGGGTTTCTATCGTATCTGATATAATCTTCATCTACACAATACTTAAAATACGCTCTGATGCTTCTTAGATGGCTATTCACATATGTTTCAGCACATCCCTCTTCTAATTTCATCAACATGAATTGACGAATGCTTTTTGGTGTCACGTCTTCAACAAAGTATATCTGCTCTTTTTTCAAAAAATCAAAGAACAGTTTCAAAAACTTCTGATGCTTCTTTATCGTCTTTTGTGAGATTCCTCTGGCTTTTTCGTTGAATAACATTTCTTCTAATAGTTCCTCTAACCTGAAATTTTGCAAAACAAAAACTCCCTTATCAACTTTTTCTAAAAGTTAATAAAAGAGTTCAGAATTTAATTCCTCATTGGATATGGTATCCGTATCGAAAATACCCTCATTCTATCCGGTATCCGAAGTCCGAAAAATCGGCTTAGACTACATACTAAATGAGTGAGAAACGCTGTCAAACCAATGAAAATCCTATCTTATCCCCAAAGCAATCCGTGCGTATCTTGACATTCTATCCGTCGTCCACGCTGGATACCAGACTAATTTGACTTCGATTTCACCGACTTCTTCTACTTCAGATAAGGCATCATGGATATTATCCGTCAAGACATCTGCAAGTGGGCAGCCCATTGTCGTTAATGTCATTTTAATCATTGTATGGCCAGTTTCACCATTAAATTCAACTTCATAGACCAAGCCAAGGTTGACGATATCAATCCCTAATTCCGGATCGATAACTGTTTCTAACGCAATCAAAATGCGTTCTTTGATTTCTTCAATTTGCTCCTCTGTATAAGGTTGGCTCATCCCAATCTCCTCCTACACTATTCATACGCAAATCATACCTGTTTTTCAACTATTTGTAAATCATTGCTTATCGTTTGTGTTTCTTTAATTCGGGAAATGATCCAGTTGCTTTAAAAATACGCTGCTCATCATCTGAGGCAAAGCGGCCGACAATCGACTGAGTGGGCACGATATTAATAAAGGCGTCTGAGTCCACTTCTAGTACAGCTTGTTCCAAATCATATAGTTCATAACGAGTGATGACGATCATGATTGTCTGACTACTCACGCCAGAGTAGCCACCTATCGAAGGAAATAGCGTCATCCCTCTAAACACATGGGCTGCAATATTTTTACCGACTTCATCCGCGCATCTCGTCGTTATATAGGCGGTGACTTTTTGATGGCTCGTATGGATGGTATCTACGACGCGACTCATCGCATAAATGGAAATTATCGTATAAAGTGCGCTCTCCCAAGAAAATAATAGCCCTGCAAATATGACGATGATACCATTTAGGATCATCATATAGCTCCCAACTGTCTTGCCGGTAATTTTAGAGAAGATAAGCGACAGGATATCCATCCCACCAGTGGTAAAGCCGTACTTTAGCGAAAGTCCCGCACCGACACCAAGCAAGACCCCACCGACTAGTGCGTTTAATAATAAATTATCCGTGACATGTCCCTCTGGAAAAACCATAGTTAATAAGGATAAGACGACCACATTCAAAAAGCTAAAAAAGGTGGCCGAGCCGCCTAAGCGGATAAAGCCAGCTATAAATACGGGAATATTTAACAATAGAATAAACAGACCCATGCTTAAATGAATCCCCGTCGTCTGTTCAGCAAAAGCGACAATAATTTGGGAAAGACCATTTAGTCCAGCTGACATGATGTTTCCTGGATTTAAAAAGAAATTTAATGAAAGCGATCCTGTAAGTCCAGTAATCAGAATAATACATAATTTTTTGCCTAAGTCATGATAGGCGTTAATAGCTAGCTTCACTGACATGGTGCTCCTCTCAAAACAATCTATCCGAAGCATAGCAACAATCATCAAAGTTGAAAAGTATCGCTACCATTTTTTTAGCAACTTCTTATCGTTCGACTAGCATTTTCACAGAATATTATCGACACTTGCCCAAAATTGCCGTAAATCTTTTTTGATTGACTGATTATCGTACCGAATCGAAGCCGGTTGCCAGTGTTGGGGCAGTAATTGGCGATAGGCAGGTTGGCGATAGCGACTGTCAATGAGTAGGATCACCCCGTAATCTTTTTCGTCGCGAATAACCCGACCGCCTGCCTGAATGACTTTGTTCATTCCTGGTAAGCGATAGGCGTAATCAAAACCATCTTTTTCTTGGTCTTCAAAATACAACCGCAAGCGCTCTTGCTTTTGATTCATTTGGGGCAAGCCGACACCAACAATGGCCGTACCGATAAGACGTGTCCCCTTCAGATCAATTCCTTCTGAAAAGACTCCTCCGAGGACACAAAAGCCGACCAAAGTCTTGGTGGGGGCTGCTTGAAAGGCAGTTAAAAAGTGGCTGCGGTCTTCTTCGCTCATATTCTCCTCTTGCACCATGACTTGGATGGTCGGATAGGCTTGGCGAAAAGCTGTCAAGGATTGTTGCAAATAGGCATAAGAAGAAAAGAAGATAAGATAATTACCGACTCTTGGCTGCACAAATGTCGCCAATGCTTCTGTCAAATGAGGTAAGGTTTGATCCCGCTTACGATAGACTGTCTCAATACCAGCCTGAATCATGACGTGTTGTTGCTTTTCCTGGAAAGGACTTTGGGTGCGAAACCGCATGCTCTCTTCGTCTCCACCTAGAACGGTCTGATAGTAGTCCAGTGGCTGAAAGCTCGCTGAAAACAATGCCGCGCCTTGTGTCTGCTTCAATCGCATCTCTAATAATGGTGCCGGATCAAGGCAAACTAAGGTCACCTTGATGGTGTCTGTGTCAGATACTATCACGGCAGTCTCAAAGTGATGATCATAAAGCTCACTAATTTTTAAGTACCGCAATGCAGCAAAATATGTCTCAAGTAATTGTTCGTCGGTACTTTGATTTGCTTGTTTGGCTAATTGTTCCTTGACTTGCCCCGTCCAGTGAAGCAATAAGTTATCAATGGTGTCAGACTTTGCCTTTTGGTAATGCTCTTTTTTACCCGTGTCATGCAGATATTGGGCAATCGTATCGAGTTCGTTGATGAGCTTGGTGGTTGTTTTTTTGAGCTTGACGTCATTAGTCGAGTTGTTTAGTATTTGCTCAAAGGAAGCTGAGTCAATGGCTGCTGTAAACATTTCTTTTGATCGTTGCACTAGGTTATGGGCTTCGTCGATTAAGACGAGATTTTGATCATTCGATTCATCGAAGAAGCGGCGCAAATAGACATTTGGATCAAAGGCATAATTGTAATCCCCGATAATGACATCGCACCAGAGACTAATATCCAACGAAAACTCAAAGGGACAAATTTCATGCTTTTGAGCATAGCGTTCGATGACTTCACGGGTGAAAGTATCTTCATGGTGTAAACTGTCCCACAAGGCTTCATTCAAGCGATCATAATAGCCATTTGCAAAGCGACAATCGACTGGATTACACGTTTGCTTATCCAAAAAACAAATTTTTTCTTTGGCCGTTAATGTGACCGACTTACTTTTTAGACCCGCTTGCCGTAAATGTTCCATCGCGTCTTCTGCCACTTGCCTTGTAATGGTTTTGGCCGTCAAATAAAACAGATGATCTTCCTCTTCTTCTCCTAGACTCTTTAGGGTCGGGAAAAGGGTCGCCATGGTCTTTCCTGTTCCAGTCGGCGCTTCACAAAATAGTGTGCGTTTGGCTTTCATTGTCTTATAGACAACAGCTGACAACGCTCGCTGCCCAGGTCGAAAAGAGCCATGCGGAAAAGTTAGTTCTTTTATTGATTTATTGCGGTGTTTTCGCCACGTGCGCTTAAAGACGAGCCAACGATGGTATTCTTTTACTAGTTGCTCAAAAAAGTTTGTCAGTTCGTCGAGTTGATAGGTCTTGGTTTGCTGAGTCAGCTTTTTCTCGGTGGTTTGGTAGTATGATAAGCGAATACGCATCTGTGAAACATGAGCTTCTTTGGCATAGATATAGGCATAGACCATCGCCTGGGCAAAGTACAAGGCCAAGGTCTCTTCGGTCAGTGACTCAAACGGTACTTCAGACGTCTTAATCTCATCAATCACCCAGTCTTCCTCTGCACGAAAAAGACCATCCGCCCGTCCCTCGACGAGCAAATGATCTTTTTCAATCACGGCCTCATACGACAATGCTACTTCTTTTTGGTATTCTGGCTCAGTTGCTTGTTTTTGAAGCTTCCGATGAATCGCGGCACCTTCTTGTGCGGTATGCAGACTGACCGTGCGATTATCGATGCTCCCTTTTTTTAGCACAAATTCGACTAATTTTCGTACTGCTATTTTCTCTTGTGGCATGTGACTTCCTTTTTTCCCGTTTTCTTTTAATCCTACCTTGTTAGCGTCCTTTTTTCAAATAATCTTGTATTGATTTAATAAAAGCCTTCATTCGCTTTGTATCGAAGCCCATTTTTTGATAATTTTCTAAAATCGAATGAATCTCCATAAACAAATAACTTACATAAAAGGCATACAACAAGCCAATCCCAGCTTTAAGTGGTATTAATAGGCTCACAGGTAAAAAGAAGAGCAGTAATAATAGACTGCTGACTTTCCTTAAAATCCCGTTAATGCCGATTTTGGAGGTGAATTCGTGGGTAATTTTGGCCGCCACAATACCACTGACCAAATCGACAAACATCGCCAAACACAACAAAGCCAATAAATACAAAACGTCTTGTTCCATTAATTCTTGAAAGACTACTTTCATCATCTCACTTCCTCTCTACTCATATAAACGTAAAGAAAAAGCGAAATGTCAAAAGAATTTATTATTTACTGATGCGGACTTCATAAATGACGTCATTTTGATCTTTCACTTGAGTGTAATTGTCATTTTGAAAAGTAAATAGTTGTTGGTAATTGTCTGCCCCTTTGATGAGCAGCTGACTGTCGTCAATCGACACAGTAATGTCAGTTATGACAGTCTCGTAGACCTTATATGGATCTGCATCATAGGTTTGATCAGGAAACGTCTTCATGACGTCTTCTGCGACTTGATTCGTATCCTGAGACCCATCAGCATTTAATTTATTGTCTTGGATAATATTGAGGTTATCGACTGGAATATATTGTTTGACGACGGTCATTTGATCGCTCTGAATATCAAATACCCCTTGACTTTGCGGAAAGTGTGCGGCATCCGTCTGTATCAGCATAAAATTTTGCTTTAACAAAAGTGATTCGCTTGTTGGTTCTGTCGATTCTCTTACCGAGTCGGTCGTCACATGGATTGTCGTATCAGCCGCCTTTTGGCAACCAACTAACATGATGCATACAATAAATAGTCCAAGAAAACGATACTGTTTCAAGCGAATCTCTCCTTTTCTCGCAATTCTTGGTTTCATTTTACCTTATGAAACCAGCACACTATTTTTTTTGTGAAGAAATTTAGCTTTTTCTCAGCTGATTTTCGCTTTTTTCTTTTTTTTCTCTGACTCATCCTGCTTTGTCAGTTTATATATGATAAGGTATACTTAAATGAATAAGAAAAGGAGGATGTTTCATGAATATCCAGCAAATTGTCACAGGACCAGTACAAGAAAATTGCTATTTGCTATGGCAGAATAATGAGCTGTTGGTCGTAGATCCAGGTGCAGATGCAAAAAAGATCAGTGCCGCAATCAAAAAAACAGCTGCCACTCCACTAGCAATCATTCTTACGCATACCCATTACGATCATATCGGTGCGGTTGACGCGATTCGCGATGAGTATCAGATTCCCGTCTATGTCAGCTCTGATGAACAAGAATGGCTCCAATCCCCACCAAAAAACCTATCTGGTCGTCATCCAGAATTAGGTCCCATTACTGCCCGCAATGCCGAGCATGAGTTTGAGTTGAATGATACGCTTACGATTGGCTCCTTTTCATTTGAAGTCGTCCCTACTCCTGGCCATTCGATCGGTAGTGTCAGCTTCATCTTTGATTCATTTGTAGTATGTGGCGATGCTTTGTTTAAAGGTAGCATCGGTAGAACGGATTTATATACTGGGAATTTGGAACAATTACTAAACAGCATCCAGACTCAACTATTTACTTTACCAGATTCCTTTGATGCTTACCCTGGGCACGGTGAACCAACCACGATTGGTCACGAAAAAGCAACTAACCCTTTTTTTAACTAAATTTACGCAAAGAACAAGTATAGAACGGAGGAATCTTCATGGCAAAAACTGAATTATATGTCGTTCGTCACGGTAAAACAATGTTTAACACAGTACAACGGGTACAAGGATGGTGTGATACTCCTTTGACAAAAAGTGGGGTTGAACGGATTCAATATTTAGGAAGTGGACTGAGTGATATTCCTTTTGTTGAAGCAGTCTCAAGTGATAGTGGACGAGCAATTGAAACGATGCGCCGAATTTTAAAAGAACATCCAAACGGCAAAGACATTCCTTATCATACCGATGAACGAATTCGTGAGTGGTGTTTTGGTTCCCTTGAAGGTGGCTATGATGCAGAAATGTGGGGTGTTATCCCTAGAATTTTGAATTTTCCAGATTATGACAATATGATTGCCAATCATGTCTCATTCGAAGATATTTGTAATGCCATTTATGATGCTGATACGGCTAACTGGGCTGAGACCTACCAACAATTATCGACAAGAGTCTGGACTGGCTTTGAGGACATCGCCCATCGTGTCGAAAAAAATGGCGGTGGCAAAGCAGTCGTCGTGTCTCACGGCTTAACGATCGCCTTCTTGATGCATCTGATTAATGAAGAAAACACTGTTCGCGTCGATATCGACAATGGATCAGTGACACGCCTCTTGTACGAAAATGGCAAGTTTACCATTGAAGAGTTTGCCAGTACGGCTTACATTGAAAAAGGAATGAACTAATCAATAAGAACCATAAGTTTTAAGAAGATGGAAAAATTGCTATTTGGAGCGTTTTCTTTACACTTCTTTACAAAACTTATGGTTTTTTTCTTTGCTGACCTGTCGTATACTAAATTCGTATGAATTTTTGAAGGGAATGAAAGTATGTTTATTGAAAATTTTATAAAAGCAATTATCTTTGGGATTGTTGAGGGCATTACCGAATGGCTGCCGATTAGTAGTACAGGCCATTTAATCTTGGCTGATGAGTTACTCAAGATGCAAGAGTCAGAAGCGTTTATGACGATGTTTAATGTAGTTATTCAATTAGGTGCCATCTTGGCGGTCGTTGTATTGTACTTCCACAAATTAAACCCATTTGCCCTTAGCAAATCCAAGGCTGAAAAAAACGATACTTGGTCACTGTGGTTTAAAGTAATCGTAGCTATTTTGCCATCCGTCATCATTGGATTGCCATTAGATGATTGGTTGGATGCTCATTTTTATAACTTTATTTCAGTTGCTATTATGTTAATTGTATATGGGGTTGCCTTTATCGTCGTGGAAAAAAGAAATCGTAGCATCACACCGAAGATTACAGAATTTCATCAAATCACGTATAAATTGGCGTTATTCATTGGTATGTTCCAAGTGCTTGCTTTAATCCCTGGGACATCACGCTCTGGTGCAACGATTTTAGGTGGGATTTTATTAGGAGCGTCACGCTTTATCTCTGCTGAATTCTCATTCTTCCTAGGAATTCCGACCATGTTTGGCGCAAGTTTACTAAAAATCGTCAAATTTTTCGCAGAAGGACATTCTTTTACGACAGAAAATACGATCATATTATTAACAGGAACAGTCGTTTCCTTCTTCGTATCGATTCTAGCTATAAAATTCTTGATTTCTTACATTAAGAAAAATGACTTTACTGCCTTTGGATGGTACCGAATAGTTCTTGGTATCATTTTAATCGGCTATTGGGTAGTCGCTCGATAGAAACTGTCTACTATCAAAAATTTGCTGCTGCAAAATTCGACAAACTAGCACGCTAGTACAACGAAAGACCAGAAAATCCAAAAGTTTGAAAAACAACTACTGGATTTTCTGGTCTTTTTGCTTGTAGCTGAGCATTTTTGCCTCAGCCTTTTTTTATGAATTTTTAATGACAACCCCACCTATTAATTCTACTACATATTCAGCATCATTAATGGTAGTCTCAAAACGTTCATATACGTCTTTCCATTTGATAATTTCTAAAACTTGTGTGCCATCCGTAAACAATTGTTTCTTCAAACGACTGAATAGACGATCAGCTTCTGATTCGGTTTCGGTCACTTGTTTAATCATTTGTTTCAATTTTTTCGAATTTTTGAACTTCGGAAATTCCTTCATCGCTACTTCTAAACCATCGCAGGCGCGACGAACATAATTAGCAAATAAATCTGTTTCTAGTCGCATCGCTGAAATTGCTAAATTTTCAAAAAGATACGTTAAACTATTGATTCCATCAAGTACATCATCCAAATGAGTCGCGACTTCCAAGATATCTTCTCGATCGATTGGTGTAATAAATGAATCGTAAAGTTCATTTGTGATTTCATCCACGATAGCATCTGCTTGATGTTCATAGTCATGGATTTTTTGAGAATAGCCATCTAAATTTTCTTGCGAAAAATTTTGAACCAATTCTTCTAAACAAATCGCTGCTTTTTGTATCAGGACTGCTAATTCATTTAATTTTTGAAAATAATTGTATTGTTTTTTTCTAGCCATCTTCAATCTCCTTAAAATATTGCTACGAACAATTTAGCCATCAAATATGCAATTAACCCACAACCAGGAAAGGTCATAATCCAAGCGAAAAGCATCTCTTTTACGATTTTCCAATCGACACTTGATAGACGCTTCGACGCTCCTACTCCCATGATTGCTGTCGTTTTTGTATGAGTCGTAGATACTGGTATCCCTAACACAGAAGCCAAAAATAAACAGATAGCAGCACTTAAGTCTGCTGAAAACCCTTGATATACTTCTAATTTCACCATATCCATGCCGACCGACTTGATAATCTTCATGCCACCAACTGACGTTCCTAATCCCATCGTCAATGAACAAAGTGCCATCACCCATAGCGGAATGGTAAAACCGTTACCC
Source organism: Enterococcus italicus DSM 15952 (assembly GCF_000185365.1). Taxonomy (GTDB): domain Bacteria; phylum Bacillota; class Bacilli; order Lactobacillales; family Enterococcaceae; genus Enterococcus_G; species Enterococcus_G italicus. The sequence continues at coordinate 1,477,991 of NZ_GL622241.1, forward strand.
GTTTTTTCTGCTAGGTTATTGTAATAAAGACCTAACATAAATACACCCATGAATTTTTGACCGTCTTGTGCACCGTGCAAAAAGGCGTTGGCAGCTGCACCAAAGGCTTGACCATACGTAAAGAATTTGTTTGCCTTTCTTCTTGGTACATTTCTAAAACATAGTACAACGAGCTTGGTAATCAAATACCCTCCGAAAAAGCCTATCGCTGTTGATACAATCAAACCAACTAATACTTTACTCCATTCCGCCATATTGACTGCAGCTACACCACCCAGTGCCATAGCGGAGCCAGTCAAGCCAGCAATCAGTGCATGTGATTCACTGGTCGGAATACCAAAAAACCACGCAGCTACTGCCCAGACAACAATTGAAAAAAGCGAAGCAGCCAACGCAACTTGCGCAGCCTGTAATCCTTGCGCTTCGAAATTGACAATGTTGCTGATTGTTTCGGCTACTTGTGCATTGAAATACGTCATCACCAATGCACCCAAGAAGTTCATAATTACAGCCAAACCAATTGCAAAATTCGGCCTTAATACTCTCGTAGAAACTGCCGTCGCGATTGCATTTGGCGCATCCGTCCAACCATTAACAAAAATAACCCCCATAACCAACACAATTGTAACAATAAGGGCGATACTCATTTTTTCACCACCATTTAAATTTTCGTAAGTATCATACCATAGCCACAATTAAATCAAAACCATTATTTTAAATATTGTAAATTTTATGTATTCATTTTGTTAATTTATGAAGTTTTTTTTCTTACTCTTCTGGTGATTTCAAAAAAATCTGTTAAGTAAAATTTCTTTACAACTTTTAATTGCAATCGTCGCAAGGATTCGTTATAATAATTAGTGTTGATTTATACGATAATCGTATAAGACTTTATTTTGGAGGTGAACAAAATGCCAAACATTGAATCTGCAATCAAACGCGTTCGCACTAGTGAAATTGCTAATGCGAAAAATTCATCTCAAACAAGCACTATGCGTACAGCAATCAAGAAATTTGAAGAAGCTGTTGCTGCTGGAGCTGAAAACGTAGATGCGTTATACAAAGAAGCTGCTAAAGCGATTGACATGGCTGAAACAAAAGGATTAATCCATAAAAACAAAGCTAGCCGCGACAAATCTCGCCTAAGCAAAAAAATCGCTAAATAAAAAAGAAGTTCCCTTTTGAATTGATTCCTAGAAATTAGCTTACTAGTTTCTAGGAAGTTCGTTCAAGGAACTTCTTTTTTTATCGTCCTACTAATCGATTGGCTGTTTGCAAAATGAATAATTCAAATAAATACTCCTTGGTCATCTGACCAGTCTTCATTTTGTAATCATTTTCCACTAATTGATCAAATAATCCCTCTAGCTCACTTCTTGAATACTTCCGCGACTGTTGCATCGCTAACTTTACTCGGTATGGATGTGCTTTGACTTGATCCGCGATTGCCCCTTGTTGCATTCCTTGTTCCATGAGTATTGCCACTTGTAAATACAATCTAATTTGTCCAATCAAAATCGCATTAATTTTGATTGTCTCCTCACCTTGTAACAAAAGCTCACGATACCCTTCTAACGCCCCATCTGCCTTACCTTTTAAGATCATTTCAGTTAACTCGAAGACATTATTTTCAAGTGTTTTGGGGATGAGTTGCTCTACAGCCTTTCCCGTTATACGCCCAGTGGCACTAGCAAAAAGAATGAGCTTCTCTAGTTCATGCATGGCCTTACTCAGATCCATTTCAGTCGATCGTAAAAACTGCTCTAACGCTTGTGGCTCGATGTCCACATTCGCTTGTTTTAGTTTCTCATGTACCATGCGTTTGACTTCGTTTTCCGCTAAGGGTTTGGTATCAATTAGGACTGCTTGTTTTTTTAGTCTTTTGGTTATCTTCTTCCGTTCATCAAATTTATCGTACGGTGCGAAAAAAACGAGTACCGTCGTTTGTAAGGGCGAGTTAAGATACTCAATCAGACGGTCCAAGTTATGATCTGGTCCATTGGTCTTTTTTTCACTCGTCAAAAAATAAGGATTCATGGCAAAGAGTAGCCGTTGATCACCAAAAAATGGCACGGTTTCCGCTTCATCAATTAGTTGATCCACAGTGAATAGTTCCAAATCAATTTGAGTGAAATTTAAGTCATTTTCAGTAATTGCCATGCGCTGTAAGAAGGCTTCTTTGACCTTTTGTTGCAGATAGGACTCACTACCTTGAATACAGTAAACGGGCTGTAAGGTTTCTATTGTTGCAATAGTTTTTAGTGCTTGTTGAATTGACATTTCTCAACCTACTTTCCGTCTTTATCCTATCATGCACATCTGCTGAATGCTACTTTTTTAAATAAAAAGTTCGCTGATTCCATAAGCCGCTCCGATACTGTATCATGCCATTTTGGTCTGTACGAAATATGTGTACTCCATGTGCCTTTAGCGTAGCCAATGTTTCTTGATGTGGATGCTTGTAGCGATTGTTACGACCGCAGGAAATGATGGCTTCTTTTGGAGTAAGCGAGTCAATAAATTCAGGGCTAGAAGAAGTTTTGCTGCCATGATGGCCGACTTTTAGGATGTCAACAGAAAAGTCCCCATATCGGCTGAGCAAGTCACGCTCTCCTTCTTCTTCAAGATCACCAGTAAATAAAAACGTACGATTCGCCCAGCGAGTATATAGCACTAATGAATCATTATTTTCTCCCTTGCCATCTTCAGGTGACAGGACAAGTAAGTCTCGTTGCTTGCCGACTTTGGTACCAGTCGCTATTTCCTGAAAGTGAACGTGCTGACTGAATGTATAGTACAACGCTTGGACTTTTTCATTTGCTAGGCTTCCTTTGCCAAGGTAGACGTTTTCCACCTTGATTGCTTGCATCAATTCATCCGCATCCCCCAAATGATCCATATCTCCATGTGTTAAAAATAAGCCATCGATTTTTGCAATCCCCTCACCTTTCAGATAGGGCACCAAAGAATACATCACACTCGCCTCAGTTTTCCGCTCTTGCCAATCCTTTCGCTCATACGCAATGCGGCCACCGGTATCGATGACATACACCTCACGATTCCACTTTGTTTGCAAGACTATAGCATCGCCTTGCCCGACATCAACAAAAGTGACTTTTTCAAAAGGAACGAGGCGACTTCCAAGAAATGGTAGCAATAAGCAGCTCGCGACCATGAATCCATATTTTTTCCTTTCAAAAGACCAAATGCCCACGACTGTACAGATAATTATCAGTAGAAGAGATGGCTGACCACTCGTCAAAACGATTTTGGGGAAGACCGTTAAAAGGAACCGACTGCTAGTCATTAAAATAATTAATAGATTTTCTACTATTGTGCCAATCAATGGCACTCTACACACGAGAAAAAGGACCGTCGCCAATGGTAACAGTAATACGTCAAAAAGAGGCATCAATAAATAGGTGAAAACCCCACTCAACAGCGGCCATTCATAAAAAAAATACATTAAAAGAGGTGCACTAATGAAAGGAATCACCTGCGCATGTAGTAGCTTTTGCCAATGTGTATATACTGAGACCGTCACAAATAATAGGAAAAAGGAAAAGGCAAATGATAGTTGACTGGATAGCTGTAGGAGTGTACGTGGTTCAATCAATAGACAACTAGCCAAAACAATGCCATAGCGATCAGTCCCGCTAAGTCTTAGCGCGCCTTCTTTTCCCACCCAATAAAGCAAGTACATGAAAATAGCTCGCAATATACTGCTCGAAACACCAAAAAAGCAAGCTAGCAAAAAGGAAAGGACTAAAAATGGTCCAAGTTGAGCCTGAAAACTTAAACCAATGCGACGAAAGAACCAATCTACCCACCCTAGAAAAAAATAGACGTGCATCCCAGAAATGCTAAATAGATGTAACAACCCATTTTGTGTAAAAGGAGTTAATTCATCATAAAATTCAACTTGACGGTACCCAAATAAAAGACCATTCACTAAATAGCCTATTTTAGGACTGATATATCGCTCCACTCTGGCAATCGCCCAACTTCTGAGCTGATGGACAAGTCGCCATATACTCATTGGCAATGGACGGACTTGTATGATGTGCTCAATTGCAAATTGACCAGTATAACGATTGGCAATTAGATAGGCTGGATAGTCAAAAGCATATTGATTGGTTTTTTTAGCTGGCGTCACAAATGTTCCCTTCACCTTGATTTGTCGTTGCCAATTCATCCTATTCGTCCAATCTTGCTTTTCTTGCTCGGACGACACAAGGTAGGTACACTTGATCTTGTTCGTTCCCACCTTGCCATCGAATTTCACCAAATCACCATTTACAACAATCGTATCGGCTGCGATTTGTATCGTCAGATTTTGGCTTTGTTCACTCGATACAAATGGCGTTGCCAGAAACGTCTCACGTGCGACTATGCCGACACTTAAAATACCTCCCAATGCTAGTAAAAAGTACTGCTTACGAAACATAAAAATACAACTATAAAAAAGAGCAATAAAAAGAAGGAACACGCTACGGCTATACCAGCTATAAAAGAGACAAGTAGCTGCCAGGACAGGCAAAAAATATTGATTACGATTCTTTTGAAGTGTGCGGATTGGTGAGCACTCCACTTGAAAGCTTCTCAAAGTAGTGCGGATGTAAGGTTACCTGGTGGACTTCCGCTCCGACGTGCGCCATTAGCTCTTGCGCATACAAATTATTATGATAGTCATGTAAATAATGAATTTTTTTGATTCCTGCTTGTAGTATGGATTTCGTACACTGCAAGCAAGGAAAATGTGTTACATAAATTTCTGCGCCATTGGTCGAAATCCCAAATTTTGCGCATTGCAAGAGCGCATTCATCTCCGCATGGATGGTACGAATACAGTGACCATCTACCATCGCACACCCCTCATCGATACAATGCGTATCGCCACTCACCGAGCCATTGTAGCCACCGGCAATGATGCGCTTTTCCTTAACTAATGTCGCTCCGACTTCTAATCTAGTACACGTGCTTCTCAGTGATAACAATACTGCTTGAGCCATAAAATATTGATCCCAAGGAATTCGTTCGTTTGTCATGTATGTCTCCAATCTCGTTTTCTTATATTGTAATCGAGTCGCGTAATTTTTCAACAGTCTTTTCACCAAAGCCGTCCACCTCGGTCAATTGGTCAATTGATTGAAAGTTGCCGTTTTGTGTTCGATAATCAATAATTGCCTGTGCCTTCTTCTCTCCTATACCCGTTAATGTCTGTAGTTCTTCAGCTGATGCAGTATTAATATTGACTTTGCTTTCGTTGCCTGCTTGCGGGGTTTGATTGGTTTGTTCAACTGTTTCTCCTTTTCTGGGAATATAGACAAGTTGTTGGTCCGCTAACACGATCGCCATATTCACTTGTCGATCCTCTGCATCATCTGTCAATCCACCTGCTACGTTAACTAACTCATGCAGCCGTGCATTGATAGGCAACTCATAGACTCCGGGCTTTTTGACTGCTCCCTTGATGTCTACTAGAATAATTTGCTGCGGTACACTCGTCGTTGTTTGGGTCGTTTGCTCGGTTGGCACCGAGACATCAGTCCATACATCCTCTTTGGGCTTTTGAAAAAGAAAGAACCACACACCAATACTTATCCCAAAAAGACCTAACATACTGCCAATCGCCAAATATTGCTTTGTACTCCTACTCGTATTTTTCATCCAATTACCACCTCATCAATAGTTACGCAAAAAAAACTGAGATAGAATTATTCAACGAAAGCAAAAAGACCAGAAAATCCGCAAGTTTTGTTAAACTTTTGGCTTTCCTGATCTATTTTATAGTGCTTATTTCTCTCTCGCCGATTCGAACTTTTTAGCACGAAACGATTTACGTCCCAAAATCATGAATTGATGGCACGAATTGCGAGTAATTCGTTCACTTCATACGTTGCAGGCACATCAATTAATAGTTGATCCTCATCAAAAAAGATGGTTTTCACGCCAGCTGCATTGCCAGCTAAGATATCCATATTTCGATCACCAATCATGACCGTTTCATTTGGATTCATTTGATATTTTTCCATCAAGTATTGAATGGCATCTGGTGCCGGCTTTCTTGGAAATGGACTTTCTGAGCCAATGATTTCCTTGAAGTTATCGAGTAATTCATCTTTTTCTAATAGTTCTTTGGTTCCTGGCGGATCGCGATGGGTCAAAATATAGTTAGTATGACCACTAGCGACTACCCACTCCAAAATTTCTTTCGCTCCTTGAAACGGAACGGGCACTCTTGGATCTTTTGATTCAATGTCTTTATACACAGACGTTAGCTGGTCGAAAGGCAATTGAAATACGTGCGTCAGTTCTTTTGATGAATGCGCCTTTAACGTGCGATAGACTTCTTTTCTGTCTGCGACTTGATGCAACTCTTTTAATGCAGCGACAAAGCCATCTAAAATAACTGGATAAGTGTCGTACAGTGTTCCATCAAAATCCCAAATATAATGCTTAAACATAAATGAAAACTCCTAATTTTTAAATGAATGAATTGGTGCAGGAATGCGACCGCCACGAAGAATAAAGTCAGTCGACTTGGCAGGATTGGTCTTCATAACTGGTGCTGTACCAAGCAACCCACCAAACTCCACCATATCGCCGACTTGTGCGTCTTTAGCAGGGATAATTCTTACAGCAGTTGTTTTATGATTAATTACACCAATTGCTGCTTCGTCGGCAATCATACCAGCAATCGACTCTGCAGGTGTATCTCCCGGGATAGCAATCATATCCAAACCAACCGAACAAATCGCCGTCATCGCTTCTAATTTTTCAAGATTTAATAGGCCACTTTCGACTGCTTTGATCATGCCCGCGTCCTCTGATACCGGAATAAAAGCACCTGACAAGCCACCAACATGATTACAAGCCATCACACCACCTTTTTTGACAGCATCGTTTAGCAAGGCCAAGGCTGCGGTCGTACCGTGTGTCCCTACTGACTCTAAGCCCATCTCTTCTAGAATCAACGCCACACTATCCCCTACTGCTGGAGTCGGCGCTAAAGACAAATCAACAATCCCAAAAGGCACACCCAAACGCTCAGAGGCAACACGTCCTACTAATTGACCCATTCGTGTAATTTTAAAGGCTGTTTTTTTGACTGTCTCAGCTACGACGTCAAATGATTCCCCTTTTACTTTTTCCAAGGCACGCTTCACAACACCTGGACCACTTACCCCTACATTGATGACACAATCGGCTTCTCCAACACCATGGAATGCACCAGCCATAAATGGATTATCTTCAACTGCATTCGCAAAAACAACCAATTTCGCACAGCCCATATCAGATGCGACAGCTGTTTTTTTGATTGTTTCTCCCATTAGCTTCACCGCATCCATGTTGATGCCCGAACGAGTTGACCCGATATTGACTGACGAACAGACAAAATCAGTCTCCGCCAAAGCTTGTGGAATCGACTCAATTAAGGGCAGATCTCCTGCCTGGTAGCCCTTTTCGACTAATGCACTGTACCCTCCAATAAAGTTCACCCCAACTGCTTTGGCTGCTTTATCTAGCGCTCGAGCAAACTGTACACACCCCTGTGCATCGACTTTACTTGCTGCAGCTATCAAGGCAATGGGTGTCACAGAGATGCGCTTGTTTATGATTGGAATACCGTACTCAACTTCAATAGCTTCGCCGACTTTCACCAAATCTTTGGCTTTGGTGGTGATTTTTTGGTAAATTTTTTCACAGGCTTTCTCAGCATCTGCATCGATACAATCTAGTAAAGAAATCCCCATCGTTATCGTCCGAATATCTAAGTTTTCTTCTTCCACCATGCGAATGGTTTCTAAGATTTGATTTGTCTCCATCTTAATTCTCCTCGCCTACAATTTATGCATTGCATCAAAAATTTCTTCATTTTGAATGCTTATTTTTACGCCCAGCTGTTCACCCAATCCATTTAAGTGATTACGGATCATTTCAAAATCTGCTTTTGGTTGTAACTCTAGCATCATCATCATCGTGAAGTATTCTTGGAGAATGGTCTGTGTCACATCGACGATATTTATGTTTAATTTGGCAAGTTCCTGACTCACACCTGCAATGATACCAACCTTATCTTTACCAATAACCGTTAAAACTGCTCTCATTTATGGAAAACCTCCTTTTATTTTTGTTTATTATAGCATAACCTCTATTTTATTCCGCCCATTTTTTCAAAATAATTTCATAAATCCATTTGTTCATTACCTACTTATACTTGAATGTTCGTCTATCTTTTTTTTCAAAAAAAAAAACTACCTTCCGAGGAAGATAGTTAATTTATTTTAGTACCAACCGTTTGCTAACCAGAAAGCTTTCGCAGCTGTCCATGAACCGTAACGACTTAAGACATATGCGTTGGCTACTTTTTCTTGATTGGCTGCAGAATAGTCACCATTTAGGTAGCTACTTGTTAATTGATAACGACCAATATATTGACCATTTGTTGCAGTATATGAACCACCTGATTCTTTATTTGCAATCCATTCTTTCGCTTCTGCCTCAGAACCTGTTGCAGTTGAAGAATAGGTAGTCGTGCTTTGTGTTGTTGTTTGTGTTGTTTGAGTTGCTTGAGTTGTTGCTGCTTGGCTTGTCGAAGCAGCTGTTGCAGTCGTTTGAGCGACTGTAGCTGAAGCATCGGTATTTAATACTAATGTTTCACCAACATAGATAAGATTTATATTTGAAATATTGTTATCAGTTGCGATACGGTTAACATAATCTGATGATCCAAAATATTCTTGTGCGATACTAGATAATGTATCATTTGCTTTAATTGTATAGTTGATTTCATCTGCATTTGCAGTTCCTGTATAAGCAACGAATCCGACTAGAGCGACAGCACTTAGAGCGAGTGATTTAAAAATTTTCATGTATGGTTGTTCTCCTTTGTATTGTGAATAAGTACGTTGTTCTTTACAAGAGATATCTTACCAAGTATTTTCCCTCGATAGGTGACAGTTAGATGACGAATTGTTTCAAAAAGATGAAAAATATCAATTCAAATGCTTTTCAAGTATCGACTAGCGACTAAAATGCTGATATATCAATATTCATCCCTAAATTTTTGTAACATTTGTTTAATCTAATTTCATTGGATTTTCTCATTTTTTAAATTGAATTACCTAATAACGGTAGAAATAATCCTTATATATTACAAAATTGTGAAATTATTTCATAATTGTAATCGGTTTCTTTGACGTCCAAAATAAAAAAGTCCAATAGCTGAGAAAAGCGTATTTGCTTTCACAACTATTGGACGTGTTTAATTTTCCGTAATTTTATATTGTTCCATTCAAAATGTCATCTTCTCAATGCGATCAAAAGCTTTTGCAAGCTGTTCTTTTGATTGAGTTGCTGCCAAGCGCACATGATTCATCCCAGTTTTGACACCGAATGCCGTACCCGGAATCATTAGAACCTGTGTCTCTTTCAATAATTTTTCCACGAAAGCAACGGAAGTCATGCCTGTCTTTTCGGTATTAATATACGCATACATCGTGCCCTTTACCTTACCCATAGATAAGAAAGGAATCGCTGCGACACGTTGTTCGATATACTCTAAGCGTTCTTTGAAAACAGCCACGACATCTGGCACCAACTCATCAAAGTGATCCAATGCATAAGTTCCCGCCTTTTGTGACAATGAATTCGCCGCATAGGAGATGTTTTCATTTAAATACCTTGCCACATCATTCACTGGACTTGGTGAAATCATGTAGCCGATACGCCAGCCAGTCATCGCAAAGGCTTTGGAAAAACCGCTAAACGTAATGGTATTGTCTGGAGCATAGGTCGCCATTGGGGTAAATGTCTCATAGAAAGTAAATGCTTCATAAATTTCATCTGAAAGAATATACAGCTCATTCTCAATTGCAATGTCGGCAATTTTTTTCATCGTATCTTTGGTAAAGACCGCCCCTGTCGGATTATTAGGCGAGTTGATGATGATTGCCTTAGTCTTGTCTGTTACCGCAGCTTTTAAGCGTTGACTGTCTAGCTGGAAGTCCTCTTCTTCAAAGGTCGGGATTACGACCGGTGTGCCACCTGCAAGTAACACTTGATCTCGATAAGGTGAAAAAAACGGCTCATGAATAATTACTTCATCGCCTGGATTTAAAATTGCCAAAAGTGCGAGATACATGCCATGGGAGACACCAACCGTCGCACGGACTTGATTTTTTTCAAACGTTAACTGGTAATTTTTTTGGTAAAAGTCAATAACCGACTGAACAAATTCAGGACTGCCATCAGAAAGGGTGTAGTGCGTATGACCTTTTTTTGCTGATAGAGCTGCATAGTCGATTATTGTTTCGTTCGTATCTAAATCAGGATCACCTATCGATAAATCAATCAGTCCCTCTGTTTGTTTTGCTAAGATACCGATTTCCATTAATAAATTTTCTTCTGGATTTTGAAAACGTTTGGCAACTGTTAATTTTTTCAACGTACTTATCTCCTCTATTACAAAACTTTATTCAAAAAACTTTGCGTCCGAGCATTTTTAGGACTACCAAATATTTGTTCTGGCGTGCCTTCTTCTTGAATAATGCCCTCATCCATAAAGATTACTCGGTCAGCGACTTCGCGCGCAAAGCCCATTTCATGAGTGACTACGACCATCGTCATACCATTTTCAGCTAATTTTTTCATAACGGCCAATACTTCGCCAACCATTTCCGGATCGAGAGCAGAAGTTGGTTCATCAAATAACATCACATCAGGATTCATCGCCAATGCACGAGCGATTGCTACCCGTTGTTGTTGTCCACCAGAGAGACTTGAAGGATACGCTTGGCTTTTTTCTTTTAGACCGACTTGATCTAGTAACTTTAGACCTGTTTCGTTGGCAGCCGCTGCCGCTTCTTTTTTGACCTTTATTGGACTAATCGTCACATTTTCTAACACTGTTTTATGTGGAAATAGATTAAAACTTTGGAAAACCATTCCCATTTTTTGACGTAATTGATCGATATTGACTCCTTTAGCCAAAAGATTGGTTCCCTCAAAGTCAATGCGACCAGACGTCGGCGTTTCCAATAAATTTAAACAACGTAAAAAGGTACTTTTCCCACTACCAGAAGGACCAATCACAACGACCACTTCACCGGCAGCAATTTCAAGATTAATGCCTTTCAGTACTTCGTTTTTCCCAAATGTTTTATGCAAATCTTCTATTTTAATCATTCGTATTCATTCTCCTTTCGGCAACACCTAATAATCGCGACATGCTAAATGTCAATACAAAGTAAATTAACGATACAATGACATATGGTAAGAACGGCTTGAAGCTAGCTCCTTGTACATTTCCTGCTTGGAAGATCAACTCAGAAACACCAATGACGGAAACAACAGAGGATTCTTTTATGACAGTCACAAACTCATTACCTAGTGCTGGTAAAATATTTTTGATTGCTTGTGGGAAAATAATAAATTGCATAGCTTGGCGTTGATTCATCCCCAATGAACGAGCGGCTTCCATTTGCCCTTTATTTACTGCGCTGATCCCAGCACGAATGATTTCTGCGACATAGGCAGCACTATTTAATGCCAATGCAATACATCCAGCGGCAAGTTTTGACAAGTCTATGCCGATGATTCCTGAACCAAAGTAAACAATAAAGATTTGTACTAATAGTGGCGTACCGCGGACATATTCGATGTATGCAGTAGCGATCCATCGTAATATACGGATTTTTCCTAACTTAATAAGTGCTAGAATTGCACCAAATATCGCGCCAAAAAATACCCCAATAATCGCTAAGAAGATTGTATAGCCTGCACCATTCACGTAATATTTATAGTACTTTTGGAAGAAATTTTGATCTTTTTGAAACATTAATTTATTGGCTTCTGCTTGGTAGGTTTTCATTAAGCCTTTGTCATCAATTTCTTTAATAGAAGCATTTATCTTTTCTTTAAGTACTGGACTATTTTTTGGCATTGCGATTGCTGTTTGCTTCGTGCCATTTTCAAAGGTAACATCGGCTAAAGTAAGTGAAGAATCACGGTCAACGTATGCTTCGGCTACTGGTTGCTCTAAAACGACGCCTTCGACTTTTTTATTGGTCAAATTCATGATCAAATCTGGTACTTTCTGTAAGGAAACAGCTGTTGCCCCGACTAATTCAGTTTTGACTAGTTCTTCCTGCGTGGTTTGCTTTTGCGCACCGACTGATTGTCCTTTAAAGTCATTCACTGTTTTGTATTTGTCAGCATCAGCCTTGCGGATCACGACTTTTTGCGAAGATGTAAGATACGGGTCAGAAAAATCTACTTCCTTTAATCGTTCTTCAGTCGGAGTCATTCCGGAAATGATTAAATCTATTTTACCAGTTTTTAGTGCACCTAATAGTGCATCAAATCCAAGTTCTTCAATCTTAAGCTTGACGCCTAGGTCATCGGCAATTTTTTGAGCAATCGATACATCGAACCCGACAATCGTATCCGTGCCATTAACCTCCGCATGAAACTCATATGGTGCATAGTCTGCAGAAAGACCGACAACTAATTCACCAGCATCCTTGATTTTTTGGTACTCTGCATCGGTCTCCTCTGCTTTCACGAATCCGACTGGCATGACAGTCCCCAATGTTAGCAGGCAAGCCATTATCGCAAGTACCCACTTTATCTGTTTCTTTCTCACAAATTTTCTCCCCTTTAATTATTCATTTAATGTATAAAAATTCATAACATAGTAGTAACATCATAGCACATTCATCTGCAGTTTAAAAGGTTTTTTCTTGTAATAACCATGGAATCAATGCTTTAACAAATGATTCTTTTTTTCGTCGAAATTTTCTAAAAATTGACTTGTCAGCTCCATCGTCTTGCTCTACTATTACACTATAGAAAAGGAGTGTGACAAGCGAATGTCTAATCAATTAATCGTCCGTGGTGCACCACAAGAATATAGTTGTCATGAAGGTTCATGGTCGACCCTCCCTGACCATTTAAATGCTCGAAAACTTACAAAGCTACTCGTTTTACATGGAAATGATTCCTGGGAGGCAGCTAAGCCTTATTTGCCAGATCTAAGTGAATTTGATAGTACGTATGAATATTACGGTGGTGTGTGTACTGATCAGCGTACATCGGAAGTCGTCGCATTGTTTCAAAAAAGCAAGACTGAAGCAATAGTAGCTGTTGGCGGTGGAAAAATCACAGACCTTGCCAAACAAGCAGCGCATCAACTTCGCTGTCCAGTAATCATCCTGCCTACATTGGCGTCAACTTGTGCCGCTTATACTCCATTAAGTGTGATGTATTTTGAAGATGGCGCGATGGATCGCTTTGATATCTTCCCTCAAGCCAATGCCTTGGTACTGATAGAACCAAGAGTTATCCTAGCATCGCCTCGTAAATTATTGATTGCTGGGATTGCTGATACACTAGCTAAATGGTACGAAGGAGATGCCATCATTCGCCAACTTGACACGGTGCCCGTTGAAGTGCAAGTCGCGCACTTTGCAGCAAAACAATGTCAAGAAAACTTACTAACCTATAGCTACGATGCCTTAGCTGCGATGGATCAACAAGAATTAAATGCCGCGTTTCTAACTGTTGTCGAGACGAATATCTTACTAGCAGGTATGGTTGGTGGCTTCGGCGATGAATACGGGCGTACAGCTGGCGCCCATTCAATCCACGATGCCATTACGATGATTCCAGAAAGTCATCATCAATTGCATGGAAATAAAGTCGCTTATGGGATTTTTGTCCAGTTAGTTATTGAAAAGAATTTGCCAGAGATTGAAAAACTCCTACCATTTTATCAAAAGCTAGAATTACCTACTTGCCTAGCAGATATGAATATGCACTTCACCGAAGAAGACTATCGCCGAGTCGCAGAACGTGCCACCATACCTGAAGAAAGTATTCACTTACTAGCTGAAGAGATTTCACCAGAAATTGTGATTGCTGCTATGAAAGAATTAGAAACATTCATAACAGACAAAAAATAAAACGAACTGTGGAAGGCACTTGCTTTATTAGTGCCTTCCACGGTTCGTTTTTTTATTACTCGACTTCTTTGCAGACATCCACCCATGCCAGACTATTGGCATAGCGAGCCAATTCATCAATGGTCAGCTCAATGGCACTATTACTGCTACCACAAGCTGGAAAAACAGTCACAAATTTTTGTAAGGATATATCTAAATAAATCTTGACTCCTTCATTTACAGCAAACGGACGCACGCCACCAGCAGCATGACCCACAGCTTCTTCGACCTGATCAAAAGCAACCATGCGTGCCCGCTTTTGAAAGTATGCCTTAAACTTGCGGTTATCAATTTTCTGGTCGCCTGCCACCACAATTAAGATGACTTCATCATCTTTTTGGAAAGCTAGCGTCTTAGCAATCCGCTCTTCCTCGCAATGCAACGCCTCAGCTGCCAGCGCCACTGTCGCACTCGATGTCTCAAACTCTTGGATGCGATCGTCCATGCCAAATTCGGCAAAATACTTACGAACTGCCTCAATACTCATGCTTTCCAACTCCTTTATTAGTCTTTTGGTACATATTTCATCCCTTCTCGGATACTTAGTGGCTGCATTTGTTTTTCATGTTCTTGTATAAATTGTTTTACCCATGTTGGATTGGTTTTTGAGTAATCTCGTATGCCCAACCAATCGCCTTTTTTATGAAAAATTCTTTCTCAGACATATTTTTTAAAAGAATGTTTGCAAGCAATGCTTCGTTCGTTTTCTCGCGTCTGCCTAATTGATGATCAATCGCAATACGTCGCAACCAAAAATCAGCGTCCTCTGCCCATACAAGCATCAATTCATCCACTCTATGATCCCCTAACCCAATCGCGCCAATTATCTGGTCAAAACTATCGATCGAATCCCACCATTGTTTGGATTGAATCAGCGGCAAAAGACGCTCCATATCTTCAAAATGCAACTCTTTTTGACGACTTTGAAGAAAATCTAAGGCGACATACTGACATTCACGGTGCTCGTTTTGCCATAACTTTTCCATAAATTGCCAATCGATTCCCTCAGCCTGACGCCATTGCTTTAAATACGGGCGCACGAGCATACGTCGTTCAGGTGTTTTTATGCCAAAAAAGACAAAGTGATTTTTTAAGTACGAAGCCTGTTGTTCAGCGATTTCTTTATTTTGATGCTTGGTAAATAATGACACTATCTCTTCGTACATGACAAGCTCCTTCCTAGCAAAAAACGGATAAATGATGGTCACTTATCCGTTCATTTTACTTATTATAAATTTTTGGTCCTTTGCGCATATGCTTGCGATCATTTTTTGGCGTAGCCATTTTGTCGGATCGACCGCCACCTTGTTTCTTTTGGATAAGTTCTTGCATCTTCTCTTTTGCGTTCATTTTTTCACCTTCTCACATTTGACAATCCATGAAAAGAATACCTAATTTTCAATGAAGTTACAAGAAAAAAATCTATAGTTTACAAGAATAGCAAAGTTCTTTGTCATCATCTTTATTGGTAAGCTTTCCACCAATCATCGGCTTGATACTTTAAAAGGGTTGATTTACCACTATGTACCACAAAAAACACCCGTCTATCATCACTTGTTATTCCGTCAGGTCCGTTAACGTTTGGTGGGACTAGATATAAGGTAAGTGTTGCATTATTAGCTCCTGTATTCGTACCAGGTAGATGTACCTCATAATAGTGATTCACCATTTTAGGTAAATCAGAACTATCAATCGCAAATTTGCCATGTGCGATTATACCATTCCAATAACCGTTCTTTGTTATCGCCGGAAAGACGGTGGTTCGATTCTGATAATAGTCTTCAGAGGTATAGCCACCTAGTGTAAAGTCAGAATCTGCAATGGATTGATTAAAACTATCCGTCGAAAAGGTCCCTTCAAATGGTGTCAAATCTTCTTTTAATACTACATCATACGTTGCATTATCAGCTGGTTTTTGCTTCGTAAAAGTCATTTCATGACTTATAACGCCATTACTCATCTTAATTGTCATATCAGATGCTAACACGTATTGAAGAGTAATTATAAAATTTGAATACCCATCTGCTTTTTCCATCGCCGTTTCCGAAGTAAAGCCCGCTTGTGTTTCTTGTCAATTCGTCGCAAAGCTCGCCTCCGCTTGCCCATCTGAAGTTGAATACTGGATGTGCCACTTATTTGTGCTGACATTCGATATCATGGCAGAGTCGCCACTGCTTGCGTACACTTCACCTGCGATATCAATTGCCTTCGTTTCAGCCTTATCCACTACTTTTGATTCACTGGTACTCACTACCGTTTCACTTATCGTAACAGAAGACTCTTTTGTTAAGCTTTCATTGGAAGAGTTCTTCTTTACATTTGATTGACATCCCGCCAAAACAAGTCCACCAATCACCCATACGAATACCATTTGCCTTTTCATTCCCCATTCCTCCAAATAGTTTGTCATTTCTTTCTATTAGCTTACCTGATTTAACAAAAAAATAAATGTAAGTAGACATAATATTTTTATTGGTTTTTTTATACTTGATTTCAGATATGAAAAAGCTCTAGGGACCCTTAAAAAGGA
>NZ_GL622241.1:1495712-1497834 GCF_000185365.1 Enterococcus italicus DSM 15952
GACAAAGAGCCAAAAAGGATAGCTAGAGCTTTTTTACCTATATTTTATTCATTTATCAATACGATTTTTCCTACTGCATGGTGCGTTTCACTGAGTTCATGTGCAGCATAAATCCCCGCTTGGTTCAGCGGAAATTCAGCGCCAATCACGCTTTTTAGTTTCTTTTCAGCCATTAGCTTAACTAAGGATGCTAATTCTTCGCCATTTGGTTGCAGCCAGATAGCCTCAGCATGAATCCCTTTTTCTTGAATCCGTGGATCTTCGTCTATCGAAAGAATACTGATTAAACGTCCTTCAGGCTTCAGTACAGTGATGCTTTTTCGTTGTACCTCTCCTGCCATTGTGTCAAGAACCAAATCAATCTCACTTAAAGTAGTCTCAAAATCAGTCGTATGATAATCAATCACTTCATCGGCACCTAATTCTTTTAATAGCTGATGGTTTTTCGGACTAGCCGTAGTAATTACATAGGCGCCAGCTTCTTTCGCTAATTGAATCGCATATGTTCCCACGCCACCAGCGCCAGCATGAACGAGCACCTTTTGTCCTGCTTGAAGTTTTCCATGGGTAAATAGTGCTTGATAAGCGGTCAAACCAGCTAAAGGTAGTGCACCTGCATCTTTAAATGATACTTCTTCCGGTAATTTTGCTAGAAGATGATCATCAACAATTGTATGCTCTGCATACGTACCAAACCGAGTCGTATCTGGTCTAGCCGCAACCCGATCACCAACTTTCCAGTCAGAAACCTGTGAACCTACCTCTTCAATGATACCTGCAACATCCCAGCCTAAAATAATCGGGAATTCCCATGGCATCATTTGTTGCAAATATCCTTCACGTAACTTCCAATCAATTGGATTTACCGAAGTTGCTTTTACTTTAACCAACACTTGATGAGCGGATAACTCAGGTAACGTCACCGTTGCATCTGTCAGTTGTTCTTTCCCACCGTATTGATTAATTACGACTGCTTTTGTCTTTGTCATCTTGCTTCATCCTTTCGAATAAAATTAGATTGCTTTTACTGATACTTCAATGTTTCCACGAGTTGCACGAGAATAAGGGCATGTTTGGTGTGCGATTTCTAATAATTCTTGGCTTTTTTCTAACGTAATTCCTTCAATGTGGCCTTCGATTTCAACACCTAATTGAACATCAGGTAATGCAGTTTGGCTTAAATTGTATAGTGAAACAGTTACTTCAATAGTTGATTCACCATCCACTTGCGCTTGTTTTTTCACATAATCCAACGCACTGTTAAAACAAGCACTGTATCCAGCTGCAAATAATTGTTCTGGGTTTGTCGCACCTGCTACTCTGCGTCCTGGAGCAGCGATTGGCATTTCAAACGAATGATCAGGAGAATGAACCTCACCGTTACGTCCGCCTGTATTAATCATTTTTGTTGAAAAAACTTTTTTCATATCTATTCCTACTTTCTGACATTTGTTTGTTTTTATCTTACGAAATACATTGTACACAATTTAATTGTATTTGAGAAATAATTTGTTTCTGTTAAAATAAAAAGAAAGGAGTTGCTTCAAATGAACACAAATGACAATCCATTACAAAATGAATTATGTTTTCAACTTTATGTCGCTTCAAAAGAAATCATTCGCATGTACAAACCTTTCTTAGATGAAGTCGACTTGACCTACACAGGCTTTATTACACTAACGGCTATCGAGGACAATTTATCTGTAAAACAACTTGGTGAGCGATTATTTCTAGATTCGGGCACGCTAAGCCCTTTATTAAAAAAAATGGAAAAACAAGGACTGTTGCGTCGCACACGAGCTAGCACCGACGAACGGCAATTGGTTATTCAACTGACCGATAAAGGAAAATCACTGCAAGAAAAACTTCCTTGCATTTCACATGATGTCTACCAATCAATAACCAAATCAAGTGAATCTGGTGTATATGGCAATCTGATTTCACAATTAATTCAGCTAAACCAAAACTTCCGTGAGGTTTAATCGACAAAAATAAGACTGAATTTGCTAGCGCCGATTGTAAAATTAAGCTAGACAAATAAAAAAGTCATTTGTGCTACACTCAAGATAGTTCCCGCAAAAGAATTATAAGGAGTGAAGACAAATGACCTATACCTATACTT
>NZ_GL622241.1:1498448-1506216 GCF_000185365.1 Enterococcus italicus DSM 15952
TCATCACTCTTCAGCCAGAAGGCAGACGAGCTATAGATATTGAAAATCGTTTGAACCAGTGGATGAAATCTGTACCTAAGCATCTATTCAAATCAATGACTTTTGATTGTGGAAAGGAATTTTCAAATTGGAAATCAATCAGTAATATCAATGATAGTGATATCTATTTTGCAGATCCTGGTGCACCATCATAAAGAGGATTGAATGAAAACTCTAATGGTTTATTACGTAAAGATGGTTTACCAAAGCAAATGAATTTCAACGAAGTTGATGAATCTTTTATCAAATTTATTGTGTTAAAAAGAAATAATATCTCTCGAAAATCATTAAACTATTAAACACCAATAGAAGTATTCTTGAGTCACATAAGCAAAGAGGACTTGTCTAACTTAATTTGACAATTAAAAAATCAAGTTAGCCATCTAAGAAAATAAAAAAACATCGTGGTGAACTATCGTGTATTATTGGGGTTCCAACACCAAACCAATAAGGAGACTTGCACAACTTCAAAAGGGTCAGCACCTAACTGAAATGGAATGAGAAAAAATTGCTGCTTGGCATTCTGAAGGAATGTCAAATCGGCAGGTTACTAAGAAAATTGGTGTTGCACCGCAAACTATCCGCAATGAATTCAAGCGTGGAGACTTGAAACAAGTCAAACTTATTAATGGGAAAACACGCTATTTTACTGACTACAATGCTGAGTTTGCACAAAATATGTATCAAATAAATCGTTTGAACTGTCATCGGAAAGAGAAATTTCCAAAAGCACGAGCATTCCTTTCATTTTTTGTGTATCTCTTCAAAACCAAAGGTTACTCACCTGATGTCACTGTCGGTGTCGCTAAGTGTCACTCCTTATTTGCGTCAGAAGAAATGGTCAGTACCACAACGTTGTATAAGATTATTGATGATCAACGATTAGAAGTGCGAAACATTGATTTAGAGATGAAAATGAAACGTTGCATAACGAAAAAGCATCCCGAAAAAATCGGAAAATATTGGGGAAAAGCATCGAAGAGCGTCCAGCTTCTGTGACTTCTCGTGAAGAGTTCGGGCACTTTGAAATTGATACGGTCATTGGGAGACGAAATGGAGCAGAGACAGCATTGTTAGCCCTAACGGAACGTAAAACACGCTTTGAAATTATTTGGGCTATTGATACAAAAGATGCAGCTTTCGTGACTTATGCCATCAATCAGTTGATTCATGAATACGGGGCTTCTTTTTCTAGTGTATTCCGTTGCATCACTTCAGATTAATGGGTCTGAATTTGTTCAATTATCTGAATAACTTTCCGGGTTAACAATTGAAGAAATTGCCGAGAAAAATTTTAGGCTATCTGACGCCACAAACAGCGTTTGAACAAGCACTGAAGCAAACGCTTAGTTGATTTGACAATGAGCCTCTCGCACCATGACTTCCGTCTGGGAAGGCTGGCAATACCATCCTGTATGAATCAGACCATCATGGCGCTACTCATTATCAAATCAACACGGATACTTAGCAATAACATACGAATTTCACTTTTTTCAAAAAGTGGCTAACTTGTTCTTGAAATTTTTGTTTTTTATTTAATTTTATTTACAGTTATTCTTTTTACTTTTACTGTAACTATAGATACTAGATTTTTCTATAAAGCTAAATTAACTACTATGATTTTCCAAGTACTGTTCTAATTTGTCGAAAAATAATTCATTATCAATGTGCTCCAATTCATCCAAAATTTCTACAATTTCTTTTTCAGAACAGTCCAAACACCTCTCTAGAAATTTAGTTAATAAAGTTTGCTTTTTTTTCTAAATAATCAATATGTCTCATTGCTTTTCAGTTAGGCTAACTCCTTGTTAAGCTGTATATTTAACAAATTCTTCTTCGGCTAGTCTTTGAAACATTTCCGTTACAGACGACTTCGTGATTCCTAATTTTTTTTGCTAATACTCCAGTTCGAGCAATTCCATCTCGCATTTGGTAATGACTAATTAACTTTAAATATTCTTCTTTTTCGTCTGAAAAAATCTCATCGACTCACCTTCTTTCAATTTTAGCGACGGTGTAAAATTTAATACTAACCCTTGACCAATCATTCATTTGTTACTACCAACCTATCTATCAAGCTAGATATTTTTCAATTACTTATGGAGAAAAGCCTAGCTATTTTCGATAGCTATTACCAAATTTTAATACCAAACAACTCTTTCATGCCCGATAAAATCAAGGTAGGTAAGGCTGGAACAAACAGTACCAGTAAATAGATTGGCAACGTCAATGGTGCTGTGCCCATTACTATATTAAAGAATGGGATAATCGTCACCAGATAAGAAGAAATACCTGCAAATAGAACAGCTGCAATTAAATATTTGTTTTCAAATGGGTTTCTTCTAAATAATGTTTTCGTGCTTCGCGCATCAAAAACATGCCATAATTGGCCATAAACCAGTGTTAAGAAAGCTACGGTTTGGGCTTGATTACTTGATAACCCTTGGTGAGCCGCCCATAAGAATGCAACATAAACCAATACTCCCATAAAAATTCCGCGAATCAAGACACGAGACCAAGTATAATTTGCTAGAACCGATTCGTTTGGATCTCTCGGCTGTTCCTCCATAATATCAGACTCAGCGACATCATATCCTAGTGAAAAAGAAGGCACTGCATCGCTTACCATATTGACCCATAAAATCATCAAAGCAGTTAATGTTGGTGTCGCACCAGGAACATTGCCGATTGATTGTGTAAAGAAGATTAAACCAATCAATAATGAAAAAACTTCTGCTACATTGGTTGTTAATTCATGACGCATAAAATTTTTAATATTGGCATAAATGGTTCGACCACTTTTAACAGATTGTTCAATTGTTGTGAATTTATCGTCCATCAGAATTAAGTCGGCTGAATCTTTCGTCACTTCGGTTCCAGCAATCCCCATAGCGATACCAATATCCGCAGCGCGTAATGCAGGTGCATCATTGACACCATCACCGGTCATTGCGACAATTTGTCCGTGCTTTTGTAATTGTTTAACAATGCGTTGTTTATGTTCAGGTGACACACGAGCATAGATATTCGTATGGTTCACATGACTATATAATTCTTCATCAGACATCTTCTCGATTTCAATACCTTTAATCACTATCGCATCTACTGTATCAACAATACCTAATTCTAAGGCAATTGCTTTGGCCGTTTTTTCATGGTCCCCTGTAATCATAACAACTTCGACATTCGCTTTTTTCAATGTACTTACAGATTCTTTGACTTCTTCACGAGCAGGATCAATAATCCCGGCAACGCCGGTAATAATTAACTGTTTTTCTAACTCTTCGACAGATCCATTCATTGCTTCTTGTTCCGTAATTTCTCTATAACCAACAGCTAATGTACGTAAGGCTGCTTCTGCATACTCTTCGACGGTATCTACGAATGATTGTTTTGCTTCCTCTGAAGAATCAACTTTATGATTGATTAAAATGCCTGTACTTTTATTAACCAATACATCTGGCGCGCCTTTGGTATATACTAGATAACGCTCGTCTTCTTTAACAATGACACTCATCATTTTACGACTACTCGTAAAGGGCAATGTACGGACAATTTCTTTTTCTTGTTCTAGTTTTTCTTTCTTTACACCTGCTTTTAAACCTAAAACTGTTAATGCGACTTCTGTTGGATTCCCAAACGGTTTATATTCACCATCTGTTTCTTTGACAGTCGCTTCATTACATAAAACAGCTCCTTCTAAAAAGGCTAGTGTATCAGACAACTTGGCACTTGCTTCTGGTGAATGAATGTCACCTGTTGGCGCATATCCTAGTCCAGACACCGCGTAATAATGGCCGTTGCTATAATACTTAACCACCGTCATTTCGTTTTTCGTTAAGGTACCGGTTTTATCCGAACAAATATAAGAGGTCGCTCCTAAAGTTTCTACACTGGAAAGAGATTTAATAAGGCCTCTATTTTGTGCCATTTTAGAAGCACCAATTGTCAATACAATCGACAATACTGCAGGCAACGCATCAGGAATAGAAGCTACTGCTAAAGCAATGGATGTCGAAAGCACAGAACCAATCGATGTAAAACTGATTTCCCCTGCCTGAATCATACCAATCACAAAAGTAAATAGAATGACACCAGCTGAAATCAGCATTAAAGTCTTTGTCAATTTATTAACCGTATTCTGTAAGGGAGATGGTTTATCTTCTACAGCTTGAATTAATTGTGCAATATTTCCTAATTCAGTGTCTAAACCTGTAGCAACGACTAAACCAATTCCTTGCCCATTTGAAACAGTAGAGCCTGAAAAGCCCATATTTTTTCTATCACCAATTTCAACAACTTCATCAATTGCTTCAGTATTTTTATGAATTGCATCTGATTCGCCAGTTAAATGTGCTTCCATCACTTGCAATTCATTCGTTTGAATCCAACGTACATCTGCTTCAACGAAATCGCCTACCTCTGCTTTGATTAAATCCCCCACCACAACATCTGTAGCAGTAATTTTTTCCCAGCTCCCATTTCTTAAGACCGTTGTTTGACGATTGTTCATCTCTTTTAAGGCATTTAAACTCTTACGCGCACTAATTTCTTGCCAGAAACCTAAACAAGCATTGATGACAATTAAAATAAAAATAGCGGCTGCTTCATACAAAGATTCTATTCCATGCTGCACATCTCCTTTTACCTGAATGGAATAAAAAGAACTCAGTAAAGATAATACAATAGCTCCCATCAATACGATGACAATGGGTTCTTTAAAATTCTTCAAGAAGACTTTCCAGTAGGGATTTTCTTTTTCATCAGGCAGCTTATTCACTCCGTATTGCTCTCTGAGAATACGAACCCGTTCATTTGTTAATCCGTTCGTTGAATCAACCTCAAATCGCTTGATTAATTTTTCTTTTTTTCTTGATAAAAATGCATAAATAACTTCCTTTCTTTTTTTCTAAACAACGCAAAAAGAGCGCAAGCAAACAAGACTCTCCTCACCCTTGGAGAATATGTCTTGAAAGCTTGCGCCCAACCTGATTATTTATGAAATTAGTATTAATTTAACAAAGATTTTCTACTTTGTCTATCCAAATGCCTAAAAAACATAAATTCTTTTTTTACTGCTCAATCATTATCGTAGACTGAAAAACTATTCTTCACTAGTTTTTTCTGTACTTGAAGAAAGCGACGTTCGCATCTCAGTATCAGCATGGATATTTTTTAGTTTGTAGTAATCCATTGCACCTAATGTTCCCTTTTGTAATGCTTCTGCCATAGCTAAGGGAACTTCCGCCTCTGCCTCGACAATGTTTGCACGATTTTTTCAACTTCTGCGCGCATTTCTTGTTCTTCTGCAACTGCCATAGAACGACGCTCTTCTGCCTTGGCTTGCGCAATATTTTTATCAGCTTCGGATTGATCCGTTTGTAATTGTGCTCCAATGTTACGCCCCACATCTACGTCAGCAATATCAATGGACAGAATTTCAAAAGCTGTTCCTGAATCCAATACTTTACTTAAAACTGTTTTAGAAATAGCCTCAGGACTTTTCATCACTAGATCATGCCTTTCAGCTGAACCCACTGTTGTGACAATCCCTTCACCTACACGGGCAATAATTGTATCTTCACCTGCTCCACCAACAAGTCGTTCAATATTGGCACGGACAGTGACTTTGGCTTTAACTATAATTTCAATCCCATTTTTTGCTACAGCACCAATCATCGGTGTTTCAATTACTTTGGGATTAACTGATAATTGAACGGCTTCAAAAACATCTCTTCCAGCTAAATCAATTGCTGCGGCTTTCTCAAATTATAAATCAATATCTGCGCGATGAGAAGCGGTGAGAAGCGATTAGAGCATCAATCACACGATTGACATTTCCTCCAGCCAAATAATGTGCCTCTAATTGATCAGTTGTTAAGTCTAACCCAGTTTTCGTTGCTTTAATTAACGGTTGAATAATTTGTCGAGGAGAAACTCGTCTCAAACGCATCCCAATTAATGTACCTAAACCAACTTTAACACCTGAAAAATACGCCGAAATCCACAATTCTACTGGAACAAAACTAAAAAAACAGACTCATGATAAATAAAATTAGAATAGCAACTATGAATATCCCTATAGTTCCGTTACTTATTCTATCCACTGGATCCTCCTTTGTTATACAAATCTTTACTTTCATTACGCTATTATTTTATCATAATATATTTTTAACTATTTAGCTATTCAATTACACTTATTTACTTTTTTGTAACTTGGTTTAATCATTACATTAATAAAATAGTGTACTCCTACATCATGAATCTATCCAATGATTACCGTTTCTTCTGGATATTTAATTTTCACCTCAACTTTATTTTCCTTTATAATCAAAGAGAAAAATACAGTTAGTACACCCACTCTCCCAAGAAACATCAATATTGCAACAACGATTTTCCCAATTGATGATAACTCCGGTGTTAACCCCATAGTCAAGCCAACAGTCCCAATGGCTGAAATAACTTCAAAAACGATATATTCTAAGCCTAATTGATTGACATTTGGAATCGTCTCTGTCACAGATAGAATCATTGTACTGACAATTATCACAGTTAAAAACATAAAGAATAAAACAAATGCTCGAGAAACACTTTCTTCCCTAATCGTTCGTTCACGAAATTCTGCTCGACTTCTCCCATGAAAAGTGGAATACATCTTGATTAAAAGCACACCAAAAGTTGTTGTTTTAAACCCACCTGCGGTTGAACCTGATGTTCCCCCAATAAACATAAGTAGCATTGTTAACATTAATCCGGCGTGAGACATTGAAAAATAGTCAATTGAGAAAAAGCCAGCTGTTCGAGGGGTTACAGAAAGAAATATCGTATTAAAGAATCGATGGATAATACTTCCTGTCCAAAAGTTCGAATTATTGTATTCAGTAATAAAAAAACCAATAATACCTATGAACAATAAAGTACCAGTCACTCGTAAGGCAATTTGACTATGTAGACTCAATCGATGTCTAGCTTGTTTCATTGTTAAGACATCATGCCAAACAAAAAAGCCCAAACCTCCTGAAATAATTAAACAGCTGATTACCATCAAAACCCACGGATCGTTTTGAAACCCTACTAAACTATCGCCAAATAAATCAAATCCTGCATTACAAAAACTAGAAACTGCATGAAACAAACTATACCATAGTCCCTTTCCCCATCCAAATAAAGGAACAAACCGAAATGCTAACAAAACCATACCTATTCCTTGAATAGAAAAAGCAATCTTTACTACAGAAAATAATACTTTTATTTCACCAGACATTTGTTCTGTATTAAATGCTTCTCGTAAAATCATGCGTGTACTAAGTCCTACTTTTTGTTTCATTAAGACAAAAAAGAAGATTGGAATTGTCATAAATCCTAACCCACCAATCTCAATCAATAACAAGATAATACTTTGGCCAAAAACACTCCAATGCTCACTTGTTGTAACTGTCGTTAATCCAGTGACGCAAATAGCAGATGTCGCCGTAAATAGCGCATCTAGAAATTCTGTTTGCATACCGTTTCTTGAAGAAATTGGTAGCATCAAAATGCTAGCACCTAATAAAATTAATCCTAAAAAACCACTTGTTATCCACTGAACTGGTGAAAAAGAGAGTATTCTCTTTCTTTTTTTCATCTTTCCTATCCCTCACTATCTCTCTACATTTTTTTATAATCATTCATTTCTCTACACTATTTTAAATGTATTTTTTAGATAATAACTGCTCCATGATAGCATGAA
>NZ_GL622241.1:1506862-1512401 GCF_000185365.1 Enterococcus italicus DSM 15952
TTATCACTCTTCAGCCAGAAGGCAGACGAGCTATAGATATTGAAAATCGTTTGAACCAGTGGATGAAATCTGTACCTAAGCATCTATTCAAATCAATGACTTTTGATTGTGGAAAGGAATTTTCAAATTGGAAATCAATCAGTAATATCAATGATAGTGATATCTATTTTGCAGATCTTGGTGCACCATTATAAAGAGGATTGAATGAAAACTCTAATGGTTTATTCCGTAAAGATGGTTTACCAAAGCAAATGGATTTCAACGAAGTTGATGAATCTTTTATCAAATTTATTGTGTTAAAAAGAAATAATATCTCTCGAAAATCATTAAACTATAAAACACCAATAAAAGTATTCTTGAGTCACATAAGCAAAGAAAACTTGTCTAACTTAATTTGACAATTAATATAGAATAAAAAAATCCATAAACTCGATTAGTGTGCGAAACACCTAATGGAGTTTATGGACTTTTTGTTTTTAGCTGAACAATTCTGTCTCAGGCTCTTTGAGTTAATCAATACTTCTAATAATTACGAGCTCGGTTTCCAAGATATAACCTATTTAATAGTTTTAGTGAATCTTTTGTGGGTTCGTAATGATACTTCTAACAATCACGAGAAAGCGTAAAAGATTTTTAAACGAAATTTGCAATCGACGATATCAAATGATGACAAATCTATTTGGTGCTATCCAGACATTAAGTGAAGTCTTTTTATTCTTCATGGAACGAATCATCCAGCATTTCAGCAAAATGTGCCAAACCACCGATATCTTCGACGATACCATATACTTGCCAACAGAAACTCGTGGAAATGAAAATAGTGAGTACCTCTTCTATACTCAAAGTAATTTCCCAACCGTAACCATAGTCATACATAGGCAAACCGCTATACGCTCTGGACTGCCGTAAATGCATATGTGCTTTCAACAGTGATAATGAGTAACTGGCTATTTTATTCTTACAATAAGATATTTATGTGTTCATTTGCTCGTTACGTCGCTTAATACATTGTAGGTTACCTGCAATATATTTTTCAAAAGCTTCTTTGTCCTTTGCTGCTGTGTTAATGTCATTTGTCAAAATTGCCATATCATTCTTTTCATAAGAAGTTAAATCAAATACTTGAAAAGAACGATCAACAAAACTTTCCATCTTGAAGTGCTTCATAAATTTCTCAAATCCAACAAGGTCCTGCCCAAAATTTAGTAACCATTTACTTGTGACTTCATCGTTCAAAGCTCTGACCATCTTTTTATTTAATAATAAATGAGCATCCCCTTCATACCAACACTTTATAGCATAAAGAGCCAAGTCAATTCTGTCATGATAAAGACTCGCACCTCTTGCTGTATTAATAGAGCCATTTGTGCCATTTCTCGGCCATAACATATGGCCGCCAAGTGTCCTGGCAATCTGGGTCAACTCAAAAATTTCTTCTCCATTTAGCCCAGCCTTATAAGAAAAATATCTGGACGGACCGATGTAATCCGATCCTAATCGTGTTGTCCCATCCATTAGTGTCCACGATCCATAAATTTTGATTGGTATTACATCAGGGTAAAATTGTTCCGCTAAATTCTGATAGAGTAACTTACTGTATTTGTCAGCATCGCGGTACTCCTGTTCAAATTGATTGACTATTTTTAACGCATCGTAATATTTTTTAAATCGATTGCTGTCTAATTGATTCACATCACTAAAATAATTTTTCATGATTCATCACCTCAACAAATTGATAATAGATATAATTGCAAACATGAGCCATCACAAAATTCTTCTACAGTATCCAAAGCTGTCAAAAATCACAAGTCGTTACGTATTGGAAACAATTTATCTGTACAATAACGCCTTTAAGTTCTCGTGATAACTTTCTGCATCAGTCTCGAGCATTCGTAATATTGCCATCAACGGAATGGCCATTTTGATTCCTTCTAATTCATAGCCCCCTTTTTTTGAAATAATCTTTAAATATTTATTTGCCATTCTTTGCGCATATTGTTTTAAAATGATGTAGGTTCTAGCTATATCCAAAACAGGATTACCTAGCTTTGCATTCACCCAGTCAATAATGGAATACTCTGAATGATCATACATAATATTTAAAAAGTGAATATCGAAGTGACAAAGGGCAGTCTTTTTTTAATCTTTGCCAATGCTGATAAGCCAATCAATTTATATTCTTCCTCAAGTTCGGATTCCTTGATTCGCTTTTCAAAAATATCATGTGCTTGATCCAACTCTAAATTAGAGTAATCATAAATCGACAATTGAACATCTATAATGAAACAATTGGAAGAGGAAAATGAAATCCTAAAAAAAGCGTTGGGCTTGTTCGCACGGAAATAGACACCGTCTGGATAGGCTACAATAAACTAGACAGAGAAATCTCTAGCCGAATCTGCTAGAGTTACACCTTTTATTTCTATTAATTTGTTTAATGATTAAACTCTTCTCTTTCTTCCTTCTCATAGAAAGAAACTTTAACTAGAGCGGTCATCCATCAAGGAATATTGGTTTTCTTATTTTTTGACAATAATTCTATCCACTCAGCACTTTTATGCTGTCAATCTTATCAACTCACAATATCAATTAATCTACTAAATTAACAAATTTCGAAATTCACCAATCTTGGATAACTTCCCTCAATGCAAAAAAACCGTGATTATCCTTCCGGCTTAGAACCAGGCCTCAAACCACGGAAAGCCTTTATTTACTTATCTTATTACGATCTTACTTATCAATCCTTGACATCAATACAACCGTCTCAACATGTGTCGAGAGGACAGAATGAATGTCATTTGAGCGTGTCCGTTCTCGGGAATATATCCACGATGCTTTTTGCACCTTCGGTAGACGGGAACATATCCACTACACTCGTAAAATATAAAGGATGTTCACTACTGCTCTGTCGATTTAAATGGCTCACCCCAAACATTATAGGCAAGTATTTTCCCAGTATCTGAATACTGCTATCAACCTTTTTCTGAACGATACTTATGCTTAAGAGCATCAGTTACTGTTTCAATAATTGAAAATTCAAAATCCCGCTTTGACATTTCTATCGAAGACAAGAACTTCTTGTTTCCTTTGAAAGACTTCCATAATAGTGTCTTATCTTTTTCATCAAAATTTATCTTAAACAAGAGA
Source organism: Enterococcus italicus DSM 15952 (assembly GCF_000185365.1). Taxonomy (GTDB): domain Bacteria; phylum Bacillota; class Bacilli; order Lactobacillales; family Enterococcaceae; genus Enterococcus_G; species Enterococcus_G italicus. Next base: position 1,510,010 of record NZ_GL622241.1, read on the forward strand.
TTGGAGAGAGAAACAATCAAAGATTTCTGCTTATCATCAAACTTCTTTTTACTGAAAGCTATGTATTCCTTCAGATCACCTATGTCGTATTTTGGTTGCAATCCAGTTATCGGATTAACCAACAATTGAGTAGAGGAATTCATCAGATTTACATAAGAACCCAATTCATATTGCTGTGCCTCTGTCATTAAGTTGTAGTCCAGGCCATATGCTCTTGTTCTTTCACTTGCACAATTTAGTTTTTGGCTTTCATCTTTAATGCGGCTTATTCGCTCATTAATTTCTACAATAGCAAGTTCGTATGATTTAACATCACGCTTGCTGATGAGGGTGAAAATCTCCTCAAGACGGTTCTGATCACTTTTCCCTTTCCATAGCAGAAACCCGCTGCCCACAAGTGCAACTCCGGCAATCGCCCAACCAACAGGTCCGGCAAGGGCCAGGAATGCATTTCCAGCAGCCATTCCTCCACCACCGGCCGCAAGCGCACCTCCGCCCAACCAAGCTAATGCCGCGTTGGTAGCTGCCGCGCCACTCAATGTAGATATGGCTGTTCCTGTTGAAGCAATACCAAACGTTGTCGCAATTCCCATTGCGGCAGTAGGGCCAAGAGCCGCAACTGCGATTCCGGCACCTAGACCAGCAGCACCTTTTCCAGCATTTTTTGCGACGGCATTTTTGTAATCTGATTCAATCTTTTCTGCTTGCTGCTTCCAGTTCAGACGGATTTTTTTCAGTTTTTCATACTCTAATCGCTTCTCGCCTGGAACATTTCTAATTTCGTCAAAGAGTTTTTGTATGGTGTTCAATCCATCATAAAGCTGGCTTGTGAGTGTGCCCAACTCGCCAATTTTATCATTTGTTTTCTTGATAGCCGATTCTGCCTGCTCTTGGGCAAGTTTTAACCTCGATTTTTTCTTGCTCATTGTCTGTTACCCCCAAAATATAAATCTATATTGGATTTTGTTCTGAGTATATTATTATCAGGGACCTTCCTGAGTTCTGCCAATCGGACAGATTTTTGGAATGCCTGAACATACATATCGCTATTCTTAAAGTCACCAATAAAATCTACAAGATCCTTATCATCGTATAATTCCGATAATAATGAGAGTCCGTTCAGATAGTTTTCTACGATGGTTATTTCTCTTCTTGCAAACTGAGCTTCGGACTCAGCTTTTCGTATTACAACAACCCGCTTTGCTTCGCCATACAATGAAATCGTGAAACGGCCCACCCCCACTATGTTAAGCCGAAGGAAAAATTCAGTCGCATTGAAGGTACCACCTCCGGTTATGAAAGCCCGTATGGTTGCATCGCCGAGATCCATCATGCAGAAGGTGCCGTGCGCTATTGTAAGCATTCTTTTTACGGTGGGATTTGAGAATGGCTCACAAGCTATCCACATAGCGGATGCCGAACGTTCTTCTTTCCCTGTTGTTACGAAATATTTTACCAATCGCCTTATCGCATATACCAACCTGACAATGATTTCATTGATAAAGACTGGAATGACTTGGGTGGCTTGAAAACGGATATCGTATCCTTCTTTGTATATGCTCAGAGCCAACTCATTTATTGTGTTGTCAAACTGTGAAACGGGAATGTTCAGTTTTCTCTTTATTGCAATAATATCATTCGTCCATGCCCAAAACGGAGAAGGTATTCCCATACCTCGACCTTTACTGCTGGATGATCCAGATATATCGGAAATCAAATGGCCAAACCAGTTGACGAACCCACAAAATAATTTTTCTGGAACATTACTGCCGCGAAGTTCAAATTTTCCATCAGCATTCTGTAAAGATATCAGTTCTCCACCGGAAACAAAGTGCGATTGATTTGTAAACTGATCTAATATCGAAAAAAACAAACCAAGCAAAGTCGGATTATGGCCAAGTGATTTGAAATGATGATTTGAAGGATTCAAGTCAAATACTATACTTCCAGCATCACCGGCTCCGCGCTGGTCATATGGAATTTTAAATTTCTTCTCAAGAAAGCCAATTGCTGATGACAGTGAATCATTTCCTTTGCCTTCCCATCCGCAAAGTTTAGCGAAATCAGTTGTCCGATTTACAAACCACTTATCAGTAACATCTCCAGCCGGTGACTCTCCAGGTTTTCCAACCAGGAAAATATCAATAATGCCACAGAGAACTCCTGAACTTGCAGCCAACGCATAATCCAACTTATCACAGTTCGGTCTGAGACTCTCAACTGACATGATTGTCTCTTTCAGACTCTGAATTTCAGTTTCCGCAGATATTAATGCTGTTTCGATGGAAGATGAAAAGCTAAACCCATCGTCAGCAACACTCATTCTAAGAACGAATCGGTCTGTTCCTTCTGCTTGATTCATGCTGTTATACTCCCTCCCTTTTTTTAGTTT
>NZ_GL622241.1:1514585-1597428 GCF_000185365.1 Enterococcus italicus DSM 15952
GGTTTGTGGAAACAAATCACTCAACCGTCACTTCTCTTTTGCTTAAATTTGAAAAGATAGCTACTTGCCTGTTTCAATCCATCAAGTTCATCAAATTTATGACGACTTATTTCTTTGGTATCACGATTGACTAAAACGACCTCGTAAGAGTCAGGGTTATCTAACATAGAATTATATTCATTAATCGACATTTCAAATTCTGTAATTGATGATTTTACCTCAAAGTACATATTCCCATTCTCTGGGTCATGAACCCACATATCACAAACAATTCCGTTTGGTGGCTGCTTATTACGATCTGAAGATTTACTAGAATATTTCGAATTCCAAATTACATTAAGTTTTTGATTCTGAGTCAATTCAGCGTAAGCAATTTGTTCTGCTGTTTCACCAGCATCATCATTTGCGGAGTTTCTATTATCATAATCTCGTTTACTTCTTTCTCCATTTCGTGTGTTCTTACCTTTCCTACTAACACTATTCGATGTTTCAAGAATGGTTTGAACAGTTGATGTTCCTTCAATAGAGATGCCAGATTTTTCTCCGTTCAAATCAACTTCACTTTCTTTAGTAAAGAATTTCAGTATATCTTCTCTTAAACGGGACGGAATACCAAAATACAGTAAGGAAGAAACTTTTTGATGACCATTAATATAATAATCAAAATCATCTATTGTAATAGCTGCAACTGTGACTAACTCTTCGACATTATTATCATACATGCCATCAATGTCAATCTCATCAGTAATCGACACACTTAGCTCTGGAAATCTCTTCTTACTTTCTTTCTCAATGTCGACTTGAACTGAATTTGGAATTTCAGAAATCTCAAATTGATAATCTTTGTATCTATCAATTTTTTCTAGGAATGTTTCTTTGAGTATTTCATCATCGCTCTTATTTGCATTGCTATATAAAATCTGGCGGTAATGTTCCGCTTTCTTATCTAGATAAGATCTTAATTTCAGTTTCCAAAATTCACGAATATCCAAATGAATCAATTCTGACAATCCATTCAAATCCTCAATATCTTTTGAAATGCTTTCTAGAGCTATCGCCAACAATTGATACTCTTCTTCTTTTAATGCATATGAATAGTCAATTTCAAAAATGGTAGGATATTCCTCTTCATTTAGTCCATTTGATAAAAAAAAGTCATTAACTTTTTTATTTAACGCATTTTCGCTAAACAATAGCTCAAACGATTCATTCCACTTATCTACACCGAATTCTTCAGTTATTTTTCTTTGTTTATGTTCCGTATCTCGGGAAATTAACAATTCAATCAAATTCAAATCTAAGCTTAGATTTAACACCTGCTTGAATATGTCTACGATTGTTGAAGAAAACGTATCAATCAAACGTAATTGATTAATTTCAATAGAATTAGCAGGTAATTTTAAGTAGAATTTTCCTTTACTTTCCACAAAATAATAATCTTCCAAAACGATTGACTGACCATCTTGCTCAACACCTTTAGCAGATATTTTGCTGCATGGAATAATCTGAATACGTTTTAATGAACTAACATTATTACTATTGTCATCTATCGTAGATAATACCGCAGTTTTGATATCATCAATCTCTTTTTTGAAATCCTCAGAATAATCTTCTAATAACTCAAATGTTTCCAATTTTAAATCTGTTTTGAAGCGTTCAACCCCAAGCCATTCATATATCGTAGTTGTACTAGCTTTTTCAGGCACGTAAATAAAACGCATTTGTTTTTCTATTGATTTAGGCAGTCGCTTATCAGCATACCTTAATTCTTTGTTTGGATAAAAGAAGCCATCTTTGGCTAATACTGATAATCCTTCGGTAGAATAAGTAGGATTCATTCCTTTTTTATTTCTGATAAGTTCATTATATAATCTGCGACTTATTTCACCTTTATCGAATTTTGGTAACTCAACTAATATAGCTCTTATTTCATCATCCGAAAACATCGCCATATTTTTTCTGAAATCCAACTGTTCAACAATGCGTTGCCCCAAGAGTTCCATTAAGCTTTGTTCAGAAACTCCATACAATCCCGGAACTTGTGCCTGGAGCTTTTCATATAGCACAATTTGTCTCGGGCTATATTTTTCTCCATCAATCTTAATCCATGCAGTTTTATTCAAAATGTATTTCACATACTCATTTGAATTAAAGTACAATCCGCTCCAGTTCGATTGCTGACTTGCACTTGATTCTTTTTTTACCGAAGATAATAAATCTGTCAATTCTTCGTCTTGATTGAGCCAATTGACAATGTCTTTCGTATCTAATTTGTCTATTAATTCTTCAAAATTACTGATGTACTTAGAAGTTAAATAATTAATATTCGTAAATTTTATTTCATTCTTATATTTGTTATAAATAAAATTTTTAAATCCAACATCATTTTTTAAAGAATCGTTATCATAAATCTTAGGATATTTGGAAACACCACATCGAAGAATAAATGACAGAAAATCTCTCTCCTCAGCAAAACTAGAGCAATCTATTTTTTTCAATGCCGTGTAATCTGTATCTTGAAAAAGCTTATCTCCTAATTCATTGCCATACTCTTTTCCAATATACATTTTATTGGAAGGTTGAACGTCTCCAGCAACGTTTGGAAGATTAAACGGAACTTTAGACAGCTCACTTCCAGCTGATAGTTTTTCATTGTAGTTATCATAAAACCAATTAATGAAACTGATAGATTTTTCAACAGTGTCAATTTGTCGATTAATCGTTCCAATGATCAAATCTGAACTGCTTTGCTCAGTGAATTCAATTGCAAGATATTTTTCACTGAATGCATCTAGAATACGTTTATCTCCTGTACGTTCAGCTTTGTATGCATTAGCTGTTTCTTCCCATTTATTTTGCCAACTTGATGAAGTCTTAATCTGATAAATTAACTCATCAACATATGTTTGATTCAAAATGCTTAAACTAACCCAAGAAGACAGCTCTTTTGGAAGCACAGTAACACCTGTATCGGTCGGTAAGAATACCTTATCTGATTTCATCAACCAATTGTCACTATTGTCCTTTAATAGCTTAGGGACAATCGGAGAACTTTTATATTGCTCACTCCACCATAAGAACACTTTTGTCCTTATTCTATTTTCCCAAGAAGATGAAAGAATGTTGATTTTATCAGATAGTTCATCTACGTCAAACGACAGGCCAGTGTATTCATTATAATTAGCAAGTTCTTGTACTAGTTGGTCATTTTCGTTTGTTTCTAATAATTTCAACAAGGTAGAAAATGTCTCACCTATTAGCTCCTCTGGGAATTCTTGAAGGAAAAGCTTTGGATTATCTTTGATAGAAATATATTGCCAATTTACAGTCGGTAGTATTGGGGCATTAGATAAATTACCCAGGAATTCGTTCTTTAAGTCAAATACATCTATGTCCCATAGTTTATTCTTTTTAAAAGGAGTTACCATTTTTAATGCTATATCTTCATATTCAGGCTTAGATAATTCTTCAGCTACTTCAGATATAAATTTGAGCACTTCAATAAATATTTTCTTATTTATTTGTTCGCTATCATCCGGGACATCGTCACGTGAATTATTAGTTATAAACGGTGCATTTATAAGTGCATGAATTGGTGTACCAAAGTTACGTACTGGAAAGTAGCAATATAGTTTTTCTTTGGAGTAATCGTAATCAGAATCTTTAGAAACGGCTACTGCAATTTTAGCAACTTTATCCCCTATCCTAGATTCTTTATCGAAAACAAAATATTCTTCAGACGGTGCTTGACCTGTGACATCACTTTTTTCTATCAGCACGTCATGCCCATCGACAATTTTCTCTGATATTTTTTCATCATCAGATGTCTCAATAACTATTTTTGTTATATTGGGTAAAAATAACAAAGACTTATAAAATGGTTGCTGAAGTTGTTTAGCGACACTCGTGCCTTTACTTAAATTAGTTTCTTTTAGCTTTACTCGGATTAACGTATCAAAATCAGAATCAACTTTGTTTATTGGTTGAGGACAGTTCATTATCGGAAAACATAGATCGTAATCTTCTTTTTTCCAATTTTTCTGCTGTTCAAAAATTAGTTCACTAAATTTGTCTGACTCTCTAGATACATATTGTTCAAACAGACGTTTCGTGAATTCTTCACTAAATCGAATAGCAAATTCTCCCGAATACAATTCAACCCACTCAGCATCGTTTAGCAAAGAACGGAAACCAGTCCCTTTATTTCCAATATTTTGTGAAGATTTGTTGCTTGCTCTTCCTAAGCACAGTCTTTCAATTGTATCTTTTGAAAATGACGTACCTGTATTTCCAACTTCCAAAATATTATTTTTATAGGTTATCCGAACTTTCACTTCATCATTGTTGGAGTCGTTTTCTGATTTTATATCTCCATAGGCATCGTCTACATTCTGTAATAACTCTAAAATCTGACGACCATTATAATCACGCATCAATTCATATTCTTCGCTGCAGGCCTTTTCAAGTTCATTACTCAACTCAGAATCCGTATATTTACGAATAAAAATATCCCTTAATTCATCAATCGTATTCCATTTGCTCACAGAACCTCACCTCCAGCCTATTTTTTACATAATATATTATATCATCAATCATTTTATGAAATCCAATCAATAAAGACGTTAATATGGCTACCCACATTAACGTCTAGTTCTATCTATTCAAATTAAATTTCTACAGTCACTCTCACCTCACTTTTGAAATCAACAACAATGTTCTTTTCAATCTTTGTTATATCAATCTTTTACGCGTGTCAGCAGTCCTACACACTCAACGTGCACCGTTTGCGGAAACAAATCAACTGGTTGAACTTTCTCTAACTGATATCCTTTTTCGGCGAACAATTTTACATCGCGAGCCATTGTTGCAGGATTACAAGAAATATAGACTACGCGCTCAGGTTGCATTTCACAAGTCGCATCAATAAAGGATGCATCTAGACCTTTTCTCGGTGGATCGACAAAGACTACTGTTGGTTGAACTTCTTCGCGTGCCCATTGATGCATAATTTTTTCAGCTTTACCTTCTAGATAGGTTGCATTGGTAATACCATTAATCGCTGCATTGGTCTGTGCATCTTTGACTGCCTCAGCTACGATCTCCATCCCGTATACGTGGTCAACTTTGTCTGCAAGTGACAAGCCAATCGTACCAATACCCGAATACGCATCGACAACAGTATCATTTTTGCTTAATTGAGCGAAATCCATCGCAACTTGATACAATTTTTCTGCTTGTTCGGTATTCACTTGGTAAAATGATTGTGCGGAAATACGGAATGTTTTGCCTAATAATTGATCTTCAATGTATGATTTACCATATAAGACACGATTTGTTGGGCCCATGATGACATTCGTTTTTTCTTCGTTCACATTTTGAATAATTGACACGACTTCTGGTAACATCTCTTTGATCACTTCTGCAATTTTATCAGCTTGGAAGAATTTTGGTTTACGGGTAACTAAGATGACCATCATTTGATGCGAGTAGTGTCCACGACGGATAATAATATGGCGTAAGAATCCTTCGTGCGCTTCTTCATTGTATGCTTTGACACCAAAGCGTTGCAAAATATCGCGAATTTCACTGATAGCTTCATCAATTGCTGGGTCTTGAATATAAAAGTCTTCAAGTGGGATCAATGTATGGCTATGCTTACGGTAAAAACCAGTCGTCAGTTGACCGTTTATTTTTTGGACTGGAATTTGCGCTTTGTTGCGGTAGTGAGACGGTTGTTCCATCGCAATCGTCGGGCTGACTGTTACATCTGGCATATGTGCAATTTTCTTTAAAACATTGGTTACTTGTTCTTGTTTGAATGAAAGTTGTTTTTCATACGTTAAATGGCTTAATGGGGCAATACCTGTGCGTAATAACTCTTCTTTGGCATCTTCTTCTCGGTATGGGCTTTCTTTTAACCACTCTAATACTTTTGCAAAGCCGAATTTTGGTCCGATTTTTTCGATTCGTACGCGGACTTCTTCTTCTGGTAAGGCATTTTCAATAAATAATAAGTAGCCATCAACTTTGGCAATCCCCATTCCTTCGTGGGAAAGGTCTAAAATTGTAACGATTTGCTCTTCATTTTTTTTGACTGGATAGTCTTTCATAGTATTCTCCTTTATAATGCTCATTTCTCTTCGTTTTATTCTAGCTTGCTTTTGGTTTCTTTGGCAAGCGAAACAGGTGAGGGCCCTTTCGTAAGTTCCCTCACCTGTCTATTTTCATTTTTGGCCGATGATTCCATCGCCATCGATGTCTTCATCATTTAATTTTTCAGCTTCTTTGATAAAATCACGACTAATTTCTTCGTATTCATCTGAACCAATCACGGCATCATCTGGAATCGCATCCACATCTGCATAAAACTCAATGTGATTGTGCAAGTTCTTAAAGACCATTGGCGCATCGCCACCGTATTCGCCATCTAAATTAATCATCAAGCGATGACTTTTATCTGGTACATCTACTTCTAAGCGTGAGGTCTTCGTATAAATCAAACGATGATCGTTGATATGCTTGCCGCCATTTAACATCAATGAAACAAGATGAATAATCTCAAAGATATTCGCTGTTTTGACAATAATCAACGAAAACTTACCATCGTCCAATTTTGCATCTGGTGCGATTTGTTCAAAGCCACCGACTGAATTGGTAAGCCCAAGGAAGAACATCGAAGCATTGCCGTAATATTCTCCCTCATCATAAACCAATCGCATTTTGATTGGTTTAATTCGTGGTAGTAGTTCAGCTCCCTTAGCCAAATACGCTAAATAGCCAAAAATACTTTTTAATTCAGACGGTACTTCATAGGTCAACTCGGTCAGATGCCCACCAGCAGCAATATTAATAAAATAACTTTCAGGCGTCTTACCGATGTCCACCTTAATTTTTTGCTTCTTTAAAATCACTTCAGCGGCAGCTTTTGGGTTATCACGAGGAATTTTTAATGCTCGTGCATAGTCGTTCGTCGTCCCGCCAGGAATAATCGCCATTTTGGGGCGTTTTTTTAATGGCGCGATCCCATTAACGACTTCGTTAATCGTACCGTCACCACCGGCTGCAACCACTAGGTCAAACCCCGTTAATGCGGCACGTTTGGCTTCATTTCGCGCTGAATGTTCCTCAGGCGTAGTAGCAAATGCACTGGCTTCATAGCCTGCTTGTTCCAAAATCGCTAAGATATCCGCCAAATTCTTTTTCATTGTTTCTTTGCCAGAAGTTGGATTATAAATTACGCGTGCTCTTTTCATCATCTACCTGCTTATCTTTTGGCTAATTCTTCTTGGAGCAACTTGTTCACGACACTTGGATTGGCTTTTCCTTTTGAGGCTTTCATGATTTGTCCGACAAGGAAGCCGACCGCGCGATCTTTTCCGTTTTTGAAGTCTTCAACGGATTGGCTATTTTGATCCAAAATGTCATTAATCATTGGCAATAATTGAGCTGGATCGGATAATTGGACCAATCCTTTTGCTTCAACGACTTCTTTGGCACTGCCGCCATTGGTAATCAATTCGCGGAAAACTTTTTTGGCAATTTTCGAGCTGATTGTTCCATCAGCGATTAATTGAATCATGCCGGCAAGATTTTCAGCCGTTAATTTGGTATCTGCTAATGCTAATTTTTCACTGTTAAGATATGCTGAAACTTCACCCATTAACCAGTTAGAAACTTGCTTGGCGTCCGCACCTTGAGCAATCGTTGCTTCGAAGAAATCAGACATCTGTTTGGTTTGTGTTAGAACCATCGCGTCGTATTCTGGTAGATCCATTTCATGAATGTATCGTTGGCGACGTGATTGTGGCATTTCTGGTAGACTCGCTTGTACTTCATTGATCCACTCATCGTCAATTACAAAGCGTGGTAGATCAGGTTCTGGGAAGTAGCGGTAGTCTGATGATCCTTCTTTTACCCGCATTAAGATGGTCTTATTGGTTGTTTCGTCGAAGCGGCGTGTTTCTTGTTGAATTTCGCCACCAGATAATAAGACTTTGGCTTGGCGTGTTTCTTCAAATGCTAAGCCTTTTTTAACGAACGTCATTGAGTTTAAGTTCTTTAATTCAGTTTTGGTACCAAATGCTTCTTGGCCATAAGGGCGAATCGAGATATTTGCGTCACAACGCATGGATCCTTCTTCCATCTTGACATCAGATACATCGGTAAATTGAATAATTGAGCGTAGCGCTTCTAAGTAAGCATACGCTTCTTCAGGTGAACGCATATCTGCTTCTGATACAATCTCAATTAAAGGAGTGCCTTGACGGTTTAGATCGACGTATGAATAGCCACCGATTCCGTGCATATTTTTGCCGGCATCTTCTTCTAAATGAACACGTTCAATGCGAATTTTTTTCTTTTTTCCTTCGACTTCAATTTCAATCCAGCCGTCATGTCCAATTGGTTGGTCAAATTGAGAAATTTGATACGCTTTTGGATTATCAGGATAGAAGTAGTTCTTGCGGTCGAAGTGCGTTTCTTTAGAAATTTCACAGTTTAATGCTAAAGCTGCACGCATTCCAAATTCCAAGGCTTGCTTATTCATCACAGGTAATACCCCTGGATAGCCCCAGTCGACAATATTGGTATTGCTGTTTGGTTCTGCTCCGAAGTGTGCTGGTGCTGGTGAGAAAATTTTGGAGTTGGTTTTTAATTCAACATGGACTTCTAGTCCAATGACGGTCTCAAAATTCATGCGTTAGCCCCTCCTAAAATCACTGGTTTTTTCAAATGGAAATCAGTAGCTTGCTCAAAGGCAAAAGCAGCTTGGTACATTGTTGCTTCATCAAAGTGTTTCCCAATAATTTGTAATCCGACTGGTAAGCCTTCTACAAAGCCAGCTGGAATCGACATACCGGGAAGTCCTGCCAAGTTCACTGGAATGGTAAGTAAATCTGCTAAATACATAGCCAATGGATCATCAATGTTTTCGCCAAGACCAAAAGCAACAGTTGGTGCTGCAGGGCCGATGATAACATCATATTCTTCAAATACTTTGTCAAAATCTTGCTTAATCATAGTACGGACTTGGCCAGCTTTTTTGAAGTACGCATCATAGTAACCAGCGCTAAGTGAGAATGTACCAAGCATGATACGACGTTTTACTTCTTCACCAAAGCCTTCGCTACGTGAATTAACATAAACATCTTCTAAATTATTCACATTCGCTGAGCGATAACCATAACGAATACCATCAAAACGTTGCAAGTTCGAGCTTGCTTCAGAAGAGGCAATAATATAGTAGACGGCAACGCCATATTTTGAATGGGGTAGACTCACTTCTTCAACAGTTGCGCCTAATTTACGGTAAGTTTCAGCCGCAGCTAAAATGGTTTCTTTGACTTCTGGAGCGATTCCTTCTCCTAAATATTCTTTCGGTAAAGCAATCTTCATGCCTTTAACACCAGCTAAAATATCTTTGGTAAAATCAGGAACTTCTCTACCAGATGATGTCGCATCCTTGGCATCAAAGCCACTAATAGCATTTAATACTAAAGCATTGTCTTTTACTGTTCGTGTGAATGGACCAATTTGGTCAAGTGAAGACGCAAAAGCAATCAAGCCAAAACGTGACACACGGCCATACGTAGGCTTCATACCGACTACACCATTAAAGGCTGCGGGTTGGCGGATTGAGCCACCTGTATCTGTCCCTAATGAGACTGGTACTTGTCCTGCTGCTACTGCCACTGCTGAACCACCAGATGATCCACCAGGAACTTTCGAATGATCCCAAGCATTTTTGGTTTTTTTGAAATGAGAAGTTTCTGTACTTCCACCCATCGCAAATTCATCCATGTTTAATTTCCCAACTGGAATAAGATCTGATTCATAGACTTTATGCATAACCGTAGCATCGTAGATTGGATCAAAGTTATATAAAATCTTTGAAGCAGCTGTCGTTACTAAATCTTTGGTCACGATATTATCTTTGATACCGATTGGAATACCGGCTAACACATTGCCTTCGTCGATTCCTTTCAAGTCAATTGCTTCAGCCATCTTCACAGCTTTTTCTTCATTCAATGTTAAAAAGGCATCGACATCATTTTCCGTTTCTTTGATGCGATCAAAGGTTGCGCGAGTCAAATCGACTGCACTGATTTCTTTTGATACTAACAAGTTGTGTAGTTCTTCTACTGATTTGTCATAAAATGTCGCCACTACGCACCCGCCTCCCCGTTTTCAATGATTGCTGGTACTTTAATAAAGCCATTTTCAGATTCTGGTACATTACGCAACAATTCATCGCGATTCCAACCAGGAGCTGCAATATCTTCTCTTAAGACATTGATGCCATCTACCACATGGGAGGTAAATGGTACGTCTGTCGTATCAACTTCTTCTAATGTTTCAAACATTTCAATAATTTTGCCAAGCTGATTGGTAAATTCATGCAATTCACTTTCTGAAAATGAAAGCTTTGCTAATTTTGCTACGTGCAATACTTGCTCTTCACTAATAGCCATAAGATCCCCCTCTTAGTTTTTTCCTTTATGATTGTAACACTTAATGACCCTCTATGAAACACAAAACCTATGTTTCATACGTTTTCATGTCTTTTTTAAGTAAAATCGAATACTTATTCATTTTGTTTGGACTCTAGCGCGGCAATCATTTCTTCTTCCGTCCAGACTGGTATATCCAGTGCTTGAGCTTTGGTCAGTTTACTACCGGCATCTGCACCAGCTATGACAAGATCCGTTTTTTTTGAGACACTACCCGTAATGGTGCCGCCCAGTTCCTCGATTCGTTTTTTTGCTTGATCTCTCGTATAGGTTTGTAATTTTCCAGTCAAGACTACGGTTTTCCCTTGGAAGGCAGATTCAATTTCGGCCACGTCTTGGCTTTTTAGTCCCAAATATGTCTCGTTCACTCCGGCAGCTTTCAATTCAGTCATTAATTCGTGGACTTCTTCATTAGCGAAATATGTGACTAAGCTATCGGCAATCGTCGGCCCAATTGTGGCGACGGTCAATATTTCCTCGACGGTCGCCTGACTTAATTGTGTAAGTGTCTCAAAGCGCTCAGCTAATAATTTAGCCGCTTTGACACCAACATGTCGAATACCGAGGCCGAAAAGTAATTTTTCAAGCGAATTTTGCTTACTAGCTTCAATCGCTTGGAGCATATTGGTCGCTGATTTTTCTTTTACTTTATCAATAGTTAATAGCTGATCTAATGTCAAACGATACAAGTCAGCCACATCTTCCACGAAGCCATGATTGAAAAATTGCTCGATCATTCGCGGGCCAATGCCCTCAATATTCATCGCATCGCGCGAGACAAAATGGCTAATGCCTTCTTTCAGCAATGCCGGACATTTGGGATTAATGCATCTAAGAGCAACTTCTTCGTCAAGATGGACCAATTCACTGCCACATACCGGACAGTTTGTCGGTATTGTATAGGGCTGACTTGCTGAATCCCGCGCTTCTTCAATCACATGGGCAACTTCTGGAATAATGTCACCAGCTTTATAAATCACTACTTGATCGTGTAGTCGGATGTCTTTCATTTTGATGTAGTCTGCATTATGAAGACTGGCGCGTGCAACAGTTGTTCCTGCAACGCGCACAGGTGTCATGACAGCTGTTGGTGTGACGACACCTGTCCGTCCCACCGTCCACTCGATTTCCTCAATTGTCGTTTGGGCTTCCTCAGGTGGAAATTTGTACGCCACTGCCCATCTTGGTGCCTTGACGGTAAAGCCTAGTTGGTTTTGGTCAGAAAAGTCATTGACCTTAATAACGACGCCATCGATTTCATATGGTAGCTGGCTCCGTTTGTCATGAAATGATTCAATATACGCCCAGACGTCATCGATTGTCGAGCAGACAGCTCGCTCTTGATTAGTCCGAAAGCCTAAATCATCTAAATGCGTCAATGCTTCTGCCTGATTGGTCACATGGAGTGGTCCAAAGTCAGCTAAGGTATATAAAAACGTGCTCAAGTTCCTACTTGCAGTCACTTTTGAGTCCAGTTGGCGGATACTACCAGCTGCGGCATTGCGTGGATTGGCAAATATATCCAGCCCTTCTTCTTCTCGCTTTTGATTCAGCTGGATGAAAGAGGCTTTTGGCATATAGCACTCTCCTCGCACTTCAATGTCAATCGGCTCTGTTAACGTCAATGGGATTGATTTGACCGTTTTGCTATTGTCTGTAATATTTTCCCCGATTGTGCCATCGCCACGAGTCGCACCTCGAACCAAACGGCCGTTCTCATATTTCAAAGAAATAGATAAGCCGTCAATCTTTAACTCACAAATATAGCTCACCGCATGACCAAGCGTTTTTTGAACGCGCTGATCAAATGCGATAATCTCTGCTTTTGAAAAGACGTCATTTAACGAATAGAGTGGGATTTCATGGACAACTTTTTCAAATCCTTTACGTACCACACCGCCGACACGTTGCGTCGGTGAATCACTGGTTTGGTATTCTGGATGAGCTGTCTCAAGAGCGACAAGTTGCTGATACAACTGATCATAGTAGGCATCATCAACGACCGGTTGATCTTTGACATAATAAGCATAGGCGTATTCTGTCAGCTTTTTTTGAAGGTCATGTATTTGTTCTGCAACGGTCTGTTTCATCTGAATCCTCCTCGCTATTGTTTTTCAATTGGAGCAAAGGCTGCTAACAACCGTTTGACCCCTTGTTGTGGGAATGCAATGTCTAGTTCCATATCTTTGGCCGTGCCGCTCACTCGAACAACCGTACCGGTACCCCATTTTTTGTGTGTTACTTTGTCGCCCGCTTGCCAGCAAACAGATTCCGCACCTGATTGAGTTGCACTGGTCACTCCTTGTGTCGACGGTTGCTTGTATGAAGCGACTGGTCGAGCTTGCGTCTGAGTAATGACGGGCCGTACTTGTCGTTTTGCAAAGGAATTTGTAGCTGGTTGATTGGATTCATAATGTAATAACGTATCGTCAATTTCTTCCAAAAAGCGTGAAGGATGATTGTATTGACTGCGTCCGTATAGATTTCTCGTCATCGCATTGGTTAAAAACAACTGCTTTTCAGCACGAGTAATACCGACATACGCTAAGCGGCGTTCTTCCTCTAATTCTTTGTCTTCCAATAATGCGCGAGAAAGTGGAAAGAGATTTTCTTCCATTCCAACTAAAAAGACAATTGGAAATTCCAGCCCTTTGGCAGCGTGAAGTGTCATTAACGTCACTTGAGAACTATCCTCTTCGAAGCTATCGACATCGGCAAGTAAGGCTAGCTCATTTAAAAACTCGGCCAACTTTTCGGTCGGATCAGCTTCACTATCCTCTGCTTGGCTTGCATAGCGGCGATCGAATTCTTGGGTCACACTTAGAAACTCTTGTATATTTTCAATACGTGCTTCACTCTCGATCGTTTTTTGATTTTTTAATTCATTGAGATAGCCCGTACGTTTCAAGACTTCTTCGGTCAATTCAGTCAACGAAAGAAACGGAATCATTTGCTGCAAATCAGTCAGTAACAGACCAAACTGCTCTAGTTCCCGATTTGCTTTACCAGAGATTGTCGAAACATTGACATTTTGAGCTCCTTCAAAAAGTGACCAACCATTTTCATCAGCAAAGCCTTTTAATTTTTCGACAGTTCCCGGTCCAATGCCACGTTTTGGCGTATTAATGATTCGCTCTAAGCTGATTGAATCACTCGGATTGGCTAGCACATTTAAGTACGCGAGCACATCGCGAATTTCTTTTCGAGAGTAGAATTTTTGTCCACCGACAAGCTTGTATGGAATATTGGCTTTCATCAGTGATTCTTCGACTACCCGCGATTGAGCATTGGTACGATACAAGACGGCAAACTCCCCATATATGTGTTCCTTGGATCGCACGCGTTTGACAATTTCAGAAACGACGAATCGACCTTCATCGTGCTCGTTTCCTCCACGAAAATACACAATTTTTTCACCAGGCTCATTATCAGTCCATAAGTTTTTAGCTTTTCGTTGTTTGTTTTGTTTGATGACTTGATTTGCTGCCGTCAAGATGGTTTTCGTAGAACGGTAATTTTGCTCCAATAAGATGACTTTCGCTGCTGGATAATCATCCTCAAAGTCCAAAATATTTTGCATATCAGCGCCACGCCAGCCATAAATACTTTGATCCGCATCTCCGACGACACAAAGATTTTCAAAGCGGTCGGCCAGCATCCGGACCAATGTATACTGCGCATGATTGGTATCTTGATATTCATCGACATGTATATAGTGGAATTTATTTTGATAAAAAGCTAAGACATCTGGATGCTTTTTAAATAATTCGATTGTGTTCATAATTAAATCATCAAAATCCATGCATTGATTCTTGACTAGTTCTTTCTGATACGCTTCATAGCACCGGGCAACTTGCAGCTCAATAAAAGAATTGGCTAATTTCGAGACATTGGCTGGTGTCTGCAATTTATTTTTGGCATTTGAGATACTTGCTAAAATACCACGAGGGTCATATTTTTTTGGATCAATGTTTAGTTCTTTTAACATTCTCTTCATTAATGAGAGCTGATCAGATGAATCGAGAATCGTGAAATTACGATTGTAGCCAATCTTCTCTACTTCGCGGCGAAGGATGCGTACACACATCGAGTGAAAGGTCGATATCCAAATATCTTCACTCTCCGGTCCTACCAAGGCGTGGATTCGCTCACGCATTTCGCGCGCCGCCTTATTGGTGAAGGTAATCGCCAAAATATTCCATGGATTCACATCTTTTTCTTGAATTAAATAGGCGACACGATGGGTCAAGACACGGGTCTTGCCACTACCAGCACCCGCCATAAGTAAGAGTGGCCCAGCTGTAGCGAGCACAGCTTCTTTTTGTTGAGGATTCATTCCTCTTAATAATTCCTCACGGGATGACATCATTCAACATCCTTTCTTTGTCAATCACTTACATTATAGCATTGAATGGACGGCACATAAATGATATTTTTGTAAGGTAACATAAGCAATCGATTACGATTGTATGTTTGAAAAAACTCAAAAGAGGTGACCATTATGGAGCGCGACGAGTTACAATTTATTGATCGCACGCGTTTAGTATTTGTAGGAAAAGGAATTCTAGTCGGTGGATTGACTGGTATTGTTGTCAGTCTATTTCGGCTTTTGATTGAACACCTTTCAGATTTTATCGTCACATTTTATGAATCAAACCAACACCAGCCAGTGAGAATAGCTTTATGGATGATGCTTTCGATTGGTATGGCATTATTTGTCGGCTGGCTAATCAAAAGTGAACCAAACATTAAAGGAAGTGGGATCCCTCAAGTAGAAGGACAGCTACAAGATGAAATCGACTATCCTTGGTTTTCCGTTCTTTGGAAGAAATTTGTCGGTGGTGCACTCTCCGTCGGCGCTGGTCTATTTCTCGGACGGGAAGGCCCATCTATTCAACTAGGTGCGACTATTGGTCAAGGTGTAGCAGATACACAAAAGGTTCCGAAGTTCGAACGAAAAATATTAATTTCCAGCGGAGCTAGCGCAGGACTAGCTGCGGCCTTTAACGCACCAATCGCTGGCTTATTATTTGTCATCGAAGAAGTGCACCATACCTTTTCACCATTAGTCTGGCTGACTTCATTTGCTTCTGCTCTAACGGCAAATTTTATTTCACTATATGTCTTTGGGCTGCAGCCAGTCCTTTATCTAGGGAGTTTGCAAGATGTACCATTGAGTTATTATTGGCTATTTATTTTATTTGGCTTAGTACTAGGTCTATTTGCTCGTTTTTATCAATACGTTTTATTGGGTTTACCTAGACTGTTTCGTCACTTACCATTACCTAGTTACTTCCATGGCATGCTTCCATTTTTACTTGTCATTCCAATAGGTCTGTTCTTCCCCCATATGCTAGGTGGTGGCAATCAGATCATCACCTCGCTTGAGCAAGACAATTATGGCATTGCTTTATTGGTTGGTTTATTCGCTCTTCGATTTATTTTTTCAATGATTTCTTACGGTTCATCGTTACCAGGTGGCATCTTCTTACCTATCCTAACCTTGGGTGCGATTCTTGGTTGCTTATTTGCGACCATTGCCGTACAAGTGTTTGGACTAGATCCGGTCTATATTCGCAACTTTATTATCGTCGGAATGGCTGGTTATTTTGCAGCGATTGGGAAGGCTCCGCTGACGGCTATTATTCTCATTACAGAAATGGTCGGCTCACTTCATCATCTCATGGCGACCGGCTTAGTCTCACTCGTCGCCTATTTAGTAGTAGATAGTTTAGGTGGATCACCAATCTATGAATCATTGCTCGAGCGCTTATTAAAAAACAAATCCAAACGTATTACTGGAAAACGGCAGTTAATTGAAATTCCGATTACAGCAGAGAGCATATTAGATGGGATTGCCGTTCGAGATTTCCAATGGCCTAAAAATATGCTGCTGATTTCTTTGCAACGCGGCACGCAAGTCATCTTGACCCACGGCGAGACCATTATGCGAGCTGGCGACATTCTGTTAATAATGGCAGATAGTTCTGAAGCCAATGAGTTGAAAAAAACACTAGTAGTTCAAATTAATCCAATAATCTAAAGGAATTCAGTATTCAAAGTGAGCCATTGTGCAATGGTTCACTTTTTTGGATGTTTTTGACTGTTTTTTATTGTTTTTGATTGATTTCTGTCAAAAGCTATGCTAGACTATGCGATGAAGAGGTGATTGAAAATGCTTACAGAAGAACGACATCGCCGCATATTGTCCTATTTAACTTCGACTGAGATTGTCACGATCAATGATTTGATGACTCCGCTAAACGCCTCCGAGTCAACCATTCGACGAGACTTGCAAACGCTGGAGAATCAAGGCTTGCTTGTCCGTATTCATGGCGGTGCAAAACGGATTCATCAGCTGGCGTTCGAAGCAGAGATGAGTGAAAAAATAAAAACATACTTGAATGAAAAACAAACCATTGCTAAGTATGCTGCCTCACTGATTCGTCCGGATGATATCATTTATTTAGATGCGGGGACTACGACGCTTGCTATGATCCCCTTCTTACCGACCGATTATCGGCTAAAAGTAGTGACTAATTCAGTCAAGCATGCTTCTTTATTAATTGATCGACAGATTCCCACTGTCATTCTCGGTGGTCAAATTAAGCTGACGACCAATGCAGTTCTTGGCACATCTCCTGCTAATCAATTAGAACGCTATCGTTTTAACCAATCCTTTATTGGCATCAATGGCATTCATTTAGTTGCCGGATACACCACCCCCGACACGGAAGAAGGATTGCTGAAAAGAATTGGACTTAAGAATAGTCAGCATAGTTACATATTAGCCGACCATTCTAAATTTCAACAAATTACGTTTACACAAGTTGGTACGTTAGCCGAAGCATGCATCATCACCGACTATTGTCCAGCCGATCTTAAAAAGAAATTTTTGCAAAAGACAACACTTAAGGAGGCAAACAAATGATTTACACAATGACACTCAATCCATCCATCGATTACATTGTTCATGTCGATGACTTGAAAATGGGCGATGTTAACCGAATGACTTCGGATTTTAAATTACCTGGTGGAAAAGGGATTAATGTCTCTCGTATTCTTAAAAGAATTGATTCTGACTCTGTCGCATTAGGATTTGTTGGTGGCTTTACTGGCACCTTCATTGAAAATTGGTTAAAAGAGGAAAAGATCGCCACTGATTTTACAAAAGTCTCTGATGATACCCGGATTAATGTAAAATTAAAAGCTGGCGAAGAAACCGAAATTAACGGTGCTGGTCCACAACTAACAAATGAAGAAACACAATCTTTAAAAGAAACACTTAGCAAAGTCCAAGCCGGTGATATTGTCGTTCTATCTGGAAGCACACCCAAAAGCTTACGAGCTGGTTTTTATGAGGAACTTATCCAAATCATCAAAGATAAAGACGCGGAATTCGTGATTGATACAACGGGAGCTGACTTACTTTCTTCTCTTCCATCTCGACCTGTCTTGGTGAAACCAAACAACCATGAACTAGCTGACTTGTACCACACTAGTTTTGAATCAACGGAAGACATCTATCCGTACGCACAAAAACTTTTAGATGAAGGTGCACAAAACGTTATTATTTCAATGGCTGGCGATGGTGCTTTACTATTTTGTAAAGAAGGTATTTATCAATCAAATGTATTAAAACGTACCCTTAAAAATTCCGTTGGTGCGGGTGATTCAATGATTGCTGGTTTTATCGGCCATTATGCAAAAACAAAAAATTCAGTTGAAGCATTCAAGTGGGGCGTTGCCTGTGGTAGTGCTACTGCTTTTTCAGATGATTTAGCAACAGCTGCATTTATTGAAGAATTATTACCAGAAGTTACAATTCAAAAAGTTGACTTATAGGAGGAAAGACGATGAAGATCAATGATTTATTAGTAAAAGATGCAATGATCATGGATTTGCAAGCAACAGAAAAACGTCCAGCAATTGACGAAATGGTTCAAAAATTATACGACACAGGTCGAATCAGCGACATCGCTGTTTTTAAAGAAGGTATTTTAAATCGTGAAGCGCAAACTTCGACTGGTTTAGGTGACGGTATCGCAATGCCTCATGCAAAAAATGCAGCGGTTAAAGAAGCGACTGTCCTTTTTGCAAAGAGCAAACATGGTGTGGATTACGAGGCACTTGATGGCCAACCAACATACCTATTCTTTATGATTGCCGCTCCAGAAGGCGCAAACGATACTCACCTTCAAGCACTTGCTGCCCTTTCTCGCCAATTAATTGATCCAGATTTCGTTGGGAAATTAAAACAAGCAGATTCTCCTGAGCAAGTACAATCTTTGTTTGCTGAAGCTGAAAATGCCCGTGAAGAAGAAGAAAAAGCAGAAGCTCTAGCGGAAGCTAAGGCAGCATCTGAGACTGTCAAAGTTAATGAACGCCCTTACGTAGTCGCTGTTACTGCCTGCCCTACCGGAATTGCTCACACCTACATGGCTGAAGATGCACTGAAAAAGAAAGCCAAAGAATTAGGGATTGATATCAAAGTTGAAACAAATGGTTCTGAAGGCATCAAACACCGCTTAACAGCTGAAGATATCGAACGTGCGACAGCTGTCATTGTCGCTGCTGACAAAAAAGTTGAAATGAATCGTTTTGATGGTAAAAAATTATTGAACCGCCCAGTAAGTGACGGTATCCGCAAAACTGAAGAACTACTAAACTTAGCAGTCGAAGGAAAAGCTCCTGTATTCCACGCAGAAGGTTCTGCTGATTCTAGCGATGAAGAAGCTGCTGCTGGTTCAGTCGGACAACAAATCTACAAAAACTTAATGAATGGTGTATCACATATGTTACCATTCGTTATCGCTGGTGGGATCATGATTGCCTTATCATTCATGATTGACCAATTTATCGGTGTTCCACATGATCAATTAAGCAAACTAGGTAGTTACAATACTGTCACAGGTTACTTTAACCAAATTGGTGCCGCTGCATTTGGCTTTATGCTTCCTGTTTTAGCAGGATTTATTGCTTCAAGTATCGCTGACCGCCCTGGATTAATTGTCGGTTTTGCTGCAGGTGCCTTAGCCAATACTGGTGGTGCTGGATTCCTTGGTGCCTTGATTGGTGGTTTCCTTGGTGGGTATGTTGTAGTCTTCTTGAAAAAAATTCTTAAAGGCTTACCAAAATCATTAGAAGGAATCAAAACCATTCTCTTCTATCCTTTCTTTGGTTTATTAATTACTGGTTTCTTGATGTTAGTAGTCAATGTTCCGATGAAAGTCATTAACGATGGTTTAAATGGTTTCTTAAGTGGTATGAGCGGAACAAACGCTGCGCTACTTGGTGTAATACTTGGTGGAATGATGGCGGTCGACTTAGGTGGACCAGTCAACAAAGCGGCTTATGTTTTCGGTACAGGTACACTTGCTAGCACAGTAGCTTCAGGTGGTTCAGTAGTGATGGCTTCTGTTATGGCAGGGGGGATGGTTCCTCCATTAGCAATCTTTGTTGCAACACGTTTGTTCAAAAAGAAATTCGATAAGAGCCAAGTTGATGCTGGTTTAACCAATATCGTCATGGGATTATCATTCGTATCTGAAGGTGCAATTCCATTTGCTGCCGCTGATCCACTACGCGCTATCCCAAGTTTCATCGTAGGTTCAGCCTTAACTGGTGGACTTGTAGGGGCATTTGAAATCAAATTGCTTGCACCACACGGCGGAATTTTTGTTATTCCTTTAGTTAGCCAACCAATCTTGTACTTAGTATTTATCTTAATTGGTGCTATTGTTTCAGGTGTCATTTACGGATTATTAAAAAAAGATGTAACAAAATAATAAGTTAAAAGAGGACGATTCAGTCCTCTTTTTATTTTCAGATAGTCGTGGTAAACTAGGTCTACTGGAGGGTGATTCCTATGGGTTTAAAATTCCAATATGATGATACATTAGATCGTCGTTTTGATGACTTTGCTATTTTACCAGATGAATTGACAAGAACTAAAAAAGACGAAGTCGATATCGAACGGTTTTTGAAGACAAAAGACGATGACGAAGAACAAAAAGAAGAAAAATAATTAGGAGACTGAGATGAAATTACTCAGCTACAGACAAAAAGACCAGCAAGTCCGAAAGTTTTTTTCAAACTTTGGATTTGCTGGTCTTTTTGTAGTAGAAAGCATCATCAGTCAGTGCTCTTGTGTTAGGCTTGATAGCCTATTGCCTTTTCGATTGCATTCCAGGCTAGTTGCTTGCCATCTTTCGTAACTGATGAGAAGAGAATAAAGGTATCCTCTTTTTCAAAGGTCATCGCCTTTTTAATCATGCTTTCATGCTTGTTCCATTTTCCTCTTGGAATTTTGTCGATTTTTGTGGCAACCACAATCACAGGAATGTCATAATACTTTAAAAATTGGTACATTTGAACATCTTCGACTGATGGCTCATGTCGAAAATCAACTAATGAGACCACTGCTTTTAGCTGGCTCCGCTGCGTCAAATAAGTTTCAATCATTTTCCCCCATTTTGCTCGTTCGGTTTTAGATACTTTTGCATAGCCGTAACCAGGTACATCGACAAAATGCAAAACATCTTCAATATTATAAAAATTAAGTGTCTGTGTTTTACCGGGTTTTGAAGAGGTGCGTGCTAAGTTTTTTCGTTCAATCAAGGTATTAATAAAGGATGATTTCCCTACATTTGATCGTCCAGCAAGCGCGATTTCCGGTAACTCTGACTCTGGATATTGTGCAGGTGACACAGCACTAATCACGATGTCTGCGTGGTGTACTTTCATATTCAATCCTCCGTTTGTAATAAAAAACCGGACAAAGCCAAGTGAAATGACCAACCTAGTAGTACTTTTGTACATTTCCTAGACTAAATACGACTTCCACTTTCTTGTCCGGATGCTTTTACCATAAATTTTTCAGCGGTCCTACCAAATTACCCTGCTTTTTTTTCGGCATAGATAATGGTTGGCTTTTCCGTTTCTAAAGCTGCTTCTTTCGTGATGATTACTTTCTCGATTTCCTCTTGAGATGGCACTTCAAACATAATGTCCATCATGATTTCTTCAATAATCGAACGCAGGCCACGTGCTCCTGTATTTCGCTCGATGGCTTTTTGTGCAATCGCCCGTAATGCATCATCTTCAAACACTAATTCCGTCTCATCTAATGACAATAACTTTTTGTATTGCTTAACTAATGCATTTTTTGGTTCAGTCAAAATACGTACTAAGTCATCGACCGTTAATTTATCGAGTGCTGCCATTACAGGTAAGCGACCTATAAACTCTGGAATTAGCCCAAATTTTAAGAGATCCTCTGGAATAATATATTTCATTGTGCTTTCTTTTTCTGGTAATTTGCGGTTGTTGCTACCAAAACCAATCGTTTTTTCACCCATCCGGTTTTTCACGATTGTTTCAATCCCGTCAAATGCTCCACCTACGATAAAGAGAATATTCGTCGTATCAAGCTGAATCATTTCTTGATGTGGATGTTTTCTTCCACCTTGAGGAGGTACATTTGCAATGGTACCTTCCAAAATCTTCAATAATGCTTGTTGGACACCCTCACCTGATACATCACGCGTGATAGAAACATTTTCACCCTTACGAGCAATCTTATCAATTTCATCGATATAGATAATACCATTTTGCGCATATTCTACATCAAAGTCAGCTGCCTGTAATAATTTCAAAAGAATATTTTCAACATCTTCGCCCACGTAACCAGCTTCTGTTAAGCTTGTCGCATCTGCGATTGCAAATGGTACATTTAAGCTTTTAGCTAAGGTCTGCGCCAAGAAGGTCTTTCCAGAGCCTGTTGGTCCAATTAGACAGATGTTACTCTTTTGTAACTCAACGTCTTCTTCCTCTCCAGACTTATCTAGGTTAGCTGAAATACGCTTGTAATGATTATAGACTGCCACCGATAGAGCTTTCTTCGCGCGATCTTGCCCAATTACATATTCGTTCAAGATTTTTAGTAATTCTTGTGGCTTAGGAACATCTAGGAATTCATGAATGGCTTCGTCTGTCAATTCTTCTTCGATGATTTCACGACAAAGTTCAATACACTCATCACAAATATAGACACCTGGCCCAGCAACTAATTTTCGCACTTCTTCTTGCGCTTTGCCACAGAAGGAACATCTCACTGCATCATTGGTATTTTTGTTATCGTACAATACGTTCACCCCTTATGGTTCTAAAAGATTTCATTATATTATCATAGCATATTTCTTTTGAAAAGAAAAAATCTTATCTTAATTTGATAGAATCTTTAAAAAAAACTGTTCAATAGTAATTATTGAACAGTTTTCTGATTCAAAGACTTATGCTTCAACTGCAGTTGATGTAACTAAATCAACTGCTTTTTTCATTGTAACATCATGTTTTAACATATCTTCTGTCAATACACGTTTGATTTGAGCTTCTGGCATGTTGTATGCTTCAGAAAGTTCTTTAATTTCATTAGCAATTTCTTCTTCTGTAGCTTCTAAGCCTTCTGCTTTAGCAATTGCTTCAATAACAAGGTTTGTTTTCACACGTTCGTCAGCTTCGCCTTCGAATTGTTTGTGTAGATCTTCCTCAGTTGAACCAGTTAATTGGTAATACATTTGAGGGTCGATTCCTTGACGTTGCATGTTGTTTAAGAATTCATCCATCGCACGGTGCACTTCATCGTGAACCATTACGTGTGGTAATTCAACGATTTCAGCATTGGCAACTGCTTGTTTGATTGCAGCTTCTTCAACAGCTTCTTTGGCAGCCTTTTCTTTACCCTCTGTTAATTCTGTGCGGTATTTTTCTTTCAATTCAGCTAAAGATGATACTGAATCATCAACATCTTTTGCAAATTCATCATCTAATTCAGGAAGCTCTTTTCCTTTTACTTCATGAACGGTAACTTTGAAGACTGCTTCTTTACCAGCTAAATCTTCTGCTTGGTATTCTTCAGGGAAAGTTACTTTCACATCTAATGAATCGCCAGCTTTTGAACCAACTAATTGATCTTCAAAACCTGGAATAAATGAATGTGAACCTAATTCTAATGAGTAGTTGTCGCCTTTTCCGCCTTCAAATGCTTCATCATTTACGAAACCTTCAAAATCGATTACGACTGTGTCGCCTTCAGCAGCAGCGTCTTCTTTGATCACTAGTTCAGCTTGTTGTTCTTGAACAGCTTTCAAACGATTTTCAACGTCTTCTTCTGTCACTTCACGGTCTTGTTTTGCAACTGTTAAGTTTTTGTATTCACCTAATTTTACTTCAGGTTTTACAGTTACTTCAGCTTCGATTGTCCATGCTTCACCTTTTTCCATTGATTTTACATCAATTTTTGGTTGAGATACGGGATCGATACCAGCTTCTAATACTGCAGCTTCATAAGCTGTAGGTAATACAGCGTTCAATGCATCTTCATACAAAGCTTCTTCACCGTACATTCTGTTAAATACTGTACGTGATACTTTCCCTTTACGGAATCCAGGAACGTTTAATTGTCCCTTCACTTTGTTAAATGCTGTTGTTAACCCTTTTTGAATTTCTTCATTTGCAATTGAAAAGGTCAATACACCATCATTGGTGCCTTTTTTTTCCCATTTTGCAGTCATGTAATTCCCTCCGAATATCTAAGTATATTGTTATATGAAATAGTTTCATGCATACCTTTAAATAGTACACTACCAACATCAAATTGTAAACATATTGAGCAAAAAGTAGTGGAAAAATTCTTATTTTAAAGCATTTTCAAAGTATGTTTGAATGCGACGTTTCTTTTCCGCAATTCCTTGCCGATACTGTCGTTGAGCTGAATCGACTGGCTCTTTGATTTGAATCAAGTCAGCTAGGTAAACGGCAACCCAATCATCTACCTCCTCTTCTTTCGGTAAGAATGGGAAACAGTAAGCAAAATGCCCCAGAAGTTCCTGATAGACCATTTCCTGTAGCACAGAGTCTTTGGCTAATCGTTTTGATAAAGATTCTTGCAAGATTTGTGGTAATGGTGAATCCTCTAATAGTTGCAGCTCAGCAAAAGCTACCGGTCTCACCTGATCACCGTCATAAACCAGGTGGGTACCGCGTTCACCAGTCTTTACTAAGATTTCACAGATTCTGGCAATAACTGAACTATTTGTCGGTTCTTGGATTGCTGATATCGCTATTAGTCGGAACTGATTTGCTGTCAGACCAATCAGCCATTTCGTAAATGCCGTAGAATGAACGTAAAAATCCGGTGCTAAAAATTGTTTGAGCTGTTCTGTTTTTTCTAGCAGATATTGCTCGCTTTGGTTACCTAGTAGTGCTTCCATCTCAAGCAGGAGCTGTGTTTCTTCAAGGACGTCAATTTCCTTAGCCACTGGATACAAAAACACCCAGGCTTGAATAAATTGCTGATTCATCAGTAGCAATTGCACATAAAAGATTCTAGTTTCCTTTATTTTTCGGTAGTCTGTCATCATTTCTTTGGCAACTTGCAACGCTTGTAAATGGTTGCCCTGTAGAAAATACGCCTGAGCTAGCAATTGATTATACCCCATTAATGATTCCTTCTCATAATGGGCTATCAAGAAGCTGATCGCCTCTGGATAATCTTTTTGAGCTATGAGTTGGTTGGCTTGTTGAATTGCTCGTTGATAGGAATCCGCAAATGATTCTTTATTCATTTTGCATCGACTTCCCAATATGAATGTGCGCAGTCTCAGGTGCAGAAAGTACTTCCTGTTGGTGAGTGAACGCAGATAAAGTTGCTAAAGAAATGACTGATGTCTGGCTAATATAATCACCGATTTGTTGTTTTTTCTTTGATCCGATGATAGGCAGATAACCAAGCAGTCCCAATCCTGGAAAACTTAAAATAAAACGCCCAATTCCTTCACGCATCAAGACTGTTTGCCAGCTAAGTTGTTCTTCTTCTAACGATACGACGCGAATTCCAAAAATCATCTTCCCTACAGTTTGACCGTAATTGCATTTTGTCATGAGAATAAAATAGCCATAATAAATGACAGCAGCGAGCAGGCCATAAACACTGAGTAATGAATCCGATTGTTCGACCAGCTGAAACCGAACCAAAAAACCAATCGTAGCCACTGAGATTGCTCGTACACATAGTAGATCAATGAAAAAGGCCCACATCCGAATCCAAAATCCTTCAAAGAAATATGCTGGAAATAGTTGCTCCGTCTTTTGGTTACCTGGTTGAAGATTGGACCAATTGCTTTGGGCTTCTCGCAATGATTCTTCTGTTAAAGGTTGGGGCTTACGTCTATTGACGAGTTGTTGATAAAAATCATTATGTGAATCAGATTGTTTTTCTGTCATAGCTATTCACCTCCGTAAAAATACATTGGTTTTGGCGCTTGTGGTGTACCGATGCTTTCGACAATCGATAGTACACGTGAGCTTTCAGACTGCTTTAATCCTTGCAATTCTGCCAATGATGAACCAAGCCAACTAGAAGCAAACCCTGTAGCAGAAACAGCATACTCAAATACCTCTGCATTCTCAAGTTTGTTGTCTTTCTTCAAAGCGGCTAACGTATCATCTTGATAGCCAATTTCATCAACTAAACCATTTTTCACTGCTTGACTGCCGTCATAAATACGACCATCAGCGAGTGTTTTCACGGCATCGACCGATAGATTACGACCATTCGCCACCACATCGACAAAACGACCGTACGCACTATCGATGTAGGCTTGCATAACTGCTTTGTCTTCGTCTGTTGCTGGGCGGACCGAGGAGTTCATATCTTTTAGCGCACCGCTTTTGTATGTTTGATCAGTCACTCCTAATTTTTCCAACAGCCCACTGTAATTCAAGTTAGAGGCAATGACACCGATTGATCCAGTAATCGTTTCGTTGGTCGCAAAAATTTTGTCTGCAGAAGCTGAAATATAGTAGCCTCCACTTGCTGCCATACTTTTCATCGATACGTAGAGGATTTTGCCTTTTTGTTGTACTTTGGCAATTTCTTTGGCAATTTCCGCACTCTCGTATACCCCGCCACCTGGTGAATTAACGACTAATAAGACCCCTTTAATGCTATCATCCTCTTGAATTGCCTTCAGTTCACTCAGCAATTGTTGATGGTTGTATCCTTCAGAACTAAATAAACTTGTCGATTCACCTGTATCAGAAATAGTACCGTCTACGGTCAGTTGAACAATTCGTTTGTCACTATCTCCTTGCTCAATCACCGATTCCTCTAAGTCTCCTGACCCATATAGCAGTTGTTCCACACTTGAAAGTTTTGACTCATTTGTTTCCTCTTCTTTTTTTAGGCTACTTGTTACGACTGATAATCCCAATAACGCAACCGCAATCCCTATCCCAATCCATCTTCTTTTATTCATAACTTCCCCCTTAGTTTATTAATAAAATTGTTCGATAACAATCACTGTTTCCTTTTCCCCGATTGTTTCTTGTATATGCTGCTTTTCTTCTCGGACAAATCCGCCATATTGCTCCTTGGTCAAGACATCTTCAATTTGAAAGGGAAACGCCGAGATGACTTTCAGTGCGTCAGCGTTCACTTCTTGCAAGCTGTCCCAACCAGTATCAATAAATACTTTGGTATCATTTCTCACTCCTCTTTGATCAAGTTCCGTAATGATTTTTTTCAGTTGACCAAACGTCATCGTTTCTAATTGTTCCATCTAATTCTCCTTTTTCATCAGTCACATTATTGATAGGTGTTGTTTAAATAAGTTAATAGTGAGTCGACGTGCTTAATTGCTGTCCAATCGCCAGTGCTTCCTTCAAACATCGTTAGCGTCAAATAGTTATGATTTGCGTAATCATACGTAAATAAGAAGCTATTTTCAGATCCTGTCGTGTCATCTTGACTTTGTTTTACTTCCGCTGTGCCTGTTTTTGCTGCAACATCAATTCCCAGACTGTTTAAACTATATCCAAAAGCATTTGGATCTGTGACATATGCTCGTAAATCCGGTCCAATAATATTGACTGCGTTCGAGCTAACTACATTCGCTTTGGTTTTCGTTTCCGCATTAAGCAATAATTTCGGATAAACCAGTGTACCGGCATTGGCAAAGACCGAATACATCGTTGCTTGTTGAATTGGACTAATTAATAGCTGACCCTGTCCATAGCCTGTGTCGGCCAGTAAGACTTCTGTCGCGAAGCTATCTTCATTTGAGATTTGGGCAGGTTCCATCGATAATGGCAAATCCAATTCTTCACCAAAGATAAATTTACTTAACCCTTCACGGAATTTCGTTTCACCCATTTTTAAGGTTTGTTGGGCAAAGTAGATATTATCCGAATAAATTAAGCCATCATATAGATTGACTGGATTGGTTTCTTTCACACGAGTGACTTTATAAGATCCCCAGGAACTATCTTTTTGCCACTGTAAACCCGATATAGCCAACTCTTCACTTGGATCGAGTGTACCTGCATCAATGCCAATCGCTCCAGTGATAGATTTAAACGTCGAACCTGGTGCATATCGTGTGGTGTAGCGACTGACAAATGGGGTATTGCCGCTATCTACATAGGCTTGATATTCTTCTGAAGTAATTCCATTAGCCATCTTATTTGGATTAAAACTAGGGGAACTAACTAATGCCAATAAGTCACCCGTCGTCGGCATCGTGACAACCGAGGCTCCTTTTTGACCACCTAGACTTTCGTAGGCAATCTTTTGAGCATTGGCATCAATCGTCAGGGTGATCGTTTCACCATCTTTTTTGTCTTTTTTTAGAAGGACTGATTTTTCGTTCCCATTTTCATCAGTAATTGTCAGGTTACCACCATCCGTCCCTCTTAGCTGCTCATCATATGTCGCTTCTAGCCCTGAACGGCCGATGGATTCACCAGCGACTAGACTGCTGTCCTTTTCGATATCTTCAGCAGTCACATCACCGACGTAACCAATTAATTGAGCTGCGGCTTCACTAAGCGGGTAGTAACGACCAGCAACTTGCTGAATACTCGCCCCAGTCGGCAAGGTACTTGGTACATCATCATACAAGATGGTCAATGGTACGAAGGTATCGTCTGTTACCCAACTTTGATCTAGAGCTGTTTGAATGGCATCTGTAGTCAGATCAAATTGGCTCGCAATGGCTTGGATAGCTTGTGTCTTTTGGTCACCTGTCCCAAGTTTGCTAGGAATTACTCCTAACTGATTCAATTCCTGATTCACAGCTAAGCCCTGATTGTTACGATCAAGTATTTCACCTCTTGTCGCATAGTCTGTCGTAATCGCTACCTTATCTTGACCTTCCATACCAGGGAAAATCAAATTTGGCTGCCAATCAATTTTGTAAGTATCACCAGTCTTTTTTAGTGTTCCTTCATATTTTACATTCTTTAATTCTCCGATATCCGTTGAAAAGGTCAGCATATACTGAAAATTGTACGTATTGGTAGTTTTTTTTGTCACTTTTTGATTTTTTACAGTAACTTTGGAAACACCAATTCCACTGTAGATTGCTTCATATTTCTCTTGAACGCTTTTGTTTGTATAACCAGCAGTCTTTACTGATGACTCACTTAGGACTGAGGATAGGTTTGAAAATTTTTGGTCTGTTAATGCTTTAACAAAACGTGTGACCTGTTTTTTACTTGCTGCTAGATTGTTTTTTTGTTCAATGACTTGATAGGTCAGATACCCTCCGACAGCTATGATTACGAAAATAATTACAGCAATCACATAGCGGATTTTTTTGCTTCGCATCGATGAAATCCTCCTTTTAAAAAAAGGGTGAAAACAATTGTTTTACACCCTCATACTCTTTATTCAGCTAAGCCAATCTCTTCTCTAACGACACTGGCAATTTTTTCTACATAGTAATGAACTAATTCGTCCGTTGGCGCTTCTGCCATTACTCGTAGGAGTGGTTCTGTTCCTGAGGGACGCACCAAGATACGGCCTTCCCCATTCATCTCTTGCTCCGCTTCTTCGATCACTTGTTTGATGCGAGTATTTTCTAAGTAGCCATGTTTATCCGTCACTCGGATATTAACTAATTCTTGTGGGTAAATCGTTAATTCACTGGCTAACTCTGATAATTTTTTGCCTGTTTCTTTCATAACAAGTAGCAATTGGATACCTGAAAGCATCCCATCCCCTGTTGTGTTGTAATCAAGGAAAATCATATGACCCGATTGTTCGCCACCAAAGTTGTAGCCATTTTTACGCATTTCCTCAACGACATAGCGATCACCCACCTTTGTGATGACGTCTTTAAGACCAGCTTCTTCCACCGCTTTATGGAAACCCAAATTACTCATAACCGTAGTAACAATCGTTCCTTGTTTTAGTCGATTCTTTTCTGATAGATATTTGGCACAAATATACATTATTTGGTCACCATCGACAATGTTGCCCAGCTCATCAACTGCAATCACGCGATCGCCATCGCCATCAAAGGCAAGGCCCGCATCGGCTTGTTTTTCAACAACAAATTCAGCCAGTTTTTCAGGATGTGTCGACCCAACACCATCATTAATATTCAGACCATCTGGAGAAGTTCCCATTGTATAAAAATCAGTTTCTAAGTCAGCAAATAGTCGATTGACACTGGATGCTGTTGCGCCATTTGCCGCATCTATACATACAGTTAAGCCTGATAAGTCTCCAGGGATGGTCTGTTGTAAAAATTGCGAGTACTTTAATAGGCCTTCCGGGTATTCATCAACAGTCCCTAGACCCTCGGCTGCTGGTCTTGGTAAGGTATCTTGTACTTGATCCAATAATGCTTCAATCTCTGCTTCTTGATCATCTACTAATTTAAAGCCATCGCTGCCAAAAAACTTAATGCCATTATCTTGAGCAGGATTATGCGATGCTGAAATCATCACTCCGGCACTTGCTTTTTGCAAACGCGTCAGATACGCAACGCCTGGTGTTGAGATTACGCCTAATTGAAACACCTCGATACCTACAGAAAGCAAGCCAGAAATCAGTGCGTATTCTAACAATTGACCTGACATTCTTGTATCGCGACCGACCAATACTCTTGGTCTCTTTTCGCTTGTCTCATGCTGACTTAATACATAGCCACCATATCTTCCTAGTTTGAATGCCAACTCAGGTGTTAGCTCTTTATTTGCTTCGCCTCTAACACCATCAGTTCCAAAATATTTTCCCATAATTTTTTTGTTCCACTCCTATTCTAGTTATCCGAACTCGTCGATTCACTTGATTCACTTGAATTTGTTGATTGTTCGCTACTAGTACTGCCTGACTGTGAACTACTTGATGTACTTGTTTTATCTGTTGTTTCACTAGAATGACTCGTACTACTTGAACTTGTCGATTCGGTCGTTTGCTTCAATGTCGGTACAATCGTCACCAATATTGAAGCTGGATCTGCTGTCACGCCATCTTCGACTGGTACCGCAACTTTCACTTGGGTAAGCTTAGTAATATTGTCGATGTCTACTGGTAAAGAGACGCGATCGATTTGATCTAGCAATGTTTGCGTCCCGGTGACTGTGACAGTATCTTGATCTAATCGATACGTAAGATCTGATACACTACTATCCATTGTTCCTGAAGGTACGACATTAACAGGCACTTCTTTTGTTGGTGCATTCACCTCAATGTTGACAGTTACCTGCTCGGGACTAATGACCGCTGGAAGTTTCTCTCCATTTTTATCGACGGCAACAATTGACGCTTTTGTAGATGTATCTTTGTTTAAATCAGTTAAATGACTTAGTGATGCCTCGACGCTCGTCAGCTCTTTTAAGGTATCTTCCCCTGTCGTGATTTCAACTTCACTAGGTTCGACAGTTATTTTACCTAATTGATACCCATCTTGCAAATGATCCTCTGAAATGGAAGCGGACACTTTAATCGTCTTCGTCACTTTTTTTTCAATTGTGACCGTAATTGACTTGCTTGCCAAAGTTGCTGTCACGCCACTGCTTAAATTTTGGACTTTCAATGCAACTTCATGTGTACCTACCGTTAATTTTGACAAATCCGCAACCACACGAAAGTTCCGTGTTTCTTGATTCTTTTCCGTATTTAATTGTACACGATTGTCGCTCGTTAGCTTAACGGCTACGGTCGTATTAAAGCCTTGAATAAAATATTCATCTGAATCATAGATAGGCTGGATAGTTACATCCTTGACATTCTCTTCATACGTTGTTGATGTAGGGATAATATTTTTTTGCAATGATGAACTATTTGCATTAAAAAATAAAACCAATGTAAATAACAATGCGATGAAACTGTAAAAGAGATTTTTCTTACGAAATTTAACCTTCATCTCACCGATCTCCCTTCTTGCTCAATCGGTTTAATTCTTCGTAAATAGTTTTGTAAAAGGTTTTTTTGCCGCCTTTTTCTTCTTTTGGCACTAATTCCCTTCTTAAAATAGCTAAGTACTCTTCACTTGATAAGTCGACAAGTAATTGGTTGTTTAAGGTAATACTGACACCACCTGTTTCCTCTGAGACGATAAAAGTCACTGCATCACTTACCTCTGAAACACCTACCGCGGCCCGATGTCTAGTACCGAACTCTTTTGGAATCAACGCACTCTCCGATAGTGGCAAATAGGCACAAGCAACACTAATTTTGCCATCCCGGATGATGACGGCACCATCATGAAGTGGCGTATTGGGAATGAAGATGTTAATCAGTAACTCCCCACTAACATCCGCATCTAATGGAATACCGGTTTCGATATACTCTTCTAAGCCTGTGTTACGCTCTATTGTCACTAATGCGCCAATTTTACGCTTGGCCATATATTGAATCGCTTTGTCAAAAGCCAAAATCATTTGCTCGTCTTGTTTTTTTTATTCTTGCTTGGATTAAAGAACGTCGTCCGCCCAAGATGCTCTAGCCCGCGACGAATTTCTGGTTGAAAGATGACGATTGCTGCGATAACTCCATAGGTAATGACTTGATCCATTAGCCAAGAGAGCGTATGTAGACCAATCAGTTCCGCTACGAACCGAGTGGCAATAAACATAGCCACACCTTTAAATAATTGTAATGCCTTCGTCCCTCTAGCTAATTGAATTAGCTTATACAAAATAAACCAAACAACTAGAATATCCAAAATATTTACAAAAAAATTCCACGAAAATATGTCAACTGAGAAAAACTCTTGCCAATGCTCTAAACTAAAAACGTTTGGTAAACTGATAGACATATTCAGCCTCCTCTTACTACTAGACTTGATAGTTTTAGTATAACACAAGGCTTTTTCATTATTTGTTCAAAATGCAATTTTTTCAACAAATCTTAGCATCTCAAAAAAACTTCTTTAAAAACCAACAGACTGATAAAGAGTTGTTGATTTTTAAAGAAGCGTGCTGCTATTTATTCACATGTGCTTTTCTATGATGACGCATCAAAAAATCAAGGATGCGATTGGCATAGTTTACCACAACAAAGACCATGAACATAACTAGGAAAACTAAAACTGCTTGCATGATTTTTCCATCAATGATCATTTGCCGTGTCTCATCCTCAAGTGGATTGATCACAGTACTCATATCCCATGTAGTCGCAAATGCAGTAAATAGACTTGCAAAGATGGTCAATGGCCAGCGGAGTTTTGGCAGGAGAATAAATTGATTTCGATTTTCAAAACTAATCTTTTGGTAAAGAACAACCGTCACCTGATAAAGAAAAGCAATCAACAGTATGATTCCTAAACAAATGATCGCCCATGCCTGATAGCTTGGATACAAACTAAAAAGATTCACACTATAATAATAGTCACTTCCACTAATATCTTTAAAGGATAGATAGTACAAATATGTCTGCAAATTTTCACTAATGAAAGAGAGCCCTAAAAGAAACCCAATCAACGAAATAACACCCGTCACTAGTTGTCCGCATATGACTCCTGCTAAGAGTGAGATATAGTAAAGCAAGAGGCCAATCACGATCATTACCCCATGAAACGCAATCAAATAAAAAAATGAAATATTGATGTATTCATGCGGAATGCGCAAGTAAATAATACTGAGATTGATAACCGTGGCTACGATTGCTGAGAGTAATATAGCCATTGTACCAAGCGCAATTTTTGTTTGAATGATTTTTTTATTGGAAAATCTCGAGGATCTGAGTAACAAAACAAAGTTCGTCTTATAGTCGACAAAGCAATTAATGAAGCCTGCTATAATAAAGAACAAAAAGAATCCTCTGAATATATATTGACTCAAATCGCCGTTACCAATCAGAAAATAGCCTGAATTTAAAATATCTTGAGCACCGACGATTTGTGTCGTCTTATTCTCTTTATGTTTAACAATCGTCGTTTTTTGGAACAACTGCTCGGTCTGAGAACTTGAATAATAGGAATCGTCGATCTTATAGCGATGCGTTGATTGATCAAAAGTCACTTGATCAATGCTCGTTACAGAATTGACATATTGCCAAAATTTTTGTGAATCCCCATATTCTTCATATTTTTGATTCAGCTCATCTTCTAATTGTGCTTGTGCTCTTTTCGCTGCCTGTTGATCTTCAATTGCTTCTGTACTGTTATTATATATATGATTGGATTGCCAAATACTCGTTTGTCTAATACCTAATGATAAGCCAAATAAACAAAACAACAAACCAATACTAACCAGCGCGAGCTTTTCACGCTTCCAAATCAATGCTAGTAATTCACTTTTCATTGGTAATTTCCTCCTTAGCAATCGTCCTATCCGAGAAGACTTCAATAAATAGATCCTCTAATGACACTGGTAGCTCCTCCATCAAAACAGGGTCTAATGATAACAACTGGTTCGCTAACTCGTTCGTGTACTTCTTAAATACCACAACTACCACTCGTCCCTGAATACTTAAGATTGTTCCTTGTTGTTTGATTAGATCGGGTACGGCTTTTTGACGGAAGACAAATTGCCATTTTTTGGTCACTGCTTTTTGGTCTTCTAAATGTAAAGTTTGTGTGATTGTGCCATCTTTGAAAAAAGATACTTGATCCGCTAGTTTTTCTAGTTCTGCTAAATTATGTGAGGAAATAATAATGGATCTATCTCCATCATTGACAACATCTAATAGTAAATCCGTGGCTTGTTTGCGAACGATGACGTCTAATCCATCGAGAGGCTCATCTAGAATTAAGTAATCACAATTCGAACAGCAACTAAGAATCACTAGCAGCAGCCCTTGCATCCCTTTCGAATATTTTTGAAATCTTCGTGGCGGCAAATTGTGCGTTCGCAAAAGGTCATGATACATTGGGATATCAAACGAAGGATAAAGCAATTGAAAATAGTCACCGATACTGACAGGTGTCAGGTAATCTAACGGATGAAACTGCGTATCAATGTAAAAAATCTTTTCTTTGTACCTTTCATAAAGCGCAATATCGTTTCTTTCGATGAGTACCTCGCCACTATCTTTTTGGTAATGCCCCATTATAGTTCGAAAGAGGGTTGTTTTACCGGAACCATTGCGTCCGACAATTCCACAAATGACGCCTTTCGGAACTGTTAATTGAATATTAGATAATACTTGATTGCTATCAATTTTTTTATTTAGTCCTTTAATTATCATTGTAAATCCTCCTTAGCTCCTCATTTACCCATGCTTCAATCGTAGCAGCAGAGATGGCAGCATAGTGTGCTTCTACGATCCACTCGTTCAGCTGCTTACGCAATTTTTCTTCGTTTTTTATTGTGCTCCCGCGATTGACCTGTTCTTTGACGAACGTACCTTTGCCTCGTATCGTGACAATTACATCTTGGTTTTCCAATTCTTTATAGGCCTTGCTAATTGTATTCGGATTAATTCCCAACAGCTGTGCCTGTTCCCTGACTGAAGGGATTTTGTCACCAACTACATAGATTCCTTGCAAGATATCTTTTTTGATACCCATCATAATTTGCTCATAGATGGGCTTTGGGTCATTGGCATCAAAATACATGGACTCCCTCCTTTACGACAAACAATCCTTATGTGTACTATTATACACAGTACACTTGGATAGTCAAATAAAAAAAGGGATTGTGGGAAAAATTCTCACACTCCCTTTACAGAATAGAATCGGTATTCCAAAAGCAGATCACTCGGCTCTATGTCTTAAACTTTCTAAAATTTGAAAACCAATTTTCGAAAGTTTCGCCTTATCGCTCGGATCTATACGCTTTTGTCATAACCTTGTTGTACTTCATCTAATTTTTTTCTTTTTTTGTTTCTTGGCGTTTGGCTTGTCTTTCTGCGCGTCGTGCTAGTCTCCTTGCCTCTGCTTCTGGATCAACTAGGCGTTCTTTTCTTTCACGGACAGGTCGCTGGCTAGTATCATCAGTCACTTGGGTTTGCGACTGATTCAATACTTTTTCGCGAATTTTTTCTCCTTGACCGCTCATATCGGCATAGGCAATGAACCGCGTCTGTGCATCCGTGACTGTTTTGGCAAACAATTGCTCGGCCACTGCTGGAAATTGTTTTTCTAATGAAGAGAAACGGACTTGGCTTCTTAAAAAGGCTGGCATCAAGCTGAAGTCAGGTTTCTTATAATCTAGTGTCAGGTCGGCTTTTCCTTTTTCAAGGTTGTCTGGATGGTAACGGTACAAGGACCAATAACCTGACTGGACAGCATCTTTGGCCTCTTGTAGGCTTTTACGCATGCCGCCAGCTAACCCATGAGTAATACATGGCGTGTACGCAATAATCAACGATGGACCAGGGAATTTTTCTGCCTCTTCGAATGCTTTGATTGTTTGCATCGCATTCGCGCCGGAAGAAATTTGAGCAACATAGACATTGCCATAAGTCATCGCCATCCGGCCAAGGTCTTTTTTGGACATGTACTTGCCACCAGCCGCAAACTTGGCAATTGCTGCCATTGGTGTGGCTTTTGATACTTGTCCGCCTGTGTTAGAATACACTTCATTATCTAAAACAAGTAAGTTCACATCAGCTCCTGAAGCTAACACATGGTCGATACCACCATAACCAATGTCATAAGCCCAGCCGTCGCCACCAATCATCCATTGGCTTGTCTTAACAAACAACTCTTTTTCCTCAATCAATGCAGCGAACGCTGGTACGGACTCTTTTTCAGCTTCTAGTACGGCAGCAAGCTTTTTCGCTCTTTGCTGCGTTCCTTCACTTTCATTGCGATGCGCCATCCAATCTTCTAACAATTCTTTGGCTTCAGGTGAACCCAACTCTTTGACGGTGTTCATTTTGACTGCCAGTGCATCTCTGCGTGCTTGATTGGCTAAAAACATCCCGTAACCATACTCCGCGTTATCCTCTAATAAGGAATTAGACCACGCTGGCCCCTCTCCTAAGGCATTAGTTGTATACGGTGTTACAGGTGCTGCTCCACCCCAGATTGATGAACAGCCGGTTGCATTGGCAATCATCATCCGGTCACCAAACATTTGCGTCAGTAATTTGACATACGGCGTTTCACCACAGCCAGCACAAGCACCAGAAAATTCGAGCAATGGTTTCTCAAATTGGGTGCCTAATAGGGTGCCTGGGCGAGCTGGATTTTCTTTTTCTTTTAACGTCATTGCAAAAGCCCAGTTAATAGCTTGTTCTTTTTGTTCTCCATATGGCTTCATTTCCAATGCTTTTCCTTTTGCAGGACAGGCTTCCACACATAAGCCACAACCAGTACAATCTTCGACCGATACTTGAATCCGATACAACAAGCCATCTTTGCCCCGCATTTCACGGACAATAAATCCCTCAGGTGCTTCTTCCATCTCTTCGCCATTCGCCAAGAACGGACGAATGGCAGCATGCGGACAGACAAAGGCACATTCATTACACATGGTACAGCGGTCACTGATCCACTGCGGTACTTCAAGGGCGATGCCTCTTTTTTCGACCGCAGTCGTACCAAGTGGCATGTCTCCTCTCGTCATCTGATTTTCAACTAATGTACCAACGGATAGTTCATTTCCTTTTTGGGCATTAATTGGTTCAACAATTTCTTTGACATACGTTGATTTGGATGCTTTTTTGATTTCTTTGATTGGCAACGTTCGCCACTCGTTTGGGATTGCTACTTGATGGAGAAGCTCAATCGTGCGATCAATTGCCAAACAGTTTTTTTCGACAATCGACATTGATTTATGGCCATACGCCTTATTAGCTTCATCCTTTAATAGCTGAATGGTCTGCTCAAACGGCAGCGGCTCTGTTAGTTTGAAAAAGGCAGTTTGCATAATCGTATTGATCCGATTGCCTAGCCCAATTTCCATCGCCAGCTGCATGCCATTAATCGTATAGAACTTGGCATTTTTCTCTGCTAATGCTCTTTTTAAGTGACTCGGTAACAACTTCTCTAATTGTGCGTCACTCCAAGTTGTATTCAATAAAAATATTCCGTTATCTTTTAAGCCTGCAATTAAATCATAATTATGAATATAGGCTGGCGTATGACAAGCAATAAAATCAGCATGCTCGATTAAATATGTTGAGCGAATGGGGTTGGGTCCAAAACGAAGATGTGAGACCGTTAATCCACCTGATTTTTTCGAATCATAATAGAAATACCCTTGCACAAAATTTTCTGTTTGGTCGCCAATTAGCTTAATGGCTGCTTTGTTTGCACCAACTGTCCCATCTGAACCAAAGCCCCAAAATTTCGCTTGAAAGGTTGATTGCGGTGTTAAATCTAATTTAGGGTAATTGGCCAACGAAAGATTGGTCACGTCATCTTCAATACCGATCGTAAAGCGTCGTTTTTGGTGTTGTTTTGCTTTTGTTAGCTCATCATAAACGGCTACAATTTGATCAGGTGTCACATCTTTAGAACCTAAGCCATAACGTCCACCAATAATGACAGGGTGGACTGTTGCATCATAAAACGCACTTTGTACGTCGAGTAGCAATGGTTCACCAGATGCACCTGGCTCTTTGGTACGGTCAAGTACAGCGATTGCTTTGACTGTATCAGGAATAGCAGCGAGTACATCTTGCTCTGGGAAAGGGCGATACAAATGAATTTCAAGTACGCCAACTTTTCTTCCGGATTGATTCAAATAATCCACCGTTTGTTCCACAGTCTGAGCTGCTGAGCCCATCAAAACAATCACTTCTGTCGCGTCAGGATCGCCATAGTAATTAACCAAATCATAATTCGTTCCCCGTAGTTGGTTAATTTTTTTCATATACGAACGAACAACATCCCCTACTTGGTTGTAGTATGGATTGATGGTCTCTCTTTGTTGAAAGTGAATATCTGGATTTTGATTTGTCCCACTAACAGTAGGATGTGCTGGATTCATCGCACGTTTTTTAAACTCAGTCACTTTCTCTTGATTCAGCAATCCAGCTAGTTCATCATACTCTAAGACTTCCACTTTTTGAATTTCATGACTCGTACGAAAGCCATCAAAAAAATTCAAAAAAGGCAC
This sequence comes from Enterococcus italicus DSM 15952, assembly GCF_000185365.1. GTDB lineage: Bacteria > Bacillota > Bacilli > Lactobacillales > Enterococcaceae > Enterococcus_G > Enterococcus_G italicus. The sequence continues at coordinate 1,553,402 of NZ_GL622241.1, forward strand.
ACTGGATTCAATCGCACTCAAATGAGCCACGGCAGATAGATCCATCACTTCTTGCACACTATTTTCAGCGAGCATAGCGAATCCTGTCTGTCTTGCTGCCATGACGTCTGTATGATCCCCAAAAATATTCAGCGCGTTGGTCGTTACTGCACGACTAGCTACATGCATGACAGCCGGCAATAATTCCCCAGCAATTTTATACATATTTGGTAGCATTAATAACAAGCCTTGTGAGGCAGTATACGTTGTTGTTAAAGCGCCAGTCTTTAATGAACCATGAACTACACCAGCTGCACCAGCTTCTGATTGCATTTCGACCATTTTTACAGGATTACCGAAAATATTTTTCTTTTGATGTGCCGACCATTGATCGACCAACTCTGCCATTGGCGAACTGGGCGTAATCGGGTATATCGCTGCTAAGTCCGTAAATGCATAGGACACATATGCCGCAGCTGTATTGCCATCCATCGTTTTTTTTCTTCTCACACTGTTCATCACCTTTTATTAATCTCTTCTCTTAGTATAATAGATTGTGAAATATTTATAAAGAGAAATAAATATATTTTTTCACAAACTTAGTGTTTTACGTCCATTCTTTTCAAGACTCATGAGAATTTAAATCGCACAACGTCTTTTAGTTCAAAAAATTAGGCTTTTTCGTTACACTATACTTAACTACTGATTGGAGGATAAAACATGGATATTACAGTCATCAAACCTGAAGCAACAAATGAAACTACCGGAATCTTTTTTGGACAAAAAGAAGCACCCGTTGTCTTAAAAGAATTTATTAATTTACGCTGTCCTTATTGCCGTCAATGGTTTAACCATTCAAAAGAAGTCTTAGACAAGGCAGTAGCAGAAGGTAAAGTGGTTCGTCTCTTTAAATTAACAGACCGACCAAAAGAATCCTTACAACGAGGCAATGTGATGCATCGCTACGTAACGACAGATGATAGCGAACAAGCCTACGCCGACATTCAAGCCATCTTTGAAAGTCAAGACCAATGGGGTGACCTTTCGCTAGAAGAAGTGGCGCAATATGCTGAAAATACCCTAGGACTTACTGAGCACAATCATCTCGACTACGCGCAAGAGATTGTGGATGAAACGCAGGCAGCTGTCATAAAATTCGTCCCAACTGTGATTTTAAATGAGCATATTTTTGATGAAACCATCTCAACTGAAGAATTAACCAAGTTAATTGAAGAAGCCGCAAAATAAAAAGCGACCATCACCGAAACAACAACGTTTCCGTGATGGTCATTTTATTTGCCATTTTTTAATGTTTCCGCAAACTCATTGATTTTGCGAATGCGATGATTGATGCCTGATTTTGAAATGGCTCCAGATGGAATCATCTCCCCTAACTCTTTCAAGCTAACTTCTGGATTCGCTAAGCGTAACTCAGCAATTTCTTGTAATTTTTCAGGCAGTGCTTGTAGCCCTACTCGAGCTTCAATGTACTCAATATTTTCCAACTGCTTACTAGCGGCATCAATCGTTTTGTTCATATTTGCGGTTTCACAATTTACCAATCGATTCACCGAATTGCGCATGTCTCGAACAATCCGGACATCTTCAAACTTAAGCATGGAATTGGTTGCCCCAATTAGCACTAGAAAATCGGCAATTTGTTCAGCTCCCTTTAAGTAGGAGATATAGCCATTCCTACGTGTCAGCGTGCGGGCATTTAGATCAAAGGAATTTAGCATCGCACAAATATCTTGATTGTGCTCTTCATAAATCGAGTAGATTTCCAAATGGTATCGACTCGTTTCCGGGTTATTGACTGATCCGGAAGCCATGAATGCTCCCCGTAGATACGAGCGCATCTTTTGGCTATTGCCCATGATCTCATCTGAAATGTGCGTATGAAACATAATGCCGTCCATAATATCTAAATCAAGTAAAATAGCTTTGGTTTCTTGTTTTAGCCGAACGATGTAGACATTGTTTTTTTTAAGCTTCATCTTTCTTCTTACTAACAATTCACTTTTCACATCGTAATGATCTTTTAATAATGAATAGATTCTGCGAGCAATTGCGGCATTTTCGGTTTGGACATTTAGCACAAATTGCTGGTTGGCGATACTTAATGATCCATTCATTCGAATGAGTGCTGCTAGTTCCGCTTTGGCGTGTTCACGATGTACTTCCAAAGAGGTCAGCTCTTTTTTGACATCTGCTGCAAAAGACATCTAACTTCCCCCTTTCTTCGATTGTTTCTTTAATATAATAGGCGCAATAATTCACTGACTACTTTTTCTCCATCATGGAATACACCACCATTTTTCAGTTCTAAAAAATCAGTGGATACGACACGACATCCCTCTTCACGAAGACCTGTAAAATCATGTTTGACTTGTATGAGATATTCATCGTAGACCGAAAAATCCATGTAGCCATCGGGAACTTTTTCAATATTGACCAGTACAGTATCGATAAATTGATGTCCAAGATGACGATGCATCACTCGCACATGATCGGCGTCCGTGAAATGTTCGGTTTCACCTTTTTGAGTCATAATATTGCAAATGTATACTTTTTCCGCTTCACTGGCCTGAATGGCTTGGCCAATTTCGTGAATCATTAAATTAGGCAAAATGCTCGTAAACAAACTACCAGGTCCCATTACAATCATATCCGCCTCTAAAATAGCCGTAACTACTTTTCTAGCCGCGGTCGGTTCCTCTTTATTTTCTTGATTGGTCACAAACACATGATCGATTGTTTTGCGTTCTTTTGCAATGTTGGATTCTCCAACTGCGGTCGTGCCATCTCGAAAGACCGCATGGAGTACTAAAGGTTTTTCAGATGAGGGATAGATGTGTCCGTCGACATGCATCATCTTTGCCAGTAATTGGACCGCGTCATACGTACTGCCGCGCATTTCGGATATCGCAGCTATAATCAGATTACCTAGCGCGTGGTTGGCTAAAAAGCTATCCTCTTGCTTAAAGCGGTATTGAAAAATATCTTCATATAGTTTCGGCATATCTGACAATGAGACTAAAACGTTGCGCAAGTCGCCCGGTGGCGCCATAGTAATTGATTTACGAATTTCACCACTGCTTCCACCATCATCGGCGACAGTCACCACGGCAGTAATATCTACTCCTTGATTACGAAGCCCTTTTAAGATAACTGGTAAACCTGTCCCCCCACCAACAACCACCACACGCGGTTTTTTTAGACGATAGGTTTTCATTTTCATGAACGATTCACCGTTTCCTTCCGCTTATCTTTGTCGCGATGGGTAATATTGACGTGATACTCTTTTGCTAGTAAGTCGCCAATTCGTTTCGTTAATGCCACGGAACGGTGTTGCCCACCCGTACAACCAATGGCGATCGTCAAGCTACTTTTTCCTTCTTTTACATAGCCTGGCATTATGGTCACTAACAATTGACTAAATTGTTGATAAAACGCTTCTGTCTCCTCAAAGGACATAACATATTCATAGACTGGTTTGTCTAGCCCGGTTAAAGGACGTAATTCAGGAACATAGTGGGGATTGGGTAAGAAGCGGACATCCATCACGATGTCGGCATCGATCGGCAAGCCGTATTTGAAACCAAATGACACCATCTCCACACGAAAGCCCGTACCAGTCGCAGCACGAAATTCTTCATTGATTTTTTCACGTAATTGGCGAGGTGTTAGGACTGTCGTATCAATAACTAACGTTGACTGTGATTTGAATTCAGCCAATAATGCCCGTTCTTTTTTAATACCTTCCGTAATCAAGCCATCCATTGCTAGCGGGTGTGCTCGTCTTGTTTCTTTGTAGCGAGAAACCAACTCTTCATCAGATGCATCTAAGAAAAGAATCTTGGTATCGATAAATTTGGTATTCTCAATATCAATCAACATGCCTTGGAGTTCTTCAAAAAATGAGCGTGATCGCATATCAATAACGAGGGCAATTTTTGTAATCTTCCCTGACTCTTTGATTAATTCCCAAAACTTAGGTATCAATGAAGGCGGCATATTGTCAATACAAAAATAACCCATGTCTTCAAAACTTTGAACGGCTACTGTCTTACCTGCTCCGCTCATCCCTGTAATTATTACTAGTTCCAGACTATCTACCATTGCGATTGTCTCCCTTCTGTTGTTTCAATCAAACAATTATATCATTCCGGGCGTATCATTACCATTATTTTCATCAAAAAAGAAATTGTGACAAAAAACCAGAAAATCCAAAAGTTTAAAAACAACTTACGAATTTTCTGGTCTTTTTACTTGTAGCAAAATAATTTTGCCTCAGTCACTATTGATTCAAGACATTTTTTAAATACAAGCCAGTGTAACTTTGCTCGTTTTTAGCTAATTGTTCCGGCGTTCCTAATCCGACAATCGTGCCACCGCCTGCACCACCTTCAGGACCCAAGTCAATCAGATAGTCTGCCGTTTTAATGACATCTAAATTATGCTCAATAATCAAGACGGTATTGCCCGCATCGACGAGACGTTGCAACACCGTAATCAAGCGCGCGATGTCTTCACTGTGCAATCCAGTCGTCGGTTCATCTAAAATATAAAAACTCTTACCAGTCGAAATTTTGTGAAGCTCACTCGCTAACTTCATCCGCTGTGCCTCACCACCAGATAGCGTCGTAGCCGGCTGTCCCAGCGTCACATAACCAAGACCAACATCGACAATAGTCTGTAATTTGCGATGAATTTTTGGAATAGGTTGGAAGAAATCCACCGCATCAGATACAGTCATCTCTAAAATATCGGCAATATTTTTCCCTTTATAATGAACCTCGAGTGTCTCCGAATTGTAGCGTTTGCCATGACACACTTCACAAGGGACATAGACATCGGGTAGAAAATGCATCTCAATTTTGATAATACCATCGCCACGACATGCCTCACAACGACCGCCTTTGACGTTGAAGCTAAAGCGACCTTTCTTATACCCCCGAACTTTGGCTTCATTAGTCTGTGCAAATAAATCGCGAACATCATCAAAGACACTCGTATACGTAGCCGGATTGCTTCGTGGTGTCCGACCAATTGGACTCTGATCGATATCAATAATTTTTTCAATCTCCTCGAAACCAGTGATTCGCTTATACTTACCAGGTTTGGCACTGTTGCGATTGATTTTTTGAGCCAAGGCTTTTTTTAGAATTTGGTTGACTAGCGTTGACTTACCTGAGCCAGAAACCCCCGTCACAACAACTAGTTCTCCCAAGGGAAAAGCGACGTCAATGTTCTTTAAATTGTTTTCCGTCGCACCAAATACTTTGATTTTTTTGCCATTTCCTTTTCTTCGTTCAGAAGGGACAGGAATTTTTCGTTTACCAGATAAGTATTGCCCCGTTAATGAATTGGGGTTTTGCTCTACCTGCTCAGGTGTACCAGCTGCTACCACCTCGCCACCCATCGCACCAGCACCTGGTCCAATATCAATCAAATAATCCGCTGCTCGCATCGTATCTTCATCATGCTCGACTACCACCAATGTATTGCCTAAATCGCGCATATCTCTTAGTGACTGCAACAAGCGATCATTGTCTCTTTGATGCAAACCAATTGACGGCTCATCTAATATATAAAGCACACCGGATAGATTCGAGCCGATTTGCGTAGCCAGTCGAATTCGCTGTGCTTCACCGCCAGAAAGTGTTCCAGAAGAGCGACTCAATGTTAAATAATCCAAGCCCACATTTCTTAAAAAGCTCAAGCGGTCGCGAACTTCTTTTACGATGGGTTTGGCGATTGTTTGTTCTTGCTCCGACAATGCAACTTGTTCAATAAATTGAAGTGTTTCACTGATTGGCTTTTCACTCAATTGACCCACATGAATGCCGCCAACTTTGACACATAGCGCTTGTTCATTTAGACGATAACCATGACAGGTCTTACACGTTAGTTCCGTCATATATAACTTCATCTGCTCACGGGTATAGTCACTAGCAGTCTCATGGTATCTTCTTGAGATATTTGTCACGACACCTTCGAACGGTGCATCAACATCTCTGACACCGCCAAAATCATTTTGATAATGAAAATGAAACGGTCGCTCACCTGATCCGTATAAAATCAAGTCTTGCTCTTCTTTAGGTAGCTCTTGAAAAGGCGTGTCCATGTCAATAGAAAAACTACGGCACGCTTGTTCCAACATTTGTGGGTAATATTGTGAACTAATCGGGTTCCAAGGGACAAGCACCCCTTCATTTAGCGTTTTTGTAGGATCAGGAATCACCAAATCTAAATCCACTTCTAATTTCATTCCTAATCCATCACAGTCAGGACATGCTCCAAATGGTGCATTAAAAGAAAACAATCGTGGCTCTAATTCACCAACCGTAAAGCCACAATACGGACAAGAATAATGTTCACTAAATAAAAGTTCCTTTTCACCGATAATATCCACTACGGCATACCCCTCTGACAGCCGCAGTGCCGCTTCGAAGGAATCAAATAGTCTAGAGCGTATCCCTTCCTTCACTACTAATCGATCGATTACGATTTCAATTGAATGTTTTTTGTTTTTTTCTAGTTCTGGCACTTCCGAAAGATCAAAGACCTCTCCATCCACGCGCACCCGCACGTAGCCTTCACGTTGTATTTTTTCAAATACTTTTTTGTGTTGTCCTTTTTTTTCATGCACAATTGGCGATAGGACTTGGATTCGACTTCTCTCAGGTAAGGCTAGAACTTCATCTACCATCTGTTCCACTGATTGACTCGTGATTTCTACATGGTCATTTGGACAAATAGGGTGTCCCACTCTGGCATATAACAACCGCAAATAATCGTTGATTTCCGTTACTGTTCCGACTGTTGAACGAGGATTTTTACTGGTGGTTTTTTGATCGATTGAAATGGCAGGACTCAAGCCATCAATACTGTCCACATCAGGCTTATCCATCTGTCCTAAAAATTGTCTCGCATAGGCAGATAGGCTCTCAACATACCTCCGCTGACCTTCTGCATACAGCGTGTCAAACGCTAACGAACTTTTCCCTGAGCCTGAAAGTCCCGTAACAACAACTAGTTTATCGCGGGGAATCGTCACGTCAATATTTTTTAGATTATGTGCCCTTGCACCATGTATCACTATTTTATCATTAGCCAACTAAAATCCTCCTAACCCAATTCCGCTTTTAATTCTAATATCGTATCTCGTAACGTTGCAGCTGCCTCAAAGTGCAAGGCCTTCGCTTCTTCGCGCATTTCTGCTTCTAATTTTACAATTAATTCTCGCTTGTCTTTTTTCGATAAATCACTCAGCTTGGCTAGTAGCGGTTCTGGTGTGTCTTCGGCTACTTTTGATACTCTGATGAGATCACGAATTTCTTTTTTGATTGTGACTGGAACGATACCGTGTTCTTCATTGTAGGCTTCCTGTAGGCCTCTTCTCCGAGCGGTTTCTTCAATTGCTCGGGTCATCGAGTCCGTCATTTTATCTGCATACATAATGACTTTCCCAGAAGAATTACGAGCTGCACGACCAATTGTTTGAATCAACGATCGTTCGCTACGTAAAAAGCCTTCTTTGTCGGCATCTAAAATCGCAACCAACGACACTTCTGGTACATCCAATCCTTCTCTTAATAAGTTAATACCGATTAGGACGTCAAATTTTCCTAAGCGCAAGTCTCGAATGATTTCCGTCCGCTCAAGTGTTTTGATATCGCTATGCAGGTACTTAACTTTTATTCCTAGTTCATACAAATAATCGGTCAAATCTTCGGACATTTTCTTCGTTAATGTGGTAATAAACACCCGCTCGTCACGATCGACACGCTCATTGATTTCACCGACTAAGTCATCTATTTGCCCCATAATCGGTCTGACTTCAATCAATGGATCTAACAAACCGGTCGGCCGAATAATTTGTTGCACGACCAAATCAGTATGCTCGTATTCATATGGTCCTGGTGTAGCGGATACGTAAATAATTTGATGCACATGCTTTTCAAATTCTTCAATCCGCAAAGGGCGGTTATCTAGAGCTGAAGGCAAGCGGAAGCCGTAATCAATCAACATCTGCTTCCGTGCACGATCACCATTATACATTCCGCGAATTTGTGGCATCGTGACATGGGATTCATCCACGACAATGAGAAAATCATCTGGGAAAAAGTCGAGCAATGTATAAGGTGGCTCGCCTTCTTTCCGGCCATCCATATGACGAGAGTAATTTTCGATACCTGACGTGTAGCCCATCTCTCGCATCATTTCAATATCATAATTGGTTCGTTGTTCCAATCGTTGAGCCTCTAGTAGCTGGTTATTTTCTCTTAATACTGCTAAGCGCAAAGCCAACTCTTCTTGGATGGCTGCTATTGCCACTTCCATATGATCGCCATCAGTCAAAAAGTGCGTCGCAGGGAAAATGGAGACATGCTCTGTGTCGGCATACACTTCACCAGTCAGTGCATCTACTTCACGTATGCGATCTACCTCATCACCAAAAAATTCAATCCGTAAGGCACGCTCATCTCTAGAAGCTGGGAATACTTCGACTACATCGCCACGCACCCGAAATCTCCCGCGTTGAAAGTCAATATCATTGCGCTCGAACTGAATATCAATCAGACGACGCAATACCTCGTCACGTGATATCTCCATTCCTTCTCGAATGGAGACCACTTGCTTTTGATATTCAAAAGGAGACCCCAAGCCAAAAATACAAGAAACAGACGCGACAACAACAACATCATTTCTTTCAAGAAGTGAACTTGTCGCTGAATGTCGTAATTTGTCTATTTCATCATTGATACTAGCGTCCTTTTCAATGTATGTATCACTAGAAGGAACGTACGCTTCCGGCTGATAGTAATCGTAGTAACTTACAAAATACTCTACCGCATTATTGGGGAAAAATTCTTTGAACTCACCATATAATTGACCCGCTAATGTTTTATTGTGAGCCAAAATTAATGTTGGTTTATTTACTTGCTGGATGACATTGGAAATGGTATATGTTTTTCCCGTACCCGTTGCTCCTAACAAAATTTGTTCTTTTTTTCCATCGTTAATATGCTGAACTAACTGTCGAATCGCCTCTGGTTGATCGCCAGCTGGTTGATACTCCGATACTAATTGAAATTGATTGGACATCACGCGATTGATCATCAACAACACTCCTTCAAAAAACTGTCTGACCTTAGTTTACCATAGCGAACATATTTTCGCCATTTGTCTGAATTGAATTTGAGAAAGAAATAGTTTGGTTCAATCTTTCCTGTTTTGTTAAATTATCTAACATGAGATGTAAGCAGTCATTTTGAAAATTACGCATTTCTTGATATACTTAGCCAATGATTAAAAATATTTGGCTAAACGAAATATTTTTAAGGAAATAAGGGGGAATTATTTAATGAAAAAAAGGTTGTTTTTTTTAACGCTTTTTTCTATCATGATGACGTTTTTTCTAACGTCTGTAAAATCAGTATCAGCTGATGAAAAAACGTATCAAATCGGGACGGATGTCACGTTTGCACCATTCGAGTTTCAAAACGATAACAAAGAGTACGTCGGAATTGATATCGATCTCTTAAAGGCTATTGCAAAAGATCAAGGGTTCGACGTCAATATCCGAGCATTAGGATTCGATAGCTCGATACAAGGTGTACAATCAGGGCAATTGGACGGTATGATTGCCGGCATGAGTATTACTGATGAACGTAAAAAATCATTTGATTTTTCAGATCCTTATTTTGACAGTGGCATTCAAATGGCTGTCAAAGGTGACGATACGAGTATTTCATCTTATGAAGACTTAAAGGGCAAAATAGTCGGAGCGAAAGTCGGTACTGAAAGTGCAACGTTCCTAGATGAAAACAAAGACAAATACGGCTATACCGTGAAAACTTATGACGATGCAACTGGTTTATACGGTGCGATTGACAATGGTACTGTCCAAGCTATTTTTGATGACTATCCTGTTTTGGGGTATGCCATTACTAAAGGGCAAGATTTGAAATTAGTCGGTGATGCAGAAAAAGGAAACTCGTATGGCTTCGCAGTCAAAAAAGGCCAAAACACTGAATTATTAGAAAAATTCAATGCCGGCTTAAAGAAGTTAAAAGCATCTGGCGAATATGACAAAATTGTCGCCAACTATATTTCATCTACAACAAGCACTTCAGATAGTTCAAGTGAAATGAAAAAAATCACTCCTAAAAAAGACACATACGTGATTGCCAGTGATTCTGCTTTCGCACCGTTTGAATTTCAAAATTCATCAAATGAATATGTAGGAATTGACGTTGACTTATTGAAGCGTGCTGCTGAACTACAAGGGTTTAACATTGAATTTAAGTTCATTGGATTCTCTGCAGCCGTTCAAGCTGTTGAGGGCAATCAAGCAGATGGTATGATTGCTGGGATGACGATAACGGATGAGCGTAAAAACTCATTTGACTTTTCAAATGCTTACTTCCAAAGTGGCATCCAAATCGCTGTTAAAAAAGACAATACTTCCATCAAATCCTATGAAGATTTAAAAGGAAAAACAGTTGGTGCAAAAGTTGGTACTGAAAGTGCTGATTTTCTAGCAGCAAATAAAGACAAATATGGCTTTAAAGTAAAAAATTATGATGCTGCCGATCAGTTGTATGAGGCAGTCAAAGTCGGTGCAGTCGATGCCATCATGGATGACTATCCAGTAATTGGTTATGCAATTTCTCAAGGTCAAGAACTCGCTACACCTATTGCCAAAGAATCTGGTGGTGAATATGGCTTCGCAGTGAAAAAAGGCCAAAACTCAGAGCTGATTGATATGTTCAATGAAGCGTTGGCAGAAATGAAACGGACCGGTGAGTACGATCAAATCGTAAACAAATATATCTCCAATGGTAGCGAGACTGCTGCAGAAAAAACAGAGAAAGCTGATAATTCAACACTCTGGGGTATTCTTCAAAACAATTACCAACAATTGTTAGCAGGTCTTGGTAAAACAATGGTTCTTGCATTGGTGTCATTTGCATTGGCTTTAGTGGTTGGTGTTATCTTTGGTCTAATGAGTGTCGCACCAATCAAAGCCGTTCGCATCGTCGCTTCAATCTATGTTGATATTATCCGCGGTATACCGATGATGGTCCTGGCCTTCTTTATCTTCTTTGGATTATCAGGAGCAACAGGTATCACCATCCCTGACTTTGCAGCTGGGATTATTACGTTAACGTTAAATGCAAGTGCCTATATTGCCGAAATCGTTCGGGGTGGTATTAATGCTGTTCCAGTCGGACAAATGGAAGCATCTCGTAGTTTAGGTTTGTCTTATGGTCGTACGATGCAAAAAATCATCTTGCCTCAAGCAATCAAAATTATGATTCCTTCATTTGTTAACCAATTTGTTATTTCATTAAAAGACACAACCATCATTTCCGTTATCGGAGTGGTCGAGTTATTACAAACTGGGAAGATTATCGTTGCAAGTACACTTCAAAGTACGTACGTGTACTTTATTATTGCAGTGATGTATTTAATCATCATTACAGTATTGACCCGAATTGCTAAAGTATTAGAAAAGAAGGTGAAATAAAATGGCTGAAAAAATACTCGTTGAAAATTTAGTAAAGAAATACGGTGACAATACCGTACTGAATGATATTACAGCGTCGATCAATGAAGGCGATGTTGTTTGTATTATTGGTCCATCGGGATCAGGAAAATCGACTTTCCTACGCTGTTTAAATCGTCTGGAAGATCCGACAAGCGGTGCCATCATCGTCGATGGCGCTGACTTAACAGATAAAAATACTGATATTAATTTGGTTCGCCAACATATCGGTATGGTTTTCCAACACTTTAACTTGTTCCCTCACTTATCCGTATTGGAAAATATTACACTTGCACCAACTGATCTTGGCAAGCTATCAAAAGCTGACGCTGAAAAACGAGCCATTCAACTACTGGAAACAGTTGGTTTAGCCGAGAAAAAAGATATATATCCTGACAACCTATCAGGTGGTCAAAAACAACGGGTCGCCATTGCACGTGCATTGGCAATGAATCCTGATATTATGTTATTCGATGAACCAACCTCTGCACTTGATCCAGAAATGGTCGGCGATGTGTTAAACGTCATGAAAAAATTAGCAAAACAAGGAATGACAATGGTTATTGTTACTCACGAAATGGGATTTGCGAAAGAAGTCGCTAATCGTGTGATGTTTATTGACGGTGGTAGTTTCCTAGAAGATGGGACGCCTCAGCAAATCTTTGAGAATCCTCAAAATGATCGAACCAAAGATTTCTTGAATAAAGTTTTAAATATTTAAAAGATATAGAACATCGTTTAGCCCTCCCGGTCTTCAAAATTTCCAAATTGATTCGCAAATAGTTGAGAACTTTTGAAGGCTGTTAGAGCCAGTTTTACCCATATTAAAAAGGGAGTGTGACGATGTCACACTCCCTTTTATTTGAATTATTCGACGCGTGGTTCTAAGTTTTCTTTTACATTTTCTGTTCCACGGTCAATTGATTTTTTCGCTTTGCCTGCTTGTGTAGAGATGTAGCTTCCAGCAGTTCCAGCAGCGTCAGTTACTTTATCTTGAACTGTTTCGCTTTCTTTTTCATACTCTTCTTTTGTTTTAATATCAACAACGTTCACGTTAATTTCAATCACATCTAGGTGAGTCATTTTATCGACTTCAGTTTTGATTACACGTTTAATTTGGTCGTAAATGTCACGGACATCTCTACCGTATTCAACGACAACGTTTAAATCAACAGCAACTTGTTTCTTACCAACTTCTGTGCTGATTCCTGAAGTAACATTGTCAGTATTTACTAATTTTTCTGCGATATTAGAGAAAAATCCGCCATTGACTGTCAATAAACCTGGAATATCTTTTAATGCAATCCCAATAATTTTTTGAATCACTTTATCCTCGTAAGTTAATTCACCGTTTACATTTTGTTCTACTTTCTTTGTTTCATGTGGTAAAGTTTTGTTTTCCATTCTTCATTCCTCCTGTTATTTGTTCTTATTGTTCATAAATTCTTGGAACAAACCATTTCTTTCTAAATATTGACCTAGGAAAAATCCTCCCACGGTCAAGAGCAGTAAAAAAATAGTTCTAAAAAAACCTAATGTTAAAAATAATGCTGCTAATACAAATCCACACCCAGCGACAGTGAGCGGATATGAATTATCATAAAAAAACTGCTTCATCGTATCCCTCCTATATCACTCTTGCTGTTTCCCGGTCGCTTGCATCATTAGCCTGACGTTCAGCTGTATTCTTCAGTTTTACATGTACTGCGATAGATTGCTGCACTCCCAGTAAATTTTTCAACTGCGTTTCTAATGAACGAGCCCATGCCTCTTGTTTACCAATAAGATCTGATGTCCGCTTAATGTCACCACTCACACGGATTTTTACCGTCTTCTTGTACAAATGGGCGTTAACTTTCGGCGATTTTACAAAATCTGCCTTATTGATACTTGATGCTACAAATCCTTCGATTGCTCGCTTGGTAATCGTCAAGTCGCCATTCTCTGTTTTTACTTCTAAATAATTCGTACTCTTCGGATAAAAAATCACTAAAAGAAGAATTACCAAGAATGCAATGAATAAAAAGAATGTGAGCCCAAAAATAAAGGTTCCAAAATAATTATTTCCAAGTATAAATAGCTGCAAATTTCTTACATCCCAGTTCCAATTCGAGACTGGAAAATAAATAAGAAGAAGTGTGCCAAAAACTATAAGAAATAACAAATCGACGACGATCCATAAAAATTTCTCTGCGCGATTCATCTAAGCCCCCCTTTCTGATAAAAGATTGTTAAAAATATCGGTTACAATTATTATTATATATTCTTTGTTACCTAACGTAAAAACTCAGCAATTCAAATAGAATTACTGAGCATATGGTTTGCTTATTTGGTCGGTTTTCGATAAAAGTCGACAACGATTTCTGCTAATTCTTTATCCGCATTAAATGGTGCGAAATAACGATACGCCTCTCCACATGCCTCGATAAAGTATTCTCTATTTTCTTCTCCCAGTTCTTCAATGGCCTCTAAGCAATCAACGACACATCCAGGAACGACGACTAATACTTTTTTATGCCTTCCCTTCAAACGGTCAGAAGTCGCGGGTTGAAGCCATTTTCCTGGTCCAAATTTCGGTTAAAAAGACACATGAGTAGGAATATTAGGAAGCTTTTCAACTAGCAGGTCGGTCGTTTTCCGACACTCAATTTGATAGGTATCGCCATCTTTTTCATAACGTTCTGGAATACCATGATAGGAAAAAAGAATCGCATCAACGGGTTCCTCTTGGATTGTGTTCTTAATCTTGCTTACATAATAGTCAATATATAACGGATGGTTGTAAAAATTGCCAAAAAAAGTTAGGTTGATTATTTTATCACTTTTTACAAAGTATTTCGAAACTGTATCAAATATTGAACCAACTGTTGTGACAGAATATTGCGGATATAAAGGGACAATTGTCAGTGATTCCGTACCGTTTTCTAATGAAGCGATCCAAGACATCCTCAATGAAAGGTGAACTATACGACATCGCATATTCTACTTGTAGATCTGATAATGCTTCTTGAATTGTGGCTGCCTGTGCCTTGGTGTATTCGAGAAGAGGAAAGGAGACCCATTTTCGGTCCATATTTTTTGATATAATGCTGCAGATTTTTTGGGTCTAACTTGCATGATCATGCCATGAAGAATAGCTTGCCATAGTAATCGTGGCATTTTAATAGCACGCTGATCGCTTAAAAATGACGCTAGAAATTCTTTTACTTTTTGAGGATTCGCTTCATCAGGAGTTCCTAAATTAACTATCATTAATCCTTTTTTCAATTAACTCATCCCTTTGATTTAAAATAAAAAAACCAATCCCAGTTAGCTGCTGTACAGCACAACTAAGCTACAAGGATTAGTTTTTTACTTATTTCTTTTTACCTCCAAAGGCATCTTTCACTTTGTCAAAGAATCCTTCAGGTTGTTGCTCTGATGTACTTAGTCCTGAGACTTTAGCAAATAATCGCAACGCCTCTTTTTGCTCCTCGTTCAAATTCTTTGGTGTCAAAATTTTAACAGTTACTTGTTGGTCACCTGTGCCATTGCCTCTTAATCTTGGTGCACCTTTGCCACGCAAGCGGAATTTCGCACCGGTTTGTGTCCCAGCAGGTATTTTCAACTTAACTTCACCATGGACAGTCGGTACTAAGACTTCATCACCTAAGGCCGCCTGTACAAAGTTTAATGGCAATTCATAGTAGATTTCTGACCCATCGCGATCAAATATATCGGAAGCTGCGACTCTAAAGACCACATACAAATCACCATAAGGGCCGCCATTCGTACCCGCCTCACCTTGGTTTGCTAGGCGCATTTGTTGATCATCTTCGACACCAGCCGGTACATTGACTTTCACCTTATGCGTTCGTTTTTCTCTACCAGTACCATGACACGTTTCACATGGATGCGCGATTTCTTTTCCTGTACCATGACATACATCACACGTTTGACGGCTCATCACGCGTCCTAGTGGTGTTTGGCGTTCAACATTAATCGTTCCTGATCCTTGACACTTTTTACATGTTTCTGGTTGCGTTCCTGGTTTGGCACCATTTCCGTGACACGTGTGACATGTTTCTTCACGCTTGTATTTTAGTTCTTTTTCGACACCGAAAATAGCTTCCTCAAAGGTCAAATCAACCATATACTGTAAATCTGCACCTTGTCTTGGTGCATTCGGATTTGCATTACGGCCGCCGCCCCCACCGAAGAAGGATTCGAAAATGTCTTCAAAGCCACCAAAACCTGCACCCGAGAAGCCACCATTGCCAAAGCCACTGAAACCGCCGGCGTCACCATAGTTTGGATTCGTTCCAGCATGGCCGTATTGATCATAGGCTGCTCGTTTTTGCGGATCACTTAAAATCTCATAAGCTTCAGATATTTCTTTAAACTTATCTTCTGCATCGGCTTCTTTGTTGATATCTGGATGATATTGTTTGGAAAGCTTGCGATACGCTTTTTTGATTTCATCGTCCGATGCCCCTTTTTGCACTCCAAGGACTTCATAATAATCACGTTTTGTTGCCATTGGCTTCCCTCCATCTTTCTATTTCATACTGTAATAGTTTACCATATTTTTCTATACAATGGCATGCAAATTAATTCAAAGAAAGAGCCAAAGTGAATGACTTTGGCTCCCTCAATAACAATATTATTTATCGTTATCTACTTCTTCAAAATCCGCATCAACCACGTCATCCGCGCCGCCTTGAGCTGCTTCTGGATTTTCTTGTGCTTGTTGTTGAGCAGCTTGTTCATACAATTTTACTGTTAAGTTTTGTACGATTTCGTTTAAAGCATCGCGTTTTGCTTTCATATCTTCAATGTTGTTTGCTTCAACAGCAGCTTTTAATTCATCGCGCGCTGTTTCTGCTTTCTTTAATTCTTCTGCATCAACTTTGCCTTCTAATTCTTTCGTTGTTTTATCAACAGTGAACAATAAAGAATCAATTTCGTTACGTAAATCAACTTCTTCTTTTCTTGCTTTATCAGCTTCAGCATTTGCTTCCGCATCTTTCACCATACGATCAATTTCTTCATCTGTTAAACCTGAAGAAGATTTAATAGTGATTTTTTGTTCTTTTTGCGTACCTAAATCTTTGGCTGATACATTTACGATACCATTTTTGTCAATATCGAACGTTACTTCAATTTGTGGAATACCTCTTGGTGCAGCTGGTATATCTGTTAATTGGAAACGACCTAATGTTTTGTTATCCGCTGCCATTGGACGTTCACCTTGTAATACATGAATATCTACAGCAGGTTGATTATCAGCAGCTGTGGAGAAGACTTGTGATTTACTTGTTGGAATGGTTGTGTTACGGTCAATTAATTTTGTGAACACGCCACCCATTGTTTCAATCCCTAGAGAAAGAGGTGTAACATCTAATAAAACGACATCTTTTACATCACCAGTAATCACACCGCCTTGGATAGCAGCACCCATTGCAACTACTTCATCTGGGTTTACAGATTTGTTTGGTTCTTTACCAGTTTCTTTACGTACTGCTTCAACAACAGCTGGAATACGTGTTGATCCACCAACTAGAATTACTTCGTCGATTTCTGATTGTGAAAGACCAGCATCTTTTAATGCTTGACGGACTGGAACTTTGGTACGTTCTACTAAGTCGGCTGTTAATTCATCAAATTTCGCACGAGTTAACGTCATTTCTAAGTGAAGAGGTCCTGCTGCGCCAGCTGTAATAAATGGTAAGCTGATTTGCGTGCTTGATACACCTGATAAATCTTTTTTCGCTTTTTCAGCAGCATCTTTCAAACGTTGTACAGCCATTTTATCTGAGCTTAAGTCAATGCCGTTTTCTTTTTTGAATTCAGCAACCATGTGGTCAATGATTTTGTTATCAAAGTCATCCCCACCTAGATGGTTATCACCCGCTGTCGATAATACATCAAAGACGCCATCACCTAATTCAAGAACAGAAACGTCAAAGGTACCACCACCTAAGTCAAATACTAGGATTTTTTCGTCGCGATCCGTTTTATCTAAACCATAAGCTAATGCTGCAGCAGTTGGTTCATTTACGATACGTTCAACTTCTAAGCCAGCAATTTTACCGGCGTCTTTCGTTGCTTGACGTTGTGCGTCGTTAAAGTAAGCAGGAACAGTAATAACTGCTTTTTCAACTTTTTCACCTAAGTAATCTTCAGCAAAACCTTTGATGTATTGTAGAATCATTGCTGAAACTTCTTGTGGTGTATAAGATTTTCCTTCAACTTCAACTTTGTAGCCGGCTTCGCCCATGTGGCGTTTGATTGATGAAATTGTGTTAGGGTTTGTCACTGCTTGACGTTTTGCTACTTCACCTACTTGAATTTCACCATTTTTAAATGACACAACAGATGGCGTTGTTCTATTTCCTTCTGGGTTTGTAATAATTTTTGCTTCTCCGCCTTCTAATACGGCAACAGCAGAGTTCGTTGTACCTAAGTCAATACCGATAATTTTAGTCATAATAGATTCTCTCCTCTTCTTTTATCTCTTTTTTATTGAGCAACAATGACCATACTTGGTCGTAAGACGCGATCATATAATTTGTAACCTTTTTGAAGTTCTTCAACAATTGTATCAGCCTCTTGGCCTTCTTGCGCTGGCACCGTTTGGACTGCTTGATGAAGAGTTGGATCAAATGCTTCACCTTTTGCTGGAATTTCTTCAATTCCTTCTTCTTTTAAGGCGTGACGCAAGCTTTCGAGTACCATTTCAACACCTTTTTTAAGGTTTTGGCTGTGCTCATCTTTGGCCTCGATTGCCATCGCTCGTTCCAGATTATCTAATGCTGGTAAGACTTTTTTTGCTAAGTCTTGTGAACGATATTTTTGCAATAATTCACGCTCATTGCGATTACGAGAAGTAATGTTGGCAATTTCAGCTGAAGCTCTTAGAAATTTGTCTTCCATTTGGTCGACTTGTTTCTTCAAGTCTTCCACTTCAGCTAAGATGGGATCGACTTCTTCAGCAATTGCTTCTTCTGTCGCATCCACTTGTTGCTCGTCGTTAGTTTCGGGTAACTCTTGCTCTTGTGCTTCATGTTTGTTTTCTTCTGTCACTATACAAACTTCCTTTCCAATATTATTGAATCATTCTAATTCTTGGTAATACCCAATTAGTTTCTGAGAAAGTTCTTTACTGAATGTATCCAATAATCCATACATTTTTGAATACGGCATACTTGTCGGACCAAGTAATGCAATCGTACCTAAGCCATGATCTTTTATCGAGTAGTTGGCTTGAATCAAACTCATATTATGAAGCATCTTAACCCCTATCTCATCACCGACTCGAATTTGAATATCTCCTTCTCTGGATGAGAACAGCTTGGTTAATTGCTCCGAGTTCTTCATGAATGAGTACATGGATTTGATGGCTCGTGAATCAAGGGTTGTTTCATAATCCAAAAGATTCATCCGTCCACCGACATATACTCGTTCTTCAAACGCCTTTCCTAATACATGCTCGAAAAAGTCTAAAATGCCATCTGTCGTTTGAAAATAACGACTCATGGTCATTGGTATTTCAGTCCGCAAGCGCTGATAGACAGTCCATAATGATTCATTAACCATGCGGTCATTGATAATTTGGACAATTTTCTCAACATCCGTTGACTGAAATGTTGCTGGTATTGTGTAGACTTGACTTTCAACATTGCCTTTATCTGTCACAATAATCGCGACAATTTGACGATTGTTCAATGGGACAATTCGAAATCCCGTCAACATTCGATCTGTTAAGTTTGGCCCTACCGATAAAGCAGTGTAGTTGGTCAGTTTTGACAAAACAGTAGCCGCATATTGAATCACATCATTTATTTCATGGAACTCACGATTCAATCCACGTCTAATCTGCTCAACATCCCCTTTTGAAGAAGTCATCGGTTCCAATAGATGATTGATGTAATAACGATACCCTTCAATCGAGGGGACACGTCCCGAAGAAGAATGTGTCTTGGTTAGTAAGCCAAATTCTTCTAGAGCCTTCATCTCATTTCGAATTGTTGCAGAACTCGCTTCAATTCCCGATTCCATCAACTTTTTTGAACCAACCGGAATTTCATTTTCGGTATAGCTCTGGATGATAAGACGCAAAATATCTTGTTGTCTCTTCGTTATCATGTCATCACCCCTTGTTAGCACTCGATATATCTAAGTGCTAATACGATTATAAATATACCACATCTCTATAGAATGTCAAGAGATTGCCCTTAAAAAATTAGCACTCTTAACAAAAGAGTGCTAATCGATTTTTTTATTCTATTTTATACTGTTCGCTGCATCAATTTATCTCCTTGTCTAGCAAAAATTGCTCAAAGACATCATTTCCGACATACATTCCTTGCTTTGTTAGAGCGACGTGTTGATCATCTGTTAGTAACCAGCCTTTTGCTACAAGACTGGTCACGACATCTCCATAGATTCCATCAAACGATTGGCCAAATTTTTTTTCAAATGCCTTCTTTGATACACCAGCTAACTTTCGTAAACCTAAAAATAATTCTTCTTCTATTTGTTCTTTTCTTAACACAGACTCACTCTGATAGATTGGTAATGTTCCTTCGCGTAAAGGCTTCAAATAATGCTGGATTGGCCCAAAATTACGATATCTCTTTTGATCAACATAGCCACTTGCCCCCGCACCAAAACCGTAATACTCCTCATTGTCCCAATACATTAGATTGTGCTGAGATTCATATCCCGGTGTAGCAAAATTACTAATTTCATATTGAAATTTGCCCGCCTTGGTCATCGCGTCAATTGTCTCTTCAAACATTTGCAACTCGACTTCCTGTGAAGGTAGGACCATATTACCTTTTCTCATCCAATTCATAAACATTGTTTTATTTTCCAAAATCAAGGAATAAAGCGAATAATGGGGCAAATCAAAGGTCAGCGCTTGCGTTAGTGTTTGGCGAAAATTATCCAGTGTCTGTCCAGGTAGGGCATAAATCAAATCAATACTCACATTCGAAAAACCCTTCGCTTCCAATAAATGCAAAGTTTCTGTCACATCTTGCGCCGAATGTTTCCGACCGATTTTTTTTAATAAGCGATCATCAAAGGATTGTACGCCCATCGATACGCGATTTACGCCATAATTTTGGATGATTGCCAACTTTTCCTCCGTCAAATCGCCTGGGTTAGCTTCAATCGTAAATTCTTTGGTGTCTGCTAGCGATACTCGCTCGGTAATTCCCGCTAACAGCTTATCAAGTTGGGTGGCCGTTAAAGATGTTGGTGTACCTCCGCCAATATAGATTGTCGGAAAAGAGGTAGTTTTATTTTTTGTTCCCCATTCAATTTCGTCAAGTAAACGATCAACATATTCATCTACTGGCTGCCCTTCAAGAAATACTTTGTTGAAATCACAGTAA
Organism: Enterococcus italicus DSM 15952; assembly: GCF_000185365.1. Classification (GTDB taxonomy): domain Bacteria; phylum Bacillota; class Bacilli; order Lactobacillales; family Enterococcaceae; genus Enterococcus_G; species Enterococcus_G italicus. Next base: position 1,574,324 of record NZ_GL622241.1, read on the forward strand.
TAACAGATGTGTTCACAAAATGGGATATGGATATACATTGATTTTTGTTTGTTGGTGTTCATTATGCCATTCCTTTGGTCTTATTTGCACAGAAAAAGAGAAAGACATTTGATTTTCTCAAATTTTGCTACTTTCTTTATTGGAACCTAGTGTACCATTAATCACGCAGATAATCGAATGATTGGAATTTTTTAGTTCGTCAAGCTCAATACATGCCGTAATTCTTTGACTGTTTCTTTGTTACCTGTAAAAATCAGGTGATCACCCAGTTCGATAACCGTATTTCCACGGGGGGCAATGAATTCATTGTTGCGGTAAATACGACTGATTGTAATTGCTTCAATAAATGGCAATGATTTGATAGGAATCCCTGTGTATCGACGATTGTTTACCGATACTTCATATAGTCCTGACTCCGTATCCGTCAGCATTTTCAGTGTAGATGGTGAGTCGATCATTTCCCTTAGTAAACTAATATTTACATCAAAGGTATTAAACAACTCCGCCCCCTTGGCTTGAAGCTGCTCGTACTTCGTATCAGTTAAGTCATGTGACTCTAAGCGGACAATCACTCGTGGGACTTCATATTTCGCTGCAAGCTGAGCCATTTCATAATTAATGGCATCGTCACGATACCCAAGTACCAATACATCAGCATCGAAGATTTGTTTGTCAAACAATGTCTGTTCTTCGCGATTTTCCAAAAATAAGACATGATCCATCGCACTGCGAAACGTTTCATAATGCTCGCGATCGTCCGTCACCATTTGAATATCATACCAGCCTTTTGCAAGTTGTTGAGCAACAGGGATTGTTAGCACATTGGTGCCAAAAAAAGTCACTTTGGTTAATTGTTCTTCTTCTTCGGTAGATTGGTAAAATTTATTAAAGAAAATAGGTGCAAGAATACAACAAAGGACCGCCGCTAACGTAAATTCGCCTACTTGGACTTCCGTAATTTGATCCAAATGTGCTGCTACCTCTAGCGTTGGTAACACCAACGTAATAGTTGTCGCAGAAATACATGCGCCGGCCAGTGCATTGGTGCGATTGAAGGACTTTTGCATAGTAAAAAAGAGCCCTGCTTTGGCTACCATAAAACAAACAAATAATAATAAAATCATTAACCATGCTTCTGGTTGGATAAGCAGACTTCTTAGCTCCAACTTGGCCCCGGTCATAATAAAGAATACTGGAATAAAAAAGCCATAGCCGACTGAGGTTAACTTCTCTTGCGTACTTTCACTTGGTTGCAAGAGCTTCATCACAATCCCGGCCAAAAATGCCCCTAAAATATTTTCTGCACCGACTGTTTCAGCCACAGTAACCAAAGTAAAGACGATAAAAAATGCCAAGCGGATATCGAGTTGCGTCGTCGATTTATCAACCTTTGCAAAAAAATCATAAATCCCACGAAAACGCCACAGTAACAGGATGGCTACCAAGAAAATCACTAGTATCAGCCAGATTTGCTCCGACTGTCCGCCATTCAATGCAGCATATGCCGATAAGGCAAGCAAAGGAATGATTTCACCTAAAACGGCAATTAGCAATAGCGTTTGTCCATAAGGTTTGCTTAATAACTCTTTTTCCTTTAGTGCCGCAATCACGACACCTAAGGCAATCGTTGAAAACAAAATTGTCGAAAGCATAAGATTATCAAAAATACCAAGAAATTTCACGACAAATGCCAATAGCACGGATGTCCCGAGTATCGCAACAAACGAGAGTATCGCCATTGGCAACGGCTGTGTTCCCTTTTCTTCAGATGTTTTAGTTTTAAATAAGCTAAAATCAATTTCCATACCGGATAAAAAAATTAAAATAATCACCCCTAAGCTAGAGAGAAATGATAAATTATTCGTCGTTTCAACGAATTGAAACCCCGTTCTTCCGATAATAATTCCCACAATAATTTCCGCAATTGCTGTTGGCACAGCTGTAATCTTAAAGCGCGCCATCGCAAGTGGAATCATTAATGCAGCAAATAATACAATTAAAAGTGACATTGGTTTGACTTCCTTTCCAACCTTATTGTTTTATTATATAGATATTTATTAAATATGAAAAAATATATGATTAAAAATTTGCTTTAACAATACCTGTTAGCATCGACCAATCCTCTCAAACATCCCGCTCGCCTTCCTCATTTTTTGTGTATTGCCATTTCATACATGGAACGCAAAACAAAAAGACCAGCAAATTCAAAAGTTTGAGCAACTTATGAATTTCCGGTCTTTCTGTCTTTTAACTGAACCATATTGACTCAGCTTTTATCATCTTATTTCGTCCATTCGTCGACTTTCTCTTGGTTCGCCTCGATCCAGTCTTTCGCAGCTTGTTCTGGCGTTTGACCATCGTTTATGGCCAACATCACAGATTCAATGTCATCTGTCGTCCATTCAAAGTTATCCAAAATTTGGTTTGCTTCGGGAAAATCATCAGCGAACCCTTTTCTCGTCATTGTATGGATACTTTCTTCGCCACCCATTGTGCCTTGTGGATCTTCTAAATACTTCAAATCATACTTAGCAAACATCCAATGTGGTGACCAACCAGTAATGACAATTGGTTGTTGGTTTTTATACGCTTGTTCTAAGGCGACCATCATCGCACCTGAAGAAGAAGTCGAGACGGTCCAATTTGAAAGATTAGCATAGGTTTGTTGCGTCGTTTCTGCTGCAGCAACAACACCCGCACCAGGCTCAATCCCTACAATCGTTTGATTCGCTTGATCGGTTAGATCTTCGATTGAATCCACATCCATATAACTAGGAACGACTAGTCCCAGTTTTGCACCTTCTAGGTTTGCACCTAAATCAGTGACCTGGTCTTTGTACTTATCATATTGCGCTTTATGCGTGTTAGGTAACCAAGCAGCTAGCATCGCATCAGATTGTCCTTTAGCGACAGACTCCCACATAATCGCATTGTCTAACGGTGTGATATCTACTGTGTAGCCTTGCTCTCTCAATATTTCAGCCATGACGTTCGTTGAGGCAACTTCAGTGTCCCATTCAACATAAGCTAGATGAATGGTTCCCTTTGATGCATCATTGGCTGATTGAGTGGTTTTCGTTTGCCAAACATTAACAAAAATGGATCCTAAAATGGCTACGACTGATACCAATGCTACGACACGTTTGGTTTTTTTGCTGATCTGTCCTTGTTCCTTTTTGTGTGAGGGCTTATTAATTAATTGGGTGAAGCGGTCCATCACGATAGCCAAGATAACTAAAGCTAGCCCATTAACGAAACCATTGCCTACTTGGGCATGTTGCAATGCTGATAAGACACCTCTACCTAGCCCAGGTGCACCAATCATTGAAGCAATGACGACCATGGATAATGCTAACATTGTCGTTTGATTAATCCCAGCTAAAATTGTGCTTTTGGCAAGCGGTAACTCAAGCTTAAACAACCGTTGCTTGCCTGTACTACCAAATGAATCTGACGCTTCGACCAATTCTTTCGGAATTTGACGAATCCCTAAATTCGTGAAACGAACAGTAGGTGGCAATGCAAAAATAACTGAAGCAAAGACCCCAGGCACCATACCAATGCCAAAGAAGGCTACGGCTGGAATCAAGTACACAAAGCCGGGCATCGTTTGCATAAAATCAAGGATTGGCTGAATGATTTTTTCAGCACGATCGCTTTTCGCCATCCAAATACCAAGCGGTACCCCGATAATGATCGACACTACGCTTGAGACAATAACTAAGGTCACGGTACTCATCAAGTCTGACCATAAGTTTTGATTGTAGATATATAAAAGGCCAATCAAACTAAACAACACTAAGCCCCATTTTTTCCCGGAAATGATAAACGCAATCAGGCTGACGACTAGAATCAGCACAAGTGGATGAATCATCATAAGGACATCCGTAAAGCCATTCATCACGCTAGAGCCACTGTCTTGAATGACCTGAAACAGTCCTGAAAAGGTATTTGTCACCCAATTTGTAGCCCTTTCAACCCAATTTGCAACAGGTATTGCTTGTTGTAAAAAGTTACTCATTTGTCACGTCTCCCTCTTTTTCATTTACTGAAGTCTCCGTGTCCGCTAAAGCTTCAATGACACTCCCGCGAATCACGACGCCCATCAAGCGATCTTGTTCATCAACAACGGCTAATGGCGTCGGTGAATCATAAATTAATTTAAAGATGTCGGTTACTAAAGTATCTGGATGAACTTTTTTGACATTTTTATCGATGACTTCTTTTAGTGCTTGACCATTTTTACGGGCATCAAGTGCCGACTCAGCGGTCAAACTACCTTTCAGTTGGCGCTTTTTGTCCGTCGCTAATAGCATGCTGACTTCTTCTTTACGCATCCGATTTAAGGCAACATTTGGTCCATCAATTTCAATATTGGTGGTCAACGCTGGCACCATAATGTTCGCAGCAGTCAGAACTTTAGAACGGTCGACATCTTCGACAAATTCTCGTACAAATTCGTTGGCTGGATTGGTTAAAATTTCCTCACCTGTACCAATTTGCATAATTTGACCATCTTTCATTAAAGCAATTCGATCGCCAATTCGTAGTGCTTCATTCAAATCATGTGTAATAAATATAATGGTTTTTTGAACTTTTGATTGTAGCTCCAAGAGTTCATCTTGCATTTCTCGACGAATAAGCGGATCTAAAGCTGAGAATGCTTCATCCATTAGTAAAATCTCAGGATCATTCGCTAATGCTCTTGATAAGCCTACACGCTGTTGCATTCCACCGGAAAGTTGGTCAGGATATTGGTCTTTAAAAGAAAGTAATCCTGAGTTTGCGAGGGCTTGTTCAGCTTTCACCGTTCGTTCTTCTTTCGGCACACCTCTTACTTCTAATCCATACTCAGTATTTTCAAGAATCGTTCGATGTGGAAACAGACCGAAATTTTGAAAAACCATATTAATTTTATGGCGACGAATGTCACGCAAGGCTTCTTTATCCATTTTTGCGATATCTTCTCCATCAATAAATACATCGCCATATGACGGTTCAATCAAGCGATTAATTAAGCGTACCAAGGTTGATTTCCCACTGCCGGAAAGCCCCATGATCACAAATATCTCGCCTTCATTCACTTCAAAGTTGGCATCGTACACCCCAACTGTCGCGCCTGTTTTTTCTAAAATTGTTGTTTTGGCTTCATTTTTTTTAACAAGTTCGAGTGCCTGTTGCTGACGCTTCCCGAAGACTTTAGTTAAATGTTCTACACGAACTTTGATCAAATCTTTCACACTCCCTAAAAATTTTCATGTTTTATTCAAACTGACCTTTCAATGTTAACATCGTGTGGTCACTTTGTCAAAAAATTAAGAAGCAATTAAGACAATATCTGCAGCTATATTCAATTAGCTACAACGAAAGACCAGAAAATCCAAAAGCTTGAGAAGCAACTTCTGGATTTTCTGGTCTTTCGATTTCTAACTGAACTATATTTTCTAGTTTATTACTCATAAAAGAAGCGCTGAACGCGATCAAAAACAGTCTCTGTCCCTACAAAATACAAATGATTCCCAATACTAAGCTTGGCGTATGGCCCAGGTGACAACAAAAGTTCTTTATCCGTCTGAATTGCAACGATCGTGGCACCTGTTTGATGCCAAAAATTTAGTTCATTAATACTTATTTCTAAATTTTGTGCCTGAGAAGTCAATTCTATTTCATAAGGAACAAAGGGCAATTGATCGTGAACATTTTTAGTACGTGCAACGAGTTGGTCTAATAATTGATTTAAGTGATTGGTTTCTGTGCGCTGCCTCTCGATGCTCGCTTGCATCTGTTGGCGAATGGATAAAATAGACTGACTGGCTTTAAACTGTGTAACATATTCCGCCGCCTTCTCCTTGGACACAACAAAAGCACCACTGCCATGCTTCACATCCATTATCCCTAAATCAACCAATATACTGATCGCTTTTCGGGCTGTCTCAGCAGAAACATTAAAATGAGTAGCCAATGTCGAACGCGCATGAATTTTTTCCCCTTCAACATATCGGCCTTCCACAATCCGCTCCGATATTTCAACGGCTACTTGCTGGTAACGTGGTAGCTGACCCACTCGCTCATTTGGTTGCTCACTCATCTGGATTCCTCCTTGCTCAATTTCCGAAATAAGTCCGTGTATCTTTTTCATCTTGTTGTAACTGATCAATCAATGCCTCCATCGACGGAAAAGCGACCTGTTCTCTTAAATAATGTACCCAGCGAACGCGAACATGCTCGCCATAAATATCTTGATGGAAATCTAAAATATTTATTTCGACAGTTACCGGACGATTTTGTTCAAAGGTATTATTCGTGCCAATCGATCCCATTGAAGGGAACCAAGTGTCTCCTACTAAGATCTCAGTCACATAGACCCCTTCTTTGGGCAGTCGCACACTCGCCTTTGTCTGAATATTGGCTGTCGGATAGCCTAATGTGCGGCCTCTAGCATCGCCATGAACGACAATTCCTTCTGTTTCATACGTTGTTCCTAACATTGCGGTCACTTCTTCCATTTCTCCATTACTTAACGCTTCACGAATATTTGTTGAACTCACTTTTTCTCCTGCCAACGTCTCTTTCGGTACAGTCACAATCTCAAAACGATTTTTAGCGTATTCTGCTAAATGTGGCATATCTGCGATGTCTTTTGGACCGTATGTATAGTCAAATCCCGCTACGACAACTTCCGCATGCCAACCAACAATATATTGATCTACAAATTCTTGCGGCTTTAATCCCGCAAAAGCTGACGTAAAATCAACAAAAAACAAGAAATCCACACCATTTTCGGCCATTTTTTCTTCTTTTTGCTTCAGGCTAGTCAAGTACTTCATAGTGTCAGGATTGATTTTTTGAAAGACGATGGACGGGTGTTGATTAAATGTCATAACTGCCAATTTCAGGCCTCTTTGATTGGCAATTTTGCGACCTGTTTCAATTACTTTTTGATGTCCTTTGTGTACGCCATCAAAAAAGCCCAAAACCAAAACGATTGGTTCGTCTGGTAGCTGATCTTGATGGTAAGGATGTCTAATTTCAATTACGTTCATCTTCCCACTCATTTCGTATAACTTTTAAAGGTTTTAATTGATCACTGTCTTCACGATAGGTAGCATAAATACTGACCACTTTTTCATGATAGAAAATGGCGATCGGTTGGTTCGGTATCTGAGTTAAACCAAAATCCGCTGCACTTAGGCGCATACCATTTTTCACTTTGGACCATAAGGCATCAGAAATGGCGACTTGTTCAAAATTTTTCACACCAAATTCAATTGGAAGCAAATACTTGTCAACTGTACCAGCTTCTTTATAAGTAGCTACTTGTGCAAGTGTGATGGCTTGCTCTTTCGTAAATCCGCCACTTGCTAATCTAGTCAGCTGTGACATATGGGCCGGATAACCTAATGCTTCACCCAAATCAACTGCCAACGTACGGATATAAGTTCCCTTACCGCAATGGACTTGAAAATTCCAAGATTGAGTTTGTTGCTCCTCGTTCCATTTGGGTTCTGAGATGCGTGTGAAGGAGTCAATGGTTACTTTGCGGATGGGGCGTTTAACTTCCTCATTGTTACGCGCGTACTCGTACAAGCGCTTGCCCGCGACTTTGACTGCAGAGTACATCGGCGGAATCTGAGTGATTTCCCCAATAAATTGAACCATCGCATGATCAATCTGATCTTTCGTCAGCGGCTCAGTGACAGGCTTTTTCTGTACTACTTCGCCGGAAAAATCTTCCGTCGTGGTACTGTAACCCAACGTTACTTCACCTTCATAAACCTTTCCTTCGTCAGAAAGGAATTCAATGACTTTTGTTCCTTTGCCAATAAAGATTGGCAATACACCAGCGACATCAGGATCAAGCGTACCCCCATGACCAATTTTTTTGGTTTGCAATATTTTTCGTAATTTAAAAACGCAATCATGACTGGTCATGCCAGGTTCTTTCCATAATGGTAAAATGCCGTCCATGCGTTCACTCCTTTTTCTTATTCAACTTTTCTATTATAGCATATGATAGAAATCGGTCCCATGCAATTGCTTTCTCTTTACAAGTAAAATTTGTTCAATCCTAAAGAAATACTAAAAAAAAAGCGTGTGACAAACATCGGTCACACACTCTTTTATGCGGTTACTCTTTATTTAGGTTACGCAATAGTTCATCGATTTTGTTTCCATATTGAACGGATTGATCCAATTCAAAGATCAGCTCTGGTGTTTTATATAGTGACAATCCTTGTCCTAATTCTCTACGAATTAAGCCAGTTGATTTTTCCAAGCCCATTTGTGCTTTTTGGCGATCAGAAGTCAAGTCTGAAAGGATACTATAATAAATTGTCGCTTGTTGCAAATCACCTGTCACATGAACATCGGTAATCGTTACTTCTTGCACACGTGGATCTCTTACTTTTTTCCGTAAAATATCATTTACTTCTCTTAAAATTTCGTGCGCCACTCTTCTATCGCGATAGTTGGCCATAAGTCATCCTCCTATACTAGTCGACTTTAATTTCTTCCATGATGAAGCCTTCGATGACATCATCCATTTTTAAATCATTGAATTTTTCGATCATCGCACCACATTCAAATCCCATGCGAACTTCTTTCACATCGTCTTTGAAGCGTTTCAAGCTTGCTAATTGTCCTTCGTAAATAACAATGCCATCGCGAATAACGCGGACACCACTGTCACGGCGGATAAAGCCTTCAGTCACATAAGCACCAGCGATGGTACCGACTTTCGATACTTTATACATTTCGCGAACGATCATTTGACCAGTAATTTTTTCTTCAAATTCTGGATCAAGCATCCCTTTCATCGCTGTTTCGATTTCTTCGATTGCTTTATAGATGATGCGGTGTAAACGAATGTCGACTTCTTCAGCATCGGCTTGTTGTTTTGCTTGGGCTGTAGGTCGAACGTTAAAGCCGATAATGATTGCATTACTTGCGGCTGCAAGTGTCACATCACTTTCGTTAATCGCACCAACTGCTGAATGGACGATATTTACTTTCACGCCTTCAACGTCAATTTTTTTCAATGAGGCAGCTAATGCTTCAGCTGAACCTTGTACATCTGCTTTGATGATAACATTAACGGCTTTTAGTTCACCTTCTTTTAAGCTATCAAATAAGTTTTCTAACGTTACACGGCTACTTGAAGCACGGTGCTCTAGCAATGCCCGTTTGGCACGCTCTTCACCGGCAGCACGAGCTGACTTTTCGTCTTCAAATACTACAAAGCGATCACCCGCTTGTGGTACATCGTTAAGACCAGTAATTTCGACTGGTGTAGCTGGGCCAGCTTCTTTGTCACGGCGACCAAGGTCATTAGTCATGACACGGACGCGACCAAATGTATTACCGACAACAATCGGATCCCCTACACGTAGCGTTCCTTGTTGAACCAATAAGGTTGATACTGGACCTTTGCCTTTGTCTAAGCGAGCTTCGATGACTGTACCGATTGCTCGTTGTGTTGGATCTGCTTCTAAGTCTTCCACTTCAGCAACCAAAAGAATCATTTCAAGCAATTCTTCAATGTTTTGTCCAAATTTGGCTGAAATTTCTACAAATATGGTGTCGCCACCCCATGATTCAGGAATCAATTCATATTCACTAAGTTCTTGCATCACATGTTGTGGATTCGCACCTGGTTTATCAATTTTGTTTACAGCAACGATAATTGGTACTTTCGCTGCTTTCGCATGGTTGATTGCTTCAACAGTCTGTGGCATAACACCGTCGTCGGCTGCAACGACCAAGATAGTGATATCGGTAATACTTGCACCACGAGCACGCATGCTTGTGAAGGCCGCATGTCCTGGCGTGTCTAAGAACGTGATTGGTTTACCGTTAATATCAATTTGGTAGGCACCGATATGTTGGGTAATTCCGCCTGCTTCACCACTTGTTACTCGTGAATGACGCAAGGTATCTAACAAGGTAGTTTTCCCGTGATCGACGTGTCCCATAATCGTTACGACTGGTGGGCGTGATACAAGGTTTTCTTCCTTTAATTCTTCTGGTTCAAAGAATTTGTCGATATCAGCAATATCCACTTGCACTTTTTCTTGGGCTTCCATACCATAATCAGTTGCCAATAATTCAATTGTATCTTTGTCTAATGGTTGGTTTTGGTTCACCATCACACCTAACATAAATAGCTTCTTAATTATTTCTGCAGGCTCGCGGTGAATTTTTTTCGCAATCTCAGCCACGTTCATGCCTTCTGTATACTCTAAAACATCAGGTAATTCACGGAATTTACGAGCCGGTACAGCTGGTTTTCTTTCTTGCGATACATTTTGGCGTCCTTTTTTGCCGCGTTTGTTAAATTTTGAGCGGTTTTGATTGTTACCAAAATTGTTATTTTTGTTGCGGTTATTTGAGCGATTTGCTGGTTTGTTACGATCTTGCCCATTATTGCTCGCGTTGTCAAATTTTGCTTCCGGTTTCGCTGGGCGCGTAGCTGTTTGTGCTGGGCGATTCGCTGTTTGTGCTGGGCGATTCGCTGTTTGGCTCTTTTGTGCAGCAGGTTTTGCTGTCGATTTTGTATCGCGAGGGGCATTGTTTTTTGGTTTTGATGTTGCTGTAGGTTTATTTTGATTCATATTTTCGCTATTACGTCCTTGGTTTGTATTCCGATTTTGAGGACGATTGGTTTGATTCGCCTTTGCTTGACCAGTATTCGGTCGTTGATCGGTACCTTTGTTTTCTGTTGGTGTTGATTTGATAGGTGCTTGAGTTGGTTTGGTATCTTTTGTTTCCACTTTAGAAGTTGAATTCGTCCGATTACCTGTATTCCCTGTAGCACCCTTTGTTCCTCGGTTATTGGTATTGATACGTGGTGCTTGATTTTTTCTATTTTGAAATTTTGGATTGTTTCGTTGCGATTGAAATTTTGGTTCAGGTTTATTGGTCGGATTGGTTGATTTTGTTTGTCCCTCAGTTTTCTTCGGTTGCAGTGACTGCCGGAGCTGCTTCTCTTGTGTTTCTGAGATAGCACCCATATGGTTAGTCACATCAAAGCCTAATGACTGTGCTTTTTCAACTAATGATTTATTTGAGGTATTCAATTCTTTGGCTAATTCATAGATTCTTTTTTTTCCCATATAATCACCTTCCTATCCTGAGATTAATTCCTCGATTCTGCTTGCAAAGCCTTTATCTAGGATGCCGATTACCATTCTTGGTTTTCCGATGGCATTGGTCAACTCCTCAGCTGTATAACAATCAAAAACAGGAACGTTGTAATACGAGCATTTATCTTTTACTTTTTTCTGGGTGTTTTTTCCTGCATCACTTGCTAGTAGCACGACTTGCGCTTTATTGGAGCGAATGGCTTGGATTGTCAAGTCTTCACCAGATATGATTTTGCGCGCGCGTGTAGCTAATCCTAGTAGGTTTAATACTTTTTGCTTATTCATTAGCAAATAGTTCTTTTCTTGCTTTTTGATGCGTCACGTAGGCCAATAGCTCTTCGTAAAAGGCATCTGTTAGCTTGACTTCTAATACACGGTCTAAAATCTTCTTATCCCAAGCTGCTTGTGCTTCTTTGGGATCCAAAGCAATATAAGCACCACGACCAGGCATTCTACCTGAAGGATCGATGGCTACTTCGCCTTCTTTCGAACGCGCAATGCGGACCAATTCTTTTTTGGGAAAAAGCTCTCCGGAGACAACTGATTTTCTTAAAGGAATTTTTCGTTTTTTCATCATAATCCCCCTTTTTTTGTTACTCTTCCGTTTGCTCTGCTTCAAGTGTCGCTACTTCGGTGTCTTCACTCACATCAGCCTGTGCTTCTTGACGATCTAGTTCTTCGTAAAATTCAGCCATATCTGATTCTGATTTAATATCGATCTTATGACCAGTTAATTTCGCTGCTAGACGCGCATTTTGGCCACGTTTACCAATTGCTAGTGACAATTGATAGTCAGGTACAACGACTGTACAAGCTTTTGGATTCGTTGTATCAAATAATACATCCGTGACTTCTGCAGGGTTTAAGGCATTCGCGATAAAGATAGCTGGATCTTCATCCCACTCCACGATATCCATATTTTCCCCTTTTAATTCGTTTACCAGTGCTTGAACACGTTGGCCTTTTGGTCCGACACATGTCCCTACTGGATCGATATTTTCATCGTGTGAACGAACGGCAATTTTTGAACGATCGCCGGCTTCACGTGCAATGCTAACGATTTCGACTGTACCATCATAAACTTCTGGTACTTCTTGTTCAAATAACCGACGTAGTAAATCTGGGTGGCTACGACTAACAAAGACTTGCGGTCCTTTTGACGTATTTTCAACACGTGACACATACACTTTGATCCGGTCATGTGGTTGGTAGAATTCATTGGCCATTTGATCTTGTTTAGAAAGCACGGCTTCGATTTTCCCAAGGTTAACGTAGATGTAGCGACTATCCTGGCGTTCAACAATCCCTTGCATAATATCTTTCTCATAGGCACTAAACTCATTATAAATAATGGAGCGTTCTGCTTCACGGACACGTTGCAAGATGACTTGTTTTGCCGTTTGAGCAGCAATTCGTCCAAAATCTTTTGGTGTCACTTCGAAACGGATTTTGTCGCCAATTTCGTATGCAGGATTGATCGTCATTGCTTCTTTTAAGGACACTTCAAGCTGCGAATCCATTACTTCTTCTGTCACTTCTTTGACAGCATAGACATGGATATTTCCTTTTTTACGGTCAAACTCCACTTCAACATTTTGCGATTGTCCATAGTGACGTTTGTACGCTGAAATTAATGCGGCTTCGAGTGCATCGATAACAATATCTTTTGAAATTCCTTTTTCTGCCTCTAACGCATCTAGAGCGTTCAACATTTCTTTACTCATTTTGTGATTGATCCTCCATTATTAAAATTGAATTGCTAAACGAGCTTTCGCAATATTTTTTCGTTCAAAGGTTTGGGTTTTGGTACGTGTTTTGATTCGATAAGTCAAAGTCAATGTCTCCGCCTCAACCGCATCTAAGATTCCTTCATATTGCTTTTCCCCGTCAACAGCTTGGTAAAGCGATAGATGGACAAATGAACCCACAGCTTTTTCATAATCTTTTTCTTTCTTTAGCGGACGTTCCGCACCGGGTGAAGAAATTTCAAGAAAATACGCTTGCGGAATTGGATCGGGATCAATGCTATCAAGTTTTTCACTTAACATCTCACTTACCCAAGCACATTCCTCAATATCAATGCCTTCTTCTTTGTCTATAAAGACTCTTAAAAACCAACTCTTGCCCTCTTTGACAAACTCTACTTCTACTAATTCAAAATGCTTTGAATCTAAAATAGGTACCACTAAATCGGTCACAGTTTGAACCACTGTACTCAACAGCTATCGCCCCCTTTTTATTGAATACTAGGCTATCATTTCATTAAAAAGAGTGAGGGATAAATATCCCTCACTCAACCTAAGTATCATTACATTCGCAATCATAGCATATTTTCCTTCTAAATTCAACCGTTTGTGATTAGATCACTCTTTGACCAACAGTTGATCCTGTTATTAGAATGAATACTTATACGCTTTTTATTTATTATCGTTACCAGTACGGCTGTAATTTTGAACATCTGCAACAATTGCATCTACAAACATATTAAGCTCTTCGACTGCTGTTTCTTTGCTGCCATAGCGACGGATATTGACTGTCGCATCATTCATTTCTTGATCACCAACAACTAATTGATACGGAATTTTTTGTGTTTGTGCTGCGCGAATCTTGTAGCCCATTTTTTCATTCCGACCATCAACTTCGGCACGAATTCCTTTTTCTAGTAATCGTTCTTTCACTTCGTAGGCATATTCACTGTGTGCATCGACTGATACTGGAATAATTTCGACTTGGACTGGTGCTAACCAAGTCGGGAATGCACCTTTGTATACTTCAGTCAAATACGCAACAAACCGTTCCATTGTTGAGACAATCCCGCGGTGAATCATCACTGGGCGGTGGCTATTTTCGCCATCTTCACCGACGTATGTTAATTCAAAACGTTCAGGAAGTAAAAAGTCTAATTGAATAGTAGACAATGTTTCTTCCATTCCTAGCGCTGTTTTTACTTGAACATCTAATTTTGGTCCGTAAAAGGCTGCTTCACCTTCTGCTTCAAAATAATCCAATCCTAATTCGTCCATCGCAGCTTTGATCATTTTTTGCGCATTCTCCCACATTTTATCATCATCAAAGTATTTGTCTGTATTATTAGGGTCACGGTAACTCAAACGGAATCGATAATCGTCAATCCCAAAGTCTTTGTAGACAGCAGTCATTAAATCCAATGTCCGCTTGAATTCTTCTTTGATCTGGTCCGGTCTCACAAATGTATGACCGTCATTTAATGTCATTTCACGTACCCGTTGCAAACCAGATAACGCACCCGATTTTTCATAGCGATGCATCATACCTAGTTCCGCAATGCGGATTGGCAATTCACGATACGAGTGAATATCATTTTTGTACACCATAATGTGGTGTGGACAGTTCATTGGTCTTAAGACCAACATTTCACCATCTCCCATGTCCATTGGTGGAAACATATCTTCATGGTAATGATCCCAGTGACCAGAAGTCTTATATAGATTCACATCTGCCATAATTGGTGTATAGACATGCATATATCCTAGGCTGACTTCTTTATCTACGATGTAGCGTTCAATGATGCGTCGAATAGTGGCACCTTTTGGTAACCAAAACGGCAAGCCAGAACCAACTTCTTTTGAAACCATAAATAAATCTAGTTCTTTTCCTAATTTGCGGTGGTCGCGTTCTTTTGCTTCCTCGCGCATACGGATAAACTCTTTTAAGTCTTTTTTGTCAAAGAATGCTGTTCCATAGATTCGTTGCATCATGTGATTGTCAGATTTTCCGCGCCAATAAGCACCGGCTACTGATAATAATTTGAAGACTTGAATGCGACCAGTTGATGGCACGTGTGGACCACGGCACAAATCGACGAAATCACCTTGCTTGTATGCTGTAATCACTTCATCCGCAGGCAATTCAGTAATTAATTCCACTTTGTAAGGATCACTAGCAAACAACTCCAGTGCTTCCTCTTTCGATAAAACCATGCGTTCGATTGGATGATTTTCTTTGATTACTTTCATCATTTCTACTTCAATTGCAGGTAAGTCCTCAGCAGTAATCGGATGCTCCCCATTATCAGTATCATAATAAAAGCCTGAATCAATCGCTGGTCCTACACCAAAATGAATCCCTGGATACAATCGGTGCATCGCATGCGCCATTAAATGCGCAGATGAGTGACGCAATAAAGGCAGAGCATCTTCATGATCAGGAGTCACGATTTCAATTTTTGCATCTTCTTCTAATGGGAGAGTTAAGTCAACTAATTTGCCATTCACTTTACCCGCTAGTGCTTTTTTCACTAGACTTTTCGAAATGCTTTCGGCAATCTCTTTTGTTGTTACTCCCTGTTCAAATTCTTTTACAGCTCCATCAGGAAATGTAATTTTTATCATCAGTCTTCCTCCTTATTTTCCTCTGTTGTAAATAAAAAGTCCTAGTAGAGTCATGACTCTACTAGGACGAATAAACGTGGTTCCACCTAATCTTTAAATACCAAACTGGTATCTCTCAACGTGATAACGGTGCGACCGCTTCTGCTTCAACAGAAGTCTCGAAAGTGGTCCGCAGTTGGTTTTCTTCCAAGAGTGTCTCAGCCTAGCACTCTCTCTCTGATGGAGGACTCTCAAATTTGGGTGTCTTTCTCTTCAATCTTTATGGATTTATTTAACCACTAATTAAACGCAATTGCAAGAGCTAGCTTTTCAATTACCCTCTCATTTTAACTTGATAGGCCTTTTTCATTGCTTTGTAGATTAGCCAATTAGAGGTTCGTAAGTTAAATTCTCCTGAATACTCATGAATCAGTGGTTGGAAATTCTTTTTAAACTGAATCAGACCATCATTAAGGTGACCATCAATTCCGCCTAAATTACAATAGGTATAGCCCCTCTTGCCAGCTTGAACAATTGATTCATACCACGTGTAGTAAGCTGGCATATAATGCTTAAAGGCTTCATCCATGCCTGCATAAAGCAATTCACACGTATCGCCATAAGGGACGGTCAACGTTCCACTAATGTAGCGTTCTTTCTGCCCATGTAGTGTAATATCTTGATCAAGTTGCACGAGTTCTTTTTCTAAACTATTTTTTGTTTCGACTAATTTATTCTTTTTCTTTATTTGGTTTTCAGCGAGATTTGCGATTGCTTGCTGATTTTCAACTAATAATCCTTGAACCACTTGTCGCCGTTTTCCGGGATTAATTTTCCCTACTATCAGAAAAGAATCTGGATAGACTGTTAATAATTTACGAAAATAGGCTTCGTTTCTAAGGGAAATGCCTTTTCGATCGGCAGTTTTCTTCATTAACTCTGCAAATATAGCAACTTTTTCCACGCCGCACATTTCAAGTTCCACTCCGCGTTTTTTGGCCGTTTGTACACCTTGGCGCCCTTTTTTGGTCAAGCGTTGCAACTGATACTCCTTGCATTCAACGACTGCTTGAAAGCGAGGTTGAATGGTCGTATGCAAATCCAATGTTAACGGCTCATGTTCAAAACCAGCGTCCACAAGGGTTTGGACTTTCTCTTGATTGCTAATCACTGGTTCCTCGTCCATCTTAAAAGCAGAACGCAAAATAGGTGGATCTAGACGAACAAAGACAGCGTGATGCTCTTTAGCAATTCGTTTTAATTCTTTGACAAAACCTGTGACCGCTTCTTTTTCATATGCCATGATTGGACCTTTAGGAATGTAAAAAAAGGATTGTCGTAAAGGTAACTGTTTTTTTAAGATTAATACTGTCCCGATCAATTTTTGATTCGCATAAAATCCAAAGGGTAAGCTTTGCCAACCAGTTTTAATTTCTCCCCACTGATACGATTGCAAAATCGTTGCTTGTTTCAAGCGATGATGGGCAAGTGTATATTCTTCTTCAGAGATGTGTTTTAACTCGTAGTTCACAAACTCTTCCTCCTAATACTATGAAAATCAAACAAGCCTTATAATAAAAGAGATGCCTTCGAAAGTCAAACAAAGGAAAGTTTCTTGATGGAATACGTGCAAAACTATGCTATACTTTTAAAGCATCTTTAAGGAGGTACTTTCTATGAATGAACGAGATTACGAACGAAAACACCTAAGCAAAACGATTGATCTGATTGCAGGTGAAGAAGCGTTAATCGAAAAACAACAGCAAGAATTAACGACAAACTTACAGTCAAAATTAAAAGAGTTAACTGACAATAAAATCAATACCGGTAACGAAGAAGCATTTTACGAATCCGTGATAGCTTATCAAGAACACGAGAAAGAAGTGCAACTAACCTACCAAACAACAGAAGCAAAACAAAAACGTCTTACTACCCTTGCAACAATGAAAAATGCGCCGTATTTTGCGCGTATTGATTTCACTGAAGATCAGGATGCTAAAGAAACGCTGTATCTAGGGATCGCATCCTTGCGCGATATGACTGATGAACCTGTGATTGTCGACTGGCGTGCCCCGATTGCCAATTTGTATTACGAAGGCGAGCTAGGTGAGACCTACTACGAAACCGATCAAGAGCGCTTTGATGTGACACTCTCATTAAAAAGACAATTCAAAATTCAAGATGGTCAACTGATTTCAATGGTTGATACATCCGAAGTTATCAATGATGAATTTTTACTAGAAATATTAGATGAAGCATCCAGTTCCCAAATGAAAAACATTGTGAGCACCATTCAAAAAAGTCAAAACGAGATCATTCGTGACACTGAAAACCGTATCGTTTTAATTGAAGGTATTGCCGGCAGTGGTAAAACCAGTGCCTTGTTACAGCGTGTCGCCTTTTTACTTTATCGCCACCGCAAATGGTTAAAAGATTCGCAAGTCTTACTTTTTAGTCCAAATCATTTGTTTTCAGATTATATCTCGATGGTCTTACCTTCTTTAGGAGAAAGTGAAATACCGACCAAAACCTTTGTCGAATTTCTACATGAATTATTACCTAACTATACACTGAAGCAAAAAGACACTCAGGAAGACACCTTTTTAACAGGCGATGAAAATAAAATCGAAACGACGAAAAATAGTTTGGCCTATCTGCAAAAAATCAAGCCCTATATTCAAAGTATCCAAGCATTTGGTCCTCTTTTCAGAAACATTAGCCTGAATGGAAAAGTCTACATTGATAAAAAGACAATTCGCCAATGGTATTTGCAAACCAATGACTTGCTTCCTTTATACCAACGCACGCAATTATTACAAGAAAAGCTACTAAAAAAACTAGGTGGCTTAGTGATGGATGAAATGCGGCAAGAGTGGGTCAAAGAATTAGCAGACGAAAAGCTTATCCAATACATGAAAGATCATCCGCATCAAGAATACACGGAAGCATCGGAAAAAACGCTCTTAAAAAAAATTAAGCGCAGTATTGTGCAAAAAAGATTTGCAGCGATGAAGCGTACGATTCAGTCTTTCCGTTTTATTAATTTGCCGATGCAGTACTTTCATTTCTTGCAACAAGTGACACCGACATTGGAAAAAGACTTACAAGTAGCGCCTGAACAGTGGGCCGAACATCTCAATCAATTAAAACAAGATTTCCGAGACAAAGCACTAGCAAGTGAAGATGCCGTATTGTTTTTCTTATTACTAAAAGCAGTTTTCCCAATCGACGTGACCCAAAAAGCACGCTTTATTTTTATCGATGAAATGCAAGACTTTCCACCGGCCCAAGTCGCCTTATTGAAGGAACTTTATCCAGATGCCGCTATAACCTTATGTGGAGACTTAAACCAAAAAGTACTAGGTAACGATACGATTGTCGACCATTTGACCAACCTTTTCCCAACGCAGAAGGTAAAAAGGTATCAATTAACGACGAGTTACCGTTCAACAGCCGAAATCACAGCCGTGGCCAATCAATTTTTATCTCAAGACGACACAGTGAAGCTGACTGCTCGAAATGGCGAGAAGCCACTCGTATGTCTAGGATCAAGTGAGGCTCAACGCACCTATTTACTAAATGAGCTAGCACAAAGACAAAGCCAGCCTTCGCATTGGCGCACAGCAATCATCACAAAAACAGTCGCCGAAGCACAAAATTTGTATGAACAATTTGATGAAGATACCAAGCAATTCGTACAGCTAATCGATACAGAAGATACCTTTATGAAACGATCCACAATTATTATCCCAGCCTTTTTGGCTAAGGGCTTGGAGTTTGATGAAGTATACGTTTGGAATATTTCCAGCGACTTTACATCGACACATGATCAGTTAATCTTATATACAATGATTAGTCGTGCGATGCATCAGCTAACCATTCTAAGTGACAATCAATCACCGTTACTTAGCAAAATTGATAAAGAATCAGTTACCTTCAAACCCATTTAAAAAGGGATTGTGACAAAAGAATTTTGTGCCACTGATTCTGAATAAAACTATAAATCATCTACACGTAAAAAGACCAGAAAATCCAAAAGTTTGAGAAATAACTTCCGGATTTTCTGGTCTTCCTTTGTAACTCGACATTTTTTTTGCCGCTTTATTCTGATAAACTAATTTCTTCTGCTATATTTGAATAATCAAATTCAGTATCTAAAAATTCAGCTTCTTTAGGAAAGTCTTGAATAAGGTTTGCATAATCTTGAATTTCAACCGTTACATCTTCCACTACATAATCAAGAACATGTCCGCCAAATTTTTGATCATCCGAAATAAAATGAATATGGAACCCAGCTACTGAGGTACCATGAAACAACGCCGGTGAATAGAACCCAACAATCGATCCTTTTATTTCGTCTGCATAGAAATTAGGTTGCTCTACTTCCGAAAAACGAATATAAGGAGGTTCTTGCTTAGGCATAGCGCGAGTATGCATTTTTTTAAATGTACCTGAAATTTTCACACCGGCAAAAAGATTTTTACTGCGCATTTTATCTAAAATCAACGCTTCAACCGCTTCATTATCAAGCTCATCTTGAATGGTGAACGTATGATTCGCATGAAAATGTGCAATCGCTCCGTACGGTAATTTTTCTTCTCCTTCTAAGTGAACAACATAACCTTTCGCACTCATCTTAAAAGCTTGACCATCTAAAACGACTAATTCGCCATCGACGCCATCCATCGTTCCAATTCCGAAATCACCATGTTTTAAGAAATCATTAATGGTATCTGTACCATCCATAGCCCCTGCCATTAAGGAGCCAATTGTTCCGTATTGATATAAAGAATTTTTTGACATTCTTTTTCACTCCTAATTAATAAAATTGATCGGGCAAGATTGCTTCACCTAGCTCTTCGTTTGCTGAGTAGTCGACAGGAATATCAATAATCACTGGACCTTCCGTCGCAAATCCTTCTTGAATAGCTTTCGCTAATTCGTCTTTTGATGTTGCTCGTAGTCCTTTTGCACCAAACGCTTCTGCATATTTCACAAAATCAACTGGTCCAAAATTCACTCCTGATGAGCGATCGTACTTCATCACTTCTTGGAACTCAACCATATTGTAACGACCATCATTCCAAATAAGATGTACAATGTTTAGTTTTTTGCGTACAGCTGTTTCTAAATCTTGAGCTGAGAAAAGGAAGCCACCATCACCTGAAACAGAAATAATTTGCGTATTCGGACGAACCAAGGCTGCACCAATTGCCCAAGGAAGCGCCACACCTAACGTTTGCATCCCATTACTAAATAAGAGCTTACGTGGTTCATAACTTCTAAAATGACGAGCCATCCAAATATAGTGACTACCCACATCGACCGTCACTGTCATTTCGTCAGTAACCGCATTTTGTAATGTATCAATAATATCTAAAGGATGCAATAATCCTTCTGTTTTGATTTCAGGAACTTCGTCTCGTTCGACTAGTTTTTGTTGCAATTCTTTCAAGTATTCTTGTGAATCGTTTGGTAGTTGGTACGTTTTAATTTCTTCTGTTAATAAATCTAACGTATCAGAAATACTACCGATTAATTCTCTTTCTGGTTGCATGTATGGATCAATTTCAGCTGGGATTTTATCTATTACTATTATACGAGCATCTTTTTCTGCGTTCCAGTTACGCGCTTCATATTCAATCGGATCATACCCAACTGCGATCACTAAATCACTACGTTTTAGTAACATGTCTCCTAATTGGTTTCTAAATAAGCCTACACGACCGAAGAAACGATCTTCCAATTCTCTGGAAATGACGCCTGCTGCTTGGAACGTTTCAACGACTGGCAATTTCGCTGTTGATACCAATGAACGAATGGCGTCACTTTCAGCCTCACTAGATCCACGCATACCAACTAGCAATACAGGTAATTTTGCTTCTTTAATGCGTTTGACCAAATAAGCAATATCTTCTTTTGATGCAGAACCTAGTCGCGGTTTACTTAATGGTCGAATGCTTTCGCCTTTGACAGGTGCATCTACCACATCTTGCGGAATACTAATAAAGCTAGCGCCCTTTTTATTGGTGCGCGCATTACGATACGCATTGGCAATCACCTCAGAAATTGTTTCTGGATCTTGAATTTCAGCACTGTATTTTGTGATTGGTTTAAATAATGCCGCATTATCCATGCTTTGATGTGTTAATTTAAGTAGATCGCTACGTTTTACTTGACCAGCAATTGCTAACACTGGGTCTCCTTCTGCTGTAGCTGTTACTAATCCGGTTGCCAAATTACTTGCACCTGGGCCACTTGTCGCAATAACGACTCCCGGTTTGCCTGTAATACGTCCAACAGCTTGGGCCATAAAAGCCGCATTTTGTTCATGACGAGTAACAATCAGTTCCGGCCCTTTATCCTCTAAAGTATCGAATACTCGATCTATTTTTGCTCCAGGTATACCAAATACGTAATCAACATCATGGTTAATCAAACTATCGACAACCATATCTGCTCCATGTTTTACAACAGCGGACATCTGTAACACTTCTTTCTTTAATTGTTATATTTTTTTATTGTTTTTGAAAAAAAAAACCATTAAATTGGCGTTTTTCTGTTTCAATAAATGCAGTATAACACAAGAAAATAAAAATGGTTAGTGTTTTGTTTCAGAAAATAAAAGTATTTTTTCAAAAAAAGCGTCTCTTAACAGCTCCCTGGCAAAAAAATTAAAAAAATTTTCAATACTATTTTGTTTTTTCTTATTTCTCTTTCTTCTATCCATTTTTGTCCTATCATCTTTGTTTTTTTATATGTCACAAAAATAAAATATGATATGATAAGCACAAGATCTTTATTGAAGAGGGTGAATGAATTGTTCGGAGATGCTATAAAGTTGCAACCTTTTGACCGTATCTTAAGTGGTTTTGATAAGCTAACAGAGCTTGCCGTCTCTATTTCTGATTGTTCCAAAATTACTGAGAAATATCGCTATCTAGGAATAACCGGCTACAAGATTGGGGATTTTTCTGGTAATTGTTTTATAAATCGTTATTTACCTTGTGAGTTTTACCGTGTACCAATGTTGATTTATCGTTCTCGCTATTTGATTCCATTGGTCTTTCGCGATTCACCAGAGTCACACTTACTTTTTCAAGAATCATATCGTATTCCATCGTTAATTCAGCTAATTGATTGGGAACTACACTTTAATCCTAAATCAATCATTATTGATTCAGTGGCGAATAACTATTCCTATGCAGAAAAAGAATTGTTTGTACTTGATACAGGCTACCTCACATTTCGTTTGGCCGAAATTATAGATGTGGCAAGTTTCCCTGTCAGCAAGATGGCTTCTTATGAAGAATTTTTAAGTTGGAATCGCGAGGCTCATTTGTTGGACAATGGTCATAAAGGACGTCATAGTATGATTTTAAATATTGATAATGACCGTGAACGCACGGAGTTACAGTTAGTATTAGCAATCATTCAAAATAAGTACCCACATAAACAATTATTTCAATTGCCACAAATAAATAGAATTTCAGAAAAAATCTGATTTCTTCTATCTTTTGTAACTATTAAAGAGTGCTGGACAGAAATAATTCTTTGGTTTAACCAAAACGGCGAGACAGATTAGCAAGTTAGGAAAAATAGACCAGAAAATTCA
>NZ_GL622241.1:1598669-1609109 GCF_000185365.1 Enterococcus italicus DSM 15952
CCAAAATTCAAAGGTAAGAAATACCTTCTGAATTTTCTGGTCTATTTACTTGTTACTGGACAGTTCTGTCTCAGCCTTTTTATTCTTCGTCTAATTCCACATTGTGGTAAATATTTTGCACATCTTCTAAATCATCTAAGACGCTGATCATTTTTTCAAACTTCTCTAAATCATCACCCGCGAGAGTAACTTCGTTTTGAGGAATCATTTGCATTTCAGCGATACTAAATTCAGTGATTCCTTTTTCATTCAATGCTGTTTGAATTTCGTGGAAATCTTCAGGTTCACCATAAACAAAGATTTGATCCTCTTCCGCAGTCACATCGCGAACATCAATATCTTTTTCCATTAAGTACTCAAGAATCTCATCTGCATCTTCACCAGCAAAACCAAATAAAGCTATGTTATCAAACATGTAAGAAACAGCACCAGAGACACCCATATTCCCACCATTCTTACCAAAAGCCGCTCGTACATCTGCAGCTGTGCGGTTCACATTATTGGTTAATGTGTCAACGATAACCATTGAGCCATTCGGACCAAATCCTTCATAACGCAACTCAGAAAACTGTTCGTCACCAGATCCTTTTGCCTTTTCAATTGCGCGATCAATAATGTGTTTTGGTACATTATATGTTTTGGCACGATCAATAACAAATTTTAATTTTTGGTTTGCATGTGGATCTGGATCCCCTGATTTTGCTGCTGCATAGATTTCGATACCGAATTTGGCATAAATTTTACTATTATTTGCGTCCTTCGCAGTTTTTTTCGCTACGATATTTGCCCATTTACGACCCATAATTTCACTTCACTTTCAATTTTTTCGTTCTTATTCAGTAAAACATCGTCCTTATTATACTTGGCTTAGGTCAACTTGTGAAGCATTTTGTTATGGTTTCTTACTCAAAAAAGCATAGCGACCAAAATTTTGTTCTACTACCAAGGGATTAGCTAGCTGATACATGCGGTCTGCTTTCAGTGTCAATGGAAAGGCTTGCGCTTCTTTCTTGGCAAAGCGAGAAACAATTGGCAGCTTTCCATTTGCCTGTTTTAGTATCTGTTTCCCCTTTTCGTTAAATGCTAACGGCCGAATCGCTGGATGCTGCCACTGCGCCTGCATTTGTTCTGTCGAAATTGCCAATAATGTATATAGACAAAGTCGTTGGACTCTGGCTTTCGCATAACGCTTAGAGGAGACGCTTTCCATAAATTCTGAAAAGCCAGCGCATTCATTGGCCTTTTTTTGCAGTCGATACTCAAGCCCGTCCACCATTTGATAGATGCCTTTAAGCTGCTCTAGGCTATCCATTTGCAATCGGTATTTTAAAAATGGCCATAAGCTCTCCCAGTCATGTACACTTGCTTCTAAAGAAATCATCGTCTCTTTCGGTACAAACGAACAAACAGATTGCTTATTAGACACGGCCAAACGAATTGCCGTAGCACTTGCAATTTCTCCTTTTAATTCTGTCGAATGATATTCGGCTTGCTTTCTGTCGATTGCAAACAACTCCATTGGGTGAACTAATTCTGCATTCTCTTTTGCATAGCTCAAAGCAAGAATGTGATTCGGTTGATTTTCCTCAAAATTCATATCAGGAAAATGGTTCGTCATGCTTTGCATCATTTTTTGTGCATAAGATAACCGCGGATCAGTTATTTGTTTAAAGCTTTCTTGGATATTCGCTTTATTTTCTTTATACAGTTGTCCAAAGTGCGCATAATCAAATGATTGACTAGAGTCTGAACCAAAACAAAGCGCAGTACAGCCTATATCTGCCAAAAGCTGAATCGCACCTCTTGCAAAAAAATCTGCTGATTGCACCGCCCACTCAAAAGGCAATTCAATCACTAAATCCACCCCGTTAGCCACTGCAGCTTGTGCTCGTTGCCATTTGTCGATAATGGCTGGCTCTCCGCGTTGCAAAAAATTACCCGACATCACTGCGACGATGACGTCAGCATTCGTTTTTTCTCTCGCCATTTGGACATGGTAAGCATGTCCATTATGAAACGGATTGTATTCGGCAATAATTCCACATACCTTCACAGCTACTCGCCTCTCTTACTTTCGAAAAAGGAGTGTGACAAAAGTCCGTCACACTCCTTTATGGATCGACGGTGTTTTAAAAGCAGCACTCCTTACATCGGAGCTAAACTTTTTATCCTAACCGCTCTAACTATTATCCCGTTATTTTTGACAAACAAAAAACCAACGGCGACTTTTTTCATTTGGTTCACTATCAATAAAATCAGCATAGGTTTCCACTGATGAAAAGCCTGCATTTTCAAGCATGCGGACATATGTTTCTAATGGATAGGTTCGCTCCTGATGCAGTTCATCTGCACGTTCAAACTTTCCTTCTTGATCCGCTACAAAAAATGTTAAGAAATGCTCGATACTATGTGGCGCTTCCCCTTTATAACTTTCCCAAAGAAATGCAAAATCATCAGTCTGATAATGATAGTTGTAATCAGGAAATACCTCATCAATTTGATAGGTCGAATGAACATCAAACAAAAATCGTCCATCCTCTTCTAAGATTCCATAGACCCCATCAAATACTTGCTGAACATCCTCTTCTTCTTTCATATAGCACAGTGAATCAGAGAAACAAGTAACGGCTTGGTAAATTCCGACATTGGTCAGATCCAACATATCACCTTCGACAAATTGAACCGTCACATCTTCTTCAAGGGCTCGTTGAGAAGCAATCATCAGCATTTCTTCTGATAGATCCAAAGCCGTCACGTCGTAGCCTTTACCGGCAAACTCGACCGCTAATGCTCCCGTGCCACATGCTAATTCCAATAATTGGTTGCGATTTCCTAAGTGACGCTTTGAGAAATCAAACCAACGCTGATACAACTGACTATCCATTACCTCGTCATAGACAAAGGCAAACGTCTCATAAGACATTACTCATCAATCCATTCACTAACGTTAACTAAAGGTGCATCGGACCATAATTTTTCTAAATTATAAAACGTACGCTCTGAGTGACTGAAAACATGCACAATCACATCGCCTAAATCAATCAAGACCCACTTTGCGGAATCTTTGCCTTCAATTTGTTTGATTTGGACTTGTGCTTCACTTTCTTTGTCAATAATTGTGTCAGCAATCGCTTGAATTTGACGTTCATTTGTTCCTGAGCAAATCATGAAGTAATCAGCTAATAGTGACACCTCTTTCACATCTAATACTAAAATATCCTCTGCTCTTTTTGAATCCGCAGCTTTGACCGCAAGTTCTACCATTTTTTCGCTTGTAATCATAAATCCTCCTAAATTACTGTTTTTGCGCTACCCAACGATTGTACGTTTCAATCGTTTTAGGGTAAATACGTGCTTCTTTTTCAATTAAAAATGCAAGTGTTTGTTTTGTTTCATAGGCTACTGCAGCATCCAAATTTTCTTTGGCTAGTGCGCGTGCTTTGTTGACACCTGGAAAGTCTCTACCGGGCTCGATATAATCAGCAACATAGATGACTTTGTCTAGTGGTGTCATTTCAGCTGCACCAGTCGTATGAACGATGATCGCATGCAAAATATCAGTATCATTAATTCCAAGTTCTCGTTCTACTAAATATGCACCCACTACACCATGCCAGATTGCATTACTCCACTCTTTTAAATCTGGGTCTAACCCTTCTGAGTCAATCACAGCAAAAAAATCTGCTTGTGAGCGTTCTTTAGCATAATCATGTGTCAGAGCTGCGATACTCGCTTTTTCTACGGAAACGCCATTGTCTTTGGCCAATTGCATAGCGGCTTTTTCTACACCTAACACATGTTTGAAGCGTTTTTCGCTCATGTGACTTTTCACGTGCTGCACTAACTCCTGGCGGGCTTCTTCTGAATAATTAGCAACAAAATCAATCAAGATACAGACCTTCTTTTGTGATATAGTTTTGAACTTCTCTTGGTAAAAAATAATTGGTCGAGCACCCTTCATGTAGCTTCTTTCGAATAATACTCGAACTAATATCGATGAACGGCACATCAATCCAAATGATTGGGTAAGGTGACTCTGTCGGGTATCCTGAGCGTTTGACACCAACGAAACGAACCAGTTGACTTAACTCATCAATTTCGTACCATTTTGGCAAATAGGCAACCATGTCGCCACCAATAATAAAATAATAATCCGTGTCAGGATTTTGCTCCGTTAAGTCTTTCATCGTGTCATAAGTATAGCTCTTCCCGCCTCGAGTAAGTTCGCTTGTCTCGATGGCCAATAAAGGGTTCGTTTCAATCGCCAACTCAATCATTTTTTGCCGATGAGCGCCAGCAATGGTCGGTTTCTTATCCACATGAGGGGGCTCACTTTCAGGCATTAGGTATACTTTTTCAAGTCCTAATGCATGCCCTACTTGGTCAGCAACTGTCAAATGTGCAAGATGAATCGGATTGAAGTTTCCTCCTAAAATGCCGACTTGTTTCCTTTGAGAGTGATCTGCTGCATAAGGAAAACTTTCGGTTTCAACACCTTTTGTCAGACATACCTTCATCAAAAGTCCCCCCTTACAATTTTGCTAATTCATTAGAGATAGCTTGGTTTTTTTCTTTTGAAGATGGCTTATACACGACCAATATACGGCCAATGATTTGCGCAATGCTACAGCCCACTTTTTCTTCTAGCACAGCTGCCACATCGCTTGCTTCTTCATCTGTATTTTGTAAAAGTGAGACTTTGATCAGCTCTCTTTTTTCAAGTGCTTCACCGATTTGGACGAGCATCGCGTCATTTACGCCACCTTTACCGATTTGGAAGATGGGGTTTAAATGATGTGCTTTGCTACGTAAAAATCGTTTTTGTTTTCCAGTTAAGTTCATAATATTCTCCTCTTATATTAAAGCTTTGCGAATGACAACATTCACGCCTTTTGGTGCCCAGCCAGCGATAACGCCTGGTTTAGTGATAGTAATCCAACCTAAGCCAGCAAAGACCAAATCTGACCGTTCCTTAATTGAAAACTCAAAGCGTACCAACTCAGGAAACTCCGCTAGTTCATCCTCAGCTGGTGGTTGCAATAATCTGCCGACATGCTTTTCATAGAATGCATCCGCTTTCTCCAACTTGGTACGGTGAATGAGTAAGTCATTCGCAAGATAGGCAGTAAAGGAACTTTTTTCCCCTTTAATAAAATCAAAACGTGCAATGCCACCAAGGAACAAGGTTTGTTGTGGTTGCAATTGATACGTTTTGGGCTTAATTTCTTTTTGTGGTGCAACAATTTTTAGATCCTTTTTCCCTAAATAATGGGCCATTTGATGGCGATGGATAATTCCTGGTGTATCAATCATTACCGCTCCATCTTCTAAAGGAATCTCGATTTTATCTAGCGTCGTTCCAGGGAAACGAGAAGTCGTAATCAACTCTTTTACACCTGTTGCTTGTTGGATAATTTGGTTAATTAAGGTCGATTTACCAACATTGGTTACACCAACAATATAAACGTCGCGCCCTTTTCGGTATTGCTCGATGGTCGCTAACAAACGCGTGATTTCTTGATTTTTCTTTGCACTAGTCAATAGAACTTCTACTGGACGCAACCCTTCTTCAAAGGCACGTTCTTTCATCCATTGAATCAGCTTAGGTTTTTTTAGTGATTTAGGAAGCACATCCACTTTGTTGCCGACCATAATAATGGGATTATCCCCAACAAAACGGTGCAAACCTGGAATCAATGAACCATTAAAATCAAAAATATCCACCACATTAACGATTAATGCATCTGTTTTCCCAATTTCATTTAGTAATTGTAAAAAATCATTATCCGTCAAGGCAACATCTTGGATTTCATTGTAATGTCTTAGACGAAAACAACGCTGACAATACATTTCTTCATTCTCAAGACCTTTTTCAATTGCTGCTTTCGGTGTGTACCCTAACTCATTGGGATCTGTCGTCTGAATGGTCACACCACAACCTATACAATGCCACTGCTCTGTCATTTTATTTCTCCTTGCCATATCATATCAGGATTCTTTTTTTGGAGATGCTTCATTATTTTACGTTCACATAAGCGATTAAATTGTGTTTTCCAACTATCTGTTTGCACGATTGGTCGCACTAAAATACTGCGAAGACCCACACGATGAGCTGCGCGAATGTCAGTCATAATTTGATCACCGATCATTACGACTTCCTCTTTTGGCAGACCTAGATGCTCAACACCTTCACGAATTCCTTTTCCTAGAGGCTTCAATGCTCGTGCAACAAAATCTACCTCGAATTTCTCAACTGCCACACGTACACGAGCGTGATTATTATTTGAAATGACAATGACCGGAATGCCTGCATCTTGTAGACTCTTTAGCCAACTTTTTAATTCCTCTGTTCCATCTGGATTATTCCAAGCGATTAATGTATTGTCTAAATCTGTTAAGACACCTTTAATGCCATGTCTCTTTAGTTGTTCGGGGGTAATTTGATAGATGGCATCCACCATCCATGTTGGTTTAAAATTTGAGAACATAGTAACTCCTTATCCAAAAAATGAAGGAGTACAATTGTACTCCTCATACGCTGATTATACACGATTTATTCCTAAATTAAAAGATTTCAAGAGCGAGTGACTTCTAGTTGCTTTGTCGGATGCAAGAATTGAAACGCTCCTTCATTCTCTAATTCATAACCTAATTGGAATAATAAGTCTTCGCGACCTTTCGCTGACTGTAATTGAACACCGAGCGGCAAGCCATTTTCAGCCACCCCCATCGGTAAACTAATGGCAGGTTGACCAGTCAAATTAGCTAATTGGGTGTACGGCGTTAGATGAAGACTTTTTTCAAACATATTATAAACGACCTCTTCCGTCTGACTAAAAGGTAGTGTTTGGATTGCATGCAGTTGTTCACGAATAGCATCGCTTTGCAAATCGGTCGCAAGCTTAGGAGCAGTCGTCGTAGCGGATGGTGACAACAACACATCATAGTCTTGGAAAAATGCTTCCATACTTACAGCTGCTTGATCCCACACATGTAATGATGCTACATATTGTGAAGCGCGCATTCTTTTTCCTGATTGATAAATCCCCCAAGTCATTAATTCCATATCCTTCATTGTAAGCGGACGCCCCATTTGCTGTTCAATACTTTCAAACATCGCAGCGGTGTCAGCACCATTCATCCGATAGTAGGCTTGCATCAAGGCTTTGCCATCGATTGGATACGAAACTTCTTCTACTTCATGCCCTTGTTGAACAAGCAAGTCAATCGTCCGTTTCATCACTCGCTTGGCGTCTTCACTGACCCTATTGCCAATTGGTGAATCGATAAAAAAGCCAATCTTTCTTTTTTTATGGGGAGCCGCTTGATGATGCTGCCACTCGGCCCATGGTGCTTGATAGGGTGATTGATTCTCCTTATCTCTTAGCAAATAAAACAACGTCTCGGTGTCTCGCATTGAGCGGGTCATCGCAAAACTGACTGAAGCCCCTTGCCACGAACGGTAATCACCTGGCCCAACAGGCATCACGCCTCGGCTAGGTTTTAAGCCAATCAACCCAGAAAAGGAAGCAGGAATGCGGATTGATCCCCCGCCATCGCTAGCTGTGGCAATCGAAAACATTCCAGAAGCGACTGCCGCCGCCGCTCCCCCACTTGAGCCACCGGGAGAATATGCTGTATGCCACGGATTTTTGGATACGCCATATAATTGCGGATCAGTGACATTTTTAAAGCCAAACTCTGGCGCATTGGTCTGACCGAATGGGATAAAGCCCAGCGTTTCTAATCGATGGACAAAGTGACTTGTCATACTAGCCTTTTCATCTTTAAAAAGGATTGAACTCGCTGATGCAGACCATCCCTTTTTGACGTGTCCTAGAATTTTTAATGGAATTGGTAGCCCTGCAAATGGCAAGTTTTGCCAATCGGTCTGTTGCAATTGCGCAACATATGCTGTTTGATCATAGTGAACCAACGCGTTTAATTGTTCATTTTGCGCACCTATTGATTTCATACATTCCGCAAGTAATTCTTGATGACTGATTTTTTTAGTTTTCAAAAGCGAAACCAAAGATAGTGTATCGTACATATTTTTTCCTTTCTCGTGCCTTATTGAATCCAAGGGAGGTCAACAGATAGACTTTGATGGAATTGCTTGGCCGCTTGCCTCTCGATTTTTTTCGTAGCTCGTCTTTGTTCGTAGCCACTGCAGACCATTTTTTCTTCATCACTTTGCGCAACCACGAAGGGCACTTGGAAATCAGGCTCTTCATTCATAAATGACACAATCGCTACATACGTAACAAAACAACTCGCTGCCAAATAGCGCTCACCGGTCACCAAATCTTCTCCGATAACCTTCACAAATACTTCCATCGAGCGGTGATGAACACCAGAAATAAAGCTTTCCACGCAGCAAGAGTGATTGGCATGCAGGGGATGAATAAAGGTCAACTGATCGACTGAGGCTGTTACAGCACCTCGCCGACAATGCCGTGATACTGATATAGAAGCCGCATCGTCAATGTAGGTCATTAGCTTACCACCAAAAAGATACCCAAACGGATTTAAATCAAAAGGAAAAACGCGATGGGTTTGAATAACTTTTGATTCCTTGCAATATTTTGTTTCCATTTTTTCACCTCATATTTAACCATTAATCGTTCAACTCATTATACCTATAAATTTAAAGAATTGACAAAAAGAAAAAGAGATGTGACAGAATTGTTCCGCTACAAGCAAAAAGACCAAAAACACCCAGAAGTTAGCTCTCGTACTTTTGGGTATTTCTGATCTTTTCGTAATTGCTATCTTTTACGTCAGGATTTAGTAGCACAAAACAAGTCTTCAGATTTACCGGACTTGAATGTAGCCTTTACCTAACTTGTTTTCCCATAATTTTAATAGCTGTGAGGTCACAAACGTCATAAAGAAATACAAAACCGCTGCCACGTAGAGTGGTTTTAAGGGAATGAACGAAGAAGTAATCACAATCTGCGCGCTATTCATTAATTCATAAATCCCCAACGTTGAAAGCAAGGAAGAATCTTTGATTAAGACAATAAATTCATTGCCAAGCGATGGCAAGATATTGCGTAATGCTTGCGGAAAAATAATGTAACGCATCGTTTGCGTTCCATTCATCCCCAATGATCGCGCAGCCTCAAATTGCCCACTATTAACCGCATTGATGCCACCACGAACAATTTCAGCGACATAGGCACCAGAGTTCAATGACAAAGCTAAAATTCCTGGAAATAATCGGCTAAAATCAATTTGCAATACACCAATTGTAACAGGTGGCAGCGTGACTACTTGGTGAAACAAACCGTTGGCAATTAAGATTTGAACAAGCATGGGTGTTCCTCGAAAGACAGCGATATAAGTAGATGCTACCCATTTTAAAGGAGCAATGCTCGACCGTTTCATCAAGGCTAAAATAACGCCAAAAACTGTACCAAAAACAATCGTAACGACTGAAATCATCATTGTTATGACGGAACCTGAAAGAAAATAAGAATAATACTCCTTTAAAAATGAATAATCCATGTGCTACCCTCTTCTCTTAATTTGATGCATTTTCGTTTGCTAAGTCTGTATTTTTTTGTACATATTCTTTGATCGTACCGTCAGCAATCATTTTTTCTAAAGCTGAATTGATTTTGTCTGCAAGTTCTGTGCTTCCTTTTGGCATTGCAATGGCATAAGCATCTCCCTCAGCCGTTTCCAATTTGGCATCAGCAATTGCTAAATCGTCATTTTGAGCCACATAAGATTGAGCAACGGCACTTTCGACGACCGCAGCATCAATGGAATTTTGCTTCAACTCAACCATTAAATTCGGCACTTTCGCTAAAGAAACAATCTGGGAATCTGGCAGTTGATCTTTAACAATCGATTCTTGAATGGAGCCTTTTTGGGCGCCAACTCTTTTGTTTGCTAAACTATCTAAAGTCGTATACTTACTGACATTGGCTTTATTGACAACTACTAATTGCTCAGGTGTAAAATAATTGACCGAAAAATCGAAAGTCTTCTTTCGTTCATCCGTCGCTGAAATACCCGAGACCGCAATGTCAACTTGACCTTGCTCTAGTGAAGCTAGTACGGCATTGAAATCCATATCGACGTATTCTACTTTTACCCCTAATTCTTTACCGATTGCATCCATCATATCAATATCGGCACCGACGATCGTGTCTTTCCCATTCACCATGGTATGAAATTCAAATGGTGCAAAGTCTGCAGAAGTTCCAACTTTAATGACACCCGCTTTTTTAATTTCACTCCATTGATTGGAGGCATCTGAAGAAGACTTCGTACTGGAAGAACTAGAGGAACTTGTCGTAGATGAACTACATGCTCCTAACACCATCAACGCTACCACACTTACCAAACCAATTAACCCTTTTTTCATCTCATTCGCCCCTTTTAATTTTTATACAATATTTTTAGATATTTTTAATATATATGCATAAT
>NZ_GL622241.1:1609159-1742878 GCF_000185365.1 Enterococcus italicus DSM 15952
ATAGATTAGATGCAGAATAAAGGACATTTTTATAAAAAATTTGGATAATCTTTATATTTATTCAAAAAAAGGAATGTGACAAAATCCCGTCACACTCCTCTTAAACATACCTATCTTCCAATAAACGTTTAATATGCACGGTACCGATTGTACCTATTTTGTACCAATTCCTCTTCATCCAAAGCCATCAATTCGGTTAATTTTCTTGATATGTCCTCTTTCAAACGGGTAACAATCTCTTCTTGAGGAAGAGGACGACCACGAAACGTCTCTGGAATCACACGCTCGATGACCTTCATTTGCTTTAGCTCGCTTGCGGTGATTTTCATTAACTCAGCCGCTTCCGGCGCTTTCTTGCCATCTTTCCATAAGATTGATGCGAATCCTTCAGGTGATAATATCGCATAGATCGAGTGCTCCATCATCCATACTTCGTCTGCTGCGGCTAGAGCTAAGGCACCACCACTACCACCCTCACCGATAATGATGGCTAAAATAGGTGTTTTAAGGTCAGACATTTCGAGTAAGTTTCTAGCGATGGCCTCGCCTTCTCCGCGCTCCTCTGCCCCAACCCCGCAAAATGCACCAGCTGTATTGATTAGCGTCACGATGGGGCGCTGGAATTTCTCTGCTTGCTTCATCAAGCGCAATGCTTTACGGTAGCCCTCTGGATGAGGTGACCCAAAATTTCGGCGTAAATTCTCAGGTAAATTTTTTCCTTTTTGAATACCTACTACAGTCACCGGCTTGCCTGCCAAAAGCCCAACACCACCAACAATTGCTTCATCATCTGCATAAAGACGATCCCCATGAAATTCTTGAAATTGATCAAAAACTTCCTGAATGATATCAAGCGAGGTCATGCGGTCTTTGTCACGTGCGAGCGACACGATTTCATAAGCGTTCTTTTCCATGCTTACCAGTCCCCCTTTTGGTGCAATTGAATCAACGTAGCTAAACGAGATTTTATTTCTAAACGGGGGACGATTTGATCAATGAAGCCGTGCTTTAATAGAAATTCCGCTTTTTGAAAATCTTCAGGCAGCTCTTGTTTAATCGTCTCTTCAATCACTCGACGCCCGGCAAATCCAATCAACGCTTGTGGCTCTGCTAAAATAATATCGCCTTCCATCGCGAAACTCGCAGTCACTCCACCAGTCGTAGGATCTGTCAAAATAGCTATGTACACTAACCCTGCATTACTATGACGCTTGACAGCTGCTGAAATTTTAGCCATTTGCATCAAGGAGAAAATACCTTCTTGCATCCGAGCACCTCCGGAAGCTGTAAACAAAATAACCGGTAATTTTTCACTTGTTGCTCGTTCAAAGAGCCGAGTGATTTTTTCTCCAACAACCGTCCCCATACTTCCCATAATGAAATGGGAATCCATAATGCCAATCGCAATTTCTTTTTGATCAAGTAACGCTTTGCCAGTTAATACCGCTTCGTTTAAATGCGTTTGTTTCTGTGCTTTGACAACTTTCTCACGATATCCAGGAAACGTCAAAGGATCTTTCGTTACCAAATTTTCATCCCATTCTTCGAAACTTTGCTCATCAATCGTTAACGCCAAGCGTTCCCATGCACGAATGCGGAAATTATAGCCACAGTTAGGGCAGACTTTTTCAGCTCCCATTTCTTTGGTATATAGGATATGTTTACAGCTCGGACATTTCGCCCACATATTGTCAGGCACGCTTGGTTCAGGATTCGTTGGTTGATGTCTATTTGGAGAAATGCGAATATAATCTTTTTTCTTCTTGAATAATGCCACTACGCCTCACCTCTAATCTTCAGGTTGCCAATTTGGTAGAAAGTCTTCTTGTAAAAAGGCCGTCGTATAATCACCGGCAATCACATTTGGATGACTAATCAAATCCATTTGAAACTCTGCATTGGTTTGTACACCTTCTGTTAATAATTCACCCAGAGCTCGTTGCATTTTCATTAACGCTTCAAAGCGATTCTCACCATGGACAATAATTTTTGCAATCATCGAATCATAGTATGGCGGAATTGTATACCCTGAATACATCGCACTATCCACTCTAAGCCCCATCCCACCACTTGGAAGCAATAAATTTGTAATCTTTCCTGGTGATGGCGCAAAATGAAAAGCAGGGTTTTCTGCATTAATTCGGCACTCGATGGCATGTCCTGTAAATGAAATATCCGCTTGTTCAAGATTCAATGGTTGTCCATCGGCAATTTCAATTTGCTTTTTGACAATATCGACTCCCGTCACCATTTCAGTGACAGGATGTTCCACCTGGATACGGGTATTCATTTCCATGAAATAAAAACGGCCGGCTTCGTCTCGTAAAAACTCAATTGTTCCGGCATTTTGATACTTCACTGCCTCTGCTGCTTTCACAGCTAGTTCGCCGACATAGGCACGATCACTAGTAGACAAAGCGACAGATGGCGATTCTTCGAGCACTTTTTGGTTGTTTCGTTGCAGTGAACAATCACGCTCACCTAAATGAACGATTGACCCATACTCGTCACCTAAAATTTGAACTTCAATGTGACGAGCTGGATAGATGATTTTTTCCATGTACATATCGCCATTGCCAAATGCTGCTTGGGCTTCTTGTTGAGCGGAGGAGAATAGACTTGCTAGTTCTTTTGGACTCGGTACTTTACGAATCCCTTTACCGCCACCACCAGCTGCTGCTTTCAGCATGACTGGATAGCCAATCTCCTCTGCTAATGTCAACGCTTCATCCATCGTTTTTAGAACACCTTCAGACCCAGGAATCACCGGTACTTTTGCATCAATCATCAATTGACGAGCATGAATTTTATTGCCCATTTCATCGATGGTTTGACTATTTGGCCCGATGAATTTGATTTGACATTCTTCACACATTTCGGCAAACCGGCTATTCTCTGATAAAAAACCAAAACCAGTGTGAATCGCCTCCGCTTTGGTCACGATGGCTGCGCTCAAAATTTGTTGCACATTTAAATATGAATCGGAAGCTTTAGCAGGGCCAATACAAATGGCCTCATCAGCTAGCTCCGCATGAAATGCTTCTCGATCTGCTTCGGAATAGACAGCTACTGTGCGTATACCTAACTCGCGACAGGCACGAATTATTCTGACCGCGATCTCTCCACGGTTTGCAATCAATATTTTTGAAAACATGTGTTCACCTATCCAATCATAAAGGTTAGCTCAGCTTCAGCTACTTTCTTCCCATCGACTTTGGCAATTCCCTTGCCCATGCCAGCATTGGCTTTCACTTTTAATAATTCTACTTCTAGTATCAGGGTATCACCAGGTGTAACTTTTTTGCGAAACTTCGCTTTATCGATCCCACCAAAATAAGCGGTCTTGCCTTTGAATTCCTCAATCGACAGTAATGCTACCGCGCCAGCTTGGGCCATCGCTTCAATGATTAAGACACCTGGCATGACTGGTTCATGCGGAAAATGTCCCTGAAAGAAAGGTTCGTTAATCGTTACATTTTTTTTAGCAATAATGCGTTCTCCGACTACTAACTCTTCTACACGATCAATTAATAGCATCGGATAACGATGAGGAATAATTTCTTTGATTTCTGTAATTGATAGACTTGTCATCGACTAACTCTCCTTTATTTGAATCAATGGTTGACCAAATTCTACCACTTCTTCATTTTCAACGTAAATTGCCGTTACTTCACCATTCACATCACTGACAATTTCATTCATGACTTTCATCGCCTCGATAATACATACTACTTCACCAACTTTAACTTGATCACCGACTTGTTTAAAGACGGGCTTATCGGGATTTGGTTTTAGATAAACGACTCCCACAAGTGGTGATTCAATCTGGTGTCCGCCTTCACTGGCTACAGGGGCTGAAGCTGGTGTTTCTTCAGTTGGTTGAATCTGAGGAGCAGCTACTGGGGCGCTAGGGCTATAAGCAACCTCTTCTTTTCGCGAGGATACTCCACATTGTTGATTTTTATTTAAATACAATTCAAACTGTTGTTCTTGCATGCGAAATTCAGTTAATTTCGAGTCATTCACCAAAGAAATAAGCTCTTTTATTTCTGAGAAGTTCATTTTTCTTCTCCCCATTTCTTCATTAAAATAACGGCATTGTGTCCGCCAAATCCCAACGAGTCGCTCAATGCGTACTCAAAAGTTGCAGGAATACTCGTATTTTTTACGACGTTCAGATTTATCGATGGATCTTGTTCATTCACATTGATATTCGGTGGAATAAATTGGTGCTGTAAGGCCAAAATGGTCGCAATCGCCTCTACACCTCCTGCGGCCCCTAGTAAGTGACCAGTCATTGACTTGGTACTACTTACATATGTCTCCAAATAGCTATCACCCAATCCATATTGAATAGCAGTCGCCTCTGCACCATCATTCGTAGGTGTGCTTGTGCCGTGTGCATTCACATAGCCGACTTGCTTGGCTTTAATGTTCGCTTCGGTCAATGCTTGCTTGATTGCTTTGCCGGCACCTGACCCATCAGGATTTGGCGCTGTCATATGATAGGCATCACAGGTGGCACCATAGCCGACTACCTCCGCTAGAATGGTGGCCCCTCTTTTTTGAGCATGTTCTAATGATTCGAGCATAACCACCCCAGCTCCTTCACCCATTACAAAGCCACTTCGTTCATTATCAAACGGAATGGATGCTCGGTTAGGATCTTCTTCTGTTGTCAAGGCGGTCAAAGAAGCAAAACCAGCAATACCAATTTCGCAAATCGTTGCTTCGGATCCTCCAGCTAAAATCAAATCTGAATACCCATGCTTAATATTACGGAATGCTTCGCCGATTGCATTGGTTCCTGTCGCACAAGCGGTTACCGGTGAATAACAAACGCCTTTCGCTCCGACACGCATGGCAATATTTCCTGACACCATATTGACGATTGAAAGTGGGACAAACATCGGTGATACGCGCTGAGCTCCCTTGGCATTCATGCGCGTTACTTGATCTTGAATGGTCGGTAATCCACCGATACCAGACCCAACAATGACACCAAAACGATCTGTATCAATCTCGTCAATCGAAATGTTCGCCATCGCCAATGCATCTAGGGCTGCATGAATACCATAAATAGAAAACATTTCCATTCTCTTAGTATCTTTTTTAGTAAAATATTTCTCTAAAGGAAACTCTTTCACTTCACCGGCAACATGAATGCCCGTTTCCTCAGCGTCAAATTTCGTTATCGGTCCAATGCCGTTTGTTCCCTCTTTTAGGCTTGTTAAAAAGGTGTCTGCATCATTTCCAATTGGAGAAACGACGCCAAATCCTGTAATTACTACTCGATTCATTTTTTTCCTCCTTTAATCATGCATGACTAGACCGCCATCAACATTGACGACCTGTCCTGTAATGTACGGGCTTTTTGCCAAAAACACAGCTGTTTGCGCAACATCTTCAACAGTGCCAAATGATTGCAATGGAATGGTTTGTGTCACTTGTTGTTTGACCTTATCAGAAAGCACCTCTGTCATATCGGTCTGAATAAACCCTGGAGCAATCGCATTACACGTAATTCCTCTTGCAGCAGCTTCTCGGGCCACCGTTTTCGTAAAGCCAATCACCCCTGCTTTACTTGCAGCATAGTTGGCTTGACCGATGTTACCAATTAATCCCGAAACACTTGATAGATTGATGATTGTCCCGCTGCGTTGCTTCATCATTTTCTTAACGATTAATTGGGTCATATTAAATGTCCCGACTAGATTGATTTTTAAGACATCTTCAAAATCACTAGGTGCCATACGCAACAATAATTTATCATTCGTAATTCCCGCATTATTTACCAACACAGAAATAGCTCCTAATTGAGATTCAGCTTGCTCGATCATTTCTTTAGCAGCGTCATAATCTGAGATATCACCACTAATTCCAATACAAGTCACCCCATAGGAAGCAATCGAGTCAATCATTTCCTTTGAAATGTCTTTACGACCATTTAAAATGATGTTCATTCCTTCTTTAGCAAATGCATGGGCAATTGCTAAACCAATCCCTCTTGAACTACCAGTAATAAATGCTGTTTTTCCTTTTAATTCCATCGCTTCCTCCTATCGACAATTTGCCACTGTCTCATTTAGTGTAGGTATATTTTCGATATGACTTGTCGTAAGGGTCTTATCAATTTTTTTCATAAAGCCTGACAATACTTTTCCAGGACCAATTTCGATAAAGTTCGTCACACCTAATTGTTGCAATGTTTGGATACTATCGTAAAACCGTACAGGTGACATTACTTGTTTTTCAAGTAGTGGAATAACCTCTTCATCTGTCAATACTTCAGCGGTCACATTGCCTACCACAGGAAGTCTCATTGGTGAAAAGGATACCCGTGCCAACTCCGCTTTCAAATCACTTGCTGCTTGTTTTAGTAGCGGTGTATGAAAGGGACCACTTACTTTTAGTGGCACGCAACGACGAACACCTGCTTCTTGTAACTGCACCACTGCTTGGTCGACCGCTTCTGTTTCGCCACCAATCACAATTTGTTGGGGCGTATTGTAGTTAGCAGGAGCAACAATTTGACCAGTCTCAGAGGCAACCTTGCGACAAATTTGTTCAATTAATGCAGGATCAGCATTCATGACCGCAACCATCTTGCCAGATCCTTCAGGTGCACAATCAGACATGAACTTTCCTCTTTTAGCAACCAGTTGGACCGCTTGAGAAAATGTAAGTGCTTGACTAGCTACCAAAGCAGTATACTCTCCAAGACTTAGACCAGCGACAGCCTCTGCCGTAAGCCCTTCTGCTTGTGCCACCCGCATAATTGCCGTGCTTACCGTTAGTATGGCTGGTTGTGTATATTCAGTGAGGTGCAGACGATCATTTTCTTCAAAACAAAGAGCGGCCATATCATATCCCAGACAATCACTTGCTTCTTCAAATTGTTCACGTGCCAATTTGAAATTTTCATATATATCTTGACCCATACCTGTATATTGCGACCCTTGGCCACTAAATAAAAAAGCAGTCTTCATGTATGTATTCCTTTCTAAAAAGAAAAGCCAGGCTTTCGCCCAGCCTCTAAGTATTATGCTTGTTGGTTTTCTACATATTTCACTAAATCTTCAACTGTCTTGATGCCATCTTCTGTTTCAATCTTCACATCAAACTCATCTTCAATTTCGTTAATAATTTGGAACAAATCTAAGCTATCCGCTTCTAAATCTTCTTGAATATTTGTTGTTAATTTGATTTCTTCTTTTTCTTTACCTAATTCTTCTGCCACAATTGCTTGAATTTTTTCGAATACCATTTATACATTCCTCCAAAGATTTCTTTTATAGTTATACTTGTAGCAAAAGATTGCCCCAAGTTAATCCACCGCCAAAACCAGTCAGGATAATTTTTTGCTTCCCGCCTAGTATAATCGTACCATCACCCACTGCTTCATCTAGCAATAATGGAATGGTTGCTGCCGATGTATTGCCGTAGTGCTGAATATTTTGTAAAAATTTCTCACGCGGCACTTGTAATTTTTTCGCAAAAATATCAAGAATCCGCGCATTTGCTTGATGCAACAAAAAGTAATCCACAGATTGTGCCTCATCAGCTAGTAATTCTTTGACCGATTGGACAACAGTCCGAGTCGCAAAATCAAAGATTGCTCGCCCTTCCATTTGTAAAGGATGGACGGTCTTTTGATAATCCGTCGTCTCTACTAATCCCGAGGTAAGTGCCTGACCTAGCGAGCCATTTGAATAAAGCTTTTCTTTAACAATCATCGGTTGATCACTTGCTTCAAGCACCACACCTGCTGCACCATCTCCAAACAATACTGCCGTCGAACGATCTTGCCAATCAAGCATCTTTGAGAGTACTTCTCCGCCAATCACCAATCCACACTTAGCTCCTGTTTGGATAAGTTTATTTGCCAATGATAGTGCATAGACGAATCCTGAGCAGGCGACACTAATATCAAATGCATAGGCATTCGTAGCTTGAATTGCTCCTTGCACCATGCAAGCTACTGAA
This sequence comes from Enterococcus italicus DSM 15952, assembly GCF_000185365.1. Taxonomy (GTDB): domain Bacteria; phylum Bacillota; class Bacilli; order Lactobacillales; family Enterococcaceae; genus Enterococcus_G; species Enterococcus_G italicus. Next base: position 1,617,146 of record NZ_GL622241.1, read on the forward strand.
GGGGTGTGATAATCAGGTGTCATCGTCGCAATAATAATAAAGTCAAGGTCACTACTTTGTTTCTTCACTTTTTGTAAAAGTGTGTTGGCGACGTGAATACATAAATCTGACGTATTCTCATTTTCTGCGATGTGTCGTTGTCTAATACCTGTTCGGCTAGCAATCCATTCATCACTTGTCTCCATCACTTTTGCTAAATCATCATTTGTCACTACTTTAGGCGGAAGGTAACTCGCAGTTGCCGTAATCCGTCCATAACTAACCATCTCATCCACTCACTTGTACTCTTGCAAAAAATTATGCAAATTATCTAGCGCTTTAAGTAACGCCGAAGATTGTTCTCCATCCATGCCCTTGATAACAGCTTTAATCATTTCTCGATGAAAGTGTTGATGAACACGAAAAATTAATTTTCCTTTTTTTGTCAAACCTAATTTCACAACACGTCGATCATCTTCACTTCGAATTCGTTCGACATATCCTTTTTTAACTAAGCGATTAATCGCAATTGTTAACGTGCCCACAGTATTAGATAGTTCATTTGCCACTTCCGTAGTTGTTTTCTTCTTGTACATACCTATCGCTTCGATGGTATGCATTTCAGTAATCGATAAATCTTTGAATTGCGATTTTTTTAATTCAGATTCTTCAATCACCAAAATATCATTGAATACTTCTACTAATAAATCGTTAATTTCTTCAAAATTTTGTTCCATAATGTGCCCACCCAGATAGTTTGATTGTCAAATGATTTGATAATCAAACTATAAATTAAGAAAATAAAAAAAGCAAGTATTAATTTATAAAAACCACTTTTCCTCATGAAAATGTGCGTATATAACTACTTTCTTTATTAAAAAAATCTTAAAATAATTTGATTGTCAAATTATTATTATAAAAAAAAGAGCAACTATTGCTCTTTTTGATTATTGGATTAAATCGTAAATTTCCATAGCAACAATATCAATGTTATCAAATTGATACGGTTGATTTGATTCTGCTTCGGTTAATTCAAATGTTTCAGTTGAACGATCATAGGTAACTGTGCACTTTTCAACGCCATCTTTTTCAAAACGTCGTACTTGAACTTCATTATCTTGTGCTTCGACCATTGCTTCAAGACGTTTGATAATAGCGACTAATTGCGAACTCTTCATTCGGCAATCCTCCCTTTCCTTACTTCTGTTACATTGTAACAGAAGCAAGGTTAACTTGCATTTGTTTTCAGGAAAAAAAATATCTTTTTAAGATTTTTTTTCATTCTCCCACCAAAGTTTGATTAAAGCCTGTGTACCATCATTTTCAAATCCTTGATCTGCTAATTGTTCATACAGTCTTGTTGCTAAGGAAGTGCTAGGTAAGTCAAAATTCATCGCTTTGGCTTCATCGAGCGCTATTTTCAAATCTTTAATAAAGTGTTTTACGAAGAAACCTGGTGAATAGTCTTCTTTAAGAATTCTTGGCCCATAATTCAACATCGACCAATTTTCTGCACTCCCGCCACCAAGAGTATGGATGACTTTTGGTAAATCTAAGCCTGCAGCATTGGCATAGACAAGCATTTCAGTCATTCCCGTCATCGTACCTGCAATCATGATTTGATTCGCCATTTTTGTATGCTGGCCGCTTCCTGCACCACCATGAAAGGAGTACGTCTTACCTACAATTTCAAAAAATGGGAGAACTTTCTCGTACGTTTCTTCCTCACCACCTACCATGATGGTTAAGGTCGCATTCTTGGCCCCTAAATCCCCGCCTGAAACTGGAGCATCTAAGCTGGCCGCTCCCACTTTTTGAGCTTCATGATAAATTTTTTCGGCTAGAGACGGCGTACTTGTCGTAAAGTCAACAAGTGTTTTCCCTGCTAAATTCGCTTTAAATAAACCTTTATCACCAAAGTAAATTTCTTCCACATCTTTAGGATAGCCAACCATTGAAAAAACAAACTCAGCATTCGTAGCAACTTCTGTCGGAGTGTCACACCAAGTCGCTCCATCGTTTACAAGATCATCAGTTTTTGATTTAGTACGATTGTAGACATATAATTCATGCCCAGCATTTTGCAAATGTTGTACCATAGCATGGCCCATTACACCAGTACCGATAAATCCAAGTTTCATTTTTCATTCCTCCAATCAAAAATCACAAGTCTAGTATAAGCTATCCTTGTGATCTTAAGCGAATATTTTAATCGATAGATGATCTTTTTAAGCTTGGTAACTTCATTTTCATCTTTTTTAAGATAACTTCTTCTTGCTTTTCTTCTCGTTCCAACTGATTTAGGGCAATCAAATCTTCATAAAATTCAATAATTTTCGCTCCGAATTTTTCAGCAGATATCTCATATAGTTTCTTTGCTAAGATAGCGGGATCCATCGCTATCTTTTGATCTACATAATTGATGACTGCATTTGCAAAGTCTTCATCGGTCTCAAAGGTAGTTCCTAAGCAATCGTAATTGATTAAATTATTTAGGTAATCATTTCCTTCAACGATCAGCTGTGTTCCAGCTGCCATCGCTTCCGTGTACGTCAAGCCTTGCGTTTCAGAGGTTGACGTACTAACAAAATAGTCGGCTGCATGATAATAGATTGCTACTTCATTATTCGGAACTTCTCCGACAAAAGTGACAAACTTCTCGACTTGTTTCTGCTTGACCAAAACTTCTAAATCTTCGCGATATGGTCCATCACCCACGATAACTAACTTCACATTTGGTTTCATTTTTAAAATAGCTGGTAGTCCATAGATTATTGCCTGAATATTTTTTTCATATGACAAACGACTCAATGATAGCAACATCACCTGATTTTCATCAATCCCTAATGACCTACGTGTCTTTTGTGACATTTCAGGTGTGATATCTGGACGTTCAAATTTGTCTATTTCAATACCTGTTGGAATAATTCGCATTGGGATCGATACACCATACTCTTTTAAGGTCTTAATGACTCTTTCACTAGGGCAAATCACACCACTGGAATGATTCACAAACAAGCGAGAAAAATATTTGACATGAGCTGGTCGTATAACTTTTCCATTGGCAATATAATGCAAATAGTCTTCATACATCGTGTGATACGTATGAACAACAGGAATTTTCATTTTTTTACCAACCATTTTACCTAAAATACCAGCACCAAACTCAGTGTGTGTATGAATTAAATCTAGCTCAAGCTCTTTCGCTATCAAATAGGCATACCACATTCCTCTTACAACGACACGGCGATCGGTGAAAGAGACAAATGGCACACTCGGCATGCGAATAATTCCTTCATCAAATCGCGGAGCATTTGGGTCAGTAGTCGTAAAAATATACACTTGATGACCATGCTCTTCTAGCTGGTCTTTTAATGTCTTAATGGATGTCGCTACTCCACTCACCTGTGGAAAATAAGTATCCGTGAAGAAACCAATTTTCAAGAATAGCACTCCTCTCTTATGAACGATATTTTTTATAGGTAGTCATATAATAGTTATACCAAAGCTTTGCAACTGCCGCTTCAGAATATTTCTGAGCGGCTCTTTGAGATGCTTGACGCCACTGAGCCAATTTAGGACGATTAGAATCCAAGACAGCTATCTTTTGTTGCATATCCGCTCGATCTTTACAGCCAATATAAAAGCCTTCAATGACTGATTGATACAACTCTAGCTCTCTTACCATCACCGGCGTACCGCAATTAAAAGCCTCTAAAATGCTCATTGGAAATAATTCGTTATATGAAGGCAGTAAAAAAATGGTGGCAATATTATAATAATCAACTAATGTCTCACGGTCAACAATTCCAGGAAAGTACAAATTTTTAGGTGGGTTTTTATATACTTTTTCATAGTCAGCATACCCGTCTGTAATCTTCCCGAATGAAAAACCGCCCGCCCAAATAAACTTCCATTGAGGGTTGTCTTTGGCAAGTTGGATAAAATCGTCCAGTCCTTTTCTTTTTTGAATCTGACCCACACCCAAAATGACCATATCGCCTTCATCATACCCTAATCGAGAGCGAATCTGATTTTTTTGTTCTTCAGTCTTTTCATAAAACTCGCTTTGTGAGACAAAGTTAGGAATATAGGTGATCTTGTCCTGGTCGCATCCTGTGCGCAATAATGCGGGGATAAAGCTTGGATTCACGACGACCAACTCATCCATCCGTCGATAAAAATCAAGCAAATACCAATTAAAAATTTTTTGGAATGGTTTATATAATTCAATACTTCCCTCTAGTGTCTCTGGTAAAAAATGAACATAACCAACTCTTACTCCTCTAGCTTTTTTTAAAAAAGTAGACAAATAAAAGGGGAAATTCACTGTATGATAATGGGAAATATCTGCTTTTTTCCAAGAATTAATCTTTATTTTAAATTCAGTCGGAAATTCTCTACGCAACATCTTAACAAGCTCTAAATAGGCACTGCCAACTCCTTGCCCTTTGACCTCATCAGCGCGCGAAAACATAGTGATTTTTAACATGCGAGTTCCTCTCTCCAAGCTAACAGCTAGTTAACAAATCTATTTTTATCTATTATATCATAGCTTTGTGTCATTCAAATAGCTCGGGCTAATGATTCTGAAACAAAAAAAGAGCTACATAGAAGGATATCCTTCTATGTAGCTCACTTAAGACTAGCCTATTCAGCGTACTCTTGAACCAATGCGACAACTTCTTCCATTGTATCACAATCATTCAAGGCACGATTTGCTAACTCTTGCATTTTTGTTGTGTCCAATTTTTTCATTAAGCTACGTGTCTTCAAGATTGAAGTAGCACTCATAGAGAACTCATCTAAGCCAATACCCATTAATAATGGAACCGCCGTTTGATCGCCCGCCATCTCTCCACACATACCAGCCCATTTACCTTCAGCATGCGCAGAATCAACAACATGTTTGATTAGGCGTAAAATTGAAGGGTTATAAGGTTGATACAAGTAAGAAACTTGTTCGTTCATTCGGTCAGCAGCCATTGTGTATTGAATTAGGTCATTCGTTCCAATACTGAAGAAATCAACTTCTTTTGCAAACTTATCCGCAAGAACAGCTGCTGCAGGGATTTCAATCATAATACCAACTTGAATATCATCAGCGACTGCAACACCTTCGTCAACGAGTTTTTGTTTCTCTTCGTTGTACAATGCTTTTGCAGCTCTAAATTCTTTCAAAGTTGCTACCATTGGGAACATAATGCGTAAATTACCATGCACAGATGCACGCAATAATGCACGCAATTGTGTACGGAACATATCGTCTCCTAATGAAGACAAGCTAATTCTTAACGCACGGTATCCTAAGAATGGGTTCATTTCGTGTGGTAATTTCAAATAAGGTAGCTCTTTGTCGCCACCGATGTCCATTGTACGAACAACAACTGGTTTGCCATCCATACCTTCCAATACTGCTTTATATGCGTTGTATTGGTCGTCTTCAGTTGGAAAATCAGGAGAATCCATGTACAAAAATTCTGTCCGGTACAAACCAACCGCTTCAGCACCATTATTGTTTACACCAGTCAAATCTTTTGGTGTACCAATATTGGCTGCTAATTCAAAATGCTTGCCATCTGCAGTCACAGTTTTAGCAAGTTTTAGTTTTTCCCATTCAGCTTTTTGTGCTGCGAAGTCTTCGCCAGCTTTAAGAAACTCTGCTTTTTCTTCTTCAGTTGGTTTGACAATAACATCTCCAGTAATACCGTTTACTGCCACAATTTCATCAGCTTTAACTTTCGCTGTAATTTCTTTTGTACCTACGATTGCAGGGATTTCTAACGAACGAGCCATAATAGCCGAGTGAGAAGTCCGTCCACCGATATCTGTTACAAAAGCTTTTACATATTGACGGTCTAGTTGTGCCGTATCACTTGGTGTCAAATCATGCGCGATAACAACGACTTCTTCATTAATCATTGAAGGATTTGGCAGCGTTACTTGTAACAAGTGAGCCAAAATACGCTTCGTTACGTCGCGGATATCTGCTGCGCGTTCTTGCATGTACGCGTTGTCATCCATTGCTTCAAACATAGAAATATACATATCTGTCACTTCTTTGAGTGCAGACTCTGCATTTACTTTGTTATCAGTAATGTTTTGTTTAATTTGTCCAATTAATTCTGGATCACTTAGCACCATCAAGTGTGCATCAAAAACCTGTGCTTCGGCTTCGCCTAAAGTCTTGGCAGCTTTATCACGAATAAATTGCAAATCTTGTGTTGACTTTGCTAAAGCTTCATCTAAACGTTTTTCTTCAGCATCTGTGTCAGAAACACTTACTTTAGAAAATGATAAATCTGGTTGAACTAATAGGTATGCTTTTGCAACAGCTACTCCATCACTTGCCGCAATTCCTTTTAGCTTTTCAACCATTATTCAGATAAACCTTCCTTTTGCATTGTTTCAGTAATTGCTGCAATTGCTTCAGCTTCGTCAGCACCTTCAGCTGAAATAGTCACGTCAGAACCTTGACCAACACCAAGAGACATAACACCCATGATAGATTTTAAATTAACTGATTTACCTTTGTATTCTAGGTTAACATCAGAATTAAATTTACTTGCTGTTTGCACCAATAATGTTGCAGGACGTGCATGGATTCCTGTTTCAGCTACTACATGAAAATCTTTCTTTTCCATAATGATCAATCTCCTTCATTCAACGAATAATTTTTTTAGAGTTTGCTCCTCTCATCTGAGTTTGTTCAGAAGAAAACAGTACCCCTTCAATTGTTTAGATTACCATTTTTTTCGTTCTTAGACAACCGTTTTACTGGGATATTCCTATTATTCATTATTTTTTATAACGATACGTAATCTGCCCATTCAAACTAGCCTCACCTACAAAGGCATTTCGGTCTTCTTCCTTCAGCCATACTTCTCGAAATGTTAAAAACTCTTCTCGGTTTACGACTAGCTCTGCACAGTTACCTTGCCTCAATTCCTCAAGCTCTTGTTTATAATCTCGCATACTCCTCACCTCATGTTATAGTTTATATTTTTATTATAATTAAGAATAGTGAAAAACCAAATTGTTGAAAGTTTTTTATTTTTTTGTATAATTACTTTAAAGGTCAATATTGGTCAATCAATACTGACTTAATTTATGAAAAGAAAGGTCGTGAGCCCATGCTTTGTCAAAATTGTGGAAAAAATGAAGCAACTATCCATTTGTATGCTAACGTTGCTGGCCAACGCAAACAAATTGATTATTGTCAAAGTTGCTATCAAAAAATTAAGGCTCAACAAGAAGGAAGTGCTGGTCAAATGATGCAAAAAGATCCATTTGGATTCGGAAATTTAGATGACTTTTTCCGTCAAATGTCACAACAAATGAACTCTTCTAATAATACCCAAACCCCACCTACTCAAACTGGAGGCGGCAATAACCAACCACCTAGAGATAACGGTTTACAAGGTATTTTAGGTGAATATGGGATTAACATGACTAAATTGGCACGCGAAGGAAAAATCGATCCTGTTGTCGGTCGCGACAAAGAAATTGAACGTGTCATTGAAATTTTAAATCGCCGAACTAAAAATAATCCTGTTCTAGTAGGTGAACCGGGTGTCGGAAAAACTGCGGTTGTAGAAGGATTAGCCCAAAAAATCATTGACGGTGAAGTCCCTCAAAAACTACTAAACAAAGAAGTCGTTCGATTGGACGTTGCTTCACTGGTACAAGGTACTGGAATCCGAGGTCAATTCGAAGAACGGCTGCAAAAATTGCTGCAAGAAATCAAAGATGCTGAAACTATTATTCTATTCATTGATGAAATTCATGAAATTGTTGGTGCAGGATCGGCTGGAGATGGGAATTTGGATGCCGGTAATATCTTAAAACCCGCACTCGCTCGTGGCGAAATCCAACTTGTCGGAGCAACAACCTTAAATGAATACCGAATCATCGAAAAAGATGCTGCCCTTGAGCGAAGAATGCAACCAGTCAAAGTCAACGAACCTTCTATTGAAGAAACAATTCGTATTTTAAAAGGGTTGCAACCAAGGTATGAATCTTATCATCATGTGCACTATACTGATGAAGCAATCAGAGCTGCAGCAGAACTATCAAATCGCTACATTCAAGATCGCTATCTGCCAGATAAAGCAATTGACTTACTCGATGAAACAGGTTCAAAAGAAAACTTAACCATTCAGTTTACTGACCCTAAATTAATCGAACAAAAATTACAATATGCCCAAGAGCAAAAAAACTTAGCGTCACGTGAAGAAGATTATGAAAAAGCTGCTTACTATCGTGATCAAGTGACCAAATTACAAAAGCTTAAAGAAAAACAAGTATCCGATGAAGATATTCCTGTCATTACGGAAAAAACGATGGAAAAATTGGTCGAACAACGAACAGGTATTCCAGTCGGGGAACTAAAAGAAAAAGAACAGACACAATTGCGTAATCTTGCAGACGATATTAAAAAACATGTCATCGGTCAAGATGAAGCTGTAGACAAAGTAGCAAAAGCTATCCGTCGTAATCGTATCGGACTTGGCAAGAAAAATCGTCCAATTGGTTCGTTCTTATTTGTCGGTCCAACTGGTGTCGGTAAGACCGAGCTTGCTAAGCAATTAGCCTATGAATTATTTGGATCAACAGAATCCATGATTCGATTTGATATGTCTGAGTACATGGAAAAACATAGCGTCTCAAAATTAATCGGTTCGCCTCCTGGTTATGTCGGCTATGAAGAAGCTGGTCAACTAACAGAACAAGTACGTCGCAATCCTTACAGCTTGATTCTTTTAGATGAAATCGAAAAAGCCCATCCCGATGTCTTGCATATGTTCCTCCAAATCCTAGACGATGGTCGATTGACTGATGCACAAGGCCGAACCGTTAGCTTTAAAGATACCTTAATTATTATGACAAGTAATGCTGGTACAGGCAATGTCGAAGCAAGTGTTGGCTTTGGTGCGTCCATTACTGGTACAAATAAATCGGTGTTAAACCAATTATCAAACTATTTTGTCCCTGAATTTCTTAATCGCTTTGATGGCATTATCGAGTTTAAAGCCTTACGCAAAGAACAACTACAAGCTATTGTCGGCTTGATGATTGATGAAGTAAATGACATGTTGCACCAACAAAAACTGCACCTTGATGTGCCAGTGGCTGTTCGAGAAAAGATAGTCGAACTAGGCTACAATCCTTCAATGGGAGCTCGACCACTTAGAAGAACCATTCAAGATACGCTGGAAGACGGTGTAGCAGAATATTACCTAGATCATCCTGAAGTGCATGACTTGCAAGCGACATTAGATGACAACGAGCACATTTTAATTGAAGCGCAAACTGAACCAGTTGTAATCAAAGAAAGTGTAGAAGACTAAGTAAAAGGAGTGTGATTAATTTTGTCACACTCCTTTTACTATGGAAAATTTGAAGCAAATTCTTTTTTTTTTGATTCATTAGAATTAGAAAACCACTTTTTTGGTCTTTTACCTAAATAAATGTGTGCTTTTCGTGTTTTCTACTTTCTATTTTTTATAAAACTAATTATAATTAATTATGAATATAAGTTTTTTTATTCCACAACGAAGAAGGTGAGAAAATGAAACTAATTAACGTAACCAATAGCCATTCTAGACTAGTCATGCAACAATTAGAGCACACAGACGCGGAAATGGTAAAAGTGTATACTGCTGGAGACATTACAGTTGTATATACAGTAGCACCGACTCATTATGAAATATTATTAATCAATAAAAAAAGAGCGATCAAACCAACTGAAGTTGAAGATATTCGCGCCTACTTCTTAAAAAAAATTCCTAGCGAAAATTACAATAGCTCCGCGATATCCATGATTCAGACTCCTGGTCTAGTTGAAATTTCTATTCCTCGAACAAACACCATTAACCGCTAAAAAGTGCCACTGCATTTATTTGCAGTGACACTTTTTTTCTTACATCAACTTATGCAATTCAATCTGCGGGTACTTCTCCATAAACCATCTTTCAGCAAATTGATTTTCAAATAAAAACAACGGTTGGTCAAAACGGTCTTTCGCTAAGATATTGCGACTAGAGCTCATCCGTTCATCCAAATCTTTCGGATCAATCCATCGAGCAATCTTATGGCCAAGCGGTGTCATAATGACTTCTGAGTTGTATTCATTCATCATACGATACTGGAAGACTTCAAATTGTAGCTGACCTACTGCACCCAAAATATATTCATCCGCTAAGTAAGTTTTGTACAGTTGAATCGCACCTTCTTGGACTAACTGATAAATGCCTTTATGAAATGACTTTTGCTTCATCACATTTTTAGCCGTGACTTTCATAAATAGCTCCGGCGTAAATGATGGCAATTCTTCATAATTGATCTTTAATTTACCTTCTGTTAACGTATCCCCAATTTGATAATTACCAGTATCGTAAACACCGATAATATCCCCGGCAACTGCTTGCTCGATATTTTCTCTCGCATCAGCCATAAATTGTGTCACGTTGTTTAGCTTCATTTTTTTACCCGTTCGCTGTAACGTCACATCCATGCCGCGTTCAAATGTTCCTGAACAAATTCGAACAAAGGCAATACGGTCACGATGGGCCGGATTCATATTTGCTTGAATTTTAAAGACGAAGCCTGAGAATTCTTCTTCATCTGGACGAATCAATTCGCCATCGACTGTCATATTGCTATGCGGCGCAGGTGCGAATTTTAGGAATGTTTCTAAAAATGTTTGCACACCAAAGTTCGTTAATGCCGAGCCAAAAAAGACAGGCGTTTGATTTCCTTTTGCGATTTTTTCAACATCGAATGTATCGCCAGCTTCTTTCAATAACTCAACTTCTTCTAATACTTGATGATATAAGCTGTTCTCAGTTAATGCATGATCGCCTGAAAGTTCACCATTCGCATCTAACTTAACAAAGCGTTGATCTCCATATTGCTCAGGACGATAAAATTCAATGCGCTCATTATAAATATCATATAAGCCTTCTAATCCCCGTCCCATACCAATCGGCCAATTCATTGGGTAAGACTCAATATCCAATAGTTCCTCTAATTCTTCTAATAAGTCTAATGGTTCCCGACCATCACGATCCAACTTATTGATGAAGGTGAAAATTGGGATTCCTCTTTTTTTCACGACTTGAAAAAGTTTCTTTGTTTGCGCTTCAATCCCTTTGGCACTATCAATAACCATGACGGCACTATCCACTGCCATCAGTGTTCGATAAGTATCTTCAGAGAAATCCTCATGTCCTGGCGTATCTAAAATGTTTACTTTTTTATCTTGGTAATCAAATTGCATCACTGAACTTGTCACGGAAATCCCACGTTGTTTTTCAATTTCCATCCAGTCAGATTTGGCAAAATTGCCCGTTTTTTTCCCTTTTACAGTTCCTGCTTGGCGAATAGCGCCGCCAAATAATAATAACTGCTCTGTGATAGTCGTTTTCCCAGCATCCGGATGGGAAATAATCGCAAATGTTCGCCGACTATCTACCTGTTCTTTTAAATTTGTATTTTTCATATAGTATCACTCGTTAAGAGCACTTGCCTCCTCTTATAGCTTGTCTTACTTTCACAACTGATTTAGTATAGCATGATTTGAATGGTAAAAAAAGATTCCCTTTAGCAAGTAGCTTTTTCTTTTAAATTTTATTGGCGGTAGTAATAGGTTTCTGGTGAATAGTTTCCGCCTTGTTGCGCTATGACAACTCGTGGTCTAGATGTATCCGAGCGATCGCCGTCAGGATTTTCAAAGCCAATTTTAAATAATCCTAAGGCTGCACCCGTCGTACCATCAGTCAAACTGGCATATGGGATCGTACTCGTTTGATCCGAATTTTCCACGCCATGTACTGTTAAATTCTTATTTGTAGACCCATCAGAATAAATAATTAACGTATCTCCTGTACCATTTTCCCACGTACCTACTAAAGAAGCCAAATTATTATTGTTAATTTCTTCAATATTTAAATCTGTTTCACCTTGGTTTTCAGCTGATTCGGTTATCAATTCTTGACTACTGGTACTTGTTACTGAGGTAGTTGAAGTAGTGCTAGTCAGTTCACTTTTTGAAGTCGATGAGCTAGTTTCTTCGGCACTTTGACAGCCACTTAGTAAAAGTACTGGTACAAATAATAAAAATAGTTTTTTCATGTCCCTCCCTCCCAATTCGTGTTCTTGATTTTAACCATTCAATAAGATTATTCGTCTTATCTTTATTTTACTATATGAGTTGTGATATGGCGAAGTACAAAAAGGACGTGTGACAAACTTCTGTCACACGCCTTAACATACATAACCGATTTATAAAAGTTACTCCCTCAACATTCAGTCAAAAACTTGAGAAGCAATTTTCGGAATTTCGCGATTTATTGCTGAGAGCTTACTGGATAAGCCCTAATCTTTCTGCAATTTTTTTATCTTCTTGGCTCGTCATCCTCGAAGTCTTTTTTGAAGAAGCGACGTTCCTCCTCGGGATCTTCATTTTCTTCTTGAATTTCGCTAAAGACAACTTTTATTTTTAAGACACGGCTTCCTTCCATTTCTTCGGAAGTTAGCGTTATATTATCAACCTTAAATGATAACTTTTCACCTTCATCAGGAATCGTTCCTAATGCTGTAATCAAATAGCCAGCCATGGTATCTACATCCGACATGTGCAAATTCGTTTCAAATAATTCATTGAATTCATCAATTAACATCCGACCTTGGATAAGGTACTCTTGATCTGATATTTTCTCATATAGATTCTCAACTTCGTCTGTTTCGTCGTCAATCTCGCCGACAATTTCCTCTAATAAATCTTCCAACGTCACAATCCCTACCACACCACCATATTCATCTAATAGGATAGCCATTTGGTTTTGTGTTCGCTTCAATTCATATAATAAATCATCAATAAAGACAGTTTCTGGGACAAATAGTGGTTCTTGCAAGATTTCTTGTAGCACTAATTGATCAAAACCAACTTTGTAAGCTGCTTTTAATAAATTTTTGGTATGCAAGACACCAATGACTTTATCTTTGTCTTCATTATAGACTGGAATTCTAGAGAAGTTTTCTTGTAAGACTCTGGTTAAGATTTCACTTACTGAATCATTTACGTCTACCATAAATGCATCCGTACGAGGGACCATTACTTCACGTGCTACTTTTGTATCTAAAGAAAAGACACCTTGTAGCATTTCAAGTTCGTCATCCTCTAGGACACCTTCTGTTTCAAGCATATAACGCATTTCATCACGCGTCATTTTTTCGTCTACATCATCAAATTTCATTGGGGTAATTCTAGCCAATAAGCTTGTCGAAGCCGACAGCAACCATACGAATGGTTTCATCACGATTCCTATTGCTTGAATCACTCCTGAGGTAGCCTGTGCAATTTCTTCTGATTTGTTTAATGCCACTCGTTTTGGATAAAGCTCACCAAATACAATTGATACGTAGGTCAAAACAGCTAAAATAATCAGATTTGCAAGACTCTTTGCAACAGATGTGCCACCTAGTACTGGTGCCAACTTAGCCGTCAAACTCTCTGCCAAGGAAGCCCCTGACAAAATGTTTACTAAGGTAATCCCAACTTGGATTGTCGATAAGAAATTAGTGGGATTTTCAAGAATCTTCAACAACTTTTTGGATTTAAGATTTCCCTCTTCTGCTTTTTGTTCCACACGATTTTTGTTGATGGATACAACAGAAATTTCGGCGGCAGCCAGAAAAGCATTGATCAGTGTTAAAACAATCAAAATTAAAATTTGCGCTAAAAGCGACTGACTCTCGGGGTCAGCATTCATAGTTTTTTCTCTCCTTATTCATAAAAAAATAGTAAAAAAAAGCATGGATAAATCCATGCTAAAATCGTATCACAAAGATTCTTTCTTTGCAACAGAATCCTTTTTGCTCTCGTCATCTTTATGACTTCTGGCATCTTGAATCATTTTATAAACAAAAACAATAATTGTACGACAGATTGCATAGAAAGGTACGCCTAGAAAGATACCTAATAAGCCTGCTAAATTACCAGCTACTAGCAAAACGATGATAATTGTCAATGGGTGGATTGCGAGTGACTTGCCGATAACATTCGGATAGATGATGTTTCCATCTAATTGTTGCACGACTAAAACTACAATACAGCACAACAATGCTTTGAATGGATCATTGAAGATTGTTACCAAAACAGCTGGTAATAGACCGAAATACGGGCCCAGATAAGGAATCAAGTTAGCCAAACCAGCAATGACCCCAAATAAGAAGGCAAAATCGACACCAATCAGCCAATAACCTAAAAAAGTAAAGGTTCCGACAAAAAGACATTCAATCGCTTGACCACTAATATAATTCGAGAGTGTCTTATTAAGCTGTCCCATCAAGTCTGACACTTGGGAGCTACGTTTTGGTGATAAGACTTTTTCGACGTTTGGTACAAATTTATGACCATCTTTTAACATATAAAACAAAATAAATGGCGCGGTAATCACTATCATCGCCGCATTGGCAATTGTCGATACGATTGAGCCCAAGCTACTAGAAAGGCCACTTAAAAAATTTTGCAAAATTGATCCATATGAAAGGTTAAATTTATCAAGTTCCTCCATCACATCCACTTTTTTTAACCACTCTGTTTGTGAAATATTATAGAGCCAACTTTCCACATCTGAAACAAATGATGGGATATTTGTCGCTAGTTGGGCAATTTGGTTGACCAAATTCGGAATAACACTGACAACAATCAAGACTAGTGCCACTATTAATAAAATAAATACTAGGGCAATCGCTAAAATTCGTTTAAAGTGGAACCGCTCTGTTAATAAACTAACCACTGGGTTTAAGAGGTAATACAAAAACCCTGCAATTAAAACAGGTATAAATAAGGTAGAAAAAAATGTTCCTACTGGTTGAAACAAAAACCCAATCTTACTCAGTACGTAGATGAGTGTCGCACCAATCAAAATTTCTACAGACCAAAAAAGCAAATGTTGTCTCTTTTTTGAATTTAGCAATAGACTTCCCCCTTTTATAGACTTTATTATATGTTATTTAGGCATAAAAGAAAACTTTAGGGTCAATTTTCTACTTCTTTACAGTGTGAGAAAAAAAAGTGTATAGTTATCCTAATAAAACGATGAGGTGACCAGATGATCATAAGACAAACAAAAGATACGTTAAGCCAAATATATTTGGATGCATTAGCTTTACGAAAAGAAGTCTTTGTAGATGAACAAAAAGTGCCAGTAGAGCTAGAAATCGATCAAGATGAAGCACATGCGATTCATTTCGTATTGTATGAAGCAAGCCAACCGATAGCGACAGCGCGTATTCTAGAAAAAGCGAATGGTGTGGCAAAACTACAACGGATGGCTGTCAAAAAAACTGCTAGAGGAACCGGCAATGGTGCACTACTAATAAAAGAAATCGAAAAAAGATGTGAAGAACTAGCATTTACTCGTATTGAATTAGGCGCACAAGTAACCGCAGAAGGATTCTATCGAGCACTGGGCTTCAAACCCTTTGGTGACTACTTTCAAGATGCAGGTATCAAGCATATTGCTATGCAAAAAGCACTTACGGAGTAAAGTTGGTGTAGCTAATTCATCGTATAGCGTCAAAAAATAGCTATTAGCAAAAGACCATAGAATCTAAAAGTTTAAGAAACAACTTTCGAATTCTATGGTCTTTTTGCATGTAGCTGAACACTTCTGTCTCAGCTTTCTGGACTACTTTCATAGTCGATTATCTTTGTGACAATTGCTTATAGCGATCATACCAGATATCAACATACCCTTCAGAAAACGGCCCTTCCCCATTATTTATCCAATCAACCAAAATTTTGACATTTTCTTTCAAAATAAAGTCAATATCACGAGGATAGTGCATCATCTTCTTGTGTAGCTCGTATTCATCGACGTCAAGTAGGCGCTTTTCACCATCAGGAAATACTTTAATGTCCAAATCATAGTCAATGTATTTTAGTGCTTCTTCATCCAAAAGATAAGGCGAAGCTAGATTGCAATAATAAGAAACACCTTTTTCTCGAATCATCGCAATGACATTGAACCAATATTTTTTATGAAAGTATACAATGGCTGGTTCACGTGTAACCCAACGTCTACCATCTGATTCCGTGACCAACGTATGGTCATTTAATCCAATCATTGAATATTCGCTTGTCTTCAATACCATGGTATCACGCCACGTCCGGTGCAAATTGCCATCGTGTTTGTAGCTTTGAATGCTGACAAACTCTCCTTCTTTCGGAACTCGCATAGCAACCCTTCCCTCAGCGAAACATCAACGCAATAGTTTGGTGGAATCCACCAATATCAGTAATATTATAACAATAAAAAATTTTTTTGCCTAGCACTATTCTTTATTGTTTCCCATTTTTCTTCAATTGCTCGACAAGTTTCTGCTGGGGCTTTGGAAAGACATAATTAGTGAAGTCCTTTTGTTTGACCCAATTTAACTCTTGACTCACATCTTGACCAACTTTGCGACCATAAAACAAAAGTACGTGCCATTTTAAGTGACTAAAGATATGGGTCACTTCTCCTAAATGACGTGTTTGCCAAATGACATCACCATAATCTGGAAATGGCTCAATCGTCTCCTCTGCGACTAGATCTAGATCAAGCTGCTGGTCACTTTTATCCCATGTACGCTGAATGGTCCGGTACTCGTCCTCTGATACCTCTTGCATTGGAAAGAGCCACATATTGGCTAACAAACCTTCAGATAGCCGCTTCACTAAGGCAAACTCATGGTCCACATTCTCAATCGCCGCAGCCAAATAATACAGGTTCTTTGGTTTTTGTTTTTTTGATTTAACAGGAAAAGCAGTGGTCTGCTCCGTTTTATACGCATAACAAAAATTGATAAGCGGACAGCGCTGGCAATCTGGAGAAGTCGGCGTGCAAATACTCGAGCCTAAATCCATAAAGGCTTGATTCATCTCTCCAGGTTCCACCGGCGATAATATATCGCGCACATACGCGTCAAACACTTTCCGCGTGCTGGCTTTTGCGATGTCGTCAGTGATGCCAAATAGACGACTGGTGACGCGCATCACATTGCCGTCAATAGCCGGCTCAGCAATGCCAAATGCAATACTTGCAATCGCACCTGTAGTGTACGGCCCAATTCCCTTTAATTCACGAATCTCCGCGACCCTTTTTGGAAATTGACCCCCATACTCAGTGACAATTTGTTTGGCCGCGACTTGTAAATTCCTAGCTCGTGAATAATAGCCTAACCCTTCCCAGACTTTTAGTAATTTGTCTTCCGGTGCATTAGCTAAGTCCTGAATGGTAGGAAATTCTTTCATAAAGCGGTAATAATAACCAATGACCGTTTCAACTCTGGTCTGTTGGAGCATAATTTCTGAAATCCAAATCGCATAGGGATCTCGGTATTCCCGCCAAGGTAATTGGCGCTTCTCGCGATGGTACCAAATTAAAAAGGCCTCTTGAAAAGCGCTAATAGTTGCTTGTGACCAGTTCGTTTTATTCTGACTCATCTATACATTCCCTATCTATAAACTCTTGAATCTGCTCGATTGCAAATCCTTTCGCATATAAGCCTTGTTTTACTTTTTGTCTTCTTTTAACGAGCGACAAACGCTGATTTTTGCGCCAAAGCAACCAGCCCGCCTTCTCCAACGCCAAGTTTTCTTCTTGTTCATCTTCTTCAATCTCTATCTGTCCCATCACTTGTTCGATAACTTGAGATTGATAACCTTTTTGAAGCAAGCCTAACCGAATTTTTTGCAGTCGTTCGCGATGACTTTTGTGATGAATGCGCTGATTTAATTTCATCGCCGTGCGAAGTGCTAAGTCAACTTCACTTTGCTCGTCAAACAATTGGAGCGCATCTTGAATAATTGTTTCTTTTATCCCTTTTTGCTTCAGTTTTTGTTGAATTTGCTTTGGTCCTTTATCGGATAACGCAAGCTGAGTGCGGACATAGCTCTGCGCATAAAAAGTATCGTCAATCACCTGTAGTTCCGCGAGTCGCTCGATAATTTTTTTGCGATTTTCACTGGTAAATTCCTTTTCTTTCAAAAAGCGGTCGACTTCTTGGACTGTTCGCAATTGATAACTAATATAGTTTAAAGCAAGTTGCAACCCGCGATCATAGCTCGCTTTATACACAAGCTTGTCCCACTCGTCTGAGCTAAGTTCATTGTCTTTTATTAAGCGAAATTCCACTAGCAAATCTTCTGAGACAAGTAATGAAACATCATTGTCAAATTCTACTTGGTAGCTATCTTTTTTATGTTTGCTTACCTTTATGACTTTCATGCGCCCAACTCCAATCCTTTTTCAGTGTACCATATTTTTTTCGGCTCGGCATGTATGTTACAATTAGAAGAATACAATTTCAAAGGAGCTTTCAATGATACAAGCAGCAATCAAAAAAGGGCAAACAGTCCAACTAAAAATCAAACGATTAGGCATAAACGGGGAAGGAATCGGGTATTTTCGTAATCTAATTCTATTCATTCCAAACGCCCTACCTGGTGAAGAAGTCGTGGCGACAGTAACCAACGTTTCGCAAAAATTTGCTGAAGGCCAAGTCACTAAAATTGTCAAAAAAAGCCCCAATCGTATCACACCACCTTGCCATGTTTATGAAGAATGCGGGGGCTGTCAACTACAACATCTATCCTACAACAAGCAACTGGTATTTAAGCGGGATTTACTAAAGCAAGCACTGCAAAAATTCAAACCAAAAGGCTACCAAGAATTTGACTTACGACCAACGATTGGCATGGATGATCCTTGGCATTACCGTAATAAAGCTCAATTCCAACTAAGATATTCTAATAAGCGTCAACGAATTGAAGCTGGACTCTATCGTCCGAATAGTCACGAACTAGTGCCGATTGATGATTGCTTAGTTCAAGAGCCGCAAACGCAGCAAGTCCTAAACACAACGGTCCAACTCTTAAACAAATACAACGTACCTGTTTATGACGAGAAGAAAAACAGCGGCATCTTTCGGACATTGATGGTGCGAATTGGTGTCATAACCAATGAACTACAACTTGTCTTTATTACCAATTCAGAAAAATTTCCATCCAAACAAGCACTAATAAGAGAACTGACGACTCGTTTACCAAACGTCGTATCAATCATGCAAAATATCCAAAACAAAAAGACTTCGCTCGTAATGGGTGAGAAAACGGTCAACCTTTGGGGCAAAGATACAATTGAAGAACAAATCAACGAAGTAACGTTTGATTTATCCGCACGCGCCTTCTTCCAATTAAATCCTTATCAGACAAGTGTTCTCTATCAAGAAGCCATTCGTGCTCTTGACTATCAGTCGTCAGATACTGTCATTGACGCCTATTGTGGTGTCGGAACAATTGGTTTAAGTGTCGCCCCATTTGTTAAACAAGTCCGTGGCATGGATACCATTTCGCAAGCAATTACCGATGCCAAAAAAAATGCCCAACGAAAAGGACTTACAAATACGCACTATGAGACTGGCACCGCTGAAGATCTGATTCCAAAATGGGTGAAAGATGGCTACCATGCAGATGCCATCGTCGTTGACCCACCACGCACCGGTTTGGATGACAAATTATTACAAACCCTCTTGCGTCACCCTAGCAAACGGTTGGTCTATGTCTCTTGTAACGTCTCCACCCTCGCACGTGACCTCGTACAACTGGCAAAAGTCTATCGTGTTGATTATTTGCAATCTGTCGATATGTTTCCCCAGACTGCTCGCTGCGAAGTCGTCGTAAAACTAACTAAAAAATAGGTTGTGATAAAAGCGTCTAGCTCTACGCAATAAGTCAACAATTCTAAAAATTGCTCTTCAAATTTTTAAGAAGTTTTGACTTATTGTTAAGAGAGCTGCTTTTAGAACACCGCTTAAAATAGGTTGTAATAAAAGCGTCTAGCTCCGCGCAATAAGTCAGAAATTCTAAAAATTGCTCTTCAAATTTTTAAGAAGTTTTGACTTATTGCAAAGAGAGCTACTTTTAGAACAATTCTTAATTAGGTTGTGACAATAGCAGTTTTGTACTGCAAAAAAAACCATAAACGCCAAAAGTTTGAGACATAACTTTTTGGATTTTACGGTCTTTTTGCTTCGTGTTGCATCATTCTGTCTTGTTTTTTTACAACATATCAAACAAACTAAGTTGGTTTTCATCTGGTAAATCTTTTAAGACACCATTATCTGTCATGTATTCAATCAAGGTTTTCGAAACTTTCCCCCGATTCGCTAAATCTTCTTTAGATAAGAATGGACCATCCTTACGCGCTTCGACGATTTGCTTAGCAACACTTAGCCCCAAACTAGGAACAGCGCGAAACGGTGCAATCAATGTATCACCATCAATAACAAAGTTTTCAGCATCTGATTTATATAAATCAATCATCCCAAAGTTATACCCTCGCTCTAGCATTTCATTACAAAGTTCAAGTACGGTCAAGAGATTTTTTTCTTTGGTCGAGGCATCCATTCCTTTGTCATTGATTTCTTTCATCAAATCTTTCACTGCTTGTTTTCCCTTACTCATCGCCACCAGATCAAAATCGGCCGCGCGAACTGAAAAATACGCACAGTAATAAAGAATCGGGAAATACACTTTAAAATATGCAACCCGTAAGGCCATCAACACATACGCCGCAGCATGGGCTTTCGGGAACATATATTTTATTTTTAAACAAGAATCAATGTACCACTCTGGCACATTTTGTTTGCGCATCTCTTCTTGCCAATCATCAGGAATACCTTTTCCTTTACGGACACTTTCCATGATTTTAAACGCTAGCCCATCATCCAAGCCCGCATGAATTAAGTAAACCATAATATCATCCCGACAGCCGATGACATTGGCTAAGTTCGCCTCACCACGACGAATCAACTCTTCAGCGTTGCCTAACCAAACATCGGTTCCATGTGATAAACCAGAGATTTGTAATAATTCCGCAAACGTTGACGGATGGGTTTGCTCAAGCATACCTCGGACAAACCGTGTTCCAAATTCAGGAATACCTAACGTCCCCGTCTTTGAATAGATAGCCTCTTGCGTTACACCTAAGACATCTGTCCCTTCAAAAATTTTCATCACTTCGGGGTCATCAGTCGGAATGGTTTTCGGATCAATTCCAGATAAATCTTGTAACATACGAATCACTGTCGGATCATCATGACCGAGAATATCAAGCTTTAAGATGTTGTCATGAATGGAATGGAAATCAAAGTGAGTGGTTTTCCATTCCGAGTGAATATCATCTGCCGGAAATTGAATCGGTGTGAAATCATACACTTCCATATAATCAGGAATAACAATGATTCCCCCTGGATGCTGACCGGTCGTTCGCTTGACACCCGTCGCACCTTTAGCGAGTCGGTCAATTTCCGCACCACGAAAATGCAAATTGTGGTCTCTTTCATAGCCTTTTACAAAGCCATACGCCGTTTTGTCAGCAACCGTACCAATCGTCCCTGCACGATACACATAATCTTCACCGAATAAGACTTTTGTATAATTGTGGGCTTCAGGTTGATATTCACCAGAAAAATTCAAATCAATATCTGGTACTTTGTCGCCATGGAAACCTAAAAAGGTCTCGAAAGGAATATCATGACCGTCTTTTTTAAGTCGTGCATCACATTTCGGACATTTCTTTTCAGGCATATCGAATCCTGAGCCAAACGAACCGTCTTCATAAAACTCAGAGTACTGGCAGTTTGGACAATAGTAATGCGGAGCTAATGGATTCACCTCAGTAATACCAGTCATTGTTGCTACAAAACTAGAACCGACTGATCCCCTAGAACCTACAAGATAGCCATCTTGATTACTTTTATGCACCAATTTTTGAGAAATAAGATAGATAACAGAAAACCCATTACCGATAATCGAATGCAATTCTTTTTCGAGGCGTTTTTCTACGATATCTGGCAAAGGATCACCATACAATTCTTTGGCTCGAGTATAACTTAATTGCGTAATTTCTTCTTCAGAACCAGGAATTTTAGGCGTATACAACTTATCTTTGACTGGCACTACTGTCTCACATCGGTCGACTAACGCATTCGGATTGGTCACAACGACCTCTTGTGCACGCTCACTACCTAAAAAGTCAAACTCTCGCAGCATATCATCAGTTGTACGGAAGTGCACTTTGGGTAGACTATGACGATTTAAAGGATTGGCCCCACCCATGGAATTAATCAGTATTTTGCGATAGATACTGTCTTCTTCATTCAAGTAATGGACATTTCCGGTCGCTACTACCGGTTTATTTAATTCATCACCAATTTGTATTAAGTTAGTAATAATTTCTTCCAAATCAGCTTCGTTTTTTATTAATTCTTGCTCAATTAATGGTGCATACACGGGTTTTGGCATGATTTCAATATAATCATAAAATTCTGCCAGCTTTTTCGCAGCTTCGACCCCTTTTTGCATCATCGCAACAAAGACCTCTCCTTTGTCACAGCCTGATCCGACAATCAATCCTTCACGCAGCTTGACTAATTCAGAGCGTGGAATTCTAGGAACCTTATCATGGAAATAAGTGACATTGGACATTGAGATTAATTTAAATAAGTTTTTCAACCCTTTTTGCGTCTGTACCAAAATCGTCGCATGAAATGGTCTCGCCGCCCGATAACTATTTTCTCCGCCGACATGGCGATTAAGGTCTTCATGTAAAAACATCTTGTGATGCTCCATTGCCTCTTTCACAAAAATCCAAGCCAAATGCCCTGTCGCTTCCGCATCGTAAATCGCACGGTGATGTTGTTCGAGACTTACACCGAATTTTTTTGACAAGACACCTAAACCAAACCGTTTAAATTCCGGATAAAGGTAGCGGGCTAGCTCGAGTGTATCAATCACGGGATTTTCCGCTTCAGGAATACCATATTTTCGATAACTAGTATTCAAAAAGCCCATATCAAATGACGCATTATGTGCGACCAAAACCGCTCCTTCTGAAAATTCGCGAAATAGACGCAATACTTCTTCTTCCGATTTTGACCCACGAACCATTTCATCCGTAATTCCAGTCAAATTGATGGTAGTATTCGATAATGGGTGCCCAGGATCAATAAATTCATCAAAAGATGCTTCTACATTCCCTTTGTGCATTTTCACCGCGGCTAATTCAATAATCGTATCGTAAACAGCTGACAGTCCCGTTGTCTCCACGTCAAAGACGACATAAGTTGCATCGGCTAGTGGCGTTGGTTTTGGATTGTATGCCACTTGGACACCGTCATCGACAATATTTGCCTCTACCCCGTAAATCATTTTAATTCCGGCTTTTTTAGCTGCTTGGTGAGCATCAGGAAAAGATTGTGCGCCTCCATGATCGGTAATAGCGATGGCTTTATGTCCCCACTTAGCTGCTTGGGCCACGAAATCTCCGACTTTATTTGTTGCATCCATTTGGCTCATATTGGAATGCACGTGTAGTTCAACCCGTTTTTGATCCTCAGGTGCACGATCGACTCGTTGTGCATGAGTGACTTCCACCAAATCTTGGGCATTCATGACCAAATCACGCATAAACGTATCTTCTTGGATGCTTCCTCTGACTTTTAGCCATTTTCCAGTTTGAATTGCATCAAATATCTGTTCATCTTTTTCACCAGATGAGAACTTTTTAACAATAAAGGAAGACGTGTAGTCAGTAATTTTTAAAATCAAAATTTTTCTTTTCGATCGTAATTCGCGGACTTCTTTATCGAAAATGTAGCCTTCGATCGTAATTCTACGCTCTTCTTCCAAAATATTGCCCATTGGTGTAATTAATTCTTCTTTCGGAATAGCTCTTCCTAACGCAATCGGACCATCATAGGCTGGACCATCTTTCTCTGCGGCTTTGGCTCTTTGTTCATGCAAAGCAACTGCCTCTGCAGCTTGCTTCATAAAAATTTCTTGTTGGTTTTTTTTGCGTTCCTCGTGCGCCTCTAAATCTTGCA
This sequence comes from Enterococcus italicus DSM 15952, assembly GCF_000185365.1. Taxonomy (GTDB): domain Bacteria; phylum Bacillota; class Bacilli; order Lactobacillales; family Enterococcaceae; genus Enterococcus_G; species Enterococcus_G italicus. The sequence goes on from NZ_GL622241.1 coordinate 1,641,065, forward strand.
GTGCTTGTGTTTGATCAAATTCTGCGACAAAGCGCAATTTCGGAAAGCCAGCTTGTTGAAACAGCTGAGCTAAGGTTGGAAAATACTGCTGCATTACTAAAGAGATAGCCGATTCATTGGCTACTTTAATGGTCACCTGATCATTTGCAACAGTGGGAATGCAGTCTTTTACTACCTGCTGAATAAACGGTGTAGCAAATGGTTGGTTTTCATTAATAAATTGCCAATACTCAACTAACTGTGTGCCATCATAAGCATGATTTGTCGCTTCTATCTGTAACTCGACTGTTGCGATTTGTTGAAAAGCTAAAGTTAAATTTTGTAAAAAAATCTGATACAGGTCAATCGGTAAAATTTCCGCAAATAAAAGTTGAAACGTCCATTTTCTTGATTCGGTATGGACGAGAACTTGTTTTAATTGTCCGCTTTTTAAGAGCGGTGTGTTTTTAATTGATTCTGGTAGTTGCATTTGCTCCAGAAGTATGTCATATTTTGCTTTTTGATTTTCCAAAAAGTACGCCTCCTTACCATTCTAGTCAAATGCTCAGTATAAACTATACCATTTTTTTGCTTTTAACGTTGCTTTAACGAAAAAAAATTGTCGAATACGGAATCCATACCCGACAGCCTTTCCTTTTCATTCATTGGTGTGAGTTAAAATAGCCAGCGTTGCTACTAACTCTTCCTTGCGTATTTCAAGCGAATCTCCTGACTGATGAAGCTTAATTTCTACAATACCTTCTTTGGCTTTCTTTCCAATCGTAATGCGGATTGGACAGCCTATTAAATCCGCATCGGCAAATTTCACACCTGCACGCTCAACACGATCATCCAACAAAACTTCGTATTCTGCTTGTTCCATTTGCTCAACTATTTCATCGGTAAGTTGCTGCTGATCGCTATCTTGGTAATCAATTGGAACCACATGAGCATCGAATGGTGCTACCGTATTGGGCCATTGAATTTTATTTTCGTCGCAATGTTGTTCGACAATCAATGAGAGCAAACGACTCACACCAATACTGCAATAACAAATACGAGTGGGTACTGCTTGACCAGTTTCATCAATAAACTGCGCTGAAAGTGCCTGACTATATTCTTTTGACATGGTCATCATATGACCGATTTTCAGCCCTTTTTCAATGCGAAGCGTCTCCTCACCGTCAAGCATTAAGTCCCCTTCTTGTACCATCCGAAAATCACTATAGGACGAAATATGGAAGTCACGAGGACTATTCACATTCAGATAAAGATAGCCCTCTTCATCAGCATAACAAGTCATATTCGTTAAATCTTGTAGATAGGTATCAGCAATAACCGTGATTTCAGGTGACGAATGGACAGGTGTAACCACCCCATTCGTCGCATCGAAATACAGTTGCTTTTGTTCTTTTGAAGCTGGAATAACTTGTTTTTCGGGATAAAATAGCTTGACCTTTTCCAGATTTAACTGATCACTGGCTCGTAATACTATCAGAGTCGGCTGCTCATCAACAAAATATAAATAAGAGCGAATGGTTATTTCTTGGTCCGCTGTTTGTGCTACTTTTTCTAACGGTAGTGGCGGTTGGTCCGACGTTTCCCCTTGGTATTTTGCTTCTGCTAAGTCTAAAGTGGCAACGTATGTACCTTGGTCTGATAAACAAAGTTGTTCATCTCCAAATGATGCTAAGGCCATAAACTCTTTGACTTTTTCAATGCCTACTCGGTTCGTATGGCCCAATACGAGATGATACGTTAGCCCACATCGAGCCAAAATAGTTTTGATGCTTGATTCTACTTGCTGATAGGTTTGCTCCAAGCTCACTGCACCGGCATGAAAGGAATAAAAATCAGTCATTAAAAATTCCCGACTATACAAAAATCCAAACTTTGGCTTCTTTTCATCACGGTACTTCATCTGCACTTGATACAGTTTCAGTGGCAGTTTTCTATAGGATTGCACTTCATTTCTTACTAGCTCAATGAATGCTTTCTCCTGCGAGGGTGCGAGCATGTATTGCCTTTGATTCCGATCACTCACTTCAAATAAAGATGACGTACAAAGACGTCGACAAGCATCATCTTGCCAATAATCCATAGGCAAGATATTCGGCATTTGCATTTCATTTGCACCTATCGCATCTAGCTCATCTTTAATGATCGCAGTAATTTTTTTCATAACTCTTTGTGCAAGAGGCAAATAAGCATATACCCCTGTCGCTATTTGCCGAATATAACCAGCCCTAACCAACAATTGATGGCTACGCACATCGGCCTCACTCGGTGTTTCTCGTAAAGTCGGCACTAATAAGTGTGATTGCTTCATTTTTTTCTCCCTTTATTTCCCCATTAAAAGAAAAAGCGCTGAATATCATTCCAAGTAACCAAAATCATTAATAACATCATAAAGCCAAAGCCAATCAACGTAATGATGCCTTCTTTTTCTTGACTCAACGGTTTTCCACGAACGCCTTCAATGATATTTAAGACCAACTTGCCACCATCTAAAGCAGGTATTGGCAGTAGGTTAAATATTCCAAGGTTCATAGAAATCATCGCCATGACACCGATGATCGTCGTCCAACCTTGCGTAGCAGCTTGTGAAGAAATCTGGTAAATTGCAACTGGTCCGCCGAGTTTATCCAGACTAAAGCTTTTTAAAAGTGAACCCAGAGCAACAAATATTTGAACAAAACTATTGATACTCATAGTAAACGCGCCAATTATCTTATCCATGATACCCGTTTTCATCGATATCCCAACACCAACTTGGTAGACTGTTTGGTCATTCACGGTATTTTTTTTAGGTGTCATGGTCACCGTTTTAGACTGGCTTCCGCTTTTATAGACAACCGTCAGTTCATCAGATCCATTTTTTTGTACAGCTTGCGTAAGCTCTGACCAATTCGATACCGTCGTACCATTAATTTCTTGAATGGTGTCACCTGTTTTTAGGCCAGCTGTGGCGGCCGGACTATCAGTCGCCACACTTCCTATTTTCGTCGACTGAGGATCTTGAACGCCACCTTGCAGCAAAATTAAAATAAAAAACAAAAAGACCGCCAAAATGAAATTATTCATCGGTCCAGCAAAATTGGTTAGCATTCGTTGCCAAAGCTTGGCAGATTGAAACTGGACGTCTCGTGGTGCAATACGGACTTCTGTACCATCCTCTTCAATAATGGTTGCAATGGGTGACACGTAAAATTGTTGCTCATCGGCCTCTTGTCCATTAACATATCCAGTAATGGTTAGCTCATCAACTAAATTTTGTGCAGTGACCTCCACTGGGACGGCATTGGTCAATTGAATTTTTTTACTCGTATTTATTTTTATGACATTGTTTTGCTCATCCAAGACAAGCTGGACAAACATCCCGGGTTTTAATCCATCCTCTTCTTCAAATCCAGCCATCCGCACATATCCGCCTAATGGAAGAATCCGAATTGTATAAGTCGTGCCATCTTTTCCTTGATGAGAAAAAATCTTAGGTCCCATTCCGATTGCAAATTCACGTACTAAAATCCCGGCACGTTTTGCAAAATAAAAATGACCAAATTCATGGACAACGACAACAATTGAAAATATAAAAAGGAACACTAAAAGTGCCTTCATTTTGTATCCTCGCTTTCGATCTTTTTTCTATTCTATGGCAATAGACTATTCAGTTTATTTTATCATACAAAAAAAGAATCACAATCAAACCACTTTTTTGTAATGAGAATTTAACGTTCACTCAAAAAGACCTCAATCACTTGTATACAAGTAACTGAGGCGTTGGTTAAAATATTCCTAACAAGTACATCATTGGAAAAACAAAAATCATGCTATCAAATCGATCCAAGATGCCCCCGTGTCCTGGTAGAATCGTTCCCGAATCTTTTACTTCAAAATGTCGTTTAATCGCTGATTCAACTAAATCACCAAATTGTCCAATAATCGATAAAACAATCGTTAAGCCAATCATGACAAAATAATTGTGCCCAAAATACGTATTCGCTGGAAAGACAAGCAAATAGACAATCGCAATGGCTAGCGCACAAGCAATCCCACCTAAGGCACCTTCAATCGTTTTATTCGGTGAAATTTCTGGCCATAGTTTTCGTTTGCCGTATTGTCTGCCAATCATATAGGCACCAATATCGGTCGCCCAGACAATAAATAAACCAAAAAATAAAACAACTACACTAGATGAACGCGCTAAAGCAAAGGACTCAAAACCAACACCAGCATAAAACATGGCAAGAATTGGATAGGCAGCTTCCTCAATCGTGTAGGTATTTTTTGAAATTACTGATAACCCAAGAAAGAGCATCACAATGAAATAAATCAGTGCGTACTTGGATGTCGTATCTGATAGGAAAGCAAACCAAGGATCTTTAGGTAATACAATTAGTACGGCTCCAATAATCGCCAAAACACCTTCAATACTCACTACCGTCAGTTGTTTCATGCGAAATAATTCATATACGCCGACACCAGCAAATACTGCTGCCATAAGATTCACTGCTTGACCACCAAAATCAAAAAATACAATTGGTAAAAATAGCGCCAACGCCACGACAGCAGTGATCACTCTTTGTCTCATTTCTTTTCCTCCTTCACGCCACCAAAGCGACGATCTCGATGCTGATAAATCGCAATCGCCTCCTCTAATAGCTTATCATCAAAGTCAGGCCAAAACGCCTTTGTAAAGAAGAATTCTGAATAGGCGATTTGCCATAGTAAAAAATTACTAATCCGTTCTTCACCACTAGTCCGAATTACTAGCGAAGGATCTCTCAATTCTATAGGCAAAAAGCCCGTCATTAAATGCTTCGCTAAAACCTCTTCTGAAATACCATCGACAGCCAATTGATTCTCTTTTACTTCTGATGCAATCTCTTGGACAGCTGTAATAATCTCTGCTCTGCTTCCATAGTTTAACGCAAAGTTTAAGACCATACCCGTGTTCATTTTGGTTTGATCAATTGCTCGTTTGACTGCCTTTTGAGTATGCGCAGGTAAATGCTCCTTGTACCCCATGACGTGGACTTTGACGTTTTCTTTGATTAATTCTGGTACAAATTTATCAAAAAAATCGACCGGTAACTGCATCAAAAAATCGACCTCTTCAGTCGGCCGTTTCCAATTTTCTGTCGAAAATGCGTACAGTGTAAGGACTTTAACCCCAAGTTTCGAAGCATGCTTCGTTATTTTTTTTACAGTCTCCATGCCTTCTTTATGGCCAGCTACTCTTGGGAGACGACGATTTTGGGCCCATCTGCCATTACCATCCATAATAATTGCGATATGCTCAGGAACTGGCAGCGTTGGATCAAACGCATGCTCTGCTTCTTCTTGTTTGTATTTCTTCTTTTCCGGAAAAAAACGCAACATCTCTTTCGCTCCTATCACTTGTTAGTCGGCTCTACCTAGTATTTTTTTGATACTTGACGCCAATCGGTATTTAAATGGATTCGTAATAATTGTATAGATACCCAAATATTTGTAAGTATGGCCAGTAAATGACTGCTTAAATCGTAAAACGCCATCAGACCCATCAAACACTCCTTGCACACCATAAAAATTGTATCGCGGAATTTGATGCGCCACAGCATATGACATCATTAGGTGCTGAATACCATAAGGACCATAATATTTTTTAAACTCTTCATTAGTAAAACTAAATAAATAGGTCACTTCCTGTGGTTGAATAATAAACATCGCACCAGATAAAATGATGGTCTCACCATGCTTTTGGACCAGCTCACTAGCTTCATTGATTCGTTTTTGATGTTGTTTCAACTGGTCTTGTAATTCTTTTAATTGATTTCTTTTCTTTTTGTGATTTGGTTTTTCTTGTAAGTCCGCCTCAAGCTTATCGATGTCTAGTTGAATGGCGCCCATCACTTCGCTTTGACTGGCTTGGTAGTTAACTAGATTTAGTTCCGCTACAATAAACTTCACCTTATCGCCATATGTTTCAAACGCTTCTTGATAATACGCCAAGTCTTTATCTTTAAATCCAATCCGATCAGCGGTCGATTGCGTATATTGCTTAAATAATGGTAATTCCTCATAAGTAAGCTCCCGGTATTGAATACCAAAATCTTTGGTTTTATTTAAGTAATATTTGCCATCTTTTTTATAGGAAGCAATCAAACTTTTTTCGTCTAAATTGGCTAGATCTTTAATAAACTCATAACTAACGATTGGTTGATGCTTGTCATAGACTGCACCAGCCGCCTTAAGATTTTTGTCCGCTTCTTGGCCAAGTTTTTCAATTATCTTTCCTTCATCATCAAACTTTTCCGAATGAAGATTGGGGACAATTTTTAACAATAATCCCTTATTCTTTTTTGCATATTTTTTTAATTCTGCTAAAAAAAAGACAACTAATTGTTCGTTGGAAAAATCCATGACCGGTCCGCCTGCCACTTCAAAAACTTTTCCTAAAAAAATCGAAGTACTATTTAAAAGCGCCGCGGCTATAATTTGTTGCTTTTCTTTCACGCCGACATATTCGGATTTCCAATGACGTTTCTCAACTAGGTCATGTTGGTAACTCGTTTGCATAAACATACCAAGCGGATGAGCTTGTTCAAACGCCATAAATTCTTGTTCTGTTAAGTGTACAAATTCCACTGCGTTCTCCTCACTTATATCAACTTCAAAATTGTCCGTGCTTTCATTTTATGCTATATCTAATTGAAAATAAACCAGTAATACGATCTATTCAAAGAACTTTAGCTATTTTTTTAAGAAAAAAATAAGAAAGTGCAATGAATGTTCTTGAATTAGCTATTATGTACCTCATCAAAAGACATGATGACCAAATAAAAAACACCCGAACGAGAAATAGCAAGATGATCCAAAGGAATGTACCACTTTAGAATGGCACCTAGGCTATTTCGCTAAACGTTCGGATGCTCAATCGATTGCTAAAGGAAGTTAAATTATACTTCTAATAATTCTTCTTCTTTGCTTGCTGCGATTTTATCTAATTCTTTGATGCTTGCATCAGTTAGCTCTTGAATTGTTTTTTCTGATGTACGCAAATCATCTTCCGTGATGTCTCCGGCTTTTTGTTGCTTTTTGTATGAATCCATCCCATCACGGCGCGCATTACGAATAGCAATTTTTGCTGATTCTGTTTCTTTTTTCACTTCTTTGACTAATTCTTTTCGGCGTTCTTCCGTTAATTGAGGAATGACCAAACGAATCACGTTACCGTCACTTGTCGGATTGATACCGATATCAGAAGCTAAAATTGCTTTTTCAATATCTTTTAATGTTGACTTATCAAAAGGTGTAATCATTAAAATACGGGCTTCAGGAATTGTGATTGAAGCCAATTGGTTAATCGGTGTTGGCGCACCATAGTACACCACTGAAATGCGATCAAGTAAGCTTGCATTCGCTCTACCTGCTCGGATTTGTCCAAGTTCACGTTGTAGATTTTCAGCCGTTTTTTCCATTTTTGTTTTAATTTCATTTAAAATTGCATCTGCCATTACTATTTCCCCCTTACAGTTGTTCCAATATGTTCCCCTAAAATTGCACGACGAATATTGCCTGGTTCATTCAAATTGAATACCAATAACGGAATGTCATTGTCCATACTTAGTGAGCTTGCAGTCGAGTCCATCACTTGTAGACCTTTGGCAATAACTTCTAAGTGAGTCAATTCTTCAAATTTTACTGCCGCTTTGTCCACTTTTGGATCGGCTGAGTAGACACCATCAACATTGTTTTTAGCCATTAAAATAACATCTGCATTAATCTCTGCAGCTCGTAGCGCAGCTGTAGTATCGGTAGAAAAATAAGGGTTACCTGTTCCACCGGCAAAAATTACTACCCGTGCTTTTTCAAGATGACGTTCTGCACGTCGGCGAATATAAGGCTCCGCGATTTGGCGCATTTCAATCGATGTTTGAACGCGTGTTGGCACACCTTCGTTTTCAAGCGTATCTTGCAAAGCAAGTGCATTCATAACAGTTGCTAACATGCCCATGTAATCGGCTTGAGCGCGTTCCATACCCATTTGTGCACCAATTTGACCACGCCAAATGTTGCCACCACCGACAACGATTGCTAATTCCACACCTAAATCATGAACTTCTTTTAATTCTTTGACAATCTCTTTGATAGTCGGTGGGTTAATACCAAATCCTTCTTCACCTGCTAATGCTTCACCACTTAATTTTAATACTACTCGATTATACTTTGGTTTTACCATGCCTAATTCCTCCGTCTTAATGCTATTTCTATTTTACCATATACTTTTTTTACACGTCTTATTTAATGAACGATTTAGAAAAAATACTATTTTCTTAAAAAAAAGGGAGCGCATTTCCATGCGTTCCCTTCTGTTTTGAGAACAGAATTATTTTTTCACTTGGCTCATAACTTCTTCAACAAAGTTATCTTCGCGTTTTTCGATACCTTCGCCAACTTCAAAACGGATAAATGATTTTACTGTAGCATTTTTTGCTGCAAGATATTTTGCAACAGTCACGTCTGGATCTTTAACGAATGGTTGGTCTACTAATGAAATTTCAGCTTTGAATTTGTTTAGACGGCCGACAACCATTTTTTCAACGATATTCGCTGGTTTCCCTTCGTTTAACGCTTGTTCAGTTAAAACTTGTTTTTCATGATCAAGTTCTGCTTGAGGAATTTGTGCTTCGTTTACGTAGCGAGGGTTGATTGCAGCAACGTGCATAGCAACATCTTTCGCTAATGCTTCGTCAGTTGTTCCTTCAAGGACAGTTAATACAGCAATACGTCCGCCCATGTGTAGGTAACCACCAAATGCTGAATTGTCATCTTTTTCAACAACTTCAAAACGACGGAAGCTGATTTTTTCACCAATTACTTGTGTTGCTTCGATTAAATCAGATTCGATAGTTCCTTTAGCTGTTGGTAATTTCATAGCAGCTTCTAAGTCAGCTGGTTTGTGTTCTGCAACTAATTCTGCGATTTCTTTAACTAATTCTTGGAACTTTTCGTTTTTAGAAACAAAGTCTGTTTCAGAGTTAATTTCAACGATTGAAGCAACGTTGCCTTTTACTGCTACAGAAGCTAAACCTTCTGCTGCAATACGGTCGTTTTTCTTAGCAGCTTTCGCCATACCTTTTTCACGTAATAAATCAACTGCTTTTTCAATGCTTCCTTCTACTTCAACTAATGCGCGTTTGGCATCCATCATGCCGACACCAGTCATGTCACGTAATTCTTTTACTAATTTTGCTGTTACTTGAGCCATCTTTAGTTTTCCTCCTAAATGTCATTCGTTCTTTTTAAAAAGAGCTGTTTCAAAGGAGCAACAGGCTTACGCCTAGCCTTTGAAACAGCTCCAATGAATATGAATTATTCTGCTGATTCGTTATCGCCTTCAACTACGTCTACGATTTCTTCGATTGAAGTTGCTTCGCCTTCTGATTCAGCTACAAAGTCTTCTTCAACTACTTGATCTTCACCTTGGTTACCTTCGATAAATGCGTCAGCCATTTTAGCAGTGATTAATTTCACGGCGCGGATAGCATCGTCATTTGAAGGAATTACTACATCGATTTCATCAGGGTCACAGTTTGTATCAACCATAGCCACGATTGGAATGTTTAATTTTTGAGCTTCTTGAACTGCAATACGTTCTTTACGAGGGTCAACAATGTACATTACATCTGGAATACGAGGCATGTCAGCGATACCGCCTAAGAATTTTTCTAAACGTTCGCGTTCTTTTTTGATTCCTACAACTTCTTTCTTAGGTAGGACTTCAAAAGTACCGTCTTCTTCCATTTTGTTGATTTGTTTCAAACGAGACACACGTTTTTGGATTGTTTCCCAGTTTGTTAATGTTCCACCTAACCAACGGTGGTTAACATAGTATTGACCAGAACGAATTGCTTCGTCTTTGATTGCTTCTTGCGCTTGTTTTTTTGTTCCTACAAAAAGAGCGATTCCGCCGTCTTCAGCGACTGCTTTCATGTAGTCATAAGCTGCATCTACTAATTTCACTGTCTTTTGTAAGTCAATGATGTAGATACCGTTTCTTTCAGTGAAGATGTATTTCTTCATTTTTGGGTTCCAGCGACGAGTTTGGTGACCAAAGTGTACGCCGGCTTCTAGTAATTGTTTCATAGAAATTACTGCCATTTTTTGTTTCCTCCAATTGGTTTTTGTTTTCCTCTCTTCTCCCATGACTCCTCAAAGAACTGAATATCAGCACCACTTTTCGGACAGGATAAGATGTGGATTTGTGTGAATCTATCACACCTGATAAATTATACTTGAACAATCGACTAATTGCAAGCAATTCTTTTCTTTCTTTTTCTGTTCATTTCAATAAATTTTTGATATGATTTGATAGAATAAAAATGAATTTTTATGCAAAGGAGAACACATATGAGGAAATCCGAACGTCATCAAGTGATTAAACGAATTATTCAAGAAAAAACCGTTCGTACCCAAGAGGAATTATTAGCTGAATTGAAAGAGCTGAATATTACTGCGACCCAAGCGACCATTTCCCGAGACATTCGCGACTTAAAAATCGTTAAGAAGGCCGATAAGGATGGTCTTGTGCGTTTTGAATTGTTTACGGAAGTCTCTGCAACTGAGGAACAGACCGATCACCAAGAATTATTCCGACAAATGAACGAATTTGTGACGAAAGTAGATGTCGCACAATTTTTAACTGTGCTTCACACACTTCCTAATAATGCACAACTCTTGTCCGCAAGTCTCGATGATTACCCGCTTCCGGGCAAAGTTGCGACCATCGCTGGTTTTGACACCATTGTCATTATTACTAAGTCAAATGATGATGCACTAGCCGTCGCCGATTTCTTTAATCAACAAATCGCCTTGTAATCACTAAATAAGTCTAAGATAGAACCGCTAGAAGACAATAGACCCTACCATCCAAATGTTTGCGAAACACCTTCTGGATGGTAGGGTCTATTTGATTGTATCTCAGTCTTACATTTTTTCTGGTGCGTGTAGTCCCAATAAGCGTAAGTCTTCTTTTAATAGTATCGCTACTGCTTTTACTAATGCAAGGCGTGAGTCTTTTTCGCCGTCTTCAGCTAATACTTTCGTGTTTGCATAGTATTTATTGAATGCTTGCGATAATTTGATTGCATGTTTCGCGATGACAGATGGTTCATATTTATCTGCTGCAGCCTGAACAACATCAGGGTACGCTTGGATTAGCTTCACTACTTCCCAGCTAGCATCATCCGCTAGTGCATAGGTTGCATCAGGATTAAACGTAAATGCAGCTTTTGTCAAAATACTCATAGCTCTTGCATGGGTATATTGAACATATGGACCGGTCTCTCCTTCGAAACGAACGACTTCTTCTAATGTGAAATCAAAATTATTTAAGCGATCATTTTTTAAATCATGGAAAACCACGGCACCAATACCGACTTGTTTTGCCACTTCTTCTTTATTGGCTAACGAAGGATTTTTTTCAGCGATTTGCTGTTGCGCAGAGGCTACAGCTTCGTTTAATACTTCCTCTAATAAAACAATTTTCCCTTTACGAGTAGATAATTTTTTACCATCTTTCGTAATTAAACCAAATGGGACATGATACATATCGTCTGACCATTCGAAGCCCATTTCTTTTAGGACTGCTTTTAGTTGTTTAAAGTGATAAGTTTGCTCATTTCCAACAACATAAAGTGATTTTGCAAACTGATACGTCCGTTTGCGATACAATGCCGCTGCCATATCACGCGTAATATAAAGTGTCGCTCCGTCTGATTTACGAATAAGTGCAGGGTTTAAGTCGTATTGACTTAAGTCCACAATATCCGCACCTTGATCTTCTTGCAACAGGTGTTTTTCTTCTAACAATGTAACAATTTCATCCATTTTATCATTGTAGAAGGCTTCACCATTATAAGAATCGAACGAAACTTCAAGCATCGTATAGATTTTATTGAATTCTTTTAGTGATTCTTCACGGAACCATTTCCACAAATGAACGGCTTCTTCATCACTTTCTTCCAATTTTTTAAACCAAGCTCTTGCTTCATCTTCCAAGGCCTTATCTTCTTCGGCGCGCTCATGAAATTCCACATACAGACGTAGTAGTTCATTGATTGGTTGCGCTTTGACCGCTTCTTCAGAGCCCCATTTTTTATAAGCAACAATCAACTTACCAAACTGTGTCCCCCAGTCTCCTAAGTGATTGATCCGGATGGGTTGGTAACCAACTTTTTCTAAAATAAACCCTAAAGAATTGCCGATTACAGTCGAACGCAAGTGACCCATCGAGATAGGCTTGGCGATATTTGGTGAAGACATGTCAATCGGAACACTTTCATGATTTCCTATTGATGAGTCCCCATAATGACTGTCAGCAACTAATGCCTCATGCAAGATGGCTTGACTGATGGTTTTTTTAGACATAAAGAAGTTGATATAGGGTCCAACTGCTTCGACTTTCTCAACATATTCACTCGTTAATTGCTCAGCTAACTCGCCAGCGATGGCTTGTGGCGCTTTACGAAAGGCTTTTGCCAGTAAAAATGTCGGAAAGGCAACATCACCATGATCGACGGATTTGGGATTTTCTAATAGAGCTAGAATTTGATCATAAGATAGTTCATTTTTTAGCTGCTCATGTAATACTTCGGCAACGATTACTTTGTTATTCATTTTGTTCCTCCTTCAGATTTGTTCACAAAAAAAGCTCTAGCAATCATCCAATTGCTAGAGACGAGATTCCCGCGGTACCACTCTACTTGTCTGCTTAACAGACCTACTTTGCTCTAACGGCAGCTACCGTTGATTCTCTAAAGTGCGTTTTCATTCTCTTAGTATTCAGCTTGCACCGGCCTGAATTCGCTCTATGATTAGAATGTACTTCTCTTCGTCATTGAATCATTTATGAAACTGTTACGATTATACCAAAGGACGTATGATTTTGCTACCCTCAAAGTTTTGTGCGGAAATATTTTGGAGGCTAATGGTTTTACGATGAGTAGTTAATTTTTCCCTTTTGGATAACCGACACCTTTATACCAATGGAACCTTTCGTTCACTCAAAGTCTTACTTTTCATATCGCTCAAAAGCAAGACTTGGTTCAGCATTTAATGCTAAGTCCGCAAAGTGTCCTTTTTTTCGTTCAATAGAAGCTGCCGAACCAATCATTGCTGCATTGTCGCCACAAAGTTTTAACGGCGGGAAGATTAATTCGACATTTGGTAAGGTCGTTTTTATCGTTTCTGCTAATCGCTCTCTTAGTCCTTGATTGGCTGCGACACCGCCAGCAACAATTAACTGTTGCACCGGAAACTCTTGACACGCACGAATCGTCTTAGTAACTAATACATCGACCACACTCGCTTGAAAGCTGGCTGCCAAGTTCACTTGATCTAATTCTTCTTGACGCTGTTGCGCATTATGAACCAGATTAATAAAAGAACTCTTCAGTCCGCTAAAGCTAAAATCATACGTATCATCATTCAACATCGCACGCGGAAAATGATAGGTATCTTTTCCTTTGTGTGCGAGTTCGTCAATTTTTTTGCCACTAGGATAAGTTAGTCCGAGGACTCTTCCGACTTTATCGTATGCTTCGCCGGCTGCGTCATCTCTTGTTTCACCGATGATCTCATACACGCCTTCAGCAGGTAGATAGACCAATTCAGTATGTCCGCCACTGACAAGCAACGCCATCGCTGGATATGTCACCTCTGTAACAAAGCGAGCAGCGCAAATATGGCCTGCCATATGGTTCACACCAATCAAAGGTAGGTCATTAGCCCAAGCAAAGGCTTTGGCGGCTGTAATTCCTATTAATAGTGCGCCTACTAAGCCGGGGCCTTTTGTAACTGCAACGGCAGCCAACTCTTCTGGTGAAACATCGGCTTCCTCTAACGCATCCTGAATACAATAACCAATTTGCTCCACATGGTGTCTACTCGCTACTTCTGGCACTACTCCACCGAAGCGCTCATGGCTTTTAATTTGTGAGGCGATAATATTTGTAAGAATGGTCGAACCGTTTTTAACAATTGCCACACTAGTTTCATCGCAACTACTTTCAATTGCTAGAATTAATTCATCCATGGGTCTGTTCCTTCACTCTCTTTCGCAACAACCAAGCATCCTCTACTGGTTGTTCGTAATAATTTTTTCTAATGTGATAACGCTCGAACGAGAACTGCTCATATAATTTAAGGGCTCGCTGATTTGATGCTCTCACTTCTAGTAAGATTTGCTGCACCTTTTGCCTTTGAAGTTGATCCTCCATGCTTTGAAATAAACAAGTCGCTAAGCCTTTTTTGCGAAAATCAGGATGGATGGCAAGTAAAAATAACTCAAACTCATCAAACAGCTGATGGCCGTTGACTAGGCCGATAATGTTTCCGTCTTCTTCTAGCAAAAAATAGCGAGCAAATTGCGAGTGAAAATCACTTATAAAAGCTTGATAATTCCAAGAAACACCCTCAGTAAATGCCGTCTCGACTAGCTCCTCGAGCTGGCGTGCCAGAGCCTCTTGATCTGGGTAATCCGTCAAAGTTTTGATTTTCATAAGCGCTTAAGCATATCCACTCCATCTTCTGCTATTTCTTGATAATAATTTGGCTTAATCTTTTGCGCTTCGAAGCCTAGTCGACGATACAAGCGCTGTGCATCGAGATTACTCACCCGCACCTCTAAAGATACAGTATCACAACCACTTGCTTTGGCATGTCTGATTAATTCTTCCAAGAACCATTTGCCAATTCCTTGATTCTGATGATCTGGGTGCACTGCAATATTAGTAATGTGACCATCACCACCAAATAGCCGAATACCCGCAAAACCAACTAAATGATTTTCGCATTCACAAATTAAATACAAATGCGGTTGCTTGGAATAAAATTCAAGTAAAAAGGCACTCTTCGTCCAAGGTGTCTCACCTGCATAAACAATTTTTTCAAGCTGTAATAATTCCTTAATATCCGACACCATCACTTCCCTAAATTGATAGTGCGCTTGCTTCGTTTTTAGTTCATCTATGTATGGGATTGCTTGTTTGGGTAACAACTGTTTAAAAAAGGCTTTAAACTTTTTCCACATAGCTTTGTTTTTCCTCATTTTGATGATCGATTAACCATTTTTCCTCAGCTTCAACTCGTTTTAAATACTGTGGCACTACTGACAACGGATCAACAGTCACTTCGTTTTTTGCCAACTCGATCAAACGCACTGCTGTCGGGTAATTGGACAACTCATCCGTTGCAAAGATGGCTTTAGGTATGCTCGCTAAAATTTCTTGTTGAAATTTTTTTATATCCTGGCCGACAAAATGGACGTTGTCATAAGCCTTCACTAAATCAATCAGTTGGCTTAATGAGTAGTGTGCTTCGGTAATCACCGCCACTAATTGATCTTCTTGCCATTTATACGCCCCTGCATAGACATTTTGTCTCCGTGCATCAAAGAGCGGGACAATAATAGCATCTTGGACACGCACATTTGCTGCTAAGACTTTTAGACTAGAGATTGCCTTCAATGAGCAATTTAAGCTACTCGCAAGTATTTTCGCTGTCGTAACACCAATTCTTAATCCTGTATACGAACCAGGTCCAATTGCCACAAGGACTTCTTCGATTTGGTTGGGCTTCCAGCCTACACTTTTCACCAAATAATCAATACTAGGCATCAAAGAGACGCTATGATTTTTGTTGCCCATCGTTTGAATTTGACCTAAGATGACTTGTTCTTTTGCAACTGCTAATGCCATTGTCAGATTCGATGTATCAATTGCCAATTGTTTCATTCGTTTGTTCCACCTTCTTCAATTTCTTCCATATTCTACCACACAAAAAGAAAATAGCACAGAACCACTCCTAGAGTCGCCATGTGCTATTTTATTAAAACGTGTGAAACGTACCGTTCAACTGCTGTATGAATCGTTTGTGATCTGCGATTGAAGCATTTGGCATAACCAGTATTCCAAATGCACCCAATGCTTGTACTTCCGTCAATGTTTTTTCAGAGTGAAAGGCGACATACAACTCGTGACCAGAGTCACTTTTTCTTGCTAAGAGCAAGACATCTTTGGAAGCTGTTGCTAGATGAAGCGAATTGTTTGCATCACCGATTTGTTCCCCTTGTTGCAAGGCTTTAATCACGTACTCTGCAGTCTTTAACAAAGCGTGTTGGTTCGTTGCCTGTATACGCAAAACTGGCACTGGCCAATTCAAAGCCGTGACAGCCACCTCGGGAAAGAACGGTAACTTGCATTGAAATTTTGTAGAAGCTTGGTAAATCGGTAACGGATCACTTGCACCTCGGTATTGATCACCAACCCGCTCTTGATTGTTCCCATTGTTTGTCGCCACAAAATAATGTGGAAAAAGCTCCACCAACCGACCTAAATGACTTAACTTGGCGTGCAAGGATAACGACTGCTCTTTTTCAGCAATGACAGTAAATTCTTCAGCAAGTATCTCATCACTTAGATAGTGAAATCCATAAGACTCTCCTTGCAAATTCATCCGAATCATTCGGCGATTGGTATGAATCTCTTCTGTCGTCGCTCCACATGAGCCTTCCATATCAAATCGATAGTCTGCATCAAACGCTTTTTCCATAGCGCCATCTGGTACAATGCATGCTTTGAACTGAGCTTTATCAAATAGTGGTTCATCGATAAGCTCTCCTACTTTTTGAATCGTGCCAGTTATTTTATTTAGCTGATAAAAATAATCTGTCGCTTCTTTGGGACTTTTGGCATAGTATTTTGCAAACAATGCATTCACAACGGAAGTCGGTGGTGTAAGCAAATCTAGGAAATCGACTAACTTTTTTTTCCATTCCACTTCAGATACCTGATCTTGTTTGCTTTGTTGAAAGTAACATTCCGTCAACTGAGCAGCCAACTCTGGTGCCTCATTAGCATTGATTGCATGAACAGGTTGACTTAGTTCACCCGAATAACCACTCATAGTCTTTAGGCGATTGTATAAATAGAGACGATCCATCTCCATCCAACCACCTGTTTGAATGGCTATTGTTGTAAAATCGACAATGACTTGACCCATCTGATCTGTCATATTAGTTTTGGTAACCATTTGGATGTGTATGGTGCCAATTCCAAGCAGTCTCAATGATTTCTTCAATATCTGTTAGTTGAGGGTTCCATTTTAAGACACTTCTCGCCTTGTCAGCACTAGCGACCAAACGGCTTGGATCTCCTGCTCTTCGTGGCGCAATCGTAGCTGGGATTTCTTTGCCGGTCACTTTACGAGCCGCATCAAGCATTTCTTTCACTGAATATCCGGTATTTGATCCTAGATTAAAGGCAGCACTTGGATTACCCGCACTTAAGTAGTCTAATGCTAGCAAGTGAGCCGCAATCAAATCTTCGACATGCACGTAGTCACGGATACACGTACCATCTGGTGTGTCGTAATCATCACCAAAGATTTTTAATTCTTCACGTTGACCCAATGCCACTTGCAAAATAATTGGGACTAGATGTGTTTCAGGTGTATGGTCTTCACCGATTGATGCATCTTGTTTGGCCCCTGCGACATTGAAGTAACGCAAAGCAACATACTTCATGCCATATGCACCATCACACCATTTCATCATTTTTTCCATCATTAATTTGCTTTCGCCGTAGGGATTGGTTGGGTTTGTTGGGTTTGTTTCAGAGATAGGGACTACTTCAGGCTCGCCATATGTAGCTGCCGTTGAAGAAAATACGATTTTTTTCACATTGGACTCATGCATTACTTCTAGCAAAATCTCCATACCAGTAACATTATTGCTAAAGTATTTTAATGGTTTTTCTACTGATTCACCCACAAGTGAGCTTGCTGCAAAATGAAGAATTCCATCAATCGCCTCTTTTGAAAAAACGTCTTGCAAAAAGGCTTTGTCGCGAACATCTCCTTCATAAAATGTTGCCTTAGGATGAACGGCTTTCCGGTGTCCTGTTAAAAGATTGTCGACTACGACTACCTTCTCCCCTTTGGTAATCAATTGGTCTACTGCATGCGAGCCAATGTAGCCAGCTCCACCTAAAACTAAAATCGTCATTTTTTTCCCTCCTAAACATAGTTCACTAAATATCATAGCGCTTTGCGATTGATACATCAATTCTATTTTGCAAATTTTTTTAACATTTTCTTAGCCACGAATGGTTTTCACTTTGCAAAAAATCCCTTTTCATTCATAATAAAAAGTGAGAAAAGTGAGGTGGATGAGATGAAAAAATTTACATCAGGTTTTTTTGCCGGCACATTTGCAACAATCGCCGCAACAGTCGGTGTTGTTTCAGCAATTAAAAAAACAGTCATTGAACCAATCGAAAAGAAAGAAGCAATGATTGAAGCAAATCGTCGCAAAGCAAACCGTAAAAGTCGCGCTAGATAAACATATACTCGCTTCATTTGTGCACAGACACAAGTGAAGCGAGCTTTTTAATATAATTGAATGTTCCATCCATCGCCTTTTTTTTGATAAAAAAACTCAGAAAGAGTCTCTGAGCAAAAAACTTGATACATTTCTAGAAAATCAGGAGCAACTTGGTACTCCTGAATGCGATTTGGCTCTAGCCAAAATACCGGGCCCTCAATCGATTCAGTCAGTTCTCCCACAAATGAATTGGTCCGATAAAATAAAACCATATAGCGAACGCCAGCTGATGTTTTGAATTGTTTTATCCCACAAAGCTTAGGACAAGAAATTGTTAAGCCTGTCTCTTCATACACTTCTCTTACAACAGCATCATGAAATGACTCATCAGGTAAGACATGTCCGCCTGGAAATGTCAGTCCCGGCCAGTCTTTCTTTTTACGAAGTTGGACAACTACTTGTCCCTTTTGATTTTCAATCATGCACATATTGGTTAATTCGACCGTTTCCATCGTTCTTCTCCTTTTCATTGTAGTAAAAAAGCAGCCGAACACACTAGATGCATCTCAGACTGCTTTTTCATTAAGATTTTTGTTTTGTTTTCCCTGTCCAGCTATCATAACCATCTTTTAAGATATAGATATTTTGATAGCCTTTTTTTCGTAATTTATTCGCTGTACGGACACTTAATGCGCGCGTACCATCGTATAAATAAATTGGCATATCTTTTCGAATGGATGCATAAGATTGACTCAAGACCGTGTATGGAATATTTCTAGCCCCTAAAATATGTCCTGCTTGAAAGGCATCTTTTTCGCGGACATCGATGACTTGCGCTTTACGCATCCCCTCTTGAAATTCTTCTTGGGATAACATCGTAGCCGACCGTTTCCCTAAAATATAATAATACAACCAATTTAATCCCATCACTACTAAAATGGTCGCTAAAACAATACTTAATCCATTCAAAAAATTCATTTATCTGACTCCTTTTATTTTTCTATCTTCATTGCTAGTGAGGCTGCACCGATGACACCGGCATCATTGCCTAATTCGGCTAATTTAATTTTGGTTGATTCTCCAACTTGTGGAAAGACAAATTGTAAAAAGTTCTTCTCTACTCTGCTACGCAAAAATTCGCCCGCAGCCGATACGCCACCACCTAATACAATACTTGAAGGGTTTAACGTATTGCCAATGTTGCCTATCGCAAGACCAAGGTAATAACAGACTTTATCTACGACCATATTGGCAAACAGATCACCCGCTTCTGCTGCTACGAAGACATCTTTACTTGTGATCGACTCACCATTGTCCAATTGCTTCTTCAGTTCAGAATCCCCCGCGAATTCCTCTGAAAGATGGCGAGCAACACGGACAACACCTGTCGCACTAGACACAGTCTCTAGACAGCCTCTCTTGCCACATGTGCACTCAAAACCATCTGGATCAACGGTAATATGGCCAATCTCACCCGCAGCACCAGCGACTCCATGAAGCAATTGGCCGTTCATAATTACACCACCGCCAACACCAGTCCCTAAAGTAACGAAGACAACATCGGGATTATTTTCCCCAGCACCTTTCCATTGTTCGCCTAAAGCAGCGACATTGGCATCATTATCGATTGCAAATGGGATACCTGTTTTTGACTCAATTGCTTCTTTAATTGCTTGTGTCGTTTTCCAATTTAAATTGTAAGCACCAATCACTGTTCCTAAATGGCGATCAACACTACCTGGCGTTCCCATGCCAATGCCCAAAAAGTCATCTTTTGTAAGACCATATAGTTCCATATGATGATTGATTGATGCAATAATATCTGGCACAATATGCGTTCCATCATCCAAAATATTGGTAGGAATACTCCATTTTTGTTGAACGTCTCCTTGCGCTGTCAAGATTGCAAATTTTACTGTCGTACCACCTAAGTCAATGCCAATAATTTTTTTATCCATCTACTATTCTCCTCGGCTTTCTTCAATATGATGTTCCCGCTTTAGAATGCGCCATGCTGTTAAGTAAGTGTCCTTATCAATTAAACGACGCTCATAAATATTTTTTACCTCAAGCATCATTAACTCAATATCATAAATTCGTTTGCCAACATAGACGATTATTCCAAACTGTTTTAAAAGTTGCTGCACATCATATAACGTTTTCATCATGTACTCCTTGAATATTATACTCGTTATCCATATTTTTTTAAACCATACATTACACATAATATCACAAAAAATACCAAAATGAGGAGCGACAAAATACGGATATGAATCGAATATTTTTTTGCTGGTTTTGGTAAGCCAATGATATTACCAATCAATACACCACCAATCAAGCCACCGACATGGCCCCAGATGTCAATCAACTGGTCAAACATACCGAAAACAAAACTCAAAATCAAAAATAACGTAAACTGTTTGACCATCCCTTCGATAGCCGGATTGTGGCGCAAATGAAATCCTAAAATTATAAATGACCCAAACAATCCAAACAAGGCCGTACTTGACCCCGCTGAAATAATCCCCGCCGTATTAAAGGCAAAACTCATCAAATTTCCCATTATTCCTGTCACTAAGTAGATGATAAAAAAGCGGGTATGGCCATAAATGGCTTCAATCTGCTCACCCATGTAGTACAATACCACAGAATTAACGGCAAAATGCATTAAGCCAAAATGGAAAAAGATTGGTGTCAAAAAACGCCAATACTGATGTAAAAAGGCAATGGCTGGTCCATATAAAACGCCATTACTTTCTAAAGGGATACTGGGCAAGAAGTACCCAATTAAAAATACCAACGTCTGAATTCCTAAAAATAGCCAAGTAAAAAAAGGCTGACCTCTAAACTGCCGTAAACGATACTCGTTCATCGCTGTTCCTCCCGATTCACTGTTATTATTTTTTGAATAAGCTGATCATGTTCGTCACTAAGCCAGTCGTCCTCTGCTCCAAGCTGGAATGGAAAGGCTAGACTAACTGTTGCTCCACGATAATCCTCAAGATAGCAATCATAGAATCCACCACCATAGCCAATACGCTTACCATCTAATGTGAAACAGACACCAGGGACGACCATTAAATCAATGGCTTCTTTTTCAATTACTTGCTCAGAATCCGGTTCTTCGACTCCGAATGCGGTCAGTGTGAAAAGAGTCGTTGGTAATACACGGACAAACCTCATCTGTCTTGCTTTCCCAGTCTGAGGCAAAACGACTACTTTGCCTTCACGCCATGCTGCAGCAAGTAGACTTTTCGTATTGCATTCATGTGCCATCGATTGATAGAGCGCTATCACTTGTGCATGCTGCCAGCGTTCACTTGTCAGCAATTGATTGATCAGCTGTGCTTCTAACAGTTCTTTTTCTTTCGTCTGATTAGAAAAATGTTTCAGTGCTTGCAATTTTTCTTTTCGTAATTCTTTTTTTGATGTCACACGTTCCACCTCACTTGATTGTTATTCTACCATGTTTGTAAGTAGAAAACGCAAATAGTTTTGTTTTTTCGTCGTCAAGTAAAACTACTTAACAAATTTCGTCAAAAGACTAGCAATCTGCATTAAATCATGCTATGATATTTAAGTCTGAGAGATATCTTAGTTATATTTATTGCTAAGGGAGGGAAATGAACATGCGCGTAAACATTACATTAGAATGTACTTCTTGTAAAGAACGTAATTACTTAACAAGCAAAAACAAACGTAACAACCCTGATCGTTTGGAAAAAGAAAAATATTGTCCACGTGAACGCAAAGTTACTTTGCACCGCGAAACAAAATAATAAAAAAAGCCATCGGTGATGGCTTTTTATTTTGTCTTCGTTGAGTAACCTGTTTGATAATCAATCGTGTAGCCCGGCTGAATATTATAAATAAATACATTCAACTCAATGTCATCATCTTCAATACTCTTCGCTTCCATCTCAACACCGCGAGCAACCAACTCATCACCTTTAAAGTATGGTGTCACACGGTAACGCACGTGATTGCCCGTTTTTCTCAAATACTGCGCAATGGCATTTTCATAGTTGGTCATTTGATCCTGATTGAGCGCTTTTGTTCCAGTAAATAAATTACGGGCATTGGTATTCTCCCCTGTAAATTGAAAGCCAATCAAATGCGAACGATTGTAAAGCATTTGTTGATTACTAATTTTTTTTTGCTTCCAGCCCGTGGGATAGATGGATGAAATGGACTCTCTTTCCTTGGTAGGCATCATACTTTTATGCAAGAGTGCATTGGCTACCCCTACTCGGTTGAGTTGATCTAAATCTGAAAAGGTTTGCCATCCTTTTTTCTCGACTGATAAATCAGCTTGGTCAAAATACGGTTGGTTGTTATTGAGCTTTACAACTTGATTGGTCCCATCGTAGTCAGGTAATTGTACAAGATGGTCATAGTTTTTCGCTAGCTTTTCGCCAGAAAGGACTTGATCCGCAACTTGGATAGCATCATCGATCGACCAATTATCATAAGCAATTTTTCCTGAACTAATGAAAAATAGGAGAAGTCCAATTGCGACATATGTCCCTTTTTTCAAGTTTGACTTTGCTTGTTTCTGATTCATTTCTTAACACCTTATTCTCCAGTTAGCGACAAAAAAATCCGAAAAAGAGAACGATGACTTCTGAAGTACTGAAGTCATCGCCTATCAATCGGATTTTGGATGCCATTCGGTTTGTAACAGTCTAACTTTACTTATTTGATTTCGTCAGCATAAAAATCTTCTACTGTCTTTTCAGGATCGATGACAATGTATAGATTTTTAGTTGATTCACTTACTTTTGTAGATTGGTACTCATTGTCTAATCCATCGCCGTCTGTATCTTTGTATGGGAAATAGATCAAGTCAGGTGTGCCTGCTTTATACAAAATTTCCATGCGTTCAATGTCTTGGTATTTAAGTGCTCGTGCAAACATTCCTAATTCTAGTCCACCTAAATTAATATCATGTGTTGCTACATGGTCGCCCTCAGTGAAAATTTCAATTTTGAAACCAGCACAAGGATGAATTTCAACGAATTCGCCGCCGTTGATGCGACCAAAGCTAGAAGTAATTTGTTTAATCCATAGGTCACCGATGAATCGACGCTCTACAGTCCATGTTTCTCCATTACGGAAAAGAAATTTCAATGCTTTCATTTCTCTTGACATTTAAAACACTCCTTACCATTTACTTTTTACACATTTAGTTTAGCACACTCCGGAGCATGTTGCATGTGAAAACGAAGCGTTTTACTAAAAAATTTGCTCACTTTTCACAGATTCCCGCTAAATAGTTCTCAGCCGCTTGTAATAGTTCCACTTTTTGATTCGCCACGGCTCCTTCGACAACTTGTTTTTCCAAAAAATGTAAGGTATCACTTAGCCATTTTCCCGGTTTCTTTTGAAACGTATGTTGCAAGTCATGACCGTTTACTTGTAAGTCTTTTAAAGATTCAATTGGCAATAGTTGGACAAGCTCCTCGATGGCTACAAAGGATTGCTCAGGATTGTAATAAGCTAGTAGCGATTCAACTCGCAATACTACCTCCGCGCCCAAAGTATAGACCATCCAGCGATTCCAAGGAAAGTGTTTGCGAAATTGCAAGCCTTGATATGTTTTTTGAATTTGCTTAATGGTGTCATTAGACAGCTTCCATTCTTTAAAAAATGCCACAAACTGTCTTTCGGGTACATCTAAACAATCCATCAGCAACGTCCAGGCAGCCTCAACCTCAGTCAGTTGCTTTTCAGGTAACTCAATAAATTTTTGAAGTCCTTCAATCTGCTGTTCAAACTGTGGACAATACAAAAAGCAATTGGTTGCTAGAAAAAGGCGTAAAGCTCTATTTCTTGCTCTACCTAATACTAATTTCTCCCACTCAATACGAATACGTTCGATGGAAATAAAAGATAACAGTTGACTATGTTTTTCAATCGCTGCTAGCGTATCGGGTGCCATCGTAAAGTCTAACTGACTAATAAAACGCAAGCCTCTCATCATGCGCAACGCATCCTCATGAAATCGCTCATTGGCATCGCCCACTGCCCGGACAACTTTTTGATTAATATCGCTTAGCCCGTTAAATAAATCAATAATAGTGCCATTTTCCGCTAAAGCTAATGCGTTCATCGTGAAATCACGTCTTTTTAAATCCTCAGCAAGTGAGCGAACAAAAGTAACTTGATCAGGCCGACGAAAATCTTGGTAGGTCGACTCTGTACGAAACGTCGTCACTTCATATTGCTCCTCATGCCAAAGTACCAACACCGTCCCATGCTCAATGCCAATATCAATCGTGCGACTAAAAAGCTCTTTGATTTCACTAGGGTACGCACTTGTAGCAATGTCTACATCGTGAATCGATTGATGCAATAAGACATCTCGTACACAGCCACCCACAAAATAAGCTTCGAAACCAGCTGCTTGTATTTTTTGCAAGACCGGTTGTGCGTTGATAAATTCACTTGGTAAATGTAATTCCGTCATTTTTCTTTTTTCTCTCCTACTCGGCCATCGACACGCTCAAAGCGAAATTGATCTCTTTTTTGGAATTTGTCCATATTTTTTTCAAATGCCTCAGTCAGATCAATGTCCAAAGAATTGGCCATCATTAATAAGACAATTAAGACATCACCCATTTCTTCAGGAATAGCTTTCGCTGGCTCAGTCGCCTTTTTTTGCTTCTCCCCATAGTGATGATTAATTTCTCTAGCAAGCTCCCCCATCTCTTCTGTTAGGCGCGCCATTTGCGCTAAAGGGCCAAAATAGCCGGTTTTAAATTGACGGATATAGTCATCAACTGTTGTTTGCATCTCAGAAAGTGTTATTTTTGATTCCAAGTATTTCACCTCTTTGCTTTATTTCATTTTTTATCCAATTCAAGCAATTGTTTTGAAAAATCATCAAATGATTCACGGTTGTTTGCATCAAGTGCCGCATTAATTTTTTCGATTAGATGATGGCGTTCACTGGCTTTTTCTTGGTTTTCTATGAATAAGTCGACTTCCTCACACGTACCTTCTGTCAAATTATCATTCCAACGACGATAAGGATTATCCTCCAATACTGCTAGGTATTCAGGAAGTTCCCAAGATTTCGGTAGTGGGCATTCCAAAAAAAGAGGTTGTTTCCAATTAAAGCGAACTTCATGGAAAATTTGATCTGGATCATGAAACAGATGGCCATTCAAATAAAGAGTCAAAGCGTCTTCAGATGATTGGTTGGGCATAAGGACTAAGCCACGAGTTGTTGCATCGGCATGCTCCACAATTTTGATATTCGCTAAAATATTGTCGTGATGCAACAAATAGTCTAAAATCCACAAGATTTCACGTCGCTGGAAAGGACCATATGCTAACAACCATTTCAGCCACTGTTTTTTCTCATTTAAATCAACCATTTCTATTCACCTATCTTTCAGATAAATCATCTAGTATCGACTGAATCTCTAAATCACCCGGTTCATGGGCTAGATAATGAGTAAGCAGACCTTTTGCCTCATCTAGGCGGCCTTCTTCTCTTAAGAACAGCCCATATTCCTTCATAAAATCAATTTCATGATGCAAATGATCATTTGCTAGGGCATAGTACTTAGCTGCATCGCCAAATTCTTCTAGCTCATTGTAGGCCTTCGCACGATTCCAAAGAGCAAATGGCTGATCTTGATTTTCCATTTGATCAATGGCTGCAAGTGCTTCTTCATAAAACCCTTCTTCAACGTAAAGATTGCTAAGTAAAAGTAACGTATCATCTGTTCGTTCACCTATTTCAAGCGCATCGGTCAAAAATGTCTCAGCTTTTTTTGTATCGTGTAAACGATAGGCATTTTCAGATGCAAAATAATACAATTCGACTTGATAAGGATTCTCATGAATACCTTCTTCAATCACGAGTTGGGCCTCGTCAATCTGCTCTTCCTCTTGCAATACTTGCGCCAATTGTAAATAGACGGCTTGGTATTGGGGATTTAAGGTACGTAATTTTTGTAAATAATAGATAGCTTGCTCATTTTCCTTTAGCTGGAGGAGTACGAGAGCGATATGAAATAGTCGTTCATCCGTTTCTTTTACTGTCACTGCTTGCTCTAGAAAGGGAATTGCCGCTTCAAATTCTCCTAGCATGCTTAAACTATAGCCAATTTTTTCATCCAAGAGATCTTTAGATAAATTCGGATTGGTATTTTTTTCTTTGACTTGTTCAAATTCATTTAAAGCTTGTTGGTATTGATCCGTAGACAAATACAATTCACCTAAAGCATAGGCAATTAAGACTTCATTTGGCGCGATTGTCTGTGCTTCCTTTAGTTTCGCTTCACTTACTTCAGGAATAGATAGTAGTTGATACAAATCGGCTGTGACCAATAAAGCATCCAAGTAATTTTCACTTGTTTTTGGTATTTTTTCTAGTTCTTCAAAAGCTAGTTCAATTTCATCATTTTCAATGGCAATTTCTGCTAAAGGCAAAAAATACCCGTCATTTTCAGGATGACTTTTAGCTAAATGAGTAAAGACTTCTTTACTTTCCTCCAAAAAGCCTAATTGCTGCAAGTCTTCCCCTAGTTCTGCCAAACTCGCTTCGGAATCTGACCGCAATGCTTTTTGCAAGGCAACTTGCGCGCTTGCCAAATCATCCTTTTCGATGGCACTTAATACTTTTTCACTTTCTGTCACTCGATGGTTCCTCCTCTATTACATGCTGGTAAAGTTGATACACATCAATAAATTGTTCTTCATTGGGTGCAATGAGCTGATAATTCTTGGTAAAAAAATCCACCTGCACAAGGCGGGGTGTATTTTTGCTTTCCTGGGCTGCTTTGACTAAAAAATCTGAAACGACAAAAGAATCAGGCACGTTTATCGGAAAGCCTAATGTCCTCATCCAACCTAAAACATCTTTACATAATTCCGATTTTTCGATTGTGACACAATTCCAGATAAAATGAAAGAGAAACCCTAAATAATGTTTCATTTCAGCTGAAAGAACATGGCTATTTTCTGTTTCGTACAGTATTTCTTCAAACCAACTCCCATATTGTGTCAATGGGTAAGTATTGGTTGCATAAGATTGAGTAATAAATTCTATGTAGTTCATATACGACTCTTTTACTAGTCGCTCTTTGTTCAGATAGCGCTCCTGTAACTGGGTGTAAAATGTATCATCCGTTAGTGCGATTCGTAAGAGTACGAGAAAATCTGACAGCCTCTCTCCCAATGATACGGCATCTTTTGGTAAGAATACATAACTGGCTTGCGGTAAATTTTCCCAAATTAGACTTTTCAAAAATGGTGGTTGGATTAAAAATCGTTCTTTTGTTAACGCAACTGAAAAGGACTGAAGCGACAGACAAATCGCCAAAAATTCCGAAGAGAACGGACTAAATTGATGAAAAAAACTAGTCAGTTGAATCGCACCTTTGTTTCCAAATGAAACAAACACATAGGACTCAGATCGATTAAATTTTGCCAAAAATTTTAAGCCTTCAAGCATCTCATTGACTGTGTGACAATTTCGTTGATTTGATAAAATATACCAATCCATGTCAGTATGTTCAAAAAAGGTCGTCGCTTGATTGGCAAATGATTCATAGTATTGTTGGTTGGCAAAGAAGATAAGGTGTTTCCCCTTAAACTGCGTCGGTGTAAATGCTTGAAAGAACGTCTGTCCGTAATGAATCGTCGACTCGAAAGATCCTACAACAAACTGTGTGTCCATCTCCTCACCCCTTTAGCATCAGTATACCATGTTCGCTGCCAAAAACCTTTAAGAATCAAGCATAGTCATTTTGACATCAAAAAAAGCCAAGCGATGATGCACAATCGTCACTTGGCTTTTGCTATGCTATATTATAACACCTAGATTA
Source organism: Enterococcus italicus DSM 15952 (assembly GCF_000185365.1). Lineage (GTDB taxonomy): Bacteria > Bacillota > Bacilli > Lactobacillales > Enterococcaceae > Enterococcus_G > Enterococcus_G italicus. Next base: position 1,669,253 of record NZ_GL622241.1, read on the forward strand.
TTTAGCAGCAGAAAAGATTTCGTTTGCTTTTTCCCAGTTTACTAAATTCCAGAAAGCTTCAATATAGTCAGGGCGTACATTTTTGTATTTTAAGTAGTATGCATGTTCCCACACATCTAACCCAAGTACGGGTGTTTGACCTTCCATTAATGGAGAGTCTTGATTTGCAGTTGAAGTCACTTTTAATGTACCGTTATCTAAAACAAGCCATGCCCATCCAGAACCAAAACGGCCTGTAGCAGCAGTTTTAAATTCAGCTTTTAAATCGTCAAAACTTCCAAAAGTTTCATCAATAGCAGCTTTTAAGTCTCCAGTTGGTTCTCCGCCAGCATTTGGAGCTAAAATTTCCCAGAAGAATGAATGGTTCGCATGTCCGCCACCATTGTTACGTACAGCAGTCTGGATATCTTCAGGAACAGTTGACATTGAAGAAATTAACTCTTCTACCGATTTTTCTGCCAATTCTGGGTGTTTTTCAACCGCTGCATTTAAGTTTGTCACATACGTATTATGATGTTTGTCATGATGTAAGTGCATCGTTTCAACATCAATGTAAGGTTCTAATGCATCATAAGCATATGGTAAATCTGGTAAAGTGTAAGTCATAATTTTCTTCCTCCTAAATAGTTGTCATTACTCTTTAAGAATAGCAAATTCAAGCCATTTCCTCAAAAATTTTGCTTAAAAAACACTTATTTTTTATTATTATTAAATATTAATAGCTTACTAAAAAATAATTGGCTACAACGACCAAGACTTGGGTAAACAGTTTTGCTGAAAAATCCGACGTCATCAATAGTTTTAGACAGACAAACATGGAAGCCATATCAATCAAATAAGATAATCCCCTATAAAAAATAAATTTGGCGGCTTCAATTATCCATGCCAGTTTTGTTTCACTTTTGCTATGAAACACCCACTTTTTGTTCGTCACAAAAGCAAATAAGACCGATGCAATCCAAGACAATGTGTTTGCTAGTACAAACTGAAACTGCAACAAATCCCGACAAAAAAAATAAACAATAAAGTTTACTAACGTCGTCATAACACCAAAAAACAAATAACTTACTACTTCCATCGACCAACTCGCTCCTTTTCTTTCTGAAATGATTATACCAGTATAGGAAATGAACGGGTAGTCCTTGTTTTCTCTGCTTGCTTTCGTTAAAATGACCATGAAGCTATTTATAAAGGAGTGTATTCATGTCAATTTACCAAATGTTTCTTGGCTCTTTTTTTCAGTTTAAAAATCTTATCTCAGTGCGGAAAAGCCCGTTTGGCAAGGTTATCTTTTATCTGGTACTTCTTAGTTTTGTATACGCCATTCCTTTAACGACTCAAGTGATGAACATCTTTGGTAATTTACATGCAGATGGCCAAAAAATTGCCGGAAAGTTACCAGATTTTACGATTAAAGACAATCAACTTTCCTCACCCGAGGAAAATTCAGGATTTATCTACCAAAGCAATTATTTAATCTTTACTTTTGATCCGGATAATAAACGGAACGCAACGGATATACAATCAGACTTAAAAGGGAAATTGGTGAGCATAGGAATGTTAAAGAACCAATTAATTATTCTTTTCCCTTCCGATGAAACGACACAGTCACTATTAGGTGATACGTCATTTCATTTGACTTACGATCAATCGATTTTCTCATCCTTCAACGGTAAAACAATAAAATCTGTGTTGGCAGAAAAAAGGTTACCTTGGTTTCTTTATGTGATTATTTTCCTAGTGGCTATTTATCCATCTTTTATCAATTTGGTCTTTACTATTCTTTTTACGGCTTTGTTTTCGAGTATTTGGCTAAAAAGAATGGATCGCTCATTGACTTTTTTAGAAACATTAAAGTTGGTAATCGTCAGCGCAACCGTTCCTACCCTATTGAGCACGCTGATAATGCTCTTTCACTATTCATTTAACTCAGGTACATTTTTATTTTTAGCAACCAGTTTTATAGTCTATCAGGCTGTTCGGAAAACAAAGTCATCATCAAAGTAGGCTCACGCCGCTTGATGATGGCTTTTTTTCCTTTAATTAGTGTACACTAGTGCTAAAGGGGGAATTGTTTTGAAATATATCTTATCTAAACGATCATTTCGATCCATCTATCATGAAAAAGTTCAACAACTAGCGCCTGATTACCAGCTTGTTTCGATTAATGAGCTTCCTGATTCTTTTCGATGGGAACAAGTCGTGATTACGATTGGTTGGGATAAAAAATGGGCAGATAAACTTTTGCACTCAGCAACGAATCTGAAATGGGTTCAATCAATTTCAGCAGGAGTAGACTATCTCCCCCTTGAATCCTTTGCTAAGTACGGGATCCTTTTATCCAATGGTAGTGGGATTCATGCCCAATCTATTTCAGATCACCTACTTGGTCTGTTACTTATGAAAACTAGAGGTCTATTTCCAGCGATGCAACAGCAAATGACGCATACTTGGGAATCAGAAACCCTACCTTACGATAATTTGAGCGAGCAAGTGATTACGATTGTCGGCACGGGTCAAATCGGACAAGAACTAGCTAGGAAGCTATCCTTATTAGGCTGCTCTGTCCAAGGGATTAATACGACTGGTCGGAAGACACCTTACTTTTCTCAGACGTATCCGTTAACGAATCTTCATGCTTGCGCCCAAGAATCGGATATCGTCATCAATATTTTGCCACTAACTGAGGATACACGGCATCTCTATGATCAAACGTTTTTCCAAGCAATGAAGAAGACGGGCTCTTTTATGAACGTCGGACGTGGGCCAAGCGTGGATAGCCATGCACTATTGGCAGCCTTACAAGCAAACGAACTAGCCTTTGCATCAATTGATGTCACAGATCCAGAGCCACTACCAAAAGACGATCCACTTTGGGATGCACCTAATTTACTCATTACCCCACATATTTCTGGACAAACGGCTCACTTTCAGTCTCTGTTCATGGAAATTTTTCTTAAAAATTTCAGTTCATTTATCCAAAATCACTCGCTTACTAAAAACGAAGTATCACTCGAAAATGGTTACTAAGAAAACCTAACCAGAATTATACAGTAATAAACAAACAAGACCACAGAATCCAAAAGTTTGAGATACTACTTCTGGATTTTATGGTCTTTCAATCGTACCTGCTAATTCTCACCGTTTGGAATTAGCAGCACAAATTAGTTACGTTCAAATTCTTACATACCATATGTTACTGCCGCTTGTCCCTATTCTTTTGATTCTTCAAAAACATAGGTTGGTTCATCTAACTTCTTATCGTAATCAACAATTAAATCATAGCGCTTAAAGAACCACTCATCAGTCTCTTCAATAAAAAAGAGCATGTCTGATACTGTTGTTTTCACCAATGGATCTTCAGGACGATCAACTGAAAGTCCGACAGAAAAGCCATCATGAACTTGTGTTTTGCCATAGACTTTCCCGTAAAATCTGATCCCCATTCCAGATTCTAATTGAATTTCTCTTTTAAACCACTCTAGCGCGGATGGTGTGATAGTTAATTGCATACTTACTCCTTCTATTCATTTAATTTTTTATCGAGTAAATCAACATCTTCTGCATTTCCAATGACTAACAAGCTATCATTTTCTTTTACAATTTGGTCCGCAGCAGGTGAAACAATGACTTGTGCATCTGGTCTACGAATCGCAACGACTGTTAAACCATACTTTTGGCGAAAATTTAAATCAAGTAAGGTATGATTAAAGAATTTGGGATTTGATACACGAATTTCTGCTAATGAGAACTCATCAGATAATTCAATGAAGTCTAAAATGTTTTTAGAGACTAAATTATGTGCCAAACGGATTCCCATATCTCGCTCTGGGTGAACCACTCGATCTGCACCAACTTTCTCTAAAACTCTTGCATGGTATTCATTTTGCGCCTTTGCTAGAATATTAGGAACGCCCATTTCTTTTACCATTAGGGTAACCAAAATACTTGCCTGAATGTCTTCACCAATCGCTACAATGACATGGTCAAAATTACGAATCCCAAGCGATTTTAGAACCATCTCATCCTGGGCGTTGCCTACGACCACGTGCGTAGCGATATTCATATACTCATTCACTCGATCCTCATTGGCATCAATAGCTAGTACTTCTTGACCAGATTCGACTAACGTCCGACAGATACTTCCTCCAAATCGTCCCAATCCAATGACTGCATAGTTTTGTTTCACTAGTTCACTTCCTTCATTTCTTGATTCTAAATTATTATAACAAACTCATTGAGTGTTCACCTAGTAGGTTGTCTTATTTTATATAGCCATGTTTAAATGCATAAATCGCAGCTTGAGTTCGATCTTCTACTTCAAGTTTTGACAAAATATTGGATACATGGGTCTTCACTGTTTTTAAAGTAATAAATAGTTCATCTGCAATTTCTTGGTTACTCTTTCCATTTGAAATCAGTTGGAGTACTTCTTTTTCACGATTTGTCAGTTCATCATGTAAATGAAAATTTCGATTGCTCGTCTCATTTCGTAGCTTATTTGATACTTGCGGTTCAACTACCCGTCCACCTTGGTAAATCGTACGAATGGCTTGGGCAATATCATGGGCTGCGGAAGTCTTTAGAAGATACCCAGATGCTCCTGCTTCGATTGCCGGATATACCTTTTCATCGTCAATGAAACTCGTTACAATAATAATTTTGGCTTCAGGCCAAGCATGTAAAATTTCTTTGGTCGCTTCAATCCCATCCATCACGTCCATCACTAAATCCATCAAAATAACATCAGGTCGTAAGTCTAGTGCTTTTTCAACACCTATTGCTCCATTTTCTGCTTGTGCGATGACATCAATATCATCTTGGATGGACAAGTACGCCGACACACCAATTCTAACCATCTCATGGTCATCTACTAATAGCACTCGAATCATCTGATACGTTCCCTTCTTTAAAGATTGGTACTTTAATTTCAACACTCGTACCTTGATTGTTAAAACTTATGATCTTCACAGTGCCACCTACTCCTTGTATTCGTTCGCGAATATTGGTAAGTCCATAGCTACCTGCTTTTTCTTTAGAAATGTCAAAACCAATACCATCATCAATAAATCGCAACTGAATTTGTTGATTTACCTCATTTAAATACACTTCCAATTCTTGCGCTTTCGCATGCCGTAGCGTATTGGATAATAATTCTTGAACCACTCGAAATAGCTGATCTTCGATGATAGTGGGCAAATGTAAATCGGCAATTTGCCAGCGAATTTGGATTGTCACTTTTGATTGTAGTTCAATTAATAATTGCTCAATACCCGTCTTCAATGATTTTCCTTCCAGATTAACTGGTCGCAAATGGAGCAATAATGCCCTCATTTCTGACTGTGCAGTCGTTATAATATCAGTAATCATTGTCAGTTGTTTTTGCTGGTTTTCTTCGACTTGTTTTTTCCTTGCTTGCTCATTCATCGCAGAAAGCAACATCATAGCTGCAAATAATTCCTGTGAAACCGAGTCGTGCAATTCTCGTGCTAGTCGATGCCGTTCTTCAGTCAAAATTTGTTCTTTTGTCTGACCGTTAAATAGTTTGGGCTGTGCATTACTCAGTTGCAACTCTTTTGAAACCATCTGTAGCTTGTCGCGGATCATTTGAATATCCTCTTGAATGCCGTGCATTGGCTGATAATCAATGGAAGGTTTAGTAATTTTAAAATCATATTTCCCAGCAGCCAAGTTTTGCAATGGCTGTTCAATCGGTTTTAGTACCATACGCTGACAATAACCTAGAATGAAAAAAAACACCACGCCACTGCTAAAAGCTAATAGCAATAAAAACAGAACCATGGGCATAAATAGAATTTGCATTTGGAGAAATGTAAAAAACCAATCATGGGTATGCGTCACTTGGACGATACTCATGCCAAGCAACAAGAGCGTCAAAAAGGTTGCGACTCCGACAACGCAGGATACAATGATTCGAAGGGGTTTGGTCATATACGAATCACCTCTACCTCTCCTACACAATTAGCAGATAAAATATGTAGCTTGCGTTGACTTTCGTCGTAATCTTTACTATAAATAATTAGTTCTTCATTTTTTAACTGAAAAGATTCCTTTTCAAAGCGCACTGTCCCTAATAAACTATTTTGTTGCAACTTAATCCCAATACCAGTCGGAACCAAAATACGTGTTTTTCCAAAAAGCTTGCGGATCACAATTGTATTCTCTTTTTTAGGTAATAGCGTATTGCCTAGATCAATAATCGTATCCCCTGCAAAAATACTGATCACAATGTCATTCCATTCGAAGATATCAGACCCAATTCGAGTATCACCGATCCATGATTTCTTCGTTCTTTCGGCTGCATGTGTGCTCGGATCAACCGTATCCACAATCACTATTTTCTTTTTATTTAGCCAATTTTGTTGAAAAAGCTCGATACCAGAAATTTCAACACCTTTTAAGCCGACAAATAAAATAGCAAAGATAAGCATCAACCATACAGCAAAGTTATTTAACAAGGAAACAATAACTAGGATACTACCTATAATTTGTAAGAAACGTTTGCTTTTCTTTTTGCGTTTGGCTCCGCCGTAAATACTCAGACAGCCCAAAAAGAAAAGGATTGCTAGTGGCTCTGTATCAAACAACTGCCAAAGTGCAATTACAAATAAAAGACATTCGGCAGTCAAAAAAAAGCGCCATGCATTTTTCATTTGAAGGTTCCTCTCCCATTTTTCTTTAATGTAGCAAATCACTTCTCAGTTGGCATCCAACTTTTGACTGAAAAAAACTACCCACCTAACAACGATCATTCCCAAAATGAGATTTTTTAGGAACGCTTTAATTAGGAGGGTAGTTTTTTTAACTACTTATTTAACACTAATAATTTTCACGGGCATATCGCCACCAGGGGTTGAAATCGTCACTTCGTCATTTAATTTTTTCCCAATTAAAGCTTGAGCAATTGGTGAATCGTTAGAGATTTTCCCAGAGAATGGATCAGCCTCTGCACTACCGACGATTGTATACTCTTCTTCATCACCATCTGGCAACTCAACGAAGGTAACGGTCTTTCCAATAGATACTTCGTCTTGATCGACACCATCATTATCAATAATTTGTGCAAAGCGAATCATTGTTTCTAACGTTGTAATTCTTCCTTCCACAAACGCTTGCTCATCTTTTGCTGACTCGTACTCAGAGTTTTCAGATAAATCGCCAAAGCTACGCGCAATTTTGATACGCTCAATAATCTCTCCACGTTTGACTGTTTTTAATTCTTCTAATTCTTGCTCTAATTTTGCTTTACCTTCTAAGGTCATTGGATATACTTTTTCTACCATCGTAATTACTCCTTTATCTACATTTCATCAGACTTTTTTATTGATTGTCTACGTATTTTTCTTTATTCACAAGATGTTCATCATAGGTAGCGGCAAAATACACTTTACCGGTTGATGTATCTGCAACAAAATAGTAATAATTATTAGCCGTTGGATCGAGAACAGCTTGAATCGATTGCTCGCTTGGATTATCAAAAGGTCCTGGGCCATAGCCAGTGTTGGTATATAAATTGTATGGCGAATCCACTTGAGTATCACTAATCGTGACGTCCTCTTTGTGTTCACCTAAAGAATACAAAATTGAAATATCTGACTGCAATGGCATATCTGCAGCAATTCGATTAAAGAATACTTGGGCAATATTTTTGCGGTCATCATCTGTCACGCCCTCTTTTTCCACCAATGAGGCTAAGGTTAATACTTCATGAACACTCATATTTTTTTGCTTAATCTGCGTATAATACTTGCTCATCACACTATCTGTCTTAGCAACCATCGCCGTTACTAACTCTTTTAAGGTCATATCGTCATAGTAGTTATAGGTAGCAGGGAATAAATACCCTTCCAATCGATAACGCACATCAGTCGCTTCTGAGGCACTTTGCAGTAAACTCGGATAACTAGCTAATAACGTATTAAAAAAGTCAGTATCACTAATTATTGATAAGAAGTCATTTTTAGTAAATGCTGTTTTTTCAGCAATCACATCGCCAATTTGATCGATGTCGTATCCTTCAGGTATAGTGAGTTTGGCCTGAGCAGTTTTTTCTGTGACATCGCCATTTTTTAATGCTTCACTAATGGCGTCTAAATCCATACTTGCTGAAAATTGATAGGTGCCTGCTTGAAAGCCCGTCAAATTATTAAATTTCGTATAATAATTAAAGACCATCCCACTTTTAATTATTTTTTCTTTTTCTAGTATTTCGCCAATTGCTTTATTTGAAGAGCCATTAGGAATGACGACCTCCACTTTTTGCTCACTTTTTGCGTTTAATGGTTCTAGACTCGAAACAATATAATTATAAATATTAAAAATTAAGACTCCACCGACAATCAAGATGATTAGCAGAACGGAGATTGTAATTTTTCTAACAAGTTTATCTTCTTTTTTACGTAGAGAACGTCGTACATCTCTCGGTGTACCAGAAATAGTCGATTCTTGATCAATATGTTTTTGGTTCTGACTGTTTGCTTGTTTTTTGTTTTTCATTAAAGATTCCTTTGTTTTCTATAATATCTAGCTACTAACCTAACTTGTACTATTATACATGATATAGCTAAAAATAAAAACCGCCAGCAAGTTTATTTTATAAAAAGCAAAACAATCATGAATTAAATATAAAACAAAGAGGATAGAGTAACTATCCTCTTTGCCAATCATCTTCAAAAAGTAAAAGATTACTTCACAGCATCTTTTAATGCTTTACCTGGTTTAAATGCAGGAACTTTGCTTGCAGGAATCTTGATTTCTTCACCAGTTTGTGGGTTACGACCTTTACGTTCAGCACGAGTGCGAACTTCAAAGTTACCAAAACCGATCAATTGAACTTTTTCTCCGTTTGCTAAAGCTTCTTGAATTGATGAGAAGACAGCGTCTACAGCTAAAGTAGCGTCCTTTTTAGTAAGGTCAGTCGCTGCAGCAACTTTTTCGATTAATTCTGCTTTGTTTGCCATGGAATATTTTCACCTCCTGATTCAATACTTGTTCTCTACTAACTTTCTATTACTTGAGTGGTCCAAGTAATAGTAAAAATATTGACTTCTGTCATCAATATTCTGATAATAAGTTATCACAAGAATCCCTTAATATCAAGGATTTTAGGGATTTTTAACCGTTTTTTTTTCGAAATGAACATTTCAATTTGTTTCGCTTAGTTTTCTTTGTAAAAACAGTCATTCTATGGTAAAATCACTATTTTCTTCTGCGAGGGATGATCCGAATCGGCGTCCCTTCAAAGATAAACGCTTTGCGAATTTGGTTTTCTAAAAATCGTGCGTAAGAAAAATGCATTAGCTCTTCTTCGTTCACGAAAATTACAAAGGTCGGTGGTTTGATTGCTACTTGCGTTGCATAGAAAACCTTCAATCTTTTTCCTTTATCGGTCGGCGTTGGATTAATAGCTACCGCATCCATAATGACATCATTTAGTACAGCGGAAGGTACGCGCATAGATTGGTTCATACTTACGGATTCAATCATTTCCGGTAGTTGATTTAGTCGTTGTTTTGTCATCGCTGAGACAAACAATATCGGTGCATAGTCAAGGTATTGGAATTCTTCGCGAATTTCTTTCTCAAAATCACGCATAGTATTGGTATCTTTTTTAACTAGGTCCCATTTATTGACTATAATAATAATGCCTCGACCTTCTTCGTGGGCATAACCAGCAATTTTCTTATCTTGCTCGCGAATACCTTCATCTGCATTCAAGACGACTAAAACGACATCGGAACGTTCAATCGCACGCATCGCACGCATCACACTATATTTCTCAGTAGACTCATAGACTTTCCCACGTTTACGCATACCTGCTGTATCGATCATCGTGAATTCCTGACCAGACTCACTTGTAAAATGAGTGTCGATGGCGTCTCTTGTTGTTCCCTCAACATCAGAAACAATGACGCGATCTTCTCCTAAAATTGCATTAATCAAAGAAGATTTACCGACATTTGGTCGACCAATCAGACTGAAGCGAATCGTCGAATCGTCCTCTTCTTCCGTATCTTCGCCAAAATGTTTCACAGCTTCATCCAACACATCGCCTAGACCAAGGCCGTGGCTTCCTGAAATAGGATAGGGTTCGCCTAAGCCCAATGAGTAAAACTCATAGATTTCTGCGCGCATTTCCGGATTATCTACTTTGTTTACCGCCAAAATGACTGGCTTCTTACTACGATACAATAGATGCGCTACTGATTCATCCGCATCGGTAATTCCTTCACGTGCACTCGTTACAAAGACTATCACATCTGCTTCATCAATCGCAATTTCTGCTTGATGCTTGATTTGCTCCATAAACGGCTCATCACTTAAATCGATTCCACCTGTATCAATAATACTAAAATCTTTTCCAAGCCACTCTCCGGTCGCGTAGATCCGGTCACGCGTAACACCTGGTGTATCTTCGACAATCGAGATTCTTTCTCCAGCAATTCGGTTGAATACTGTCGATTTTCCGACGTTTGGTCGTCCCACGATTGCAATTGTTGGCTTCGCCATAATTATTTCTACCTCCATCTAATTGAATCTTATCTAGTTTACCTAAAGCCTTGACTTGTTGCAAGTATTCTCTCACAACTTCACTCACAAAAAATTCCGGATCAAGTAAAAGATGTCTCCATCTTTAGACTTCATCCGGATAGAATAAAAATTATACTTTTAAGAACCGTCGCATTGAAATGACTGATCCAATCGAACCAATCACCACCCCTATTAAAAGGACACCGACTGCGACTGGTACCATGAATTCATTTGGTGTGACCAGTGAATAGTTCGAACGCAACATAATTGGGTTGGCCACTGCATAGAACTTCTGATAACCAAATACAATAATTAAGACCGGGATCACTGCGCCTAACAAACCAATCCAACCACCTTCTAAGAAGAATGGCCAGCGGATATAACTATTTTTAGCTCCCACTAAACGCATAATTTGAATTTCACGTTGGCGAGACAATATGGTAATCCGAATGGTATTTGAAATTAAAAACATTGCAATGAATAACAGCAAAATGGAGCCTACTAATCCCCACGTACGCACTCCTTTGGCGATGCTAAATATTTTATCAGATAGGTCATCTCCATAGCGAGCATCTTGGACATAGGTAGTTAATTTTTTGGCAGAAGCCGTAATACTTTTAACATATTGCGGATCCGTGGCACTGACAATATAGACATCATGGAGCGGATTGTCTTGTTCGAACAAATCCCATGATTTTCCATAGCTACCTTTGATTTTTTCTAATTGATCATCTTTACTAGAAAAAGTCACCGTTTTGACATGGTCAATGGCTTTTAATTCTTTCTCAAGTTCTTTTTTGTCATCATCGTTCGCACCAGTCACCACAAAAACTGACACATCTACATTGTTTTCCATGTCATCAGCCAACTTAACAGCATTTAAGATAATTGCCGCAAAAATAGCTAATAGACTAAGGGTAATTGCAACTGCACTAATCGATGAAATCGACATCCAGCCATTTCGCTTTAGACTCTTCATACTCTCTAATAAGTGGCGGAAAAACCTTCTAATCATCGTACTCATACTCTCCTTCCGCCTGATCTCGTATAATGCGTCCATTTTCAATAGCAATCACACGGTGACGAATCGTATTTACGATTGTACTATTATGAGTCGCCATGACAATCGTTGTCCCTTGAGAATTGATACGATCTAATAGTCGCATGATTTCCCATGAATTTTCGGGATCCAAATTTCCTGTTGGTTCATCAGCGATTAACACTTTCGGCATATTGACAATTGCTCGCGCGATACTTACACGCTGTTGTTCCCCACCAGAAAGCTCACTCGGAAAGACGCGAACTTTGTGCTTCAATCCGACTAGGTCTAATACTTCCATGACCCGTTTTTTTATTTCTTTTGGCTTTTTGCCAATTACTTGCATGGCATATGCAACATTTTCGTAGACTGTTTTTTTAGATAATAACTTATAATCTTGGAAAACAACCCCTATTTCTCTTCGCAAATAAGGAATGTCGCGATTTTTTATTTTTAATAAGTCATAACCGGCAACTTTCAGCGTTCCTTTGGTTGCTTTTTCTTCTCGATACATCAATTTGATAAATGTCGATTTACCAGCTCCTGATGGGCCTACAACATAGACAAAATCACCTTGATTAATCGATACGGATATATTTCGGATGGCGGTTGTCCCGTTTGAATATTTTTTCAAAACATCCTGCATTTCAATCATGGCTTTTCTCAATTCCTTTCCTTGTACTGAGACAGTATAGCATTGCATTATTGCAACCGATTTTCAGCAAGTTACAATCAGATGTCAATTTGTTAACTTTTTTTACGCTCGATTTAATTTTTGTTTGAGGTAGGCGTCGATGAAACCATCGATGTCTCCATCCATGACCGCCTGTACATTTCCAGTTTCAAAATTGGTACGGTGATCTTTAACCATAGAGTAGGGATGGAAGACATACGAGCGAATTTGTGATCCCCAGCCGATTTCCATTTGTTCCCCTCTCAATGCCGCTGCTTCTTGTTCCTGTTTTTCAACCTCTAACTGATAGAGTTTGGCTTTCAACATCCCCATCGCTTGTTCTCTATTTTTCAATTGCGACCGTTGCGCTTGACTGGCGACCACTGTCCCAGTCGGAATATGCGTAATACGGACAGCAGATTCCGTTTTGTTGATATGCTGTCCACCGGCACCACTCGCACGATAGGTATCGATTTTTAGGTCATCTGAGTTAATCTCAATATCAATGGTATCATCTAGTTCAGGCATGACATCCACTGAACAGAAAGAAGTGTGACGACGATTTGCGGAATCGAATGGAGAAATCCGAACTAACCGATGAACACCTTTTTCTGATTTCAAGTAACCAAAGGCATTTCGTCCTTTGATTAATAGCGTCACACTCTTAATCCCTGCTTCATCCCCAGGCAAATAGTCAAGTGTCTCTACTTGAAATCCACGCTTATCAGCCCAGCGTTGGTACATTCTTAGTAACATACTGCCCCAGTCTTGGGATTCAGTCCCACCGGCACCAGGATGCAGTTCAATAATCGCGTTGTTATGATCATACGGTCCATCTAGTAACATCGCTAGCTCATAGGCGCTCATTTTACCCAAAAGCTCAGAGGCACGTGTGGCTAACTCTTGCTCCATCTCATCATCTGGCTCTTCTTGAATCATTTCCAGTAAAACTTCCAATTCTTCAAGTTCATCTGCCAATTCATGAAATTGATCGAACGCTTCTTTATTACTATTATTTTCATTAATAACTTTTTGTGCTGACTGTGTATCATCCCAAAATCCAGGCTCAGCCATACGATTTTCTGCCTCGGCAATGTCTTCTTCCAACTTATCTAAGTCAAAGAGACCCCCTAAAACTATTAATTTGTGTTTGCATTGTAGCTAGTTCATTTTTTAATTCTGAAATTTCCATGATGTTTCCTCCAATTATTCTTTGACAAAAAAAAGCTGGACAACGACTGCTGACCAGCTTAATGTGGCGTTTTACATGCCTTTACCGTGACAATTTTTGTACTTTTTCCCGCTTCCACATGGACAAGGATCATTACGACCAACTTTTTGGACATTGACTGGTTTTTGTGGTTCCACCGTTTCTTCTTGTTCTACCTCTGCTTCGCCTTGTGCTACTTGCTCACGTTGAACATTTTGGCGAATCTCAGCCTTCATGAAGAGACGCGTTACTTCATATTCAATTGCACCCACCATTGCTTCAAACATCGAATATCCTTCTGTTTGATACTCAACCAATGGATTATTTTGACCATATGCACGCAAACCAATCGATTGACGCAGTTGATCCATCGCATCGATATGGTCGGTCCATTTCGAGTCAACTACGCGTAAAATAACCACTTTTTCAAACTCAAGCAATTGCTCTGGGCTATTTAGTTGTTCAGACTTGGTATCAAAAATAGCTTTCGCGCGACTGTATAGATCGTCTTTGATTTCTTGTGCTGTTTTCCCTTTTAATTGATCGACACTGATGCTATCTTCATGGACCAATGTACTACTTGCAAAATCAACGATGCCCTCGTAATTCCATTCTTTTTGATCCAACTGAGTATGGCTGTCAACCATTCGATCAATCGTCCGTTTTACCATACCTAATAACTGATCTGAAAGCGTTTTGTCTTCCATAATAACTTGTTGTCTTTGTTTATAAATGACTTCACGCTGTTCACGCATCACATCATCGTATTGTAAGACATTTTTCCGCGTATCATAGTTGTTCCCTTCTACTCGTTTTTGAGCAGCCTCTACTTGTTTGGTCAACATACGACTTTGAATCACGGCATCTTCTTCATCTATTTTTAGACGTTCTAAAAATGATTTGATACGCTCTGAACCAAAACGTTTCATTAAGTCATCTTCTAAAGAAAGATAAAATTGTGATACACCAGGATCTCCTTGACGTCCTGAACGACCACGCAGCTGGTTATCGATTCTTCTTGACTCATGACGTTCAGTACCGATTACTGCTAGTCCACCAACTTCTGCGACACCTAGGCCTAATTTAATATCTGTTCCACGACCAGCCATATTTGTGGCGATCGTTACAGCGCCTTTTTGACCAGCGTTTAAAATGATTTCCGCTTCTTTAAAGTGATTTTTAGCATTTAGGACTTCGTGAGGTACGTTTTCTTTATTCAGTAAGTTTGACAGTAATTCAGATGTTTCGACGGCGACAGTCCCCACTAAAATTGGCTGCCCCTTGCGATAGCGCTCTTTAATATCTTGGACTACGGCAGTAAATTTGCTTTCCAAAGTCGGATAAAGCAAATCAGCACGATCATCCCGGATAACTGGACGATTCGTCGGAATTTGAATCACTTGAATGTTATAAATCTCACGGAATTCTTCTTCCTCAGTCTTGGCTGTACCGGTCATTCCAGCAAGCTTCTTATACATTCTAAAGAAGTTTTGGAAAGTAATTGTCGCCATCGTCTTTGTTTCGTCCTCAATTTCGACACCTTCTTTGGCTTCGATTGCTTGGTGTAATCCATCTGAATAGCGACGACCCTCCATAATACGACCAGTAAATTGATCGACAATTAAAACTTGATTTTCTTGCACGACATAGTCAATGTCACGAATCATAATAAAGTTGGCACGTAACGCTTGATCCAAGTGATGCGTTAATGCAGTGTTTTCGATATCGTATAAGTTAGTCAAGCCAAAGTTTTCTTCTGCTTTTTCGATACCTTGTTCAGTAAACGCAATGGTTTTGGATTGCAAATCGATTTTAAAATCGTCTTCTTCTTTTAACTTTTTAACGAAATTGTCTGCACGAATGTATAGTGCCGTTGATTTTTCTGCTTGACCAGAAATAATCAATGGTGTACGTGCTTCATCAATTAAAATCGAGTCAACTTCATCGACAATTGCATAATTTAATGGTCTTTGAACCATTTGATGACGATAAACAACCATGTTATCACGCAAATAGTCAAATCCTAATTCATTGTTTGTACTATAAGTGATATCGCAAGCATATGCAGCTCGTTTTTCTTCTGATGACAACGAATTGATATTTAATCCGACTGTCATTCCTAAGAAATTATACAATTCCCCCATCTCGGTAGAATCCCGTGTTGCCAAGTATTCATTCACAGTTACGACGTGCACGCCTTTTCCAGATAAAGCATTTAAGTATACCGGCATTGTCGCTGTTAAAGTTTTCCCTTCACCAGTACGCATTTCAGGAATATTGCCATCGTGTAAAACAATCCCACCCATTAATTGCACATGATATGGGTACAAGCCAAGTACACGCTTGGCAGCTTCACGCACAACTGCAAATGCTTCAGGTAATAATTGATCCAATGTCTCTCCGTCTTTAAAACGTTGACGAAATTCGTTAGTCTTGGCTTGCAATTGTTCATCTGATAGAGCAGCGATTTGCTCAGCAAATGATTCAACTTTTTTAGCAATATGGTCTAATCTTCGAAGTTCTTTTTTATCATTTTCAATAATTTTCTTTAGCAAATTGGCCATTCGTATATAAGTCTCCTTCAATCCTTTTTCAATTTCATATGAAAGTCTCCAAACCATTTTATCATTACTTGTCAAGAATTGAAATATTTTCTATCGATTAAGTGCTTGATACTTAAAAAAAAGGCATCACCCAACTAACTGGGGATGCCTTTGCTCAATAGTAAGTGTTAGTTTGTTTCGATGAGACCATATTTACCATCTTTCCGACGATAAACAATGCTTGTGCCATTCGAATCTGCATCTTCAAAAATAAAGAAATTATGACCTAACATATTCATTTGTAAGACCGCTTCTTCACTATCCATTGGTTTTAATGATAGTCGTTTCGTACGCACGATTTCTAGTTCAGACACTTCTTCTTCTTTTTCATTCGAAGGGATGACTGGTGTTTCAGGAATAACGACTGCTCGAGATTTCCGGTTTATTTTTGTTTTAAATTTTCGTATTTGACGTTCCAATTTATCAACAACTAAGTCTACACTTGCATACAAATCTGGAGAAGTTTCTTCAGCTCTTAATACAAGATATGGAAGTGGGATCGTTACTTCAACTTTTGCAGTTTTATCGGAATAGACTTTCAGGTTAACATGTGCAGTAGCATCCGGTGCATCGCTAAAGTAGCGTTCCAATTTGCCAACTTTCTTGATTACATACTCTCTGATTGCTTCTGTAACCTCGATATTTTCTCCACGAACATTATACTTAAACATAACAATTGCCCCTTTCATCTACCAATTAAAAAGAAATAAAGGACCACTCTTATTCCTTTCTACAATAATAGTATAACTAAAAGAATAAGAAAAGTAAAAGAAATCGTTAACATTTTTCAAAAACTATCTCGCCAAGGTAAGCGTTGTGATTTTTATCTTTGGATACGTCCAAAAACAACTCGTTGCATGCAAAATTGTTCGACCGGTCGTATAGACATCATCGACAATCAATATCGTACGGGCATCTGAATTTATCTCCTTAGCCAAATGAAAAGGCTGCCCCATATTTAACCGTTCGACTCGGCTCTTTTCACTTTGCGGTGATACATTTTCATTTTTGGCTAATAACAGTTGATATGGAATGTTTGCTGCCTTTAGTAGTTCTTCTACTTGATTGTAGCCTCTCATATTCTTCCGTTCTTCAGCTAAAGGAATTGGGCAAATAATATCAACTTTTTGCCTTATAATTGCCTTCCTTAAATCTTTAGAAAATGTGCCTGCTAACTGAATATCTCCTAAAAATTTAAACCGATGCATCCATTCTTTCATTCCTTGATTGTATTGATAGAGCGCGGTATGCTGTAGATTGATCTCCGGATATACACGTAACCACGCCTGACAATCTAGGCATACACTGCTTGAGTCTTGACTTCTAGAGCACATCGGGCAGTGAGTGATTGGAATTTTTTGAAATTTCCTTTGGCAATCAAGACAAAGTTCAGCAGACGATCTAATCGGAAGCAAATACTCAAGGATGGTTAGATTACGAATAATAGGTTGTCTGCAATTGCTACATTCCACCCTCTTCACCCTCCCTTGCTAATTGATTCATCAGCTTTATTTCAGCTAAGGCCTCTTTGATAGCCCCTGATTTACGATTATACATAAAAACTAGTTCGCCATTTTGATGCTCTCCTTTTCGGTCAACACGGCCAGCTATTTGTACCAAACATGACTTCGTATAGATACGATGATTCGCACCAATCACAATGACCGATACTCGTTCAAACGTCACGCCACGCTCGAGAATTGTCGTTGTCAATACTATCTGATACGCTCGTTTTCTTGCATTTGCTACTTTCAGTTTTCGATCTGGATCCTCAGAATGAACAGCAATCAACTCACTTTCTCCATATACTTTTAGTAATTCTTGATATAGCTGCCTCATATAGGCAATGCTTGGACAAAAAATAAGCACAAAAGAATCCACAATCAGTCTTTCAAGTAATTGTATGAGTTGCTTCTTAAAAAAATAATTTTGACAGTTTTCCCAGTGATTTTGCCAAATAAGCTGCGGCAAAGGTAATGGTCGCCCATGATACCGCCTTGGCAGTTTCAATATTTCTGTATCAGCTGCCAGACTTTGACTTAAAAAGCGTGAAGGGGTAGCAGTCAAAAACAAATTTCTACCCGTTTTTTTAAGCGCTGTTTTTCGTGCATAATGTAACATTTCATCGCCTTCATAAGGAAATGCGTCGGCTTCATCAACAACAAGCAAATCAAACGCATGGTAAAAATGTAGTAACTGATGCATGGTACAGACAGTCAAATTAGAAAAACGGTAAGACTCTTCGGAATTACCATGGAGAAGCAAAACATTTTCATCTGGAAATACTGCTGCGATACGAGGAAACAACTCTCGACAAACATCAATTCGTGGCGAGCACACGGCCACTCTGCCACCTGAGGATAAAACATGATTGATAATAGGAAAAATCATTTCTGTCTTCCCCGATCCAGTCACCGCCCATACCAAACTATCTCGCTTATCTTGATAAACTGTAATTAATTTTTCGGCAATTTTTTTCTGTCCAACCGTTAATTGTCCTTCCCACCTGTAAGTTATATTTCTAGGAGCAATTGTTTCTTCTTGCCATACTAAATAATCAGTCGTAGTTAACCGACCATAATGAATACACGCAGGACAATAATATTTCCCACTTGCTGGCAAAAAATGGCTAGTCGCTAGTGATTTGCTGCCACAACGATGGCAAAGGAGCCAATCAGTCCTCTTTTCGACTGCCACACAATTGAATCCTTCTGATGGTATCTCTGATTGCTCACACCTAGTTAGCCTTCCAACTTCTATCATGCGCACCCCTCCATAAAAAAATACGCAAAAAAAAAAAGAACACCCTGTGCTCTTCTTTATTTCATCACCAATCCCAATAATGCCATCGCTTTGGATAAAATCGTTTCCCCATCTAACAATCCATAATCTTTCATATCAATAATCGAAAGTGGAATTTGATCATTTTTCGTTATCGTCTCTAACTCTTTTTTCATATAGCGAACTTGTGGACTAAGTAAAACGATATCTGGTTTCAACTCATGATACTCAGTGAGCGCTTGGGCACCACTGACCGCCGATACATCAATAGCTAAATTTTTTGAAAAAATGATTTTGACTATTTTTGCAACCAATATATCCGTTGTTAATCCCGTACTACAGACCAACATCATCTTTTTCAATTACATTTCCTCCAAACTATTTCTTTTCAGTAAAGAACCAATTTGATTTTAATAATGGAATAAACACCACGTACTCTTTTTCTAAATTAATATGAATCACTTCGTATTTTGCGTTTAACCATGCGTACGCGCCATTTTCCGGATGACGATAATCATTTGCCCACCATTCCACTGAAGTTCGAGCAGTTTTAGGTAGACCAACTGAAGGAAAAAGAAGCTCATCAAATTGAGTAAACGTCAACGTAATCTGACTTCCTCCATTATGTTTTAAATAGTTTGTGATTACATCATACTTCTTTTTTCGCTCCATTCTCTCGTCACCTCCTTACTCATTTCAAAATTCTACCCTCTTACAAAGTTGAAAACTAGCAACTGATTGACTATACTTACTTGAAAGGAGGAGAACTGTTGAATACTAATTATATTACTATTGCCAAAGATGAAACAGATGAGCAACTAAATAAAAAAATCACGATTTATTTGCACAGTTCATCGCATTGAATCCGAAGATGAAGCTAGATCGTTCATTGCAATGACTAAAAAGGCACACCCAAAAGCAAATCATAATTGCTACGCGTTCATTGTAGGACAGGCGCCTGAAACTCACCGCTCAAGCGATGATGGCGAGCCAAGTGGAACTGCCGGTATCCCAATGCTAGACGTGTTAAAAGGTCAGAAGCTGACAAATACCCTTGCCATTGTCACACGCTACTTTGGCGGAACGAAGTTAGGTACGGGAGGATTAGTACGTGCATATGCACATAGTACCAAGTCGGCAGTAATAAAAGCTGGACTAATCGAAAAACGGCTAGAATCAGCTGTCACTATATTTATCGACTATTCTAATCTCAATCAAACCAACTATTTTCTGGAAGCAAAACAGATCAACACACTTTCAACCGAATTTTTACAAGAAGTTGCGCTTACAATTTCGACAGAACATCCTGAAATAATTAAAGCTGAGCTAATTGAATTATTAAATGGTCGCGTCCGTTTTGAGGATGGTCTGAAAACATTTTATGACTATCCTATTTTACAAGCTGATTAAGTTATTTTTCTAAATAAAATTCAAAACGCGAGCCAACATATTGTGTACGCACATACTCGAACGGCCGACCATCATCAAAAAAAGAGACTTGTCTTAGTCGCAACACCGCGTCACCGCGTTTGATATTTAAAAATTCAGCAATCTTTTCTGATGCTTCAGTCGCAGAAATTGTTTGGTTGGCACGCCCAATTTTAAATCCTTCATCTTCCAATATCCGATAAAATGAATTCGTGATGCTCTCTTTCGTAAACTGATTGATTAGCGTTTCTGGGATGGAGGCGAGTTCAAAACAAATTGGTATCCCATCCGCGTATCGGATTCGCTCCATTCGTAAGACAAGTTGATTTTCACTTAAAGCTAATTTTTCTATTTCACTTGAGCTGGGAGAGGTCACAAAATAAGAAGTCACCTTGCTTGACGGCTGTCTTCCTTGGGATAACATAATTTCAGTAAAACTTGTTGTTCCAGTCATCTTTTCCTGAACTTTTTGATTGGCTACATACGTGCCAGAACCAACTTTTCTTTCCAAAATACCTTCATCAGACAAATTCTGAATCGCTTGCCGTAAAGTCATACGACTAACGCCAAAATGCAAAGATAATTCCCGTTCGGATGGTATACGATCCCCGACTTTCCAGATATTTTCTTCTATTTTTCGTTTGATATCATCATGTATTTGAATATATATAGGTAATTGCTCTGCCATTTGTTTTCTCCCTAAGCTCAATCTCTTAAAAGTGAATGACTATTATTTATTTTTTGCATGCCATTTAATTGTTTGTTGTTTTAATCGTGATCTTGTTCCTGCTACCTTTTTTCCTTTTGACTCATTGAAGGCCTTCTTCGATAAGTCGTACACTTCCAATGCAGCTTCCCGAATCGCCAATTTAATTTTTTTCGTCATTTTCATAATAATTCCTCCTTTAAAATAACAAAACTATAAAAAAATAAAGAGAGTATCGAACGTTTCGATACTCTCTTTATTGCAAGACTGGGGTAGCTGGATTCGAACCAACGCATGAGGGAGTCAAAGTCCCTTGCCTTACCGCTTGGCTATACCCCAATGGTGGAGGAGAGTGGATTCGAACCACTGAACCGAAAGGAACGGATTTACAGTCCGCCGCGTTTAGCCACTTCGCTACTCCTCCAATGTTGTCTGAATAACCCGACCTCGTTATAATACAACATTATATAACGCATTGCAAGTAGAATATCAAATTTTTTTAATCTTGTAAATTCCATTGACGAATAAACAATTCTAATGCGTCATCCATTGTTTTGGCACTTCCGCAATTTTCATCGCCAATAAAAACCCGAAAGTCTTTGGTTGCATAGGTCAAGATTTCACCAATCTTCTTCTTGCCTAAGTATAGTTCACCAATTTCATATTTTTGACCGTTGATTACTTTTGTTGTCTCTTGGAATTGAATTTCCGTATCTTTATTTTTTCGCATTTTCCCACCTCATGAATAGTGTAGCATAACTTTTGCATAAAAAAAACAGGTGACCGTCGCAACAGTCACCACAGTTAGAATTTATTTGACATTCGTTAATACCGCATCGACAACCTGATAGCCCGCGTCTTCAAATAATTCGCGGATCTTAATTACTTGTTTAGAAACAACTTGGAACTCAACAATGGTGCCATCTGATTTTCTGTTGACGACAATCGTTGATATACTCATTTGATGATCGGCTAAAATTTTTGATAAATCAGCAATTACACCGGACTTATCCTTAGAAATATTGACGCTAATTCTCGTGCCACCTTCGTGATAGCCAGTAATCTTTAAGAAAGCATCAAAAATATCATTATTCGTAATAATTCCAACCAAATTCCCATTGTCTAAAACAGGTAAAACGGCTACACTATTCGTCCGCATTTTTGCGATAGCATCTTCCAATAAGGCTGTCGGTTGAATAGTTAAAACATCTTTAATCATTATATCTGATACGTTTGTTTTGTTAATTAAATAATTTAATTCATAGACACTTAGTGACGTAGCCTTTGATGGCAATGCAGATTGAATCACGCCTTCAGTAATCAATCCGACTAAGTGCCCCTCTTCTACCACCGGAAGACGGTGAATATTATGAGCTTTCATTACATCTATCGCATCAAATACAGGTGTAGCTGGCGTAACTGTTACAACTTTTTTTGTCATGAAATCACTAACACTCATTGTTTACCCTCCCAAGTATGCTTTCTTCACAGCTTCACTGGCTAATAATTCTTGACCAGTACCTTCAAGAACGATTTTCCCAGTTTCTAAAACATAACCTCGATTCGCAATGGATAAAGCCATTTTCGCATTTTGTTCAATCAATAGAATCGTTGTTCCTTGCTTTTGAATTTCCTGAATAATCGAAAAAATTTCTCGAATGAAGATTGGCGCCAAGCCCATTGAAGGCTCATCTAAAAGCAATAACTTTGGCTTAGACATTAAGGCTCTTCCCATTGCTAGCATTTGTTGCTCCCCACCTGACAATGTGGCTGCATCTTGATTTTTTCTCTCTTTCAATACTGGAAATTTCGAAAAGACTTGTTCATAATCTTGTTTGACTTCCTTATCTTTCCGTAAAAATGCCCCCATCTCCAAATTTTCTTGAACCGTTAACCCTGGAAATACATGACGGCCCTCAGGTACTTGAGAAAGTCCTGATGCGACAATTTTTTGGGGTGCTTGTTTTTCAATCCCTTTGCCCTCAAAAGAAATTTTTCCTTTCGAAGAACGAGTCAAACCTGATATCGTTCTAAGGATGGTTGTTTTTCCTGCTCCATTGGCACCAATTAATGATACTATTTCACCTTTTTCGACATGAAAAGACACATCGTGAACGGCTTGAATCATACCATAGTGGACAGATAAATTTTCGATCTCTAACATTATAAATCTCCCCCTAAATATGCTTGAATGACCCTAGGATTATTTTTAATTTCTATGGGGGTACCATGTGCAATGACTTGACCATATTCTAATACATAAATTCGCTCACATACATCCATAACCAAGCTCATGTCGTGCTCGATTAAGACAATAGTAATTTGAAATTCACGTTGGATTTTTCGGATCAGCTGGGTCAACTCTGCAGTTTCTTGAGGATTCATGCCCGCTGCCGGCTCATCTAAAAATAAAATTTTTGGTTGCGTTGCTAAGGCACGAACGATTTCTAATCTCCGTTGTTCCCCATAAGGCAGATTTTTTGCTAGGGTATCCATCTTAGAATCAAGACCAAAAATCTGAAGAAGCTCTTTTACTTTTGTGGTCATCATTTCTTCTGTACGATAAAATTTAGGTAACCTGAAGACACTTGTTAAGAAACCTTCTTTATTTTTTGAGTTCATTGCAATTAAAACATTGTCTAATACTGTTAAGTCTTTGAATAAACGAATATTTTGAAATGTCCGAGACAAGCCAAGATCAGCAACCTTATAAGGTTTTATGCCATTTAATCGTTCTTCTTTGCCACCAACTTTTAATAACACATCACCTGAACTAGGCTCGTATACACCCGTCAATAAGTTAAATAATGTCGTTTTTCCTGCTCCATTCGGACCAATTAATCCTATTAATTCATTTTCTTCAACTGACATGGAGACATGGGAGACGGCCGCCAGACCACCAAAATTTTTCGTTAAATTATTTACCGTTAGAAGTGCCATCTAAGTCGCCTCCCTTTTTGCTAAAACGATTGAACAAGCGTTTGATTGAGAACTCCCAAGTGCCTAATAATCCACTTGGTTTAAAAATCATAATACCAATTAATGCTAATGCGTAAATGATCATTCGCAAGCTACCAAAATCTTGCAGGTACATATTTAAAACACCTAAAACAATAGCTGCCAATACAGAACCAGTCGTACTTCCTAAACCACCAAATACCGCAATAATTAAAATATCAATGGATTTATTAAAGGTGTAATCACTTGGGAATACAGATTGTTGATAACTAGCATAGAGTGTCCCGGCCAAGCTTGCCAACATGCCACCAAACACAAAGGCAATTACTTTAAATTTGGTTGTATTGACTCCCATCGATTCTGCAGCAATCTCATCTTCTCGGACTGAAAGAGTCGCACGACCTCCACCGCTATTAATGAAGTTTGAAACAAATACAACAGTCAATACAGCAAAAATAAATACCAACTGCCAATTACTGAATTCTGGAATACCAAAAATTCCTGAAGGTCCATTTGTTAACCAACTATTGTTTACTATAAGAATCCGAATAATTTCAGAAATACCTAGTGTTGCAATGGCAAGGTAATCCCCTTTTAAACGCAATGTTGGTGTTCCGACTACAAATGCGACAACGCCTGCAATAATCATACCTACGATAATCGCTAGCAAAAAGCCACCAAAAGTAGGATTCTTAGTCGTAATAATCGCACTAGCATATGCGCCAATTGCCATAAATCCAGCATGTCCTAATGAGAATTGACCAGAAAAACCAATAATTAAGTTCAAGCTGACTGCCAAAATAATATTAATACCGATATTGACAATAATCGCATCTGTAAAAATATTTATAAAGCCACCATTATACAAACCAAATAAACCAAAATAGATGACCAACGTAAGTAGCAACCATGTTAGATTGTATTTCAAGTTTTTTTTCATTTATGCCACCTACACTTTCTCTTTAATATTTTTACCCAAAATACCAGCTGGGCGAATAAGTAAAATAATGATTAAGACGCCATAAACAAAAGCATCTTTATAATCTGAAAAACCGAGTGCAGTGGAAATTGTTTCAATCAACCCAATGACAAAACCACCAATGGCTGCCCCAGGTATAACACCGATTCCACCTAATACAGCTGCTACGAAAGACTTCAATCCGGGTACTACACCCATCATTGGATCAATCGAATTGTAATACAAACCAATCAACATCCCACCTGCTGCAGCCAATGCTGACCCTAAAGCAAAAGTGAATGAAATTGTCCGATTGACATTAATCCCCATCAATTGGGCTGCATCTGCATCCACACTGACTGCACGCATCGCTTTACCCATACGTGTTTTTTGAATAATAACTTGTAATAAAATCATTAAAAATAGCGAAACCCCTAAGATTAACAATTGAATATTACTAACGGAAATAAACCCCAACTGATAAGTCTGACGTGCAATGACTTGCGGAAAAGGTCGCGTATCTGGTTTGAAAAAATAAATCATTAAGTTTTGCAATAAGTATGAAACCCCAATTGCTGTGATTAACGCAGAGATACGTGTCGATTTTCGTAAAGGACGATAGGCTAAAAATTCAATGACCACCCCTAAAATAGCACAACCCACCATGGCAATTATCATAGATGGGAAAAAGCCAAAACCTAATTGTTTAATTAAAAAATATCCAATAAAACTACCAATCATGTAGATTTCACCATGAGCGAAATTGATTAGTTTGATAATACCATAAACCATCGTATATCCTAATGCCATTAATGCGTAAATACTTCCTAAAAAAAGACCATTCACGACTTGTTGTAGTAATACTTCCATCTCATCACTTCCAATTTTTTATTATCAACGAAAAAGGCTAAGACAAAACCCTATACGATTTTGCCCCAGCCCCACTTACCTTACTTATGGATTGATCGTCTCTGCTGAGCTTTCTTTTCCATCCGTATATTTGATGATTACCACTGATTTTTCTGGATTATGATCTTTATCAATCGTGATATTACCAGTAACACCTTCAAAATCTTTCAAATTTGCTAACCCTTTTGTAATTGCCGCTGAATCAGCTGAATTTTGATCGATGATTGCTTGCTTGATCATGTTCATTGCATCATACGCCAATGCATTAAATGTTGAAGGTTCAGTTCCAAATTTTTCCTTATATGCATCTATGAACGGTTGTACAGTATCGTTTGCTGGAGCTAGAATTGAAAAGTGTCCGGTATAGTATACATCAGTAACATTGCTTGCTCCCGCTAATTGAATAATCTTTTCATCTCCGAAGCCATCTGCACCAAGAATTGGTTGGGTAATTCCCATTTCTCGTGCTTGTTTGATGATTAGACCAGCTTCTTCATAATAACCAGGTACATATAAAACATCGAAGTCTGAGTTTTTAATTTTTGTTAAAACTGCTTGGAAATCTTTGTCACCACTCGTAAAGTTTTCTTCAATAGCAATATCGCCTTTGTATTCAGATTTAAATGCTTTTGTTAACCCAATTGCATAATCACTTGAATTATCACCCAAAATGGCCACTTTTTTCGAATCTAGTTTTTCCGTTGCATATTGTGCTAAAACTTTTCCTTGGAAACTATCTTGAAAACTTGAACGGAAGACATATTCTTGCACTTTTCCATTACTCATTGTAACAGAATCATCTGTTCCAGAAGGAGTAATAAATGGTACTTGTGCTTTTGTTATGTTCGGAATAACAGCTTTCGATGCACCAGACGTTGCAGGACCAATAATTGCCACAACATCATCGTTGGTTGCTAAGTTGGCAGCAGCAGTTGCAGCTTCGTTGTTATCAGATTTATTATCTTTAACAACTAATTCAACTTTTTTACCTAAAATTCCACCGTCATTATTAATTTGTTCTACAGCTAATTCAATACCGTCTTTTTCTTGTGATCCATAACCGGCAACTGCGCCAGATAATTCTAAATTCACACCGATTTTAATGGTATCTCCGGTTTGTTTGTTTCCGCCATCTGCGGAACTACTCGATTTTCCAGTCGGGCTAGCACTACAAGCACCTAGGATAAATAGACTTGCAAACAAAAATGCCAACTTCTTTTTCATCATTACTTCCTCCCTTAAATTCCCCTGAATATGAATCATAATATACCTAAAATAATAACAATTGTCAACGAATTTTCAGAATATTTTATTTATTCTGTCATAGATAGCTTACTTTATGTATTTAATTTGTCTAAATTGTGAAATTTCACCCAAAAAAAAGAAAACACTCAAATTAAGAATGTTTTCTTTTCATAATATCTTGATAGTTAGGCTCAACTCTATCGACCCTATTTCTAACCAATGAAAATTTTGTTGGTACATAGTCAAGGCCTCCATGAACGAATGGATGGCACCGCAATATTCTAGAAATGCCCATTACCGCACCTTTAAAAAAACCATGTACCGTAACTGCTTGAATCATATAATTTGAACAAGTAGGATAATAACGGCAACTTGGTGGTGTCAACGGAGAGATAAATTTTTGGTAACCTCTGACAAGCCCAATAAGTATTTTTTTCATATATGACCTCTCTACAGATGAACGATTTGTTCAAAGATTGTAGACCAACAATCAACTATAGGAAAAATTCAAAAATATGTTGCCACAATTTTCCACTAAACACACCAGTCGGGTTTCCGTCACCAATGTAGCCGTAGCCGACCATTAAGCCTACAAAAAATAAAATCATCGCAATCAAAATAACTAGTACTATTTTAAATAAAGACATAAGTATTGTTGAAGTGTTTTTCATTGTATTCACATCCTAATTAAAATGAATAAGCGGCCACTTTTTCGTTCGAACTATCATTGATTCGTTCAATTTTTGCACCTAGTTTTTGTAATTTTTGATGGAATTGATAATACCCACGATCTAAATATTTTAAATTCCGCACTCGTGTAATACCTTCAGCACATAGTCCAACTAAAACCAATGCTGCCGCAGCACGTAAATCTGTCGCATGCACGATAGATCCTTGCAAGTCATTTGGTCCATCGATTACGGCTACATTTCCATCAATCTTCACTTTAGCATTCATGCGCACCATTTCTTCTAAATGTTGGAATCGGTTTTCAAAAACCGTTTCTGTCACAATACTTCTACCGTGCGCTAACATTTGGATAGCTGTCATTTGCGCTTGCATATCGGTGGGAAAACCAGGATGGGGTAGGGTTTTAATATCTGTCGCTTTTAAGATTTTAGGTCCTACAATCCGAATTCCTTCATCATTTTCTGAAATTTCTGCACCCATCTCCGCCAATTTGGATAAAAGCGGACGATTGTGTTCGGCAATTGCATTTTCAATTAGAACATCACCTTGCGTCATCGCGGCTGCTACCATAAAAGTACCTGCTTCAATCCGGTCCTGTACGATAGCGTGCTCTACAGCGTGAAGTTTTTCCACACCTTCAATGCGCATCGTTTCAGTACCCACACCAAAAATCTTGGCACCCATTTTGTTTAAGATATTTGCTAAATCAACTATTTCAGGCTCGCGGGCAACATTACTAATCACAGTCGTTCCCTTAGCCTTCACTGCAGCCATCATAATATTTTGCGTGGCTCCGACACTTGGAAAATCCAAATAAATATTCGTCCCAATCAACTGATCGGCAATCGCTTCGATATAGCCATCCTTTTGAATGATTTGTGCGCCTAATGCTTGAAACCCTTTTAAGTGCAAATCAATTGGCCGCTTACCTATAGCACAGCCACCTGGCATAGCTACTTTGGCATGACCATTTCTTGCCAATAATGGTCCCATGACTACTATTGATGCACGCATTTGGCTTACGTATTCATAGGGTGCTTCTATATTTAAATCGGCTGTCGCATCGATAGTGACTTGCTTTTGTTCTTCATCAAATTTTACTTGCGCATTTAATTGACGGATTACCTCATTCATTGTAAATACATCTGATAAAATTGGTACATTATGTAAGTTGGTTGTTCCTTCATCTGCTAATAAACTAGCTGCAAGTATCGGTAAGACTGCGTTTTTTGCTCCTTCAATCTTAACTGTACCCTTTAATTGATTACCGCCTTTAACGATAATTTCATCCATTATTGTTCCCTCCAAAGCATAGGCTTAACTGTATCTTTCATTCATCCTCAAATTCCACTTAAAAATAAATTTTTGCTCAATGCAATCAATTCTAAAAAGAAGCTACTGGCAGTATAACCAATTGTGATTGAGAGCAATACCATTAATGTACGAATTTGCGGGGTTTGTAATGATCGGAACAAGATATCCAATCTCAGGGCTTTTAAGCTCCAAAAAGTTAAATAAATAAAAGCAAGATGGCTCGTAATACGAATGATGACATCTATTCCGTATACTTGCAACACCTTCACATCCCTTCCGCTAAAAACCCATAGGCACATAATACCATAAGTTTTGCAATTAAAAAAATATCTAGTATATAAGAATTTATCAAATAAAAAAAGTCTCTAACAAAATCAGAGACTTCTTTTATAATTGTTACAAATGTTTCGAGACATTGATACGGTTTATTGCTCTATGTAGTGCAACCGTTGCTCGACGAAGTTCATCAACGTCATCTTTCTGTTTGGCTTCTTCAATCATTCGTTCGGCACGAATTTTCGCCCGTTCAGCACGTGAAACATCGATGTCTCTTTCACGCTCTGCACTATCAGCCACTATCGAAACAACACTGTCACGAACTTCCATAATGCCACCATTGACTGCAATCCAATCAACATGTCCATCATCGTCTTTACGACCTACTTTAACTTCATCTATTAGAAGTGGTGCGATCACAGGGATGTGATTAGGCAAGATTCCTAGCTCGCCATCCGTCGTTTTAGCGACGACAATCGATGCATGATGGTCATAGACTAGTCCGTTTGGCGTTACCACATTTACAGTTAAGTATTGACTCATGGTACACCTCTTTCTAGTAGCCTAGTTTTTTAGCCTTCTCAACGGCTTCTTCAATTCTTCCGACACTACGGAAGGCTTCTTCAGGTAGCTCATCGTATTTGCCATCTAGAATATCTCTAAACCCTTGAATCGTTTCTGAAACAGGTACATATGACCCTGGTTGGCCTGTAAATTGTTCAGCAACGTGGAAGTTTTGAGATAAGAAAAATTGAATTCTTCTAGCACGAGAAACTAATACTTTTTCATCTTCTGATAACTCGTCCATACCTAAAATAGCGATAATATCTTGTAATTCACGGTAGCGTTGTAAGGTATGCTGTACTTCCGTCGCTACTTGATAATGTTGTTCACCGACAATTTCTGGCGCCAAGGCACTAGATGAAGATGCCAGTGGGTCAACAGCTGGATAAATCCCTTGTTCTGTCAATTTCCGTTCCAAGTTAGTCGTTGCATCCAAATGAGCGAACGCTGTGGCTGGCGCTGGGTCAGTATAGTCATCCGCTGGTACATAGATGGCTTGAATCGATGTTACTGATCCTTTTTTGGTAGAGGTAATTCTTTCTTGTAATTGCCCCATTTCAGTGGCTAGTGTTGGTTGGTATCCTACCGCTGATGGCATCCGGCCAAGTAAGGCGGATACTTCTGATCCGGCTTGAGTAAAACGGAAAATGTTATCGATAAACAACAATACATCTTGCCCTTCCACATCACGGAAATATTCCGCAATTGTCAATCCAGTCAAGGCGACACGCATCCGCGCACCAGGTGGCTCATTCATTTGACCAAACACCATTGCTGTTTTTTCAATTACGCCAGATTCACGCATTTCATTGTAAAGGTCATTTCCTTCACGCGTACGTTCACCAACCCCTGTGAAAACAGAAATACCACCGTGTTCTTGGGCAATATTATGAATTAATTCTTGGATAAGGACGGTCTTACCAACACCGGCACCACCGAAAAGTCCAACTTTCCCACCTTTTAAATAAGGGGCTAGTAAATCGATGACTTTAATCCCTGTTTCCAAAATTTCAGTACTTGTACTTAATTCATCAAAGTTTGGTGCTGGTTTATGAATCCCACTACGTTGCGCATCTTTAGGAAAAGGTTCTTGTAAGTCAATTGTTTCACCTAGCACGTTAAATACTCGGCCTAACGTTTCTTTTCCGACGGGCACAGAAATAGATTCGCCAGTATCAACGACTTCCATTCCTCTTTGAAGTCCATCTGTTGACTCCATTGCGATAGCACGAATCACACCATCACCTAGCTCTAAAGCTGCTTCTAATACAACTTTTGTTTTAGAAGCATCATTTTTATAGACAACAAGCGCATTGTTGATATCTGGTAATGACTCATCTAATGAGAATTCTACGTCAACAACGGGTCCAATGACTTGGACAATTTTGCCTGAACTCATTTATTTTCCTCCATTCATTCACGAAAATTATTCGAGTGCAGCTGCACCACCAACAATTTCGGTAATTTCTTGGGTAATTGCCCCTTGACGTGCACGATTGTAACTAATCGTCAAATCATCAATAATATGTTTGGCATTATCCGTTGCAGTTTTCATCGCAGTCATTCCTGCCGCGTGTTCAGCTGTTTTTGCATCCACAATTGCACCATAAATCAAACTTTCCGCATATTGAGGAAGTAGCTGATCCAAGATGGCTTCTCTTGAAGGCTCGAACAGATACTCTTGCTCATATTTTTTGGCTTCACTTGGATCTAAGTCTATAATTGGCAGCATCTTTTCAACTCGGAATTGACTGGTCAATGAATTGACATGATGGTTGTAGCAAACATATAACTCATCAAAGACTTCTGTTTGATACATTGACGTTGCCATATTGACGATTTTGCGTACCTCTTCAAAACTTGGTTGATCAGAAAGATTTCTTAGTTCATATGCAAGTGGAATTCCGCGCGTTTTAAAGAAATCAGCCCCAGTTCCCCCAATGGAAATCATGACATAATCATTGGAATTTTGGTGATCGTCTTTGATCATTGTCATCATTTGTTTCAAAATTGAACTATTATACCCACCAACTAACCCCCCATCGGAAGTTATTACAATATACCCTGTTTTTTTCACAGGTCGACTGATAAGCATGCTGTTGTAGTTGATTCCCTTTTTGCTATCTGGTGTACCCGCAAGGTCAGTTAGTTGCTGTGCTGCCAAGTGGGTAACGATTTCTCGAACTTTAGATGCATAGACCTGAAATTGTCTTGAATGGGCTTCAGATTTTGTAAGCTTTGCCGCAGAAACCATCTGCATTGCCTTTGTAATTTGGCTTGTTTTTTTTGTGGAAGCAATTCGTTGCTTTATTTCATTTAGAGAAGCGCCCATTGCGATTCACCTCTTCCTTACACTTATGCATTTTCAATTGTTGACAATTTGTCTTCAGTTGAACTAGTCGGTTGATTTAATGAAGCAGCAAACAGGTCTTTACAATCTTTGATTGCCTTATTTAGCGCATCTTCCGATGGTAAATCTTTTGTTGTACGAATTGTTTCAAATAAATCTGGTTGATTCGCTTCAATATAGTCAAATAATTGAGCTTCGAAATCTAACACTTTATCAACAGGAATACTATCAATAAATCCATGAGTAAGTGCATAAAGACTTACGACTTGTTTTTCTACAGCTAATGGTGAATGTAGTTTTTGTTTCAAGATTTCAACTGTTCTTCGACCACGATTAAGTTTAGCCTGAGTAGCGGCATCTAAATCTGACCCAAATTGGGTAAAGGCTTCTAATTCACGGAAACTTGCTAAATCAAGACGTAATGTTCCAGCAACTTTTTTCATTGCTTTAATTTGTGCTGAACCACCAACCCGAGACACTGACAATCCTGCATCAACGGCTGGACGAATTCCAGAGTAGAATAAGTCACTTTCCAAGAAAATTTGGCCATCGGTAATTGAAATAACGTTTGTCGGAATGTAAGCGGAAATATCTCCTGCTTGCGTTTCGACAAATGGTAAGGCCGTCATCGATCCGCCACCTAATTCATCACTTAACTTCGCAGCACGTTCTAATAAACGAGAATGCAAGTAAAAAACATCCCCAGGATAAGCTTCACGACCTGGTGGACGACGAAGTAGTAATGACAGTTCACGATACGCAACTGCTTGTTTTGATAAATCATCATAAACAATTAATACATGTTTGCCATTATACATAAATTCTTCACCCATTGCTGCACCAGCATAGGGGGCGATGTATAACATTGGCGCTGGTTGGGAAGCGCCAGCAGACACAACAATTGTGTAATCCAATGCACCAAATTTTCTTAGTGTTTCGACTTGCGTTCTTACTGTTGAGTCTTTTTGACCAATCGCGACATAGATACATATCATATCCTGTCCTTTTTGATTAATAATTGCATCGATAGCGATTGATGTTTTCCCAGTCTTTCTGTCACCGATGACAAGTTCACGTTGGCCACGGCCAATTGGAACTAACGCATCAATCGCTTTTAAACCAGTTTGCATTGGTTCATGGACTGATTTACGTTGCATAACGCCAGGAGCGGCAGCTTCTACTGGGCGCGTTTTATCGGTTTTGATTTCACCTAATCCATCAATCGGTTGACCTAATGGATTTACCACACGTCCAATTAGTGCTTCGCCAACAGGAACTTCCATAATTTTACCTGTTCGTTTTACCTTATCGCCTTCACGAATGGATTCAAATTCACCAAGGATAATAATCCCTACATCATTTGACTCTAAGTTTTGTGCCATACCATATGAACCATTTGAAAATTCAAGGAGCTCTCCACTCATCGCATTTTCTAAACCGTGTGCGCGGGCGATTCCATCACCTACATATGTCACCGTTCCGATTTCTTCAACGGAAAGTTCATTTTTATAATTTTTTATTTGCTCTTTAATCAAGGCACTGATTTCTTCTGCTTTGATAGCCATTCGGTTCACCTCTCATCTCTTGTTTATCTCGCTAGCTTAGCACGGAGATAATCTAATCGACTTTTTACACTACCATCAATCACTTGATGATTGGCTTCGACAATTACACCGCCGATAATCGTAGGATCGATTTTTTCTTCTAACTTCGCTTGCTGGTAATGCAACAATGAGGCTGTCTTACTTTCCAACGCCTCTTTTTGCTGACTATTTAAGGGCACAGCAGTCGTAACTGTACCAATGACTAACCCTTTTTGATCGTCATAGCGGCGTTCAAATTCAGCAAAGATCAGTAAAAAATCATCCATGCGATTGTATTCAAATACAATTTCTAAAAACCGTAACATTAAGCCAGAAAATGGCTCAACCAATGTGTCCATCAGTTGTCTCTTTTCATTTTTATCCAAGCGAACATCACTTAGTAAATCGCCTAATGTTGGAATTTCTTTATAGATATTTCGTAAGCTAAGCAAGTCTTGATAAATTTCGTCTGTTTGGCCATCTTCGACCGCCAATTCAAAGAGGGCTTTTGCATATCGTTTGCCAACAGTGGCTTTATCAAGCTTCATGGCTTCCTAGTCCTTCGATATACTCATTGATTAATGATTCATGGGCTTCAGGCGACAATTCTTTTCCTAGAATTTTCTCTGCGATTTGAAGTGATAGTGAGGCTACCTCATTCTTCACTTCAAGAAATGCAGCATCTTTTTCAATAGAAATATCAGATTTTGCCTTAGCTTTTAATCGTGAAGCTTCCTCCTTTGCATCAGTAACTATTGCTTGGCGGGTTACTTCTCCAATATCTTTCGCATTTTGAATAATCGAAGCAGCTTCTGAACGTGAATTCATCAGCTGATCTTGTCTTTCTTTTTCAAGCGCAGCTGCTTTTATTCGAGATTGCTCTGCAGAGTCAATGTCATTGGCAATTTTTTCTTCACGCTTTTTTAACATTTCGCTGATAGAACCCCATGCAAAATGTTTCAAAAGCAAAAGTAAAATAAGCATAGCCCCACTTACGACAATCATGTTGCCCCAAGTGGTATTTTTTACTGCAGCTGCTATAACTAAGTGATTTAGCATTGCGCAACTTCCTTTCAAGGATGTAACCAAAAATTACAAATCCACTATTCTTTGATTTGATTATCTGAAAACTAGTAATAACGCAATAACGACCCCTAGAATCGGCACAGCTTCAACAAGTGCTACCCCAATAAACATCGTAGAACGCAATTGGCCTGTCATTTCAGGTTGGCGAGCCATTGATTCAATTGTTTTTGAAATAACTTGACCATTACCATATCCTGCTCCAATTGCTGCTCCGATAATTGCTAATCCTGCTGCGATAAAATTCATGTTGTTTTCCTCCTAATAAGTTTTCACTTTTTTTAATGTTCTTCCACAATTTTGTGGCTTAAAAATACCATGAATAAGGTGACAAAGACATATGCTTGAATTGCTCCGATAAATAATGAAAAGGCAATCCAAATCATTTCAAGCGGTATTACGATAGGTAGTGACCACCACCCTATAGAAATTAGCATTTTTGCAATTAACCCTAGTAACACTTCACCAGCAAAAATATTCCCATATAACCGTAGTCCCAATGTAATGATATTCGTAAACTCTTCAATAATCTTAATAGGTAATAAAAATCCTACTGGTTTTAGATAAGCATTTACTAAATATCGCTTAAATCCTAACTTTTTCACACCAAAGAAATGGGTCATAGCAATCGCCATTAATGCAAGTGTCAAAGTTACGGCTGGATTAGCAGTTGGTGACTTCCAAAGAGTCAAATCTTTTTCAACAACTATTTTGGTTACTAATCCAATTTCATTGGCAATAAAAATAAATAAAAACAAAGTCACGGCAATTAAATGATACGTACTGACATCCTTACCTGGTAAATTATCACCAACAATTTTTCGAACAAATTCAATAATCCATTCGATAAAATTTTGTTTACCAGTCGGTTTTAATTTCAAGTTCCTTGTGCATAGGAACACAATAAGAAAAACCAATAAACATGTAATAGCCGTCATAATCAAAATAGTCCCATCAAACCATAGCGGCCCAATACGAAACAATAAAGATTGTTCTTCCAAATGGTCTCACCTCTTTTCGACAAAGATCAACCAACGATGATCTTGTGATATTTTAATCATTCTTAGCGACAACGGTATCATACCACCACTAGTAGAAAATTTCAAAATATTTTCAAAAAAATTTAGACATATTCTCAAAACTGTTCAATGAATTTCAAGTGTTGGTACTAACCTCAATAAATAAGCCGCCTTCAAACCAATCCTATCAGACAATGACGTGAATTTAAAGTAAGATTAACAAAATTTCACAAAAATCCATGATACGTTTAAAAGTTTTTCAAAACACGACTAATTTGTCGTTCTTGGTCTTTTCTTTTCAATGTTTCGCGTTTATCATACTCTCTTTTCCCTTTGGCTAACCCAATCAAAACTTTTGCAAAGCCATCTTTTATATAGACTTTTAATGGCACAATTGTTGTCCCCGGATTTTTTGCTTCGTTAGCAAGCTTTTGGATTTGCTTTTTATGCAAAAGAAGCTTTCTTGTTCTTAAGGGATCGTGATTAAAAATGTTTCCTTGGTCATACGGACTTATATGGACATTGTACAGATAAGCTTCGCCATTACGAATACGAACGAACCCATCTTTTAGATTAATGCGACTGTCCCGCACAGATTTGATTTCCGTACCTTGCAATACCACTCCCGCCTCGATTGTCTCAAGGATGCTATAATCGTGACGGGCTTTTTTATTTTGAGCAATGAGTTTTCCTTCACCTTTTGGCATAAGATCCTCCTCTTAACGAGTTTTTTTCTTTGTTTTTTTCTTTTTTGCTACTTCTTTATAAAATGGCTTTTTCTTTGGCTTTGCTTTTGGTTGTTTTTTATTTTTTGCTGTTTTTTTCTTTGATTGAAACTCTTGGCTTTTCGGTTGACGTCTTTTACTTCGATTTTGTTGAGTGAGATTTGGTAGTGCCTCTACTTGCTCAGAATGAATCAGCTCGAAATCAATCTCACGAGTATCAGGATCTGACTTTGTTACTTTCACTAGGACTTTTTGACCAATTTTAAAGGTTCTACCAGTCCGTTCGCCCACTAACGCCAAATGTGTATCAATAAAATGATAATAATCGTCTTTTAACTCATTAATATGGATTAAACCTTCCACAGTGTTTTCAAGTTCAACGAAAAACCCAAACTTCACTACAGAACTAATCATTCCTTCGAACTCTTCGCCAATATGATCTGCCATAAATTCTGCTTTCTTCAAAGCATCTACTTCACGTTCTACCTCCACAGCCTTGCGTTCCATTTGTGAGCTATGGTTAGCAATATCAGGAAGTTTTTCAGCCCATTTTTGCTGATTTTCCTTGGACCGATCATTGTCATACGAACGAATCAAGCGATGGACGATTAAATCTGGATACCGTCTAATCGGTGAAGTAAAGTGCGTATAGTAGTCCGCTGCTAAGCCATAATGTCCTTCATTACTCTCAGAATACTTTGCTTGTTGCATACTACGTAATAACATGGTGCTAATAACAGGTGCTTCGGGTTTTCCAGCGACACTTTCAAGAACATTTTGTAAATCTTTTGGAGAGATACTTCCTTTTGTCTGCTTGACGATGAGACCTAGGGCAGCTGCGAACGTAAAGAAACGTTGCACTTTTTCTTCTTTTGGATCTTCATGAATCCGATAAATAAACGGTAGCTGCTTCGTCTCAAAATGCTCTGCAACTGTTTCATTAGCCGCTAACATAAATGACTCAATCATGCGTTCACCAATCCCACGAGAACGAAAGACAATATCTACTGGATGTCCTTGTTCATCAACAAGGACTTTCGCTTCAGAATCCTCAAAAGATACCGCACCTCTTCTCCTGCGCATGTCAGTCAAGATATGGTGTAATTCAGCCATCTCATGAAACATTGGTACTAGGTTTTTGTAGTGTGCTATCGTTTCTTGTTCTTGATTCTCCAAAATATCATTAACGGCAGTATACGTCATCCGTTCTGTCGTTTGAATCACACTTTGAAAAATAGCGTAATTTTGGACTTTCCCAGTCGAGTCAATCTCCATTTCACAACTCATTGCTAATCTAGGAACCCGTGGATTTAATGAACAAATGCCATTAGACAAGCGTTGCGGTAGCATCGGTATTACACGGTCGGTCAAGTAGACACTCGTACCTCTTTCAAAAGCTTCCTGATCCAGCGCAGAATTTTCACGAACGTAATAGGAGACATCAGCGATATGCACTCCCAAAAAATAGTTACCATTCGCTAATTTACGTACTGTCACCGCGTCATCTAAGTCCTTCGCATCTTCCCCATCAATCGTGACAATCACTTCATCTCGTCGATCTTTGCGACCTGATAGTTCTTTTTCATCGATGGAATCACTCGTTTGATCTGCTTCTTTTTGAACTTCTTCAGGAAAGGTTGTTGCTAATCCATGAGAAACAACAATGGACATAATATCAATGCCAGGGTCGTTTTTGTGACCGAGAACAGA
This sequence comes from Enterococcus italicus DSM 15952, assembly GCF_000185365.1. Lineage (GTDB taxonomy): Bacteria > Bacillota > Bacilli > Lactobacillales > Enterococcaceae > Enterococcus_G > Enterococcus_G italicus. The sequence continues at coordinate 1,707,628 of NZ_GL622241.1, forward strand.
AAGTACGACACCCTCTGCACTTGTAGCATATCCAGGCTCAGGATAATGACTAATCGTCACTTTCACAATGGCGCCCTCCACCGGTCGAATACCGACAGCAGAAATAAAAATTTTAATGCCATTTAATTTTTTATCTTTTGGCGTAACATAGCCGTATAGATCAGTCTCTTGAATTTCCTCTTCCTCATACAAGTGAAACTCTCCCACGACCTCAGAGAATGCCCGTTGAATGATTTCTTGGACTTTTCCTTCTGCACCTTTATCACTACCAGGTAACGCGGGCTTCGTGATGTCTATCGCGACAGTATCACCATCCATCGCATAACCCGTCGCTCCTTGAGGAATATAAATATCCTCTTCTTCATCAGGAATGCTCACAAAGCCAAAGCCTCGCTCATTTGCACGAAAAGTTCCCTCAACCAAGATTTGTGGACTTGGAAGTTTCACTTTCCCTTTATTTGTAAACTCGATCGCTTTGTCGCGCTCCATACTTGCTAAAGTTTGTACGAGCAACTTAAAGTCTGCACTTTTTTGTAAACCTAACCCCGTTGCCAATTCTTCGACTGAAAAGGTTCGTTTCTTTTGATTCAGCAAATACTGATTGACGTGCTCTTTGATTTTATTGGTCATGCATTTCCTCTTTCCAAGGTAAACTCTCGATAAACGAGAGTACGTCTCTTTCAAATTCTTTGTGTTCTTTCCCAACTGTTACTACATGTCCACTATTAGGATACCATTGTAATGTAAATTTTTGGCTTTTTATTTTTTGAATCACTGTAAACACACTATCCGGTGAAATCATCTCATCCAATGCTGCCTGAGCAATAAAATAAGGTGCATCCATTTGTGAGAGTTGCTCATACGTCCTTCTCCCATGGGTATGGATGTTTTCAAGTTGTGTGTCTACCAGTGAGGGAATGGCCTCTAAACGACGTTGCTGCTCTTCTGGTGTATCATCAGAAAAAGTATCTAACATGAATTGGGCATAACGGTAAAAATTTTCAGGTACATTGGTCTTTTCAGGTAATAATGGAGAACAAAAAGCCCCACCGCCAATTAAGCCACTAATTTTTTCTTCTAAGGCTCTCGTGGCGAATAAACCACCCATTGATAAACCAAATATAGCAATCTCTTGAAATCCTTCTTGTTTTAAAAAGGCAATCGCCGCTTGTGTATCTTGCCACCATTGATCTGGCTCTTCATTTAAGATATCTTCTGGATTCCTTGTGCCGTGACCTGTGAATATTGGCGTATAGACTGTATAATTTGCCTGCTCTAGAAAGCGTGCCAACATCCGCACATCATTAGGGCTACCAGAGTACGCATGTAGTAAAATAATGGCTCGACTAGTTTTTTTAACATAAATTGGTTTAGGATTCATAAATTTTTTCTTCATAGTTCACCTCGGCTATTTTTTATACATATCTAGCAAAAAACCTCTCATTTCTGAGAGGCTTCAAGATTATTTTGATGATAAGAAAGCTAGCACAAATAGTAAGATGATCCAAATCGCTCCTAAAATTGCTGTTGAGCGTTGCATTACTGCTTCAAATCCTCGTGCTTTTTGCTTTCCAAATAATTGATCTGCTCCACCCGTAAAGGCGCTTGCTGCACTATTTTGTTTGCTTGGTTGCATCATAATCGTTGCTATAATAACAAATGACAACACAATGACTACACCTAAAATGAAATCGTACATGCTTAAAAAACCTCCCTAGTTGCCGAAAATATCTCATTACTACTCTAGCATATTTAAGCAAAACTTACCACAAAAATTTATTTAGCTCAAAACGAAAAACCTCTCTACAAGTGTAGAGAGGCCCCCATCATCAAATGAATGATTATTTGTTTTTTAAGTTGTAGAAAGATTTCAAACCTTTGTATTCAGCAACTTCACCTAATTGGTCTTCGATACGTAATAATTGGTTGTATTTTGCAATACGGTCAGTACGTGAAAGAGAACCAGTTTTAATTTGGCCAGCGTTTGTTGCTACAGCGATATCAGAGATTGTTGAATCTTCTGTTTCACCAGAACGGTGAGAAACAACTGCAGTGTAGCCAGCTTCTTTAGCCATTTCGATTGCATTAAATGTTTCAGTTAATGTACCGATTTGGTTCACTTTGATTAGGATTGAGTTACCAATTCCTTGTTCGATACCTTTTTCAAGTTTTTCAGTGTTTGTAACGAATAAATCATCACCAACTAATTGAACTTTGTCGCCTAGACGGTCAGTTAATAGTTTCCAACCATCCCAGTCGTTTTCATCCATACCATCTTCAATTGTGATGATTGGGTATTTGTTAACTAATTCTTCAAGGTAGTCTACTTGTTCAGCAGCAGTACGTTTAACGCCTGTTTCACCTTCAAATTTAGTATAGTCATATACGCCGTTTTCGTAGAATTCAGATGAAGCACAGTCAAAACCAAGATATACATCTTTACCTGGTTCTAAGCCAACTTTTTTAATAGCAGCTAAGATTGTTTCAACTCCGTCTTCAGTTCCTTCAAAACGAGGAGCAAATCCACCTTCGTCACCAACAGATGTTTCTAATCCGCGGTCATGTAGGATACCTTTCAAAGCGTGGAAGATTTCAGCACCCCAACGTAATGCTTCTTTAAATGTAGGTGCGCCTACAGGTAAGATCATGAATTCTTGGAAAGCGATTGGTGCATCTGAGTGAGAACCACCATTTACAATGTTCATCATTGGTGTAGGTAATACTTTTGTATTAAATCCACCTAAGTAATGGTATAAAGGTACTTCTAGATAGTCTGCAGCAGCACGAGCAACAGCGATTGAAACACCTAGAATAGCGTTCGCACCTAATTTTCCTTTATTAGGAGTACCATCTAAAGCGATCATTGCTTTATCAATTGCCATTTGATCACGAACATCGTAACCGATAATCGCTTCTGCAATCACGTTATTTACGTTGTCAACTGCTTTAGTAACACCTTTTCCACCATAACGAGCTTTGTCACCGTCACGTAATTCGACAGCTTCGTATTCACCAGTTGAAGCTCCAGAAGGAACCATTCCGCGTCCAAACGCACCTGATTCTGTATAAACTTCTACTTCGATTGTTGGGTTACCACGTGAGTCTAAGACTTCGCGAGCGTAAACATCAGTAATAATTGACATGATTTTGTCTCTCCTTTAAGTGTTGTTATATTAAAAAGGAATATTCCTTTTTTTAACATCTTTATTGTAATGAATTTTTGTGTATCCTGCAATTGAAATTGCAGTTTGTTACCAAATTTATTTTACAGCATCTAATAATGCTAAGAATGAATCAGCTTCCAAGCTTGCGCCACCAACTAATGCGCCATCAACATTTTCTTTTGCCATGTATTCAGCGATATTTTCTGGTTTTACTGAACCACCGTATTGGATACGGACTTTAGATGCTACGTCATTGCCGTATAATTTTTCTACAGTCGAACGTACCACACCACATATTGTATCTGCAATCGTTGCATCAGCAGATTTACCAGTTCCAATAGCCCAGATTGGTTCATACGCAATCACCATGCTGCTTACTTGTTCAGCAGATAAATCAGCTAAGCCAGCTGTAATTTGTCCTTCGATCCATTCAGCTGTTTTTTCAGCTTCATATGTTTCAAGAGATTCACCACAACATAGGATTGGTAACATACCGTTTGCAAAAATTGCTTTGGCTTTTTTGTTGATTTCTTCATCTGTTTCGTGGAAGTATTCACGACGTTCAGAATGGCCAATAATTACATATTGAACACCAAGGTCTGCTAAAGCTGCTGGTGAAATTTCACCAGTGAACGCACCAGCATTTTCCCAGTAGCAGTTTTGAGCAGCAACTTTTAAATCAGTTCCTTTAGACTCAGATACCAAAGTTTCTAAAAATAATGCTGGTGAACCAACAACTGAATCTACCTTGTCGTTGCTAGGGATTTTTGTTGCTACTGCTTGAGCAAAAGCTTTTGCTTCAGAAGCAGTTTTGTTCATTTTCCAGTTTCCTGCGATAATTGGTTTACGCATGTTTGACACTCCTCTATAAAAAACATTCACTATATTTACTAATTTAGATTATTTATCGTTAATAGCAGCTAATCCTGGTAAAGTCTTGCCTTCTAATAATTCAAGACTCGCACCACCACCAGTAGAGATGTGGGTAAATTTGTCAGCAAAGCCTAATTGTTCAGCTGCAGCAGCAGAATCGCCACCACCAATAATTGTGATTGCATCTGGTAATTCAGCAATTGCTTTACATACACCAATAGTCCCTTTAGCAAAGTTAGACAGTTCGAATACGCCCATTGGACCATTCCATACAACTGATTTTGCGCCTTGCAATTCTTTTGTAAATAGTTCAACGGTTTTTGGACCGATATCTAGACCTTCTAAGTCATCAGGAACATTTTTTTCATGAATTTCTGTGTGAGCATCGTTGCTAAAGTCATCTGCACAAACAGTATCGATTGGTAAGATAATTTTGCCATCTGCTTTTTCTAATAAGCTTTTAGCTAAGTCTACTTTATCTAATTCACAAATAGATTTACCTACTGAATGGCCTAATGCCTTGTAGAATGTGTAAGTCATTCCACCACCAATAAGAATTTTATCAGCTTTATCGATTAAGTTTTCGATTACACCAATTTTATCTGATACTTTTGCTCCACCTAAGATAGCCACCATCGGACGTTTTGGATTTTCAACTAATCCACCAACAAAGTTGATTTCTTTTTCCATTAAGAATCCAGCAACAGTCGGAATACCAGTAGAAGCAATACCAACATTAGAGGCGTGTGCACGGTGAGCTGTACCAAATGCATCATTTACAAATACATCGCCTAAAGAAGCCCAGTATTTGCCTAATTCTGGATCATTTTTGCTTTCTTTTTTGCCGTCGATGTCTTCAAAACGAGTGTTTTCAAATAAAACAACATCTCCGTCTTTCATCCCAGCGATTGCAGCTTCTAATTTTTCACCACGTGTTTCTGGCACAAATGTTACTTCTTTGCCTAATAATTCACTTAAACGTTTAGCAACTGGTGCCAATGATTTTCCAGCTTTATCTTCTTCTGTTTTTACACGACCCAGGTGAGAGAACAAGATTGCTTTACCATCATGATCTAATACATACTTAATTGTAGGTAGTGCTGCTTTAATTCTTGTATCGTCAGTAATTACTCCGTCTTTCAATGGAACATTGAAATCCACACGTACCAATACTTTTTTGTCTTTTAAGTCAAGATCTTCAATAGTCATCTTTGCCATTGAATATACCTCCTAGCTATTATACAACAGTTATTTTCTAAAAAAAAAGCGGAGAAGCGCGCTGCTCCCCCGCTCATACAATGCAAAATTAGATTTTATGACTACAAATCTTATAATTTAGCGAAGTATTCTAAAGTACGAACTAATTGTGAAGTGTAAGACATTTCATTGTCATACCAAGCAACTGTTTTAACCAATTGTTTGTCGCCAACTGTCATAACACGAGTTTGTGTTGCATCGAATAAAGAACCAAAGTTGATTCCAACAATATCAGATGAAACGATTTCGTCAGTTGTGTAACCAAATGATTCGTTAGATGCTTTTTCCATTGCAGCATTTACTTCGTCAACAGTTACTTGTTTTTCTAATACAGTAACTAATTCAGTTAATGAACCAGTTGGAACAGGAACACGTTGTGCAGCTCCATCTAATTTGCCGTTCAATTCAGGGATTACTAAACCGATTGCTTTAGCCGCACCTGTTGAGTTAGGAACGATGTTTGCAGCAGCAGCACGCGCACGACGGAAGTCGCCTTTAGGGTGTGGTCCGTCTAAAGTCATTTGGTCACCTGTGTAAGCATGGATAGTTGTCATTAATCCTTCAACAACACCAAAATCGTCATTTAAAGTTTTAGCCATTGGAGCTAAACAGTTAGTAGTACATGAAGCACCAGAGATTACTGTTTCGTCTCCAGTTAATGTTTCATGGTTTACGTTGTAAACGATTGTTGGTACATCGTTACCACCAGGAGCAGAGATAACTACACGTTTCGCACCAGCTTTTAAGTGTAATTCTGCTTTTTCTTTAGAAGTGAAGAATCCAGTACATTCTAAAACGATATCAACACCTAATTCACCCCAAGGTAATTCTTCAGGGTTACGGTTAGCTAATACTTTAACTTCTTTTCCGTTAACATTGAAAGATCCTTCGTGAACTTCAACTGTACCATTGAAACGGCCTTGTGTTGTATCATATTTTAACAAGTGAGCTAACATTTTAGCATCTGTTAAGTCATTGATAGCAACTACTTCGATTCCTTCTACATCTTGGATACGACGAAATGCTAAACGTCCAATACGTCCAAATCCATTAATACCTACTTTAACTGTCATTTAAGATTTCCTCCTTATGAAAATCATAAAAATTTTATTTTAAAGGGTTACCCCTTTTAAAATCTCATTAGCAGCAGCTTCATCAGTGATGAGCCACGTTTGTTTTGGTGCATTTTGCATGTAAGCTCGAATTGCTTTGGCCTTTCCTCGTCCACCTGCAACTGCAAATACATAGGGAATATGTTGAATATCTTTCAATTGTAACCCAATTCGAGGGATTTTATAAATAATCTCTCCTTGTTCATTGAAAAAATACCCAAATGACTCAGCAACCGCATGCTTTTGTTTTAGCATTAAAATATCGGTCTCTGGCATTTTCCTTCTTGCTGCCATGTGCAGTGCTCGTCCAATCCCGTGAATCACACAATTTGCCTGTCCAATCAAATTTAATACTTCTTTAATCGAAGGCTCTTGTAGTAGTGAATCATATGTTGTGGAGCTCAATTGTTCTGGAACGAACAACGAACGATAATCACCATGCGATTTCATCGCCATTACGGCGCTGACTGAATTGGCTTGTACATTTACAGATTCCCCAATTCCTCCGCGAGCTGGTACAAATAAATTGTGTCGGCGATCAGTTTCCAAACTTCTCAATTCTTCCGCAGCCATCGCCATGGTTGTACCACCCATTACAGCAATGATATTGCTTTTTTCTGGAAGCTTTGCATCAAGTGCTTCATTAAGCAATCTTCCAAATGAACTGATCACTTTTCTTTGTTGGTCAGAATCTCCATCAGCAATTAAACATTTGTCAATACCAAAATAGCTTGCCAATTGCTTTTCTAGCTGTCTCATCCCAAAAAGACGATCTACTAGTGAACCCAACTGGGAATATAACTGCTCCCCTTTTTTGGTGAGTAACATCCCACTTTTTGATGAAGAAATCAGATTTAAGTTTTTCAACCCATCTGTTTCAGTTCTCAAAACTCGTTCAGTCAAGCCAAGACTTTCTGATAAGCTTCTACGTCCTACCGGTTGCATCCAGTAAATATGCTGGAGAATACGATATCGTTCTTGTAAAACGGTCAAGATATCCGGAACGATTTCCTCTAACACTTTAAAATCATCTTGCTTTTGCATAAAAACCTCCGGCGGACAAAAAACGTCCAACATAGACTTAATACGACCCGTTGAGGATAAAAATTTTTGAAGAGCATCTAATAACTCTTACAAATGAATGATAGCACGATTTGAATTATGATGCAACCATTAGCTGTTCAACATTTTAATGAATAAGAAATCTTAACACTTTATTCATAAGGAAACACTTCATAATCGCTCTACATAGCGGTTATGAAGTGTTTAAAAATTTTAATCAAATCGTTTTCTTTTAGAGGAGCCTAAAATACCTAATTCTTCACGATACTTCGCAACCGTCCTCCTAGAAAGATTGATTCCTACACTCTTCATTAGCTCTACTACCTTTTGATCAGATAGTGGCTTCCTTTTATCCTCATTACGAATAAACTGAACAAGATGCTCTTTTGCTTGTTGTGTAGATATCGCTTCACCACTTTCACTTGCAAGTTTTGCGACAAAAAAATGCTTTAATTCAAAAATACCAAAACTTGTTTCAAGATATTTATGATTTACTGACCGACTCACAGTTGATTCGTGAATCGCTAACTCATCAGCAATTTCTTTTAGGGTTAGTGGCCTCAACGGATGTGTTTCTTCTAAGAAAAAAGCCTTTTGATGACGTACAATACATTCTCCAACACGCAAAATTGTATTGCCTCTTTGATCAATTGTTTTTTTCAGCCATTCGTAGTTTTGTTTTTTTTCTTTTAAAAATTTTTTGACATCCAGATCCGTCGTCTCCTTGAATTGATCAAAATACTCTTCATTTAACTTTAATGGTGGCTGAATGGAGCGCGTAGATTTTAACACAATCTCATTTCCCACGATATCGACTTTTAAATCGGGAATAATGTATAATCCCTCGTCCTTTTGAAAGAATCCTCCTGGCGCTGGTGATAAAGTCTGAATATAGTCAAAAACCTTTTGGACATCTTCTAGCGTTACCTCCAACTGCTTACTAATCTCAAGCCATTTTCTTTCAACTAATTGATCAAAATAGCTTTCAAGAATTATATAAGCAATGGACGGTGCATAGTTATCTCGCTCTGTTTGAAGCATGAGACATTCTTGTAAATTTCTCGCACCTACTCCGGCTGGATCCAGTTGTTGAATTAAAGTCAACGCATCCAACAATTCAATATAGCTTTTTTGAAGTTCATCACTAATGTCATGCAAAGATGTTCGTAAAAATCCATCATTGTCCAAATAGCTGATTAATGTTATGACTAGTTTTCTCAATGGTGTGTCGCGGTAATTCAAATGAACTTGTGCTAACAAATATTCAAAAAAAGAATGGTGCGTATCGGCTATTTGACCAAAATTTGTCTCTACCGGTGTTGAGGTGTTTCCCAATGTATTTTTTCGGGCTAATCCATTGTAGTATTGGCTATTTAATTCAATTAATGGGTTTTCAAGAGTTTGCTGATTAATAAATTCAAAAAGTTCTTCACCACTAAATTGCAAAACTTTAAGTGACTGCTGTAACTGCTGTGTCAGCGCTAGTTGTTGCACCTGGCGTTGCTTCTGGGAAAGTTGCTGTTCAAATTTCATGTTTACCCCCTTGTTTTTTTCAAAATATTCGTTATACTAATTAAGTGCTTGCACCCTTAGTGTAGTGGATATCACACAAGATTCCGGTTCTTGAGACAGGGGTTCGATTCCCTTAGGGTGCGTAGTTTCATCTGTAATAGCATACAACAGATTGTTCTAGAACTCAATCTGGATTGGCTAATGATTTTCGATAAAAAAACACCCGGCTCAAATTGAGCTGGGTGTTTTTTGTTTAGACTATTCTTCATCGTCTTTGTAAAGTTCTTCGTCGTCTTCATCGTCTTCGATAATTGTTAAGTCTTCTTCGATATTTTCAGGAACTTGTTCTTCATCGTCTTCTGATGCGTCTGCTCCAATTTCTTGTAAATCAGAGTTGTATGCCGAAATTTCTTCATCGTCATCATCATCATCTTCAAATAAATCATCCTCGTCATCTGACAAATCTGCATCTTCTGGATCATCATCATTGTAATCGATTGCGTCATCATCACCATTAATAAAGGCGTTGACTTTCTTGCGCTTTCTACGACGTGGCGCATCTTCATCATCTTCATCTAAGCCATGGTTTAATTCTTCATCAATTGAATCAATTGCATACCAAGATCTTAGTCCCCAACGGTTGTCGCCTAAAGAAATGAAACTTCCATCAATATTCAAATCTGTATAAAACTGAGCCAAAGAATCACGAATTTCACCATCCGATTTTCCAAGGTAGTTTTGAATCTGATTGACTAAATCAGAAAAGTCCATCACATCACCACGTTGTTCTAAAATCGCATGCGCCACTTCTATCATGGATAATTCGCTCTTATCTTTGCCTTCAAATACATTAATTTCCAATCGGGACACGTCCTTTCAAAGTCTACGTCTAATCATACAAAAACCGAGGCAAAAAAGCAATTTTTTCTTTCATTATTTCAAAAATTACACTGTAAATGTTAAGGAAAGTGAGTATTCTCCTATTTTTTGCTCAGCCATATATAAATCATACGAAAGCGAAACTGCTCCCGCGATGGGCTTATCTGTCAGGCTAACGTGCAAATTATGGGTATATGTACTAAAAAATAGCATACCAAATGGTGCTTTATATTGGCTTTCATTTCTTTCCTTATAAGTAAATTTCAAACGCAAACGCATTTCACCCGCGCGAATTAATTGTATGCTGCCATCCGGAAGTATTTTAATTGTGACCGGAATTTCTTCGGTCGAATCCGTTGCTTCCTCTTTGTAACGAATATATAATGTATCGCCAATTTTTACAATCTGGCCAGCCACATCAAAGACAAAGTCCTGACGTGTTCCTTCTTGTACTGTGACAGTCTCTAAATGGATAGCAATTGGTAATGCTTGTGTTAAATCCACAAATGTTCCTCCTTTAACTTACTAGCTCCATTGTTCATTTTTTTTGCTGTTTTGTCAATTTATCTACAATTTCAATCGGCTCCTTCCTTTTCACCCAAATTATCGTATATAATAAGTACAGAATACTTATGAGGAGAGATAATTATATGACTGTGTATCTTTTTGATCAAAGTGCTTCTCAGTCCATGACTTCTTTTTCACCCTTTGCCATCACTGATGTCTTTACGCAAGAGGCTGGTGAAACAAAAAATGCGTTTCTACATTTTTGGCAACTTGATCGTACGCTGATTCTAGGAATGAAAGACATGCGTGTCCCTTATTTGCAAAAAGGCTTACAATCTGTAATCCATTCAGGTTACCAGCCAATTGTTCGCAATGCTGGTGGGCTAGCCGTCATTGCTGATGAAGGCGTACTTAATATTTCATATATATTTCCAAAAAGTGAGCAACTTCGGCTGACAGATGAGGCATACCAGGTGATGTATCAGCTCACGAAAGAAGCGTTACCTGAGTTAGTGATTGAAGCATTTGAAATTAGTGATTCTTATTGTCCAGGAACGTTTGATTTATCTGTCAATGGCAAAAAAATAGCTGGCATTGCTCAGCGGCGTGTCAAAAATGGCATTGCAGTGATGATGTATTTAAGTGTCAATGGCGAGCAACAGCGTCGTGGTGAGCTTGTCCGAGCTTTCTACCAAAGTGGACTTCAAGAGCAGTTCGGCCAAGATGGTTATCCACCTGTCAATCCGGATAGTATGACAACTTTAAGCCAATTACTCAATACTGAGATGACTGTTGATCAAGTGAAAGGCCGTTTTGTCGCCTTGTTTGATGACCCTACAGTCATTTCATCGCTATCCGATTGGCTAGATCAGAGAGCGTCGGCAGACTTATATCGCACCAAAGAAAATAGTATGATTGATCGCAACGATCAAATAAAGGAGCTATTACATGACAACAGCCTATAAGCAACAGATGCTTCCCATTGAGAAGGTGTTTCGTGATCCGGTTCATAATTATATTCATGTGCAACATCAAGTGATTTTGGATCTGATTAATTCTCGAGAAGTCCAACGCTTACGTAGAATCCATCAGCTTGGTACATCTTCATTTACCTTTCATGGAGCAGAGCACACTCGCTTCTCGCACTCTTTGGGTGTTTATGAAATTGCGCGTAGAATTTGCGACATTTTCGAGCGAAATTTTTCAATCAAAAAAATGGGAGCAGCCGGTTGGGATGATTCTGAACGATTGGTAGTCTTGTGTGCTGCGCTCTTACATGACATTGGGCATGGGGCTTACTCTCATACCTTTGAACACATTTTTCAAACCAACCATGAAGCCATTACGGTAGATATCATTACCTCTCCTACTACGGAAGTGTACCAAATTTTGAACCGGGTAGAAGAAGGTTTTCCAGAAAAGGTAGCTAGCGTTATCACCAAACAATATCCAAATCCACAAGTAGTTCAAATGATCTCTAGTCAAATTGACGCCGATCGTATGGATTATTTATTGCGTGATGCCTACTTTACAGGTACGGAATATGGAACATTTGATATTACACGAATTTTGCGCGTAGTCAGACCCTATAATGATGGCATCTGCTTCGCAATGAACGGGATGCACGCAGTGGAAGATTACATAGTGAGTCGCTACCAAATGTACGTGCAAGTATATTTCCATCCTAGCTCGCGCGGAATGGAAGTCGTCTTACAACATTTATTAAATCGTGCCAAAGAATTGTATCCAGAAAACCAAGAGTGGTTCGAACGTCATTCCGAATTAATCGTTCCCTTTTTAAATGACGAATTCAAATTAGAAGATTACGTCCGCTTAGATGATGGCGTCTTGAATACCTATTTCAATCACTGGACCGATTCTTCTGATGCAATTTTAAGTGATTTGGCGAATCGATTCCTGAATCGAAAACCACTGAAATCAGCAAGTTTCCAGCCTGAGATTGATGAGCAGCTGATTCAACTTTTAAGAAAAGATGTCAAAAAAGTCGGCTACAATGACGAGTATTATACAGCTATTAATTCTAGTTTTGATTTGCCTTATGATTTTTACCGACCAAAATCAAACAAGCACCGTACTCAAATTGAGCTACAACAAAAAGATGGTAGCTTAGTAGAATTATCAAAAGTCAGTCCGCTTGTGGCTGCACTAGCTGGCCAGACGCAAGGTGACAACCGTTTTTATTTCCCTAGAGAAATGATTCATAACCAGCAACAAACAAACTACAATTTATTCAGCGAAACCTATGAGTCATTTCTTTCTCATATTCATAACGGTCACTTGCAATAGAAAGGAAAAGACAAATGACAATAAAACTAATCGCAATCGACATTGATGGTACTCTCTTAAACAGCCATCATCAAGTAACGGAAGCTGTCAAAGAAAGCTTAAAATTGGCACAAACAAAAGGAATTAAGATTGTCCTTTGTACTGGTCGTCCCTACTTAGGTGTCGAAAAATTAATTCAAGAATTAGACTTAACAAATGAAGACGACTATGTCATCAATTTTAATGGGTCGCTCGTGTTAAACTGCAAGACAAAAGAAAAAATCTCGCTATTTGGCTTATCGTATGAAGATTACCTAGCGATTGAAGTCGAGGCAAGAAGATTAAATTGCCCATTATTGACTGAAACGGAAGAAGCTATCTACACAGCCAATCGCGACGTTAGTCCTTATACTGTGCATGAAGCGTATTTGTCAACTATGCCCTTAAAGTATCGGACACCCGAAGAAATGACCCCTGACTTGAGCATTGTCAAAATGATGCTTATTGATGAACCGGAAAAATTAAATCGAACAATCAATCACCTATCGCGAGACTTCTATGAACGGTTTACAATTGTCAAAAGCGCCCCTTTCTTCCTTGAAGTACTCAACAAAGAAGTTAGTAAAGGCTTAGCATTAAGTCGTTTGAGTGAGCATTTAGGCCTTACAGCAGATGAAGTGATGGCCATTGGTGATAATGAAAATGATGTATCGATGTTGCAATATGCAGGACTAGGTGTCGCTATGGGCAATGCGACAGCAGCTATTCAAAAGCATGCCCAACACGTGACCAAATCAAATGATGAAGATGGCGTTGCCTATGCCATCCATACTTACGCGCTATAAAGAAGTAACAATTCGTACACAATTATTTTGTGCTGCTAAACTGATTAAACCCGCATGGTAGAAGTACCAGCTACACAAAAAACTAGCCAACCCAAAGTTTTTCAAAACAACTGTTGGATTGGCTGGTCTTTTTGCTTGATGGTGACTCAGCTTTTTTTCTTTATTCATTCATCCATTTTTGCAATGCCCAACGATGGCTCCCTCTCTTTAATAAGAGCATGGCATCTTCTGGCGTAGTCCAAAGCAAATGATTCGTTTTTTCTGTAGGTTCCGCGATTTTGGACCAATGATCCACAACATAGAAAAATCCTGGGTGTTCATAATAAATATCGCGGTGACTCGAGTAAAAGTACTCGACTGCAGTACCTAAAAACTCGCCCACAAATACCTCAAAGCCAACCTCTTCTAGCATCTCTCTACGAATGGTTTCAAGATGCGTCTCGTTTGCTTCAATTTCGCCTCCAGGTAAAAAGTATGCTCCGTTTGGCGCCTGAACCAAAATGACTTCTTGTTTTTGATTACGGCTAATAACGACATAAACCCCCACTCGTTTTTTGTATTGTCTACCGTGTTCTTTCTTTCCAAAAACTGGCTCACTCTTCATATTAGACCGTCTCCTTTTACGAAAATTCTACTCGTTTTCGATTTTAAATACAAGCAGAATCTAGGCGAAATCATTTTTCATTTTCTCACACTATGTTATGATATACCTATCAAAGAAATGGAGGATGAACATTATGAAAATGGCCCATACTTGTGTTCGAGTAAAAGACTTGGATGCTTCACTTGCTTTCTATCAAAAGGCATTTAATTTTGAAGAAAGTCGCCGTAGAGATTTTCCAGATGCAAAATTTACGCTAGTCTATTTGACACTACCGGATGATGACTATGAATTAGAGTTGACGTACAATTACGACCATCCGGGTTATGATTTAGGAGATGGCTATGGTCATATTGCCATCGCGACTGAAGACGTTGCCGCTTTGCATGAAAAGCATGTAGCAGAAGGGTTTGATGTAACGGATCTGAAAGGACTACCCGGTACCCCTCCTTCTTATTACTTCATTAAAGACCCAGATGGATACAAAATTGAAGTCATTCGTGTACGCTAAAAATTATCATTGCTACGTCGAAAAATAAGGAAAACTTAGTTAGTTACTAGAGGGTGTTTCTTTCTAACTCGACTGCAGTATTGTTTTGAAAGGAACGACCACTATGAAAAAAAGAATTGGTATTATCGGAAACGAACGGTCAACATATGACGAAAAAGATCAACATACGTATTATTTTTCCTATACGCCTAGAGATTTTATTCAAGGTTTTTTACGCGCAAATAGCTTGCCAGTAATCCTACCTGTAGGAATTGTTGAGGATGCAGTCGCCTATATCGAGCAAATTGATGTATTAGTATTAGCTGGTGGTCAAGATATCGATCCAAAATACTTTCATCAAGCGCGACATCCCCTACTAGGAGAAGTCTTTGAGGCGCGCGATGAATTTGAGTTAGCATTAATCAAAGAAGCTGTGAAGCAAGGAAAATCAATTGTCGGTGTATGTAGAGGCATGCAAGTCCTTAACGTGGCTTTTGGTGGTACGTTGTATCAAGATACATCATTGACGGATTACACATTGAAACATGTCCAATCACCGATTTCTTTGGAGCATCCGACGCATGACGTGACGATCAAAGAGACAAGTTTGCTTCGTCAATTTTTACCTGAGACGTACAAAGTAAATTCGTATCATCATCAATTTGTTGATCAAGTTGCCAATCACTTTACAGTGACCGCTCATACAACTGACGGCGCTATTGAAGCCATCGAAAGTACTTATTATGGCAATACAATTATTGGTGTACAATGGCATCCGGAGCAATCCTGCCATACCCACCCACTAGATCAAGAATTTTTTAAGTACATTGTTGAAAACTTATAAAAATTGGTTCATTCGGTTGACAATGTAACTATCTGGTGGGCATCGTACTCATAAACAAAGCTGAGATAGCAGTAGATACAAGTAAAAAGCCCATGAAATCCCGAAGTTGATTCTCGTAATTTTGGCTTGCATGGGCTTTTGCTTGTAGTTACTGCTATCTCAAAATTTTTATTCTTGCTTATCTGTAGCTTTCTGTTCATGAAGTTTTTGGTAAAGAGTTTCAGCTACTGGTCTTGGAAGTCCGACTTGTTGGAGTTCCTCGATGGTCGCTTCTTCGATTTTTTTCAATGATTTAAATTGTTTGAGTAATTCTTTTTTTCGCTTTGGTCCAAGTCCGGCAATATCATCCAATCGAGAAGCAAAACTATTTTTGCTTCTAAGTTGACGATGAAAGGTAATTGCAAAGCGGTGCACTTCATCTTGGATCCGTTGCAACAGAAAAAACTCCGCTGAATTTCGTGGCAATGGAATTACTTGTAGTGGTGATCCGAATAGTAACTCGCTCGTTTTGTGCTGATCATTTTTAGCAAGACCAGCGATGGGGATGTCTAGACCTAATTGGTTATCTAAGACATCTTTGGCGACATCGACTTGGCCTTTTCCACCATCAATAATAATCAAATCAGGTAGCGGCAAATTTTCCTTTAAGACACGGGCATAGCGTCGGTAGATAACTTCACGCATAGATGCATAATCATCCGGACCAACGACGGTCTTGATTTTGTATTTCCGGTATTCTTTTTTTGCTGGTTTGCCATCTACAAAGACAACCATCGCCGAAACAGGATTGGTCCCCATAATATTGGAATTATCAAAGGCTTCGATACGGATTGGCTTTGGAATATTCATCGCTTGACCGAGCTTATCAATTGCACCAATCGTCCGCTCTTCCTTACGTTGGATTAATTCAAATTTTTCTGTCAGTGAAATCTTCGCATTCTTTCCCGCCAAATCGACTAACTTTTTCTTTTCTCCCCGTTGTGGCTGCGTAATTCTTGTCGGAACAATGGCTTTTACACTCTCCTGATCGATGTCAGCAGGAATTAATACTTCTTTTGGGATAAAATGGGCATTCTCTTGATAAAATTGGCCAATGAATGTCAAAAAATCTTCCGGTGCATCATTATAAAAAGGGAACATCGAGACATCACGTTCGATTACTTTTCCCTGTCGAATAAAGAATACTTGCACGCACATCCAGCCATTTAAAATGTCGTAACCAAAAACATCTCGATCAACAAGGTCAGTCTGTGTCATTTTTTGTCGCGTCATCACTGTCTCAATCGCCTGAATCTGGTCTCGATATTCGGCTGCCTTCTCAAATTCAAGACGCTCAGCAGCATCTTCCATACGTTGTGTTAGCATTTTTTGAATCTGTGCATGGCCCCCATTTAAAAAGCGCCGAATTTCAATTGCCATTTTCGTGTATGTCTCTTTCGGAATATCAAAGACACACGGCGCCAAGCATTGTCCCATATGGTAATACAAGCAGACATCTTTGGGTAACACTTTGCATTTTCTAAACGGAAACAACCGGTCAAGCAATTTCTTTGTCTCATTCGCTGCGCGCACATCAGGGTACGGACCAAAGTAAAAGGCTTTGTCTTTCAGCACTTTCCTCGTAATTAGTAGCCTTGGATAGGCCTCATTTGTGATTTTTATAAACGGATATGAGGTATCATCTTTTAGCATAATATTATATTTAGGATTATTTTGTTGAATTAAATTAATTTCTAAGACCAACGCTTCAATATTTGATTCTGTAACAATGTATTCAAAATCGACAATTTCACTCACTAGCCGCTCTGTCTTGGTGTCATGGCTTCCAGTAAAATAGGAACGGACACGATTTTTTAAGACTTTTGCTTTTCCAACATAAATGATTGTTCCATTCTTATCCTTCATTAAATAACAGCCAGATTGATCGGGTAACAAGGCTAGTTTATGTCGAATTTGCTCATTCATTTGCTCACCTTCCTCTTCATCAGTATACCATAATCAAAAAATCAAAAAGGGCGTGTGACACACATCCGTCACACTCCCTTAAACACAAATAGTATTACGAAAGCAACTTACACGATCTAAATGCTTTTGTCACAACTGCAATCAATTATTGGTAGCTTTTTACCAATTCTTCTAGTTGATCTTTCGTATGAACGCCTACCACTTTTTCCACCATTTGGCCATCTTTTTTTAGAACCAATGTTGGGATACTCATAATGCCAAATGATGCCGGAGTTTCTGGGTTTTCATCAACATCCATTTTGACAATTTTTAATTCTTCTTCATCGAATTCATTTGCTAATTGCTCTAAAATCGGTGCTTGCATCCGGCAAGGGCCACACCATGGTGCCCAAAAATCAATTAATACAAGACCTTTATCTGTTTCTTCAGTAAATGTAGCATCGGTAATATTTGTTGGCATAATTAATTCCTCCATTTGTTTACTACTAGTAGTATAGCATCAAGTTCTAAGAACAAAAAAACATTTGCTTGTCATTTGTAAGAATTACTTAAACTGAACAATGGTTGCCCCATTACCCCCTTGATTGGCTGGTGCGAACTCAAAGTGTTTGACACTTCGATGATTCTTTAAGTAGTTCACGATTCCTTGACGCAATGTACCAGTCCCTTTTCCATGAACGATGGTGACTTGTGGATAGTTAGCAAGAATGGCCGCATCCAAATATTGATCGACTTCGGCTAAGGCTTCCTCGTAGCGTTTTCCTCTTAGGTCAAGCTGCGGCGATACGTGTGCTGCTCGTTGGGAGCGCACAGTATGAACCGTTCGTTGCGTCGGTTGCTTTGGCGCAGCGATGGCTTCGATATCTGTGTCGTCAATGGTCATTTTTAAAATCCCCATTTGGACTTGCCACTGGTGATTACCGACTTTTTTAATCAGTTCCCCTCGTTGACCATAAGAAATAACGCGGACTTCATCGCCTATTTTCAAGGACTTGGCGGCTTTCGCCTTTTTCAATACTTTATTTTTCTTCAATGCGTCTTCTTGGTGGAGACTCGCCATCTTGGTCTTCGCTGCAATCAAACGATGTTCTTTGATTGGTGTCGCTTGACCTTCCAGTTGCATTTGTCGTAGTTCTTTAATAATGCGGTCAGATTTCTCCTGAGCCTCTTCAACTAGCTCATTGGCTTTTTTGCGGGCTTTTGCGAGTTCATCGTCGCGCTCTTGGTAAAATAATTCCGTCGCTTTGGTTAGCTCTTTTTGTAACTTCTCAGATTCTTGCAATTGTTGACGTAATTCCAAATATTCGGTTTCCGTCATTTTGCGTTGATTTTCTAAATCAGCGATCATTTCATTAATATCTTGGCTTTCTCCGCTCATAATTTGCTTCGCTTCCTCAATTATGGTGGTATCTAAGCCCAAGCGTTTTGAAATTTCAAAGGCATTACTGCGACCAGGTACCCCAATTAACAGCCGATACGTTGGACTTAGGGTATCTACATCGAATTCCATCGACGCGTTGATTGTCTTTGCGCGATTGTAGCCATATATTTTTAATTCTGGATAATGGGTCGTTGCCATGACATAGGATGATTTTGCTCCGACTGCATCCAAGATCGCAATGGCCAAGGCTGCCCCTTCTTGCGGATCAGTACCCGCACCTAGCTCATCAAATAATACCAAACTTTTCTCATCAATTTTGTCTAAAATAGACACGATGTTGGTCATATGGGAAGAAAATGTCGATAGGTTCTGTTCAATAGACTGTTCGTCGCCAATATCAGCAAAAATTTCAGCGAATACGCCTATTTGGCTGCCTTCCTCTACTGGAATAGGCAATCCAGCCTGAGCCATTAGCTGCAATAAGCCAAGGGTCTTCAAAGTGATTGTCTTACCACCTGTATTGGGGCCAGTAATCACGATAGCTTGATAGTCTTTTCCAATCATAATATCATTTGCCACAACGACTTCTTGATCAATCAATGGATGGCGAGCTTTTAGTAATTGCACTTCTCTATCTATACTCATCGTCGGCACGATGGCTTTCATCAGTTTGCCGTAACGGGCTTTTGCATTCATGACATCAAATTGTCCTAGCACATAGGAATTATGCGCAATTTCTCTACGATGAGGAACTAGTAGTGCAGATAATTCTGAAAGAATACGCGCCACTTCATTTTTTTCTGCAATTTGCTGTTGACGCAAGCGATTGTTGAGTTCAACAATCTGCTTAGGCTCAATAAATAAAGTCTGACCAGATGCACTTTGATCATGAACGACGCCGCCGAAAATGCCTCGGTATTCTTGCTTCACTGGCAAAACATAGCGATCATTTCTCATCGTGACTAACGCATCACTCAAATACTTCGCATGGCTTCCTCGTACTAGCTGATCGAGTGCTTCTCGAATGTTTTGTTCCATACGGCGGATTGCTTGACGAATGCCTTTCAATTCAGGAGAAGCTTCATCTGTTACCCGACCATCTTCATCGACAGCACGTGTCATTTGCTTCGTTAACTCAGGTAAAACAACCAGTTGTTCTACCCAGTCATACAAGCGATGAAAATCAATTTCGAGCTCTTGTAACTCACTAAAAAAAGCTGAGACCTGATTCGTCGAGCTTAACACTCTAGCAATTTGCGCCACTTCAAGACCATTCAGATCAGCACCGATTTCGATCCGTTTTAAGTGAGGAGCAATATTTTCTAATTTTGGAACAGGAATGCCACCACGCAATCGTAGTACATGTATGGCATCCTCGGTCTCAAAAAGACGTTCTTGAATTTTGTTTTCTTTATTTGAAGGCAAAAGGTCAGTCAATGCAATCTGGCCCTGAGCCGTAGTTAAGAATGGCTTCACTTGATTTTTTACTTGTTGAAACTCAAGTGTCTGCAATATTCTTAGATTCATTTTTTCACCTACAATCTTTGTAATAAACAATAAAGAACCGAATAACGCTCACTTTCTCCAACTATATATTGGAAAAACGAGGAATTATTCGGAACCACTCTTGCAATGTCGTCCATCATACATCTAACCTATAATATCAGTAATCCACATTTGATAATAGTAATCCGAAAGAACTGGTGTGTTTTTGAAAATGAAGTGTCCGATAGTGCCTTTGTCCACTAAATTTTGTAAAAAGTCGATCGGTATCAATGCAAGCAAAAATACGATGAAAAAGAGTAAGGCATAGACCATCCCCACATTTACTAGTCCACTAATAATCCAGTCAATCTTACCGAAAAGCTTGGTATAGCGGAGGCCTAAAAAGAAGACCGCCAAAAACTTCACAACAAACCATGCAAGAATCACGAGACAAATATACGCGAACGCGGCATAAAAGGAATGATCCAAATCAAACGACTGTTGCTGCGTAAAAAACACCATTTTCATATCCTCAGTCACGGACATATACGGAACATATAATTCAATTTTTTTGCCGATAGCTTCATACATGTTTTTTGCAATAAACAAACTCATGATAAAGCCAATGAGATGAATGCCTTGCAATGCAGTTCCTCTTCTTGCGCCATTGTAGAAAGCAAGTACAACCACTACCAGTAATAAAATTCCTATCATTCAACGTCCCTCGCTTTTATGTGTGTGCCGTTTTTTCTTTGATCGTGCGTTTGCGCTCTTCATTTAAAATTTGTTGTGCTTCTAAATGGTTGTGAATCGTTGTATCTTTTTGACCATTTTTTTCTAGGACGGCCTTCGCTTCTTGCTCAATGGCCTCGATTCGTTTTAACTTGTTTTCTAGTTCAGTCGCCCGGATGGCAGTTTTCTTTAATTCGGCCAATTGTTGTTTTAGTACCAAAATTTCTTCTTGCTTAATCAATTGGTCTGAAATCGCATTGACCGCCATTAAGATAGCTGCCTGTTCCTTCTCCATTTGAGGGGCAAGCGCATATAGCTCTTGTAATTGATCATTAACTAATTGGGTCACCATATCCATATGCTGGGTACTTTGTGTACCAATAATGGTATACGTTTGTTGATCAATAACTGCTTTATATCGTTTCTTTTGCACCGCCATGTTTTCTTTCTCCTCCTAAACAACAATGAGATTGATACTCTCTCATTACAACTGCTTTCTATTATAATGGAAAATGTTCATTTTTAATAGCCATATCTTTTGACTTGCTAGTCCTTGTTGGGATGATTTAAATCCGTTTCTCTAATTAGATAAACTGGTCTTTTTTTCACTTCTAAGTAAATTTTCCCGATATATTGTCCTAATATGCCTATAAAAAATAGTTGTAATCCTCCTAAAAAGAGGATAATTGATACCATTGAAGGCCAACCAGAAGTCGGGTCACCGAATATGAGCGTTCGAATAACGATCACTACAATAATAAGGACTGCTAAAAAACAAGAAAAGATGCCACCCCAAGCGGCCAATTGCAAGGGCACATTTGAAAAGTCAATAATTCCTTCTAAAGAATAGCGAAAAAGACTCCAAAACGACCAGGAAGTTTCCCCAGCAACTCGTTCTTTGTTCTCATAAGGCAAATACGTGGTTTTAAAACCGACCCAACTAAAAATCCCTTTCGAAAAACGATTGTACTCACCCATCTGCAAAATCGCATCTACAACTTGGCGAGTCATTAAACGAAAGTCTCTCACACCACTGACCATTGACGTTTGCGAAATTTTATTTATTAGCCAATAAAAGACTTTCGAAAAGAAGCTGCGGATTGGTGGTTCGCCGTCTCTACTTTTGCGACGCGTGCCGACACAGTCATACCCTTCTTCCGTTATGAGTCGGTACATCTCCGGTAATAGCTCTGGTGGGTCTTGCAAATCCGCATCCATCAGTGTCACAAGATCTCCTGTCGCAGCTTGTAGCCCAGCATAGATGGCCGCCTCTTTACCAAAATTTCTTGAAAAGTCAATGAAATGGACGATTGTTGGTTCTTGTTTATGCATTTTCTTTAGCTCTGACAATGTTTGGTCCGTCGATCCGTCATTAACAAAGATGTATTCGGGTGTGACAGCAAGTTTCTGTAATTGCTTTTGCGTCTCTGCAAAAAATAATGGCAATGATTCTTGTTCATTATAACAAGGTACAATAATGGATAATTTCATATAGACACTCCTTTAGGTATCGCACTTGGTTTCAGTAATCTCACTAAATGATATCATTTCTTGCAACTTTTGACATCAAAATAAAAATATGGCATGATGCATACGTTAAAGGAGCGCAAAACGATGAAAAAAATTGCAATCATTGGCGGCGGCATCATTGGTGCTACGGCTGCTTTTTACCTAAGTCAATTAACAAATGATCACATAACGGTTTATGATTTTCCACAAGGGCAGGCGACACGAGCAAGCGCAGGGATTATCTCACCTTGGCTATCCAAACGAAGAAATAAAAAATGGTACCAATTAGCCAAAGATGGTGCCCATTTTTATCAAAAATTAGTCGTGGATTTGGCTTTGCCTGATACCATCTTTTCAAAATCAGGTGTCCTTCTTGTGCGACCTGAAGATTCACTTTCCGCACTAGAAGACTTGGCGCATGAGCGGATAAAAGACGCTCCTGATATGGGAGAGATTCAACTTTTAACTGGTCAACAGACAAAGCGTTTGTTGCCAGTTCTAAAAGAAATGCCTGCTCTTTATCTGACGGGAGGCGGTCGCTTAGACGGTGCCACCTACTTGCAACACGTCAAACAAAAAGCTACGGCCAATCAGGTCACGTTTGTCGATTCATATGCCACACTTGAAAAAGCATCAGATTTCTGGCAAGTCAAAACGGATCGTCACACGGCCACATATGCTACCGTCCTATTAAGCCCAGGTCCTCACCTAAAAAAATTGTTATCACCGCTGGGTTACGATGTTGATATTCGACCCCAAAAAGGACAACTACTTTGTTTTCAAACACCCTTTAAAGACTCAGCTCAATGGCCAGTTGCCATGCTTGATGGCGAGGCTGACTTCATTCCATTTGGGCACGGCAAGCTACTCGTCGGTGCGACTCACGAGAATGAGGCTGGCTGGGATTTGACACCAACTAGCGAAGCGTATCAATCTTTAGCGACTGGTATCACACCATTCATCGATGATAGGCTAACACTTGAAGACTATCCAGTAACCTATCAAGTCGGCACACGCGCCTATACAGCAGATTTTGCCCCATTTTTTGGCGCACTTGATGAAGAACCCACGCTTATCGTAGCTAGTGGGCTAGGGTCATCTGGTCTAACCACCGGACCTTATATAGGTTATTTATTGGCGCAAGCAATTGCCCAAGCTAAACCACAAATGGACCCCTATCAAAAACCTCTAACGAACTATCTAAACAAGAGGTTGTGATAAAAGCGAATAGCTCCGAGCAACAAGGGTATGACTAAACTTTTTTGCTACTAGATTCAAACAAAACTAGCGCTACAAAAATGCCATAAATCCAAAAGTTTGAAAAACACCTTCCGGATTTATGGCTTTTTTGTGGCTGAATGATTCTGTCTCAACCTTTATTATTTCGGTAAAACTTGAAAATTTTGATTCGCTTTAGCTTCTATTACTGGATTTTTGCGTAGGTATTCAGCAATTAATTCGGTCATATCGATTTGGACCTCACGAACAATTTTTTCCGGTCCAAACATGTCGTAGTTTCCTCCACCGACTGCTCGGTATTGATTGGTAACGACTTCGACCTCTTGGTTATCAGCCAAATCTTTCCCTTGGTATTGCAATCGTACGATTCGTTGACCACTTGGTTTCGTATAGTCAATTGTGTAGTCAATGCCTTCATACATATCATAATTATAGTACTGCGGTTTTGGTTCGATATAGATTGGATTAAAAACAATGTTTCCATCTTGTAAAACAAAGAAATCTGCCGTTTTCTCTAATGCGGCTTTCAATTCTTTGCCAGATAATTTAAGGACGGCTAATGTATTAGGATAAATATAGTTTGTAATCACATCACGCATCGTAATTGTCGAACGGAACCCTTTCCCTTCATTGTTAAACAAAGCTGTCGCCGAGATCGGTGCACCGCTTGCCTCCATCTGAACACGATTAATAAATTCCACATATGGATGCTCAATTAATCGCGCTTGGTTCGGATCCTGAATGGTCATGTCGCCATTTACCGTTCCCAATGTTTGATCTAGCCATTGCTCGGTTTGATTACTGACATCAGCAATCAAACTCACGATTTCTTTTGCGGGTTCTTCTTCGCCAGTCGCTACGATTACTGCTTGGCTATCGGTCACTTTGTAGCCATCAGCTGCTTCTTCTACCGTTAGTTCAATTTTACCTACGAATGCGCCGCGGTACCCCGGTTGGATATAAGGTACGCCATTTAGTTTACCCGCCAGTTCGCGATGCTGATGACCAGTAACCAACGCATCAATCCCTGGAACATGTTGCAACAATTCATAGCCTTCATTTTCCCCCGTAAGTAGCTCAGTCGGCTTCCCGGTCTCTAGGTCACGTTCAAAACCACCGTGATAGCTCACAATAACGACATCTGCTTGCTCTCTTAAGATTGGCACATATTTTTGAGCTGTTTCTACTAGACTTAAGAAGTGTAAGCCTTTAATTGTAGCTGGCTGTTCCCATTTAGGAATGTATTGAGTGACGACACCCAGTATTGCAATCTTGACTCCTTCTTTTTCAATGATGACATACGGATCACCAAGTACATGCTGGCCGTCGTCATCGACCACATTCGCTGCTAAAACGGGATAATTATAGCTAGTAATAGCTTCTTTTAAGTATTCTTGTCCGTAGTTAAATTCATGATTGCCCACAACACCAACATCATAGCCTAGCTGATTAGGAACTGCTGTTAATGCTTGAACGCCAATGGATTCATTCTTTCGAATAAAATAGCTGAGCGGTGATCCTTGAATAAAGTCGCCGTTTTCAATTTGAATAACCGGCCCTTTTGCTTGTCGCTTTAATTGATCGAGCACGGTTGCGACTTTGGCTGTTCCAAATGGTAGATTCATTTCTTTCTCAGAAAAATTGGTTGGCATGATATAGCCGTGCATATCACTTGTTGCAAGAATTGTTACGTTCATTTTTTCACCTCTAGATTTAATAAAAAAAGATGGCCAAAAGCTATGCTCTTGAACCATCTTTCGCTTTTAAAAAGATTATTGATTCCACACTTGTTCTAATTCTGAAACAGAATCTTTAATAATTTTGTCTTCATCTTTAAATGGATTTGCATAAATATTTTCCATGATGACTCTCATTTCACTATAAGCAGAATCCGCGTTTTCTTCAACCGGAATTGAAAATAGTTTTTTCGTTGCATCGGCAATTGCAGCTGGCACTTTCATATCAGAAGCATTCTTATAAGAATCGCTGTTCATGACAGAATCGACAACTGGCATGTAACCTGTAGCTAACGCCCATTCAGATTGAACATCTGGTGACGCTAAATATTTCATAAATTCAAAGGCAGCTGTACGTTGTTCTGCAGACGCGTTGGCAAACATATAAATATCTGTTCCTTGTTGTAAGTTGTATTCACTTGGTCTTGCAGCAACACCGTATTCAAATTTACCTTTTGTATCTTTGGCTGTATAAGCTTCGCCTGCACTAGAACCAATATACATAGCAATTTTTTTGTTTGCAAAAGGACCAGAAAGGTATTTATCCGAGCCAGCAACACGGAAGTAGCCTTTATCAATGCCTTCGCCATAGTATGAGATTACTTCTTTTGATGCTTTACTTGTTAGTTTCAAATCTTTATTGAAATCAACGCCTTCATTTTTCATACCGATTGCATAATAGTTATTAAGTGAATCAAAACCAGCTCCGACAACTTCGCCATTTGATTTTTCATAAATGGTCTTAGCAGCTTCTTTTAATTCTTCCATTGTCGTAGGTACTTCCACACCATATTCTTTTAGCATATCCGCATTATAAAAGAGCATTTCCGTTGATTTGTTAAATGGGATACCATATTGTTTGCCTTCAATTTGGGCACCTTCAAGTAAAGATGACGTGATTTTTTCTTGGTCGCCCCAACCAATTGTATCATTGGAAATATAAGAATCAAGATCGACTAGCATATCATCCGATGCTGCACTGTATAACCAACCCGGATACGCTTGGGTAATCGTTGGTAAGTCTTTTGGCGATTGAAGAGTAGAATTGATTTTCGCTTGTAAATCACTGTATGAAGATTGGTTTTGTAGCGTAACTTTAATAGATGGATTTTTTTCCATAAATTCCTTCGTGATTTTTTCTAACGCTTCCCCTTGGCCACCTGCCATTGCATGCCAAAAGGTAATGGTGGTCGTGCCATCTAATTTAGTAACAATTTTGTCCCCAGATTTCTCTGCTGAATCACTTGATTCAGTTTTGCTCCCACATGCTGCTAACGAAACTGTTGCAATTGCTGTAAGTGCGATTGTTGCCAAACTTTTGATTTTCATTTTTCTCTCTCCTTAAAAATTATAAGTATAGTGACTCACCACGGTGTGGCAATATTCTTTCACCAAACGGATTCTCCAGTTTTTCTGGATGAAGCGTATGGATAGGAACCAAACATTTGGGTTCAATCCATGCAATGATTTGTTTTAAATCATCTGGAAATGCATGTCCTGAACAAGCTAACCGAACAAATTCGATTTGATGACTTGACAGTAAATCAAGGAAAATTCGATAATTTGGATCAAACTCTCCCAATGGCTGCGCATCACTATGAATATATAATCCATTTGGAAGTAATTCCTCAAAATGATCGACTACTTGCCATAAATACTGCCTTTGGTCATTTCGCAATACTTCGTAGGAAATTTCAAGTTTCTTATCTAAATGGGTAATCTCTTTATCATGTGGCAAGTAATAGTACGCGACTTGCTTCCCCAACACCTCTAAGATTAATGCCGCCATTTTTGCTTCAAGCACGACTGTTCTTGGACTAGCATCGACAATTTTTTCAAAGCGCAACACATTTGCCGGATACCCATTAAAAGTGATTTGTCGATTTTGATTGGCATCAACTAGTCGCACCATCTGCTGAACGAGATCTTCTTCACTCATGATTTTGATTTGTTTTGGATCAGTCGGTCTTTCAGGGAAGCTAATGCTTACCCCCTCCATCATCAAGATATCTGTGTGTTTCGCCTTTTCACAAAAACGCTTCGTGTCTTCCGAGTTATGACCATGAAGTCGTAAATCACCCGTATAAGTAATAAATGAATCTGGAGTGTGGATTAATAACGCACTCGCACCATATGCATCATGATCAACGGGCACGACTTCAACTTGAATTTCTCCAACTTGAATCATCGCACCTTTTTCCAATCCAATCATTGGCCGGGTGTAATTAGTTTCCTCGAATGGAGAAGGTAAAAGAAATTCACCCTCTCGATTCAGGAAAGTAAGAATATCTTTGGATTCCTTTAAGGTGTACAACGGAATCGCCGGATCTAAATAGTTGATCATCTTGGAATGATCCAAGTGTACATGCGATAAAAAGACCGCTGTATGGCGAAATGTCTGATTTTCTTCACCTTGATAGCTATAGGCTAATCTCGGGTCATAGATATTTTTTAACTGTGGGACTAAGCCATTGTCCACCAGTGTCTGTAGCTGTTCATCTGGCAATGCCAACTCTGGTCGAAATTCAGTACCAAAATCAAAGAAAATATGCGCATCTTTATAGGCAATCTCAATGACCGTACCACCAATGGTCAAAATACCACTATGGAAGGTAATTTTTGTTTTATCCTTTAATTCCATTTTTTGCGACTCCTCGTATGATTTCTTTTCTGAAGATAAGATAGATGATTAATATTGGAACGACGGTAATTGTTGCCGCCGCCATTTGTAGTTGCACATCACTTCCACTTTCTGTTGCAAACGCAGATAGTCCATTATTTAACAGACGTAAGTCACTACTATTCGTTACCAATAATGGCCACAAGAAAGAGTTCCAACTAGAAATAAATGTCAAGATTGCCACTGTAACAAGAGCTGGTTTAGACATGGGTGCTAGTATTCTCCAAATGAACTCTAAGTCCGAAGCCCCATCTATCTTAGCTGCCTTATAATACGTGTCAGGAATTCCTTTTAGATACCCCATCAAGTAGTATATATAAAAAATACTTGTTAAAAATGGAATAATCAATGCCGTATACGTATCTAACAGGCCTAATTGGGCAATTGTATTATAGTTCGTAAAGATAATGGATTCATAAGGTACCATTAATAAAGAAACCATCACACCGACTACTAGACCCTTAAATCGAAACTTAAGACTACTCAATGCAAATGCTGCAAAAATCGATGTCAGTACCGTTGCAACAGTGGTCGCTAGTGATACGATTACAGTATTAATAAAGTAACGAAGGAACGGTGCCTTTTCAAATACTTCCGCATAGTTTGCCCATTGGAAATGTTTGGGTATCAAGGTTGGCGGAATACTTGTCACCTCGCTATATGACATCAGACCAGCTAATAACATATAAACGAATGGAAACAATGTCGTAATCCCCAATAAGAAAATAAATAGATAACTAACAATTGTAATTATTTTTTTCATCTTAGCGCCCCACTCTCTTCATTAGTTTATTTTGTAAGAAAGTAACAACTAAAATCAAAAGAAATAAAATCACAGTGGCTGCCATTGCTATACCTGGTCGATTGGCAACATGGAATTTATCATAAATGTAATAGACGGCCGTTGTTGCACTATTGGCAATGCCAGCTTTTCCTCCGAACAAAGCATAAACTTGCGTATATACCTTAAATGATCCGATTAAGTTAACAGTCAAAAGAAAGGTAATCGTTGGGACTAATTGCGGAAAGGTAATTCTTCGGAAAATCTCTCCATCAGTTGCGCCGAACATTCTAGCAATTTTGTAGTGCTCTTCGTCAATATTTCGTAAGCCAGATAATAAGATAATGATATTAAAAGCCAAACTCGTCCATACCCCGAAAATAATTAACGTCGGCATACTCATTTGGATACTATCCAACCAATTTACAGCTGGAATACCAAAAATACCTAAGATGTAATTAATAATTCCGTAATCCCCGTTAAAAAAATAGCGAAAAACAATCCCAATGGCAATCGTGCTAGTCACATATGGCATAAAGAATATTGTCTCAAAAAAGCTTTTAAATTTTACTTTTTCAAAAATGACCCAAGCAATACCTAGTGACAAAATTAGTGCAATCGGTACGACCGAAAACGCGTAAATGGCTGTATTTCTAATTGCTTTAAAGAATACTGGATCTTTTAGAACCATTTGGTAATTTTGTAAGCCCGCGTACTCTTGATTAATCAGCGTTCCTTTTTGAAAACTCATAAATAAAGAGCGAAATAATGGGTAAATACTAAACAACACAATAACCAACAAAGAAGGCAACAGGAAGAACCATGCCTTGGGTTGGTTTTCCGGATTATAATTTTTCTTCTTCATTAGTGTATTCGTTCTCCATTTTCTTTAAAAATAAATAACTTGTTATATGCAAAATCAAATGTAACAACATCGCCTTCATTGACATCGGTTTCGATGCTTACGATAGACTTCATTCGAATATCTTGGCCGTCGAAATTGAGAATTCTTTCTCGCCCAATTAACTCAACTGATACGATTTCACGCTGAAAGATTCCATTATCAACTGTGGTTAGCAGCACATCTTCAGGACGAATACCAATAAAATATTGTCCATCAACAATAGGTTCTTTCAAACGTTCATCTGAAAAATGATTAGTCGACAATTCAAAAAGATCATGTTTCATTCGCCCATTTTCAACAGAAACTGGTAAGACATTAATAATCGGATTCCCAATAAATTGAGCGACGAACAAATTAGCAGGATCTAAATATAAGTTTTGTGGATCATCGTTTTGTTGAATGACACCTTCATTCAACAAGATAATCTTATCACTGATTGATAGAGCTTCCTCTTGGTCATGAGTCACGAAAATCGTGGTAATGCCCACTTCCTTGACCAAGCGGCGAATTTCTTCCCGAATTTTTAAACGGAGACGCGCATCTAAGTTACTTAATGGCTCATCTAGTAACAAGACATCTGGTTTCTGTACCAATGCTCTAGTAATTGCCACCCGTTGTTGTTGGCCACCGGATAATGTACCTGGTTTTTTATTACTTAATTCTTCAATATTGGTTAGTTTCATATATTCTTCAGCAATTTCTTTTGCTTCAGCTTTGGACAACTTCTTTTTCCCTACTGTTAAAGGGAACATAATATTTTCTAGTACAGTCATGTGTGGGTAAAGGGCATAGTTTTGGAAAACAAAGCCAATATTTCGATCTTTTGGTTCTGTTTTTACGACAGAAGATCCACTAAATTTTATCTCGCCATTAGTTGGTGTAAGTAATCCAGCAATCAAATTCAAAATTGTTGATTTTCCACATCCACTTGGGCCTAATAAACAGACCAAATCCCCTTTTTCTATTGTAAAACTTACTGACTTTAATGCTTCGAACCCATTATCGAACATCTTATTTAAGTCGATAACTTCAATCATGTGACACCCTCCAAATTAATCGTGATAAAACGCGTTTAAAATACGAACAATAAACAAAAAAAATTTTATAATCCGTTAATGGATACTTCTAACTAAAAACAAGCAAAAAAAATTAATGATTATTCGCAAAAAAGTCTAATTGTTAAGAAAAACAACGCAAAAAAGCTGAGCAACTTTATTGTCTAGATATACGAACTAGATATACGAAAACATCACCACTTTCAAGTATTATCTAGGCAATATTACCCAGCTTACATCGAATAAATCCTCGTCAATTACGAATGAATTCCTGTAAGATTTCATTTTCTCATTAAAGAAGCACTCTTTCAAGTACCTTTTTTTAGTTTTTCATACCAAATATGTAAATTTTGTAAAGTTTTTCTTACATCCATACCCAATTTCCACTAATCATCGTTCGTAAAACCGAACAATCTGACCATTCATCTTCTTGAAGAGCCAATAAATTTTTCGATAACACGCATAAATCTGCTTTTTTCCCTGATGAAATTTCTCCTAGATCTTCCCGGCTTATCGCCTTCGCAGCTCCTAGCGTATGTGCTACGATAGCTTGTCCAACTGTTAATTTTTCATGTGGCATCAACGGTTGTTCAGGAAGACCATTCTTCCCGCGTCGTGAACTAGCATAGTAGATTGTGTCCATCGGTGTGACATCAACAACGACGGGTGAATCCGTGCCAAAAGCTAGACGACCGTTCGCACGTAGCAGTGAATGAAATGGAAACATCTTACTTGCACGATCTGGCCCCACTTCTTCATCAAGCGTTTCATATCCAACTAGCAAATGACTTGGTTGTACCGAAATAACTAAGTGTTCTTGATCCGTAAGTGGTAGATCATTTGGATCCATTACTTCAAGATGTTCCAATGTATTGTAAACACCGGATTTTAAAGGATACATCTGCGCGCTTTCTTGATAAAAACATAAGGCACTGTGGATTGCTTGATCTCCAATTGTATGAATCCGAATAGGCCAACCCATTTGATTGGCTTGCAAGATTAACGCTCGCATTTTTTCGATAGGCAAAAGTGGCCCACCAACATCATTTTTAAAATACGGTGTCGCATATTCTTGCTTTAAGTAAGCAGTATGCGTACTGGTAACACCATCAAAAAATTGCTTAACACCGCCAAATTGAACCCAGTCATCCTGAAATTGATGTGCTAATTGAGTCAAATGCGTGGTTTCTTGACGCATCGCTGGATAAAAACTAACCCGAACCGTCGCTTCGCCTTTAATGGCTTCATAAATCTCCGGATAAATAAATTCATCCCAGCTCTCACCGGACAGTGCTACGTCTGCAATTGATGTAATACCTATTTGATTCAATCGCTTCATATACGTAAGATAATCTTTTGCAGCAGATTTCTTAAATGGCTGCAAAACTTTCGCTAAATAGTGAATGGCAATCGCCTCAGTAAAGCAACCCGTCAGACCATCTTGATCCTGTAGCGCTTCACCACTTAGGTCTGTTGGTAGAGCTTGGGTAGTAATAGCTAATGAATCAAGTGCGCTCTGATTAAACCAGACACTATGCGCATCGCCAGAAATCAGCATCACAGGTGTATCATTACACACTTTATCAATTGAATGATGCGTTGGATAAATATTTTGCCCAAAATCGCTACTAAACCAACCAATACCAATTTTCCAACCATTCACTGTCGCAATGGTGTCCACTTGATTGGCTACCTCGACCTCGCTTTGACCAGTGATGCTTTTGATCTTGCCACTGTGTAGCAACGCAGAAAGGTAAAAATGAATATGAGCATCGATAAAACCTGGGACAATCATGTTGTCGCCGAACTCAAAAAATTCACCGGAAAAATCATCAGTCCAATTCTTTTGGTTAACCACAGCTTCAATCACATCGTTCATAATGACAATATACCCGTTAAATACTGTTTCCGTATGCACATCAAATATTGCATTGGAATGAATAATTTTTCTCATTTTCCCCTCCACCAGTTTCCTATCATGAGTTAAGAAATAATATTTTGACGAATCAAGTCAATATTGGTCACAATCATTTTTCGATCTTGCATCTTAATTGCTTGTTCTTCACGCAAACGCTGAATCATACGATTGACACTACTAGCAGAAGTAATCCCACAGAATCGCGCAATTTCTTCATTGGTTACTTCAAAGTCAATTAAGATTCCTTCTTCTACTGGTCTGCCAAATGTCTCATACAGTTCATTAATTTGCGTACAAACAGCACCGAATTTTCCATTCATTAACATTTGTTGCATTTTTTTCATCGTATACATCAAGCTAATCCGGTAATATTCCTTAACATAATGCTGCAAAGGCATCTGCCGATTGACATCTATCCAAAATTGATCACGTTCAATTTTGTAGAGTTGAGCTTCTTCAGATTCTACTCTTACATTAAAGGGAGCATCGACCATTTGAGAACTTTCATCCTTGAATAAAGAGACAATTTCAAAATTATTCATATAACGCAAATTAAATTCACGGCCTTCTTTTGAAATGACGCTAGTCTTGATAATGCCTTTTTTCAAAATGTAGACATAGCGATCTTCTATTCCTTCATAAGTCAAATAACTTTTTCTTTTCTTAGTAATTACTGGAAAACCGCCCGTTTCTAAATAATCTCGTAATACTTGTTTATCCATAAAGTCCCTACTCTCATTCGCTTTCACTATGGTCATTAAACGGCATTCTTAGTGAAAAAGCAATAACATTTGTTGATGTTTTTTGTTTTTTTTAAAAGAGGTTATCTTTTTGCAATTACATAACAGCATTTTTATTTCTGAAATTTTCAGTATATTATTCTCACTAACGAGTTTCACATTAATCCTATTAATGGCAACAGTTTGGAAAAAGAAAAAAGAAAGAGGCAGAAACATGAAGGAACATTCGGAAGACAAGCTATTCAATAAAGGATTTATTACAATTACATTAATTAATTTTATCGTTTTCCTGATCTACTATTGCTTTGTTGTTATCACAGCAAAATACGCATCACAAGAACTAGGTGCATCAACCGCTCAAGCTGGTTTTGCAGCCGGGATTTATATCATTGGGACACTGATTGCTCGGCTATATATAGGAAAAATATTAGAGCTTAGAGGTCGTCGCATTATCCTTCGATTAGGAGCTGTCCTTTACGTTGTGACTACTGCAGCCTATTTATTTTCTGCAAATATCGTCATTCTCGATACAGTTCGCTTTTTGAATGGATTTGCATATGGGATGGTTTCTACTGCAGCTAATGCAATCGTAACTGCCTATATCCCAGCTTCTAAGAACGGAGAAGGCATTAACTATTATGGCTTAAGTACCAGTTTAGCAGCCGCTGCTGGACCATTTATCGGTATGCTTTTATTACCTTCTTTTGGGTTCCAATTTATTATTATTTTTGCAACAGTCCTAGCATTCTTAACAGGTATTGCTTGTTTCTTATTCCCAGTAAAAAATATCGAGTTAACTCCAGAACATCGAGCTTCATTGGAAAAATGGTCGTTGGATAGCTTTATCGAGAAGAAAGTCGCTTTCATTTCCTCGATTGGTTTCTTAATCGGTCTTGCATACTCTAGTGTCTTAGCTTTCCTTTCAATTTATGCTGGTCAATTAGGATTAGAATCAGCCGGAGCATTCTTCTTCGTTGTCTATGCGTTATCAGTTACGTTTACTCGCCCAATAACTGGTCGTCTCTTTGATTCAAAAGGTGCGGATTCTGTCATGTATCCTAGCTTTATCTTCTTAGCACTTGGTTTATTTTTATTAAGTGTTACCTTTAATAGTGTCATGTTATTAGTCGCTGGTGCATTAGTTGGTCTTGGTTATGGAACATTTATGTCAAATGGTCAAGCTGTATGTTTAAAAACAGTGGATCAAAGCCGAATTGGTGTCGCCCTATCGACTTATTTTATCGGTCTTGATTTGGGACTTGGTGTTGGCCCTTACTCACTTGGTGCGCTTCACTCTGTATTAAATTACCAAGGCATTTATATTTTCTGCGGTATCATCCCAATTATCGTAACTGTCTTGTATCGCGTCTTTTATAAAGCAAAAAATCTTGAAGAAAAAATTGAAGTGAATATCCTTTCAAAAGAAGATTTACATGCAAAATAGTTAATAGAAATGAGGATGAAAGATGAATACAGATGAAAAGATTCTTCTTACATTGCAACAATTACTTGGTAAAATGGATGAACTAAACACTCGTCTAAATACGATGCAAGAAACGACAAATCACTTAACACATGAACAAGAGATAGCAGATCATGAGCTACAATTAATAAAATTAGCCGTGGTAAACGACAACTTTATCGGTTAAAAATTGTTCCGCTAGAAAAAAAACAGCACATCCACTATTGTGGAT
>NZ_GL622241.1:1744160-1787708 GCF_000185365.1 Enterococcus italicus DSM 15952
GGATGTGCTGTTTTTTTTTGCGTCTAACCGAGCTTTTATTCAGATTTAACAGCACAATATTAGTTATGTACCGTGTCTATTTTTTGGATTTTTTTGCCGAAAAAAGTGTCAACAAAAAGGCAATTGTACAAAGGATAGCAGAAAAACCAAATGCCAAGTGCATGCCTTGAAAGAAGTAACTTGGATTGGCTGTTAGACTTGTTACGGCCTTGCCATTCATTTGAGTAATCGATACTGTTAATATCAATGTTGATAATGCGACACCTAATACCATACCTAAATTCCTAGCCAAGGCGTTCAGTGCGCCTGCAATTCCTAAAAACTTTGTATCTACTGCATTCATTATGACTGTATTGTTTGGCGCTTGAAAAAATGAATTTCCAATCGAAGACAATACAATAGACGGAATAATAATCGTTAGAGGTGTATCTAATTGCCAAAGAAAATAACTAGCTTGTCCTAGTGTTAATAAAAATAGCCCGAGAATTGTTAGCTTTCTTTTATCATAACGATCGGCTAAATAACCCGCGATTGGCGCCAAAATAACTTGCACAATTGGAAAAACCATCATAATCAGACCAGCATCACTCGCTGTGTATCCTTTAATATCTTGCAAATAAAATCGCATAATCATCGTGTAAAAAAAGGCGGAAATAAACACTAAAAAAGCACTGAGCAAACTCTCCGAAAAAATTTTATTCGAAAAGAGTGACAACTGTAGCAAAGGTTTCTCTATTCGTTTTTCCCAATGTAGGAAAAAATAACAGCTACCTAAAAACAACCCAGTCAAAATAATGACAGGCCATTGGAAAATATTGCCACTTTGGATAAATTGAATGCTTGCATACATAGACAAAATCGTTAGTGCAAGTAAAATAAAACCAAGGTAGTCGATTGTTCCTTTGCCCACTCTTTTTTGGACAGGTAAAATTCGATGGCCCAACAAAATACCGAATATACCAATTGGTACATTTACTAGAAAAATCGAGTTCCATGAAAACTGAGCCAATAATAACCCACCTAAACCAGGACCAGTAATCGCACCCAGCGAAACAAAAGCTCCCACCATTCCAAGTGCACGCCCCCGCTGATTCGGAGCAAACGTCTCAGTGATGATGCCATTACTGTTACTCATGGTCATACCTGATCCTGCCGCTTGGATAATCCGGGAAACAACAAGCATTGGTAAACTATTGCTAAATCCACATAAAGCCGAACCAATAATAAAAATAATGCCACCGATTTTAAAAATTTTTGCCTTTCCAAAGGTGTCACCTAGCTTACCGTAAAGTAACAAGCTACAACAAATGACTAATAAATAGCTAGAAACAATCCATTCACTATGAGTCAACGTAATTTCTAACTCTTTACTAATTGTCGGTAATGCAATATTTACGATACTTGAGTCCAACACGGACATAAATGTAAACAAACAGACCGTCACTAAAATCCATAACTGTTTTTTTGTGTTTTCCAAAAATCATTCTCCTCATATTGCTTCTCAAAATGAAAAAGCTAAATCCAAGTATACTTGAAGTTAGCTTTTTTCATTTTTTTTTATTCTTCTTCAGTCATGAATGACGTTTTAATTTCAACGAATTACGAAGCCTATTATAATAACAATAATTTAATGATTATCAGTAACTTTACATCATACAAACTCATATTTAATTAATGATATGTGGGTCACTGTGTGGGTCAATAAATATCATTGCGCTTGGGGAGCATTTTTTTAAAATGCAAATGCGATTAAAGAAATACCAATCATCATTAAATAAAAACCTACTAAAAAGGCTAAAGTAAATGCTGAAACGATAGGATTAAAGAATAGCATAACTCCCAAAATAATTCCGATAATATTTAAAATGACTACAAACCAGTAATAACCTTTACTAGCACTTTTGAAAATATCTGCTTCTGCCAAATTGATAACAGAATCTACAATAAACCAAATTGCAAAAATAAATGGTAACGTTAGCAATCCAATTTCTACGTTAAAGAACAAGAAAATACCAATGATTAAATCAAGAATACCTAGCACGATTAATAAAGTTGATTTTTGATTTGTAAATTCATGTAATTTACGTCTGAAAAACAGTTCAAAAACCCCTTTAATAATAGCAAGTATTGCGAACAAATAAACGATTGCTACCAAACTACCTGTTACATCTTGAAACGCAAATAAAGAAACCAATACAAACAATACTCCCATTAAAAAATAAGGCCAATTAAAACTACTTCTTTTTTCCATTTTAAATCATCCTTTCTATGTTTGAAATAATTATATCGCTTATTAAAAAATAATGAAAATAATAACATAAAAAAAAGCCGCTCTCTATTAAAAGAAAGCGACTTTATTTGTATTTAAAATGCTAGATTGATTTCTGAATCTTGCCCCATTGCTTGAGAAATATCGTCTACTAATGCCGAAAATTGTTGATACTTAGACGAATGTTGAACGTAGCCGATTGTTTAGCATCTTCCAAATTTAAGGTGTGTATTGCGTAACTGCTCGGCGTTTTTCTGCATCGTCTTAGATTGATTTTCAAAGGCTGCAATTCCTTTACTAAATTGTTCTTCATCACTAGCGATATACAACCCAAACGGCTTTTCTCTTGATGCAACAATAGGGACTTGCTTCAAGTCTCGCTCGTTTAGATAGCCACCCTTTGCATTTAAGCTTACAGATCGTGTAGGGCTTTCCTACAAGTCTCTCGGTTATCTTATTCAATTATTGAATCCTATCGGTGTCACATAGTTTTAAAAAAAAACTTTAATCGACAACTATCGGCGTCATTTTTTTTAGAAAGGGGTGAATTGATGTCAATTGGAGAAAATTTGAAAGTTCTAAGAAAGAAAGCAAAGAAAAATCAAACTAAATTTGCGAAAGATATTGGAATTTCCAGAACATATTTAAGCGATTTAGAGCACAATAGAAAGTCTCTTAGCATAGATACAATAGAAAAGATCGCAAAAAATTAAACGTTCCTGTAACTGATTTATTGTATTCTGGAAAATCATTAGATGCCATGTTTTCAAATTCATTAGATAATATGAAAAAAAATGCGAGCAATGATGAAATAAAAAAATCTATTATCAGTTTCCAAAATATTGTACAAAAGGAAAAAGATAACAAAGAATTCTTTGATTTATTTTCAAAACTATTTTCCGATACAGATAGGTTTACTGAGTTTGATTTTTTAGATTGGAAAATTTCGAATATGCAATCACAAGAAGAAATTGAAGAAGAAATTCAAAAGCGTTTTGAAGCATACAAAAATACGTTTGAAAAATTATCTTCTTATCAATTAGAAAATATTTTAAAAGAACTATAAGATTAACCCCCCACTTGCCCCCACGCATAGTACGGAGGGAAAAATAATGGCAACATTTAAAAAATATAATAGAAAAGATGGCACTGAAGCATGGCAGTTTCAAGCCTATCTCGGTGTAAATTCTGCTACTGGTAAGCCTGTAAAGACTACTAGGCGCAATTTTAAGACAAAAAAAGAAGCCCAACCTGCGCTGCTAAGGCTTCAAGTGGACTTCGAGAACAACGAATTGCAAAAGGATTCTAAACAGACTTTTAAAGAAGTCTTTGAGTTGTGGCTTGAAACTTATCAAACGACTGTGAAAGAAGTAACGTTCATTAAAACAAAAATCAAGTTTGATAAGTGGATATTGCCAAAATATGGCCACATGAGAATAAAAGAAATTGACGTTTCCACCGCTCAAAAAAATTGTCAATCACTGGGCAAAGACTACCGATTAGTATAGAGTGCTTCACTCTAGCGCTAGTCGTGTATTCAAGTATGCTATTAACCTAGGTATCATAGACCGTAACCCACTAGAGTATGTTCTAATGCCTAAACGTATCAAAGAAGCGCCACGAACTGAAAAAATCAAGGTATATACTAAGCAAGAATTAAAAGAGTTATTCCACTACTTAGACAATACCAAACCAAGCTACAATAACGATTTTAACAATATTCTGTTTCGTTTCTTGATTTATAGCGGCTGCCGTATCAGTGAAGCTCTAGCGCTTAATTGGTCGGATATTGATTTCAATAATCAAACGGTCACAATCAACAAGACACTAAGCCAAACGAAAAACGGTTATAAGGTATCTACCACTAAGACCGCTGCAAGTAATGCTACTTTGATTCTAGACGCTACAACAATCAATAAATTAAAGAAATGGCAAATAAACCAAAGAAAATATATGCTGACTTTGGGCATTACTGAACCAACTACAATTTTTTGTGGTATTTACAAACAGACTATAAACCACCATGCCAATATATGCACGTTTAATCACAATCACAAAAGAAGCTAATGTGCCATTCTTAGGAGTACATTCCACAAGACACACACACGCTTCTCTTTTACTGGATAGCGGTGCAACAATGAAAGAAGTCCAAGAACGTTTACGGCATACAAAAATTTCTCAAACGCTAGATGTATATGGTCACTTAGCTAAAGAAACCAAAGAAAAAACGGTTGAGAAACTCGTAAAACATTTGAATTTTTAACTGATGGCATTCAATATGGCATTCAATAAGCAAATAAAAAAGGAGAAACCTTTTTGTATCAAGGTTTCTCCTACTTATTTCTATTCTGCTTCTTCTTCAGCCATGAACGTATTGAATACTTCTTCAATCATATCCCATTCTTGATCCGTTTCGATTTGTTGCAAGTCACCTTCCATACCGTCTTCTTTTTCAACGTAGGCATAGGCTAATAATTCTACATCCTCTTCTTCCGGCACACCTGCTGGATAAAGTAGGACGTAATTCCGACCAAATTCTTCTTGTCCATCAATCGTTAACAAGATTTCGTATAATGTTTCGTTGCCCTCGTCGTCAACTAGTGTAATGTGCTCATGTCCTTCGTGGTCATGATCATGTGTATGTTCTGTCATTTCGTTTCCCTCGTTTCTTATAATTCAAAGATTTTTTTGCCGCTACCATCCAGAAAATTTTGAAGTATCATCACTGCAGCTAGTTTATCGATGACTTTCTTTCGTTTTGCTCTGGATGCATTCGCTTGTTCAATTAGCATCCGCTCAGCTTGCACTGTCGTCAAACGCTCATCTTGATACGAAACAGGCAGACCAAATAGTTGTTCCAACTTTTCACCATAAGACATGGATGCTTCTGCTCTAGGGCCAATGGTATTATTCATATTTTTTGGTAAACCTACAACAAAATGACCAATCTCATATTGATCAGCTAGTTCCTTCACGCGATCAAATCCAAAATTATCTTCGTCTTCATTGATCTTGATGATTTCGATTCCTTGCGCTGTCCACCCCATCGGATCGCTGACTGCAATCCCAACAGTACGTGAACCCACATCTAATCCCATAATTCTCATTATAAATCGACTCCGTGATTCTTTAAATAATCTCGAATGAGAACTTCTAATAACTCATCTCGTTCATATCTGCGAATCAAATTACGAGCATCTTGATAACGAGGAATGTAGGCAGGGTCGCCAGAGAGCAAATACCCTACGATTTGATTAATCGGATTGTATCCTTTTTCCTCTAACGCACGATAGACAACTGCTAATGTCTCACTCACTTCTCTTTTTCGATTATCGTCAAAATCAAAGCGAACTGTTTTATCTGTAAACCCCATGGTACAACACCTCTTTCATAAAAAAATCCGTTTCCTACTTACCTATTGTACTAAACATTTTTGCAAACTACAATTATATCTGGTTCAAACTAATAGAAAAATAATATTTTACTTGATTCTAGAAC
Organism: Enterococcus italicus DSM 15952; assembly: GCF_000185365.1. Lineage (GTDB taxonomy): Bacteria > Bacillota > Bacilli > Lactobacillales > Enterococcaceae > Enterococcus_G > Enterococcus_G italicus. The sequence goes on from NZ_GL622241.1 coordinate 1,749,928, forward strand.
GAACGATAGACATATTCATTCTTTGGCGTCGCAATCTTGGTTATTTTTGATACATTTACAGTCGGCAAGTCGCGTTGCAAGTGTTCATAATAATCCAATTCAATCGTTCCTTCAACTTGAATCCATTCGTTGTCTTTAACCGTCGTTCCTTGTGGTAATATAATCCGCAGACCAAATACCCCAGAGTCTGCCACACAATGAATAATCCCAAAGCGAAACAGAAACGTACCTTGATTCTTTGGGGCATTAAAGATAAATCCTTCGTAGTGGATCTTGCGCCCAGTAAATTCACTCGGGTAGTTATAAATGAGCTCCATCACTTCTAGATAATTCTCATCCGTGACCGCTACTGTACCGGTCGAGCCATATTTTTCTTTTAATTTGTCCATTTGTTTTTGATAATCTTCTTTGTTGAAGTAAATACTTGTATTCGGTTGCAAATATTGTGTATTCATTTCGGGATCACCGACTGACTCTTTGCTTATCGGAAACTGAAAACCTTTTGCTTGAACGATGGTTGTATCCAAACTGACGGTAGGGAATAAAAAGCCCACCATTAACGGAATGCTGAGTAAACAATAGGCACCTATCTTTTGTTTTCGACTCATCACATGCGTATGATTGTGAAGATGCGGATGGCGATGCTCTTTGGGATCATTGGTTACCCAAACATACAATTGAACCAATGCGAGGATAAAGGAAAGCACCATAGAAAGTATTGCTAAATACTGGTAATGGGTATTAATGAATTGATCTAATTTGCCAGTTAATTGCAAATACATCATTAGCTGACTATACCCTAACAAAATAAAAAACCGAATCATTGTCTACACCACCCATGCAAAAATCGTAACCAAACTTGCGATCACTAACACCAACTGAACGATAAATTTGCCACCAAAATATCGTTTCATCATCAACAAATTTTTAATATCTACCATTGGACCAAAAACCAAAAATGCAACAACTGGTGCCACACCAAACAAACTCAACAGACTCGCGCCAATAAAAGCATCTGCTTCTGAACACAACGACATCACAACAGCTAATACTAACATTACACCAATTGCTAATAATTTAGTGGAGCCTAATGTAAGCATAACACTTGTCGGTAGGTACACCTGCAATGACGATGCGATTAACGCTCCAATTATCAAGTAGCGGCCTGTATCGAAAAATTCATCTAAGCTATGCTCTAGAAATTGAATGATTTTTTTACCTACACTTGTCTTCTTTTCGTTAGGCAGCGTGCAATCCTCATGGTGATGCCTATGCTTTTCTCTTTGCTCGTTGTGATGCGGTTCTTCTTTTAAAGGTGTCCCCTCATATAGATACGCTAACCAAAGCCCAACAACTAACGAGACAAAAATACTGCCGCCAACTCGTAAAAACACAAAGCGCCACGAATCACTGAATGCAATAAAGGTCGAAAAGACAACAATTGGATTGATGATTGGTGCCGTCAACATAAATGGAAAAGCGGTATATATGGGGACATCTTTTTTGACAAACTGATTGACAATCGGCACGATGCCACACTCACAAGATGGGAAAAAGACACCCATAAAAGAGCCTAGTAAAATCGCTAAAAAGCGATTTTTTGGTACATATTTTTTGACCACTTCGGGACTTAAAAATTCGTGGAGTAGGCCTGAAATCAGGCAACCTACTAAAACAAACGGCAATGCCTCGATGACCACAGACAAAAAAATCATACTCATTTGCGACAATGAGTTTGGGATTGATTGAAACATAAAACGGCTCCTTCATAAAAAATATCTCATAGGAATCTTACGTCTCACTAGAAAAAGAAACTAGTTATTTTATCAAAACTTTGGAAATAGTTAAGATTTAAAAAAACTGATCCTAAAGCGCTACTATGCAACACTTTAGGCTCAGTCTATCCATTAGTCTTCAGTTGTTTCATCAAAGGAAGGTTCGTTTGAATGTAGAAAATAAATCAGTGTTTGTAATTCATTGGTTAAGTCTACATTTTGGATTAGCACGCCTTCTGGAGCTGTGATACGCGCTGGCGTAAAGTTCAAAATCCCCTTAATCCCTGCGTCCACTAGAGTATTCACGACATCTTGAGATTTTTGCGCAGGAACAGTCAAAATCGCAATATCAATTTGTTGGATTTCGATTTGCTCTTTCATGTCGCTCATTGGGTAAACCGGTATACCATCGACAATTCTACCAACAATATCATCATTCACATCAAACGCAGCACTCACACGGATACTATTGCTTTGATGAAATTTGTATTTCAATAAGGCACTTCCCAAATTCCCAACCCCTACTAAGGCAACGTTGGTCATTTGATCGTCATTTAATGTTTTCGCAAAAAACTGCATCAAGTCTTGGACATCATAACCATATCCGCGCTTTCCTAACTCACCAAAGTAAGAAAAATCCCGACGAATCGTTGCGCTGTCAACTTGCACTGCTTCACTTAATTCAGTAGAAGACACTTTTTTCTTTCCTGCATTATTCAATATCCGTAAGTAACGGTAATACAAAGGCAAGCGTTTCGCTGTCGCCTTTGGAATTTGATTGTCTTTCAATTAAAACCCTCCATTTGTGAAAACTTCACTAGTACAAAATCCATCATACAAAATTCATCTTAAAAAGGCAATTTGATTGCTCAGAAACTTGCAACTTTCTAAAGAATGTTCGTCTCTCAAGTCGCGCTAATCTAGAAAATATGATAGACTAGTTTTGCGATAAATCCCTTTATTGTAGGGAAGGCTATCTGATTAGACAATATTAATTAAAGTGGGGATCATATGATTTTATTACAAGTAGCGCAAATTGCTCGTCTCTTTGGCGCAGATGTATTGTTTCAAAATATACAAATGGAAATTGACAGCCACGCGCGGATAGGCTTAGTAGGCAGAAATGGCGCGGGAAAATCGACCTTGCTGAAAATCATCGCTGGTCTTGAAGAACCTGATCGAGGAACAATTTCAAAAAACAAACAAGCCACCCTTAGCTATTTGGCGCAAGATACTGGCTTGATTTCTGATAAGACGGTCTGGGAAGAGATGCTAGACGCCTTCTCTTCTGTTCGTAAAATGGAAGCTCGCATGCGCGAAGTCGAACTAGCCATTAGTCAAATATCACCCAGCGACTCGAACTACGCTCGGCTATTAAAAGAATACGATCAGCTACAACATGAATTTGCTGAAAAAAATGGGTATGGCTACGAAAATGAGATTCGGTCCGTCCTCCATGGCTTTCAATTTGATGCATCCTTTTATGACAAAGCCATTGCAACGTTGTCCGGTGGTCAAAAAACTAGATTAGCTTTAGCAAAATTACTCCTACAAAAACCAGATATCTTGATTCTTGATGAACCGACCAATCACTTAGACATCCCGACCTTGTCTTGGCTAGAGTCGTATCTGCAAGGATATAGTGGCGCCCTTTTGATTGTCTCGCATGACCGCTATTTTCTAGATAAAGTGGTCAATGAAGTCTATGAAATCAGTCGTCACAAAATGCGTCACTATAAGGGAAATTATAGCCGCTATTTAACGATGAAAGCCGAACAACTGACTAGCGAGATGAAGGCATATGAAAAGCAACAAGACCAAATAGCCAAACTTGAAGATTTCGTCGCACGTAATCTCGTACGTGCCTCTACTACTAAACGGGCCCAAAGCCGTCGCAAACAATTAGAAAAAATGGATCGCCTAGACCGTCCTCAAGGCGATGAAAAATCTGCTCATTTTTTATTTGCTATCGAAAAGCCCTCTGGTAATATCGTCTTACAAGTCGAAGATGGCGCCATTGGCTACGATGCCCAGCATGTATTGGCGGAGCCCATTCAACTTGATATCCGTAAAACGGAAGCTGTCGCACTAGTCGGACCAAACGGAATTGGGAAATCAACTCTTCTGAAATCCATTATCCATCAGTTGCCGTTCATCAGAGGAAAAGAACAACTAGGGACCAATGTAACGATTGGCTACTATGATCAAGGACAAGCAGACTTGCATTCTAATAAGACTATCTTGCAAGAACTATGGGACGAACATCCAACCACACCAGAAGTAGAAATTCGTAATGTCTTAGGCGGATTCTTATTTTCTGGTCAAGATGTAGAAAAAACAATTCCTCTACTAAGTGGTGGTGAGAAAGCTCGGGTCGCCTTGGCGAAGCTAGCGATGAACCAAGAGAATTTTTTAATTTTGGATGAACCGACCAATCACCTAGATATCGATAACAAAGAAGTCCTCGAAAATGCCTTGATTGATTATGAGGGTACACTATTATTTGTTTCCCATGACCGATACTTCATTAATCGGGTCGCGACCAAAGTCGTGGAGCTTTCTGAAAATGGGACCAGAGTGTATCTAGGAGACTATGATTACTACTTAGAAAAGAAACAAGAAGAACGAGAATTGCAGGCTTTGTTGCAAGACGAGCAAGAAGAAGAGGTCAATCCTTCAGCAGGCAAGCAGTCGTTTCAATTGTCAAAAGAGCAGCAAAAACAACTTCGCCAAGCGCGCCGCAAAGTAGAGCAAATTGAAAACCAATTAGCAAAATTAGAGGATGACATCGCCAATTACCAGACTCAAATGGCCGATCCAGACATCCTCGATGATCATGTGCAGCTCCAAAAGCTAAATCAGCAATTAGAAGAAGCCCAAGAAGCACAAATGACCCTGCTAGAGGAATGGGAACAAGAGAGTCTGATATTAGAATCATTAGAAGAATAATCAAAACAATAGACTTGATAACAACTTGTTGACTGGTCTATTCTCTTGAGAACGGAGTAATTATGAAGCGATTCATTGGAACCAAACAGTTTTACCGCACCTTATTAACTATCGCCATTCCCGTGATGATTCAAAATGCCATCACGAACTTTGTCGGTTTATTAGATAATTTGATGGTCGGACAATTAGGAACAGCTGAAATGTCGGGCGTAGCCATCGTCAATCAGCTCATTTTCGTCTTTAATTTAAGTATTTTTGGCATAGTCTCTGCCGGTAGTATCTTCGGTACACAATTTTATGGCAAGCGTGATTATCACGGAATGCGCGATGCCTTTCGCTTTAAAGTAATCGGCAATGCCATAATTTGCCTCATTGCTATGCTAGGCCTGTATACGTTTCGAGACTTTTTTATTTCTTTATACTTACACGGTAGCCCACGTTCACAGGAACTAGCCGTGGCACTAAAATCAGCCGAAGAATTTTTATTGATTCTCCTATTTAGCTTGCCATTTTTTGCCTGTTCACAAGCCTATGCTAGCTCCTTACGTGAGATGGGCAAGACGACAGTACCGATGTTTGCCAGTAGCATCGCTGTTGTAACCAATACCTTATTGAACTTTTTATTGATTTTCGGCTTGATGGGCTTTCCACGATTGGGTGTAGTAGGAGCGGGTATTTCCACATTAATTGCACGAATCATTGAATGTGCCATCACTGTCTTTTGGGTACACAAGCATGCAGCAACGACTCCATTTGTTCTCCATGCCTATCGTGAGTTTCACATTCCAAAGCAATTAATCAAAAATATTTTAAAAAAAGGATCGCCTCTGATGGCCAATGAAATTCTTTGGGCAATCGGACAAACACTTATCATGCAAGCTTACTCTGTGCGTGGTCTTTCCGTCATCGCATCCTTAAATATTTCATCAACTGTTTCAAATTTATTTAATATTGTTTATGTTGCATTAGGCAGCGCAGTGGCTGTAATGGTCGGGCAATTACTTGGAGCCAATCAAGCTGAGCAAGCCAAAGATACTGCTCGCAAGCTACTATTCTTTTCAGTTGTGAGCTGCCTAGTTATCGGCTTACTGATGTTTGTCATTGCCCCCTTCTTTCCAGAAATTTATCATACGGACCAGACCGTCAAGCGCTTAGCTAGCCAATTTATCGCCATCGCCGCACTGTGCATGCCGATGTACGCATTTAATCATGCAAGTTACTTTATACTTCGCTCTGGCGGCCAAACTTTTTTGACCTTTTTATTCGATAGTGTCTTTACTTGCTTCATCGTGCTCCCACTAGCCGTCCTTTTAAGTACTCATACTGCACTGTCCATTGTCCTAGTCTATCTCTTCTGCCAACTGGTAGAACTACTAAAAAGTGGCATTGGCTATCAGTTAATAAAATCAGGCAAGTGGATTCAAACAATTGTCCATGAAAATAATTAACGTATGACTAACAATGCATTCTTATAAAAAACTAGCACACTTCATGATAATGAACCGCTCCGGGCAAGTAGTTAGGAAAAAATTGTTAGAATTTCACTCGAACTGGCCTTGCGAGGAGAGAAAGTCCCTCTCTCCTCTTACAGGTTAATAAAAAGACTTAAGCGACTGCCTTGCTTCTGATTTCCATCGGAGTGAGTCCGTCGTGTTTTATTGTGATTCGTGTGTGATTGTAGAAGTGAATATAGTCTTCCACGGCTGTGACCAAAGCTTCTCTAGTCAGTTATTCAGGTAGTAACGCTCTATTTTTAAAGTGCCCCAGAAGCTTTCGATTGGCTGGTTATCTAGACATTTCGAAACTCGTGACATACTTGCGATAAATTTGTACGTATCTCTCAATACTTTGTAGGGCAAAATTTTATTGCATTACTTAAATGAAAGTATTTGCATTTTATAAAAAAAGAATAAAACGAAGAAAAGTGAACGCGATCACAAGTAATGCAAGGACTTTGCTGGAAAAAACCTATGTTAGAATTCATAAAAAAATCTCAATATGTAACTCCTATTTTTTCGACTCAAAGCTTTGGAACGTTTAATAAACAAGTAATGAGAAAATCTCATAGTATAAATAAGTGGAAAAAACGCACAAGAAATTGGCAAGGTAAAAAAAATTCGAATAAATTCGGTATTTTTAGGACAAAGTATACAAGAATTAGAAAAAATTATAGACTTTTGCTATGAAAATAATGTTGAAAAATATTCTTTAGCATATAAATACGATACCAATGCTGATTGGAATACTTTATTAATATTTAGTGCAACAATGGAGGGAATTTAGGTTTGACATTTGTCAATTGATGCAATCTAATTCAGTAACAACAATATCCTCTTCACGAATATACTTCAGCGTATCTTGCAATTGTAGACGTTCCATGGACTTCAGCACTTATTTAGCAGTAAAAACCTTAAAAATACCCTCTGATGCTTTCAGCTGTCTATCTATATTTGTATCTTTACTGATAACAATTGCACAACTTAGTTGGCATTCGATGAACACTAATATAATACTACATACCAAAAGCGGCTAAAGAGCCGCTTTTGGTATGTTATTGGAAAACTCAAGATAAAAAGGATGCTTTTTTCTTACTAGGTAGTTGATAAATTCGCACTCTTCCTGAGTTTTATAGCTATTTTCTGTACATCTTCAATTCTAAAAATAAATCATTGTAAATACCTAGATATTTTGAACCTAGGTCACGATAGACTTCCATTTTAGCCATCATTTCTTTGGTAGGATAGAATTGCTTATCTTCAACAACTTCTTTGGGCATTAATTTCATAGCCGCTTCATTTGGTGTTGAATAGCCAATGTACTCTGCATTTTGTGCCGCATTTTTTGGCTCTAACATGAAATTAATAAACGCATAAGCGCCCTCTTGATTTTTGGATGTTTTTGGAATCACAATATTGTCTGACCAAAGATTGGTGCCTTCTTTTGGAATCACGTAATGAAGATGACTATTTTCATACATCATATCCGCTGCTTCACCAGAAAATGTGACCGCGACTGCACTCTCTTCATTTTCCATATACATTTTGATTTCATCTGCCACAATGGCTTTCACGTTTGGAGTGAGTGTCCGAAGTTTGGCGACTGCTTGATTTAATTGGTCCATATTTTTACTATTGACCGAATAACCTAAACTATTAAGCCCCAACCCAATAATTTCGCGTGCACCATCAATTAACATGATATTGTCTTTTAATTCTGGACGCCACAAGTCATTCCATGAAGTCATATCTTCGGCATTCACAAATTTGTCATTGTAGACAATACCTAGAGTTCCCCAAAAATAGGGAATCGAGTATTGATTACCTGGATCAAAATCTAAATTTAAGAAGGAATCACCAATATTCGATAACCCTTTGATTTTACTATGGTCTAGGGGAATCAACAAGTTAGCTTTGATCATTTTTTGAATCATGTATTCACTCGGAATGGCTATATCATACGCCGTTCCGCCTTGTTGAATCTTTGTATACATGGCTTCATTGGAATCAAATGTTTCATAGTTTACTTTATAACCTGATTCTTTTTCAAACTTTTTAATTAAAGCTGGATCAATATAGTCGCCCCAGTTGTAAATATTGACGACTTTCGCACCCGCCATACCTGTCGACTTTTCTAATTGGTGTGCACCAAACATCAGGACAAGGATGACGCATACAATTCCGATAATAAGTGAAGTAATTTTTTTCATCGTAAAGGAGCCACCTCCACATCACGTTTGCGTGAGCGTTTGGACGTGTCATCTTTACTAATGAAGTAATAGCCGACAACAAGAACCATCGAAAATAAGAAGACTAACGTGCTTAATGCATTGATTTCCAAACTGATTCCTTGGCGGGCCCGTGAATAGATTTCGACTGAGAGTGTTGAGAAGCCATTACCGGTAACAAAAAATGTCACAGCAAAGTCATCTAATGAATACGTAAAAGCCATAAAATAGCCGGCGATAATACCCGGTGACAAAAATGGCAAAACAATATTTTTAATGACTTGTAAATTATTCGCTCCTAAATCTCTTGCCGCATCAATCATCGAGTCATTCATTTCTTGTAGTTTTGGCATCACCATTAATACCACGATTGGAATACTAAAAGCGATATGCGAAAGCAAGACGCTAAAGAACCCAAGACTAAAACCACGAATCACCGCGCCTACCATCGTAAAGAAAATCAAGAAACTCGCACCGATAATAACATCTGGTGAGACTAATAAGATATTGTTTAGCCCTAAAAGAAGTGCTCGACTTTTTCGCTTGGGCGTATAGTAAATGGCCATCGCCCCGAACGTGCCAATCAAAGTGGCCAATAAAGAAGAAAGAAATGCCAACATAAATGTATCCAAGACAATAATCAATAAGCGCGTATCCTCAAAGACAGACAAATAATTGTCCCAGGTAAAGCCTGTAAAGCGATTCATTGTTCCACCATCATTAAAAGAATAAAAAATCAAATAAAAGATAGGTGCATACAATAATGCAAAGACGAGCACGAGATACACATACGACCATTTTATTTTTTTCATTTTCTTACTCCTCCTTTGCGAGATTCACCCGTAAAGAACATTACGATAAACATCGCAATGATTAGCACCACGCCAATGGTTGAACCCATGCCCCAGTTTTGAGTGACTAAGAAATGTTGCTCAATCGCAGTACCTAGTGTAATCACGCGATTTCCACCAATCAAACGAGTCAGCATAAATAGTGAAAGCGAAGGAATAAACACCGCTTGCACACCGCTTTTCACACCGTTCAATGACAGTGGAAAAACAACGCGTCGAAATGTTTCAAATGAATTGGCACCCAAATCACGACTGGCGCTAATCAATGAAGGATTTAACTCCTCCAATGCATTAAAGATTGGCATGATCATAAACGGCAACTCGATATACGTAGCAACGACTAAAAAACTAAAATCGGTAAACAATATTTGCTTTGGCCCAATGCCAAAGATGCTTAAGAAATTATTGACGCTGCCATGAATGCCAAAAATACCGATAAAGGCATAGGCTTTTAACAACAGATTGACCCAGGTTGGTAAAATAATTAGCAATAGCCACAAATTTTTATGCTTTAGCTTCGATAAAAAATAGGCAGTTGGGTAGCTAATAGCCAGTGTAATCATCGTAATCAAAAACGCATACCAGACAGAATTAACTGTCATGGTCAGGTATTTTCCTGAAGCAAAATACGTGGCATAGTTGGTCAAGGATACTTGACCGGCCATATTAAAGAATGACTGATAGACAATCAACAAGACTGGGGCAATCACAAACAAAAGTAACCAAACAAAATACGGGACGGCATACACGCGACGAATTTTTTTCATTTCTTTCCCCCCGCCCTATTCTTCATAACTTTCAAGTCGTGCATCAAACTCTTCTTCCGACTCATTAAAACGCATAACATGAATGTCTTCTGGTTCGAAAGCTAGCCCAATTTGGCTACCTTCGACCGCTTTACGTGTCGAGTGAACCATCCATTCATTTTCTTGCTCATCGTAGCAAATGATTTCATAATGTACGCCTCTGAATAGCTGCGTATCCACTCTAACAACTAATTTTCCCTTATCAACTGTGGTTAAACTCAAGTCTTCCGGCCGAATAACTACTTCGACTGGTTCATTGGTCCGCATACCACCATCGACACATTCGAACCGCTTGCCGACAAATTCGACCACATTGTCTTCAATCATTGTCCCATTGACAATATTGGATTCTCCGACAAAGTCAGCAACAAAATGATTAATTGGTTCATCGTAAATATCCACTGGTGTCCCACTTTGAACGATCTTTCCTTTATTGATGACGAAAATCTCGTCGCTCATCGCTAACGCTTCTTCTTGATCGTGGGTCACAAAGATAAACGTAATACCTAGTCGTTGTTGTAATTCTCTTAACTCATATTGCATATCTGTACGGAGCTTTAAGTCTAATGCTGACAATGGTTCATCTAACAAAAGAACTTTCGGCTCGTTAATAATTGCGCGTGCAATGGCGACCCGCTGACGCTGCCCACCAGACATCTCGCTGATTTCTCGCGACTCATATCCTCCGAGTTGGACGAGACGAAGCGCCTGTTTCACCTTTTGCTCGATTTCTTTTTTGGGAACTTTTTTGATTTTGAGACCAAAAGCCACATTATCAAAGACATTCATATGTGGAAACAAAGCATAATCTTGAAAAACCGTATTTACTTGGCGTTGATTCGCAGGCACATCATTGATTCGCTTTCCTTCAAAGAAAACATCTCCTTCCGTTGCCTCAGAAAACCCGGCGATAATACGCAGAATCGTCGTTTTGCCACAACCTGACGGACCAAGAAGCGTATAAAACTTTCCTTCTTCTAGCTCGAAGCTAACTTTCTTTAGAACATCCTCGTCGTCGTAGCGTTTGACCACATCGTTAAACGAAATGATTGGTTTTCCCATTTTTTTCCTCCTTGTATACAGTGTATTATATGTCATTGCTTCAAAACGTAATTGAAGACATACCATATCGGTCTTTCTCGCTTTATTGTTCATGGCACAACATACTGTATAAGAATAGGGTTTTTTTGAAAAAAATACAAGCATATAATTGTAAGAATGAATGATTCAAAGAAATTCGATAGAAAATAAATAATCCGTTTTGAAAATATGTTATGATGTTCGTGATATCTATGATTGAAAGAAACAAGGAGGCTCATACTCATGACAACCTACCAAGCATTAGAAGTAACTCAGCAAGAAGCAAACGTATTCGCGACTGTCACAGATAGACAGCTGGCTGAACCCAAAGAAAATGAAGTCATCGTTAAAATCCATTATTCTTCCCTTAACTATAAAGATGCCTTGGCAACCAAACAAAACGGAGGCGTTATCCGTAACTATCCAATGGTGCCTGGCATTGATCTAGCCGGTGAAATTCTCGCGTCTCATGACCCGCAGTGGCCAATAGGAGAAAAAGTACTGGTGACTGGCTTTGGTCTAGGAGTGACACATCCTGGTGGCTATAGCCAAGCACAAGTTGTTCCTACCGACTGGCTCGTGCGACTACCTGATCGTCTTTCCTTAAAAGAAAGTATGCTCTTTGGCACCGCTGGCTTCACCGCAGCATTGGCCGTTTTGGCTGTTATTGATGACTCTGTCAAAAAAAATGCATCTATCTTCGTGACAGGAGCAACTGGGGGGGTTGCTAGTACCGCGATTGGTTTACTTGCATCACTAGGCTATCAATCCATTACCGCCATCACGCGCAAAAAAGAAACGGCTCAATGGCTCACTGTCTGTGGTGCAACAAGCATTTGTACCCCAGAAGAAGTCCTACCCGAAAAAAAACGCCCCCTTGCCAAGCAAACAATCGATGTGCTTATCGACACAGTCGGTGGCCCATTCGTCAGTGAGTTGCTACCGTCTCTTTCTTATGGCGGAAAAGCTGCTCTGTGTGGCAATGCTGGCGGTATTCAACTAGAAACAACTGTTTTACCATTTATCTTGCGTAGTGTTCAGCTGATTGGGATTGATTCTGTGGCAGTACCGATTGATAAAAGAGCAGCTATCTGGGACTTTTTAGCAGCACACAAAGAGCTACTCACAGCGATTCCACAGACGGAGATTGCTTTATCGGCTATCCCAGCCCAGGCTGATCTACTCCTTGCAGGGACGCACAGCGGTAGAACATTGATTTCTATCCAGGTGAAAAAATGAGAATCTTAGTCACACTGGGTGGTACAAGTGAAAAAATCGATGATGTGCGGTCGATTACCAATCATGCCACTGGTACATTAGGCACCTTGATTGCTTCTGCTTTTGAACAATCGGGTGCAACCGTCGATGTCATCGCATCCGCATCTGCCATTAAACCCAACGAATCAAGCAAGCTACACGTGACGACCATTCACGATACGTATGAACTTAGTCAAGCCCTTGAACGATGCATGAAAGAACACGTCTATGATGCGGTCATCCATAGCATGGCCGTCAGCGACTTTACGACGGAAACAGTCTACTCAGAGGAACAATTTTTGACACAGATGAATCAGTGGCATCTTGCCCATCCCAATCAAACATTAGACAAAGAGTCGTTGGCCACCTTCTTGGCTAATAAGCCTGAAGTAAATGAAACAAAGCTCTCGTCAAATACCAATCACTTAGTCTTATTTCTACAAAAAACACCGAAAGTGATTCAGATGATTAAGTCACTTCAACCCAAAACGTGTTTGGTTGGGTTCAAATTACTTGTTGATGTCTCAAAAGATGATCTGTTCGCCGTGGCAGAGGCAAGTCGTAAAAAAAGCCAAGCTGATTTTGTATTGGCCAATGACTTGACTTCGATTGCCGGTAATGACCATATTGGCTACTTGCTAAATGAACACGGTATCGTCGCACAGGCTGAAACCAAGCCAGCCATCGCACAAATGCTAGTCGATCAACTAAAACACATCAACTAAGGAGCAAAACTATGAGAAAAACGCGGATTTTACTCGGTGTCAGTGGCAGTATCTCAGCTTATAAGGCTGCTGACTTAACCAATGAATTAACCAAAATAGGCTATGATGTCGATGTCTTGATGACCCAAAATAGCCAAGCATTTATTACACCGCTAACGCTACAATCGTTATCCAAACGCGCAGTTCACACTGACGTAATGAGTGAGCAAAACCCAGCATTCATCAATCACATTGAACTGGCAAAGCAAGCAGATCTATTTGTCATTGCACCAGCGACAGCCAATATCATCGCCAAATTGGCAAATGGTATAGCCGATGACCTATTAACGACCATTGCCTTAGCATTAGAGCCATCGACCCCAAAACTAATCGCACCGGCGATGAATACGAAAATGTATCTCCACCCGTTGACGCAAAAAAATCTGCAACAACTTAAAGATATTGGCTACCAAGAAATTGAACCTCGCCAAGCATTATTGGCTTGTGGCGATTTTGGTCCAGGTGCTCTAGCAACTGTCGACACGATTATAAAAGAGATTGAAGCGGTCGTATCGACCCAATAAAAAAAGGAGGTGCCTTTCATGAAAAACAATACTCGTGTTTTTCGCTTAGTACTCACGGCATTTTTCTTGGCAATTTTGCTGTTGTTCTCATTTGTGCCGTTTTTAGGGTTTATTCCCTTAGGACCTATTAATGCAACGACCATGCACATTCCCGTCATTATCGCTTCCATCATCCTTGGCCCAAAGATTGGCGGGTTTTTAGGCGGATGTTTTGGTCTCATTAGTATGATTCGCTCCACCATTATTGTCACGCCAATGTCTTTTGTGTTTTCACCCTTTATCGCACCAATCGGAGCAGAACACGGCAGCCCACTTGCATTGCTAGTAGCATTTGTCCCTCGGATCTTGATCGGGATTGTTCCTTACTTTGTATTCCGTGGCTTGTCTCGCTTCTTAAAAGAAAAGTACCAGCCTGTCACCTTGTTTCTCGCAGGATTAATTGGTGGCCTGACCAATACCATCTTAGTCATGAATGCCATTTACTTTTTCTTCCAAAAAGAATATGCCTCAATAATCGGCAAAGCTGGTAATGCGGTCTATCTTGCCATTAATACGATTATTCTAACTCAAGGAATTCCTGAAGCCATCGTAGCAGGTATTGCCACTGCTACTGTCGCCTCAGTCTTATTAAAATTTACCAAACGAACTGGACTATAGTAAAAAAATCCATCAAAGAATTGGCAACTTCGCCTAGTTCTTTGATGGATTTCTTTTATTTTTTTTCTACGCCAATGATTCGGACTTCTGTTTCTAGCTGCACACCGTACTTCTCGTCAATGACTTGCTGAATATGTGCAATCAATTCAATGTAATCCGTCGCAGTCGCATGGTTAACGTTCACGATAAACCCAGCATGTTTCTCAGAGATTTGGGCACCACCCCAGATGAGACCTTGTAGACCAGCATCTTGAATCAATTTACCAGTAAAATAACCTTCTGGACGCTTAAAGACACTCCCACATGATGGGTATTCTAAAGGCTGCTTTGCTTCTCTTAGCTCAGTTAATTCTGCCATTTTCGCCTTCATTACGTCTTGATCACCAGGCTGTAATTGGAAGGTCGCTGATAGGACGATTCCTTTTCGTTCTTGCACAGCGCTATGGCGATAGGCAAAGGCCATCGCTTCATTCGTAAGCGTGACTACGGTTCCATCTGCTTGCAAAAATTCACATGAATAAAAGCAATCTTTGATCTCGCCCCCATAAGCACCCGCGTTCATATAGACTGCTCCACCGATGCTACCGGGAATACCACACGCAAATTCCAATCCCGATAGAGAGGCCGCCAATGCTTGACGACTCGTGTCGATTAATTTTGTGCCCGCTTCGACAGTTAAAAACTGTCCCTCAATCTGACAAGCCGTCAGATCTGTCAACATAATGACCACGCCACGGATACCACCATCTCTGACGATAAGGTTGCTCGCATTCCCCAATACCATCCAGTCAAGATGATGTTCCTTGCAATAACGAACAATATCTTGGACCTCTTTTGACGAAGATGGAAAGGCAAGCACATCGGCTGGTCCGCCAGTTTTTGTGTACGTATAATTCATTAATGGTTCATCTAGTAATAAGTTCATAGTCGGAAATTCATTTTTTATTTCAGTATTTAACATGCTTGGATGTCTCCTTTGGTTTTTCAATCTCATATATTTTAGCATGATTCATACCTACTGACCACTATCGAAAAGTATTTCCTAAGAATGAGGACTTTCCTTTGATTTTTTTCGAGCATTCAGTAGAATAAAAAGTGTAAATAAGGAGGCGTTACTTTGAAACTTATATCTTGGAATGTCAACGGCTTACGTGCTGTTATGAAAAAAAACTTTATGGATGTCTTCACGCAATTGGATGCAGATTTCTTTTGCTTACAAGAAACAAAACTACAAGCAGGTCAAATTGAAATGGATTTACCTGGCTATACTCAATATTGGAACTACGCAGTCAAAAAAGGCTACTCTGGTACAGCCATCTTTGCCAAAGAACCTGCTGATAACGTCTTTTATGGCATCGGTAAGGAAGAACATGACCAAGAAGGGCGCGTCATTACACTTGAATATCCGCAGTTTTATTTAGTCACCTGCTATACACCAAATTCACAAAACGAATTGAAACGCTTAGACTATCGAATGGAATGGGAGGATGATTTTGTCGCTTATCTCGATGAATTAAAAAAAGACCGCCCAGTGATTGTCTGCGGTGATTTAAATGTTGCCCATCAAGAAATTGACTTAAAAAATTGGAAAACCAATCAAAAGAATGCCGGCTTCACAAATGAAGAGCGCGCAAAATTCACAGCCTTACTCGACCATGGCTATACAGATACTTTCCGCCATTTTTACCCTGAGTTGACCGGTGCTTATTCTTGGTGGAGCTATCGCTTTAATGCACGTAAAAATAATGCTGGTTGGCGCATTGACTATTTTATCGTCTCTAATGACCTCACCTCTCACCTAACTTCTGCTTCGATACATGCGGATATTTTAGGCAGCGATCATTGTCCAGTAGAGTTACAAGTCACATTAGGGTGAGCACATGAATTTTATTGCAATGGACTTTGAGACTGCCAACCACCAACGCCATAGTGCTTGTTCTTTGGCACTCGTCATGGTACGTGATAGTAAAATAGTCGGCGAATATTATTCGTTAATTCAGCCGGAAACGTCTTTCTTTTGGCGTAACATCCAAATTCATGGAATTAAGCCACAAGATGTCAAAACGGCCCCTAAATTTCCAGAAGTCTGGGAGAGCATCGCTCAGTACTTTAATCCATACAGCTTGATTATTGCCCACAATGCTCCGTTTGATAATGGTGTATTGGCTGGCTGTTTGGACTACTACAATCTTGAACAACCCCATTACTTAACGCTAGACACGGTGCGAACAAGTCGCAAATTTTATCAAAACTTGCCGAATCATCGTCTAAATACCGTTTGCGGGTATTTAGATATCCCACTACTAAATCACCACGATGCATTAGAAGATAGTCGCGCCTGTGCGGAAATTTTACTCGCTCAAGAAAAAGAATTTGGGCGCACGCCACTAAAAAAATTCGTTCGAAGTATTTAAAAAAGATGAAGTCCATTTGCGCTAAGCTGGACTTCATCTTTTTTAGTTTTCTGACCAAGCTTTCATAAGCTTGACTGATAATGCAGAGCCTTTTTCTCCGTGAGGTGCCAGTGCAATGATTCGTTTCGCTACATCATTAGGATCTTTTTTGATAATAACTTCTAGATAGTCCTCGGGTAGCCATTTGCCTAGCTGATTTCCCCATTCGACAACAGTCAAGCCATCTCCTTCAAAATAATCATCCAAGCCCAGGTCATCATAGCCTGTCGTTATCCGATAGACATCCATATGATAAAAAGGAAGCCGACCTTGCGTATACTCGCGAATAATCGTATACGTCGGACTTTTAATCATTTGCGTAATGCCTAAGCCCTCCGCTATCCCTTTGCTAAACGTCGTCTTGCCTGCACCCAAATCACCTGTTAGCACAACCACATCACCTGCTTTGGCAGCTTGTCCTAATAAGAAAGCAAATTGCTTCGTAGCTTCTTCATCTTTTGCTTCGTACATCATGTTCCTCCATTTTGATTCTCTTTTAGCAGTATACCTTGTTTTTTGAAGAAATTCAAAATACGACTGTTGTAGCCTGACATAGAATTTGTTACTACGACAAAAAGCCAGAAAGTCCAAGAGTTGAAAAACAACTTTTGGATTTTCTGGGCTTTTGCTTATAACTCTACTGTTCTATCTCAGCTTAGTCAATCTTGCTTATTCGTTTGATAAAGATTGAGCTGCAGTAATAATTGTTAATTTGTAAACATCTTCTTCGTTACAGCCACGAGACAAATCAGAAATTGGTTTGTTTAGGCCTTGTAAGATTGGTCCGATTGCTTCAAAGTTACCGAAACGTTGCGCAATTTTGTAACCAATGTTTCCAGATTGTAAGTCAGGGAAAACAAAAACATTCGCTTTACCAGCAACTTTAGAGTCTGGTGCTTTTAATTGGGCAACTGATTGGATATATGCCGCATCAAATTGCAATTCGCCATCGATATCAAGCTCAGGAGCTAATTCTTGAGCTAATCTCGTTGCTTCAACTGTCGCATCAACTTGAGGTGCTTTAGCAGAACCTTTTGAAGAGAAGCTTAACATTGCGACTTTTGGATCAATATCAAACATTTTTGCAGTATGTGCAGAAGCAACAGCGATTTCAGCTAATTCTTGTGGTGTTGGTGCAACATTGATTGCACAGTCAGAGAATAAATATTTTTCTTGTTCATTCCCGCGAATCATTAAGAATGCACCACTTGTACGGCTAATACCTGGTTTAGTTTTGATGATTTGTAGAGCTGGTCTTACTGTGTCACCTGTTGAGTGAATGGCACCTGACACTAATCCATCAGTAATCCCCATGTAAGTCAGCATCGTACCAAAATAGTTTTCGTCTTTTAATAATTTTTCAGCTTGTTCTTTGGTTGTTTTGCCGTTACGTCGTTCAACAAACGCTTCAACAATTTCATCCCAACGTGCGCAGTCATCTGGATCATACACTGTCAAGTTTTCGATTGAAATCCCACGCGTTTTCGCAGCTTTTTCAATTTCGCCACGATTACCGATTAGTACTGGTTCAACTAATTCTTCCCCTTTTAATCGTGCAACCGCACTCAAAATTCTTGTATCTGTAGCTTCAGGGAACGCGATTTTAATACCACGACGCACAATCTTAAATTTTAAACTATCAAACAATTCCATTACAGAACCCTCCAATTTTATCAATTCATACATCTTCATCATACACTATCAATTCTAAAAAAAACAGTTTTTTTACACTGTATTATAAAAAAACTGTTTTCCTGTTCGGAAAATCACAAAAATCTCCTATTTTCTATTCTACACACCTTAAAATTGTGTATTACTCATGCACTGACCAGTCAATTGGCTGTTTCCCTAGAGCAAGTAACGCATCATTCGCTTTGGAAAATGGACGGGAGCCAAAGAAGCCACGATAGGCCGATAATGGACTCGGATGAACGGATTCAATAACTATGTGTTTTGAACAATCGATTTGCTGCTTCTTCTTTTGCGCTTGACTCCCCCACAAAATAAAAATTACCGGCTCTTCTCGCTGATTTAATTTTTGAATGATGGCATTTGTTAATTGCTCCCAACCCTTGCCTTTGTGCGAGTTGGCTTGACCTGCTCGCACAGTTAATACTGTATTTAAAAGCAATACGCCTTGGTCAGCCCATTCGGATAAATCTCCACTCGTTGGGATTGGACAACCAATATCATCGTGCAATTCTTTATAAATATTTTTAAGTGATGGTGGGATGGTCACCCCTTTTTGTACTGAAAAGGATAACCCGTGTGCTTGGTTTATCCCGTGATATGGATCTTGACCTAAAATTACCACTTTAACAGTTTCATACGGAGTGCGTTGCAACGCCTCATAGATGTGATACATTGACGGATAGATTGTTTGTTCTTGGTATTCTTTTTTTAGAAATTCATGGAGCTGAAGATAATACGGTTTTTGAAACTCTTCAGCGAGTAGTTTTTGCCAACTATTGTGTATAAATTCAGTCATAATTCTCCTCTTTTCTTCATTCGATTTTCTTCTTGGCGACTGAATCAAGCTAGTTTTTGTGGTAAACTATGACTAGAAATGATCACTACGCTAGAAGGAAGTGCGTCACATGCCAGAGTATTTTATTCAAGAGCGACAACTTAGTTCGGTTACCCGTACGCTCGTAAAAGATGAACAAGGCATTTCCCTTTTTTTACTTGTCGGTAAATGGGGCGGCAAAGGTGATGTGCTTGCTCTATACAAAATGAATGGCGATTTAGTCGCTCGCATCAAGCAATCCAGTGTCATCTTTGGCCACAAATTTGATCTGTATAACGGCTTTAAAAAAGTCGGTTCATTAAAAAAAATTTTCAATTGGCCCGGCGACTTTTACTATATCCAACAACTACGCTGGATGGTTTTTGGTGATATATACAATCATCGTTATGCCATCCATCATTTTAATAAAGTTGTCATGGAGATGGACAAGGCAACGCTAGTGACTGGTGATTATTACGTATTATCTATCCCCGAAGCTGCCGATGCACCTATTTGTATTTGTATTGCGGCGATTATGGATTATTGGCTATACAATCGAAAGAAGCAGACCGACATTGATTTAGATGCGACGCCTGATTTTTCGTAAGTTATTCGATTGGTTTTTGCATATGGTAGTACGGATGATTGCTTAACACTTGCTCGCCTACCACTGCAAACCCCAAGCGCTCATATATTTTCTTAGCTTGCACATTGGCAAAGTCACAACACAGCCCCATCTTATCTTTACCCGCTTGCTTGGCAGTCTTACGGACAGCTTGTAGCAACGATGTGCCGATTCCATGACCGCGAAAGTCAGGATGCACACACACTGAGTCAATATACCACTCATTTGGAAAGCCTTCCGGATCAGTAAACAAACGAACATCACCTGTAAGATGCTTTTGTGCGACTGATAGCCAAGCTTGATCAATGATTGCTTCTTGCTCAGAAGGATACCCAAAAGCGATACCTGCTACTTGTCCATCGATTTCTTCCACAAGACCGCGTGATTCGTTGTATCGATAAGTTGGCTCTGCCATCGCTTGTACGAGCATATCCACTAGCTCTTCTTCCGAAACTTTTTGAAGCATCGCAAGCTCCATATCTTTGAAAATAACCATCAGTAAGTTTGCTATAGCAGGACGATCGTTTGGTGTTGCTTTACGTATGACCATGTGTATATCCTCTTTTCTTTTTCTATTTTACCTACTTAACTAAAGGAGCGGCTGTAATGAATCTACTTTATATCTCAATCTCAGGAAATACCAAATCCTTCGCCCAGCGCATGAAGGAGCTTTCCATAAAAAAACATAACGAAGCTATCGACAATCCAATTATACAAATAAAAGAAATTACCGACAATAGCGTCCTTCGTCAAGAATCAGAACCCTTTGTCGTCTGCGTCCCTACTTATCTTGAAGGTGGCAATGGCATCGATAACGGTGATCAGGAGATACTGACAGAGGCGATGCGCGATTATATCGCCTATAAAGATAATGCGACGCTTTGTCTTGGAATAATCGGTAGTGGCAACAAAAACTTCAACTTGCAATATTGTCTGACTGCCAAACAATATGCCGAACAATTTTCAGTCCCTTTTTTAGCAGACTTTGAACTGAGAGGCCTGCCTAATGAAATCGAACAAATTTATTCAATTTTATCCTCACTCTCGAGCAATTAAGTTATCCACATGAATGTTACTGAGGTTGCTCGTTTCACAAAAAATAACTTTCTCTCTTTCGTAAGAAAACTGAAAAAAGGCGTAGTTTACTCGTTTTTTTATCGTTTTCTTTTTTTATCATTTTCAGGTGTGAAACAATCGCTTTTTTCTATTTTTTAGCTCTTGACAACAAAAAAAAGCCGGAAAATCCAATAGTTTGAGAAAAAATACTGGATTTTTCGGACTGTTTGCTTGTAGCTAAATAATTCCGTCTCAGCTGTTTACTGTGCTAGGTAGACTTGCTTTAAGGTGCAACTTGGAAAAAGGCAGAAGTACTGTATTGCTTTCCTTGTAATTGATCATATTGAATCAGCTCATAATCGTGGTATATTTCTTGTTCTTCTTCTGTTAGTTCCGCTAATTGCTGCCAAGTTCCTTGATAATAACTTCTTCCTTTTTCTGATGCAGGTAAAAAGGCCTCTACCTGACTCAATAGCTCATAAAAGCCGGAAATAGGCAGCTGCGCTTTCTTTAGTAAAGTCGGAGCAAAATAATATGGACTCAATGTATTCGTTGTATCTGTCGACCAATCTTGCGCAGTACTGTACATTAAGTACTCGGTCAAATGAAGAGTCACCGCTGAATTCGCCGCTTTTGTACTATCTGAATAGATGCTAGGTAAATGATCACCCCAGAAGACAACAATCGTAGGCCGATCTAGCTTCGCTAATTCACTCACAAATGCACTCAACGATTGACTACTATAAGCGATATCTTGCGCGTAGTCATTGGCAGTGATGGAATTTCCTGTGCCACTAACTGCATACTCTGTTTCATCGTATTTATTTCCGTAGGGCATATGTGTCTGCATCGTAACAAAATGAATAAATTGCGCCTGCTCACTGGTATCTAACGTGTCGATTATCTGATTATACACTGCTTCATCGGAAATATATGGGTTATTTTCAATTTTTGTCGGCTCTTCAATATCCTCTTCATCTAAAAAGTCATCAAATCCCAAAACGCTGTAGACATCCGTGCGTTTATACATCGACGTAGCGTATGGATGGATGGCCGTCGTTTGATAGTTTTGCTTCTTTAAAAATGAAACCAGTGACGGTAGATTGCTTAGCTTCGGTACGAGCATCGTATAAGGTGTTGTCATTTGACTAGTCAAAAGCTCCATCGAAAAACTTGTCAATGCTTCAAATTCAATATTGGCAGTGCCACCTCCGTAGTTTTGTGAAAGCATTTGACCACTAAACGACTTACTTGCGAGCTTTTTATAAGAACTTAGTGGATCCCCACTGACATCGACACCTATCAATCGTGAAGGGTCTGAAAAACTCTCACTTTGAATATAGATAATATTGGGTTGCTCAGTATCGGTCTCTTGATTGTTTTCTGAAGCTAGCTTTGTATATTTTGCGACAATTTTTTGGATGGCTTCTTCTGAATAGCCGGATGGTTCCTCCATCGCTTCCACGTGAAAATTATACAAAAAGCCGCCAATAAAGCCAACATTGTAATAATTCATCTCTTGCGAATAAGAAACCCAAGTCGCTGATTGGTTAAATGCTTGTCGCAGCAAATTCGTATCATCGTTAAAATTACTCGCATATCCTAATAAGCCACCTGAAATAAGCAACGTACTCACCCGCACGAATTGCATTTTTTTTTGCAATCGCAGGCTACAATACATACTCCAAACAAGCAATCCCAAACCAATGAAAATCATCACTACACAAAGAATAAAAATTGGCGTGCCAACAATATCATGTAGCATCTGCCATTGAACCACCATCTTCAGATCATCTGGATACAGTGGTTCACTGCGTAAGCTCATTTTTTGATAGTCTGCAAAACCAATGAGACCAATAGAAATCACAAAAAACAAACTGCTATACTTGAGTTTGCCTAATATACTCCAAATAAATAAAAAAAGAACCCATAAAACAAGCACACCTAAAAAGAATTTACTCGTATGCCATGAAAAGGCAAATTGAATAGCTGTAGCAAATGACAAGTTGTTTTGACACCACTGCAAATAAAGATTACTAAGAAAGGGAAGGATCATACTCCAGAGCATTCCTAAAAAATACAGTCCTTTGATGCGTTTGGACATGGGACAATTCTCCATTCTATTTTTATATACAAAAAAGAGGAAACATTTCTGTTTTCCTCTCGACATTGTTAACAGAGTCTTCCCCAAAACTTCTGTAAATTTATTATATGATATTCATAATAGAGTTGCAAACAAAACCCTTTTCATTTTTACTAAGTTCATAAAATAGTCTATAAAAGACCATCCATCACCCGAGAAATCGTATCATGCCAGCTTTTCGGGCGATAGATTGCCAATTAATTCATTGGTTATTATTTCCAAAAATCATCAAAAATTGTAATTGGTAAATGGCGTTTGTGTTGTGTTTTTACCCACCAATTTTCGATGGTTTCTTTTGCAGCAGCTGATACTTCTTTGCCTTCTAAATAATCATCAATATCATCATAGGTCACACCTAGAGCCACTTCATCAGCAATCAGTGGACGACCATCTTCTAAATCGGCAGTCGGCACTTTGTTATAAATTTCAGCAGGAGCACCGAGCGCTTGCAATAGTTGTTTGCCTTGTCGTTTGTTCAGACGGAAGATAGGAAGAATATCCGCACCACCATCCCCAAATTTTGTGAAGAAGCCGGTAATATTTTCAGCCGCGTGATCCGTACCAATTACAGCACCTTTTTTCTCACTTGCAATGGCATATTGGGTGATCATTCGCTGACGAGCTTTCATATTCCCCTTATTAAAATCCCCAATACCGATGCCGCTTTCCTCAATCGCCGCTACTTGAGCATCGACAGCTTTTTTTATATTTACACGCAGAGCTACATCTGGTTTTATAAATGTCAAAGCTTTTTGAGCATCAGCTTCATCAGCTTGCTCTCCATACGGTAGACGAACTGCTACAAATTGGTAGTTTGGATTTCCTGTTTCATTTCGTAATTCTTCCATCGCCAATTGAGTCAAGCGGCCAGCTAGTGAAGAATCCTGTCCGCCACTAATACCTAATACATAGGTTTGTAAAAATGGAAATTTCCCCATATAGCTTTTTAGGAAATCAATACTTTTACGAATCTCTTCCTGTGCATCAATGGTTGGTTTTACGCCTAATTCCTGAATAATTTCTTGTTGCAATGTCATATGACTGCCTCCTTATTCTGTCGCTAAGTCTTTTACGTAGTCGCGAACTTCCGCCATAATCTTCATTTTATGATTCCAGCAATCAGTCGACAAGTCGACTGGGTAGGGCTGCGGATTTAAATCACGCTTGTATTCATCCCATAATGAATCTAATCGTTCTTGTGAGAATTGTTTGATTTCATCAAGCTTCGGTAGCGTATAGGTGAGTTCACCTCTTTGATAAATATCTTGCAAGATAGGGCGTGCATGGAAATCACGTACGGTCTTATTGATGTATGTATGCACAGGATGGAACATAAAAATCTCCTCTTCTTCGCGAGGATCCTCATCCCATAACGTCACATAATCACCTTCTGATTTACCATTTGATTTTCTAGTGATGCGCCACACTTGTTTTTTCCCTGGTGTGGATACTTTTTCAGCATTGCTTGATAGCTTAATCGTATCAATCATTTCGCCACTATCATTTTCAATAGAAACCAATTTGTATACTGCACCTAAGGCAGGTTGATCGTAAGCGGTAATTAATTTCGTACCGACGCCCCAGACATCAATTTTTGCCTTTTGCATTTTTAGACTTAGAATTGTGTTCTCGTCCAAATCATTCGATGCATAAATTTTAGCCTCAGTAAAGCCAGCTTCATCCAATTGCTCACGAACTTTTTTTGAAATGTAGGCCATATCACCACTATCAATCCGAACACCTAAAAAGCGAATCTGATCACCCATTTCACGAGCTACGCGAATGGCATTAGGGACACCTGATTTAAGTGTATCATAAGTATCAACTAAGAAAACACAGTCTTTGTGTGTTTTTGCATAAGCAATAAAGGCATCGTAATCATTGCCATAAGACTGCACGAGTGAATGTGCATGCGTTCCACTGGCTGGAATACCAAAAATTTTTCCAGCTCGAACATTACTCGTCGCATCTGCTCCACCTATATAAGCGGCTCTCGTTCCCCAGATGGCTGCATCGAATTCTTGCGCCCGTCGTGAACCAAATTCTAGTAATGGGTCTTTTCCGATAACTGATTTGATTCTCGCTGCTTTCGTCGCAATCAACGTTTGGAAATTGACAATGTTTAGTAGGGCTGTTTCGATCAATTGAGCATGGGCAATGGGTCCTTCGACTTGAATGATTGGCTCATTGCTAAATACCAAGTCACCTTCCAATGTCGAACGAACATCACACGCAAATCGAAATTCTTTTAGATAAGATAAAAATCCTTCTTGGTACCCACCAACTTCGCGAAGATAAGCAATATCCGTCTCAGTAAATCGTAAATTATTCAAATAATCTACCAAACGTTCCAATCCAGCAAAAATAGCATAGCCATGTTTGAAAGGCATTTCTCTAAAGTAACATTCAAAGACGGCATGCTTATCTGCTCTCCCCAGCTCCCAATACGTTTGCATCATGTTAATCTGATACAAATCTGTATGTAGTGTGAAACTATCATCTGCATATATTTTCTGCATGACCTTAACTCCTCTATCATTTTCTTTCCCTACATTATATCAGACTAGCCGATAAATCGGGAAACAATTCCTTTTACTTGGATTCAGCTACTTTTTTATAGACGATACGATTCGTTTTCCTACTAGTCCCTCTTTGGCAGTAAAAACAAAATACAGTTCTTGCTTCGTTTTTTTTTATGAATTTGTACGTCGCACCACTACTGTCTTTATAGACCGATGTATCTTTTGCTCCTTGATTGACTTGCGTTAGCGTACGTTTTTGATCATCTACTTGATAGGTCAATGTATCATTCGTTTTCGTAAGAGTCATCGTTGTTTGATAGTCATCTTGAGATTCCCACTTGCCTGTCAATCACGACTGGCTCCCAGTCATAATGAAATAGGCCCCTACAAAAAATAGTGCTACTAGTAAAAGCAATGGAAATGAATTTTTTTGTCATGTCCTGTACCCGTTCAGTCAATTCCATATCTATTATTTTACCTGAAAGAAAAGTATAGCGATAGAAAATAGAAAAAAAAAGAAACCCCTCGAGAGGGATTCTTTCATCATCTTTCCTACATCATGCCGCCCATCATTGATGGATCCATTGCTGGTGCAGCAGGTTTTGCAGGTTCTGGCTTGTCAGCGACAACTGCTTCAGTCGTTAATAATAATGCAGCAACTGACGCAGCATTTTGTAATGCAGAACGAGTCACTTTAGTTGGGTCAACGATCCCAGCTTCAAGCATATTTACCCATTCACCTGTCGCAGCATTAAACCCAATACCAAGTTCAGAACGTTTTAATTTGTCAATGATCACTGAACCTTCGTAGCCGGCATTTTCAGCGATTTGACGAACTGGTTCTTCAAGTGCACGAACAACGATTCGTACCCCTGTCGCTACGTCGCCTTCTGCTTCAACAGCGGCAACTTTTTCAATAACATTGACTAATG
This sequence comes from Enterococcus italicus DSM 15952, assembly GCF_000185365.1. Classification (GTDB taxonomy): domain Bacteria; phylum Bacillota; class Bacilli; order Lactobacillales; family Enterococcaceae; genus Enterococcus_G; species Enterococcus_G italicus. The sequence goes on from NZ_GL622241.1 coordinate 1,776,552, forward strand.
CTGTACCACCACCAGAAACCATACCTTCTTCTACGGCAGCACGAGTAGCATTTAAAGCATCTTCAATGCGAAGTTTTAATTCTTTTAATTCTGTTTCAGTCGCAGCACCGACTTTAATTACAGCCACTCCACCAGCTAATTTCGCTAGACGTTCTTGTAATTTTTCACGGTCAAAATCAGATGTTGTGTCTTCAATTTGTTTGCGAATTGTTTGAACACGTGCATCAATCGCATCTTTGTCGCCAGCCCCTTCAACAATCGTTGTGTTGTCTTTATCGACAACAACTTTGCTAGCACGACCTAACATTTCGATTGTTGCGTCTTTTAATTCAAGACCTAAGTCTTCAGTAATGACAGTACCACCTGTTAAGATAGCAATATCTTCTAACATTGCTTTACGACGATCACCAAATCCCGGTGCTTTTACCGCAACAACATTAAATGTTCCACGAATTTTATTTAGGACAAGAGTTGGCAATGCTTCACCGTCTACATCATCAGCAATGATTAATAAAGGTTTGCTTTGTTGTAAGATTTGTTCTAATAATGGTAACACGTCTTGAATGTTTGAGATTTTTTTATCTGTAATCAATACATAAGGATTATCAAGGACAGCTTCCATCTTGTCGTTATCAGTCACCATGTATTGAGATAGGTAACCACGGTCAAATTGCATCCCTTCAACGACATCTAATTCTGTTTCGATTCCTTTTGATTCTTCAATAGTAATGACGCCATCGTTGCCGACTTTTTCCATCGCATCAGCAATATATCTACCGACTTGTTCGCTACCTGATGAGACAGCTGCTACTTGCGCGATAGCTTCTTTCGTATTCACGATAGATGAGATTGCGTGCAATTGCTCTACAGCTGTTTTTGTTGCTAATTCGATACCACGACGAATGCCTAGCGGGTTCGCACCAGCTGTCACATTTTTTAAGCCTTCGCGAACGATTGCTTGTGTTAAGACAGTGGCAGTTGTTGTACCATCACCAGCAATATCATTTGTTTTTGATGCAACTTCTGAAACTAATTTTGCACCCATATTTTCAAAATGATCTTCTAATTCGATGTCTTTGGCAATTGTAACACCATCATTAGTAATTAATGGCGAGCCAAATCCTTTTTCTAATACGACATTACGTCCTTTAGGGCCTAATGTTACTTTTACTGTATCCGCTAATTTATCTACACCACGGAGCATTGCTGCACGTGCATCTTCTGCAAATTTAATATCTTTTGCCATTTTCATTTCACCTCATTAGTAGTAGTTTATATTATTCAACGATTGCTACGATATCTTTCGCAGCAAAAATCATGTATTCAGTACCTTCATATTTCACTTCGGAGCCTGCGTATTTTTCAAATAATACGGTGTCGCCCACCTTCACTGGAACAGGTGCAGTTTCGCCATTATCTAATACGCGACCTTCACCTACTGCAACAACAACCCCTGTTTGTGGTTTTTCTTTCGCAGCAGAAGCCAAGACAAATCCTCCGGCAGTTTTTTCTTCTTCTTTTGATACTTCGATCAGTACTCGATCACCTAATGGTTTTAACACGGTCTATCCCTCCAAAATTAATAGTTTTTTTATTGTTAGCACTCTTATCTTTAGAGTGCTAACTTACAAAATTAATATTACTCATTTTTCTAATGTTATGCAAGTATTTTCCCTTTTTTTCTTAAACTTTTTCCACGGAGAAAAAACAATGATTGTATCTTAACTAGTAATCATTATACTAAACTTAAAAGGGGGAGTTTTTTTGACCATACGAAAATACGGTCTATTGACCATTATCATCTATGTTATTTGCTATTTCGCACCAGCGCTGTTTCCCACTATCACTTCTGCATTATGGGCTACGATTGTTTTTTATTTAGGCGGCGCTCTTTTGCTCGCTTGGCTGTATCACATCAGTCAGACGACACTCACGTTTGAATCCAAACCAAAACCTTGGAAAACGATCATCATTTGGGGGGTAGCAGGAATCTTCTTAGCTATTTTTGTACAAAATATTGCCAGCCAAATTGAAGTGAGCGTATTAGGAGAAGCAAGCAGTTCTCAAAATACGAATACTATTTTGTCTTTTATTAAAAGCAACTATTTGTTTATTCTAGCCGTATCAGTAGGCGGTCCGATTTTAGAAGAATTTGTCTTTCGGCGGGCGCTGATTGGTCTGTTAGAAACGAAAATACCTTTATGGTTTGCGGTGATTGTCAGTAGTTTAGTCTTTGCGATAATTCATGATGACGGTCATATCTTACTATACACTGCTTTGGGCCTTGTATTTAGTATGCTTTATATAAAAACCGGACGCATTTGGACCTCGATTATTAGTCATGTTGGGATGAATACTTTAGTCGTTGTCGTATCGTTATTTATGACCTAATCTAAGGCAAAATGGTTCATATACAAACAAAAAAAGCCACCAATCCAAAAGTTTGAGAAATAACTTCTGGATTGGTGGCTTTTTTGCTTATAGTTGCTTCTATCTCGCTTTTATGCAGATCTCTGCACAATAAGTCAAAAATCCCCAAAATTGACATGCAATTTTTGAAATTTCCGAACTTATTGCTCAGATCTAATCGCTTTTGTCACAACCTTAATTAGATAGCGAATAAGTGGGTTGCTTTATCAGGGTCGGTGTCGTAGATTTGAAAAGCTTCACCAACACCTCTATCGTACTCTTTTAAGGTGTTTTCCATTGTAAGGTGTGCCAATTCTTTCAGATTGTTTTCACGGCTGAGGTGTCCTAAGTAAATGCGCTTAGTCGCATCTCCTAAAATATCATTCATGACCAAGGCGCCGTCTTCATTTGATAAATGACCTTTATCACCTAAAATTCTTTGCTTTAATGGCCAAGGATAGCCACCCATTCTAAGCATTTGTAAATCATGATTGCTCTCCATCAAATAGGCATTTGCATTGCGAATAACCCCTCGAACATGGTCGCTACAATACCCAGTATCCGTAAGCATAACAAAGGACTTGCCATCTTTGTTAAATTTATAAAATTGTGGTGCTGCTGCGTCATGTGATACGCCAAAGCTTTCAATATCTAAATCACCAAACGTCAATGTAGCGCCCATATCAAAAATAAACTTTTGCTCAACTGGTACATTACCGATTAGTGGCGCCATGGCTTCCCATGTCTTCTCGTTCGCATAGATTGGCAAATGATACTTGCGCGCTAATACCCCTACACCATGGATATGATCACGATGCTCATGCGTGACAAAAATCGCATCCAATTCAGCTGGCGTTTTGCCGACTTCTTGCATCAATGATGTGATTTTTTTGCCACTTAGTCCAGCATCGATTAAAATTTTCTTTTTTTCACTCTCGATATACAAAGAGTTTCCTGTGCTTCCACTAGCCAAAATACTCACTTGAAAAGCGTTTTGCTTCATCATTCTTTGAAAACTCCTTCTATTGATTTTCTTGTTCGAGTATACTCCATTGCTTAATAATTTTCTACTTTCCGAACAGAAGCATTTGTGATGATACGATTACTAAAGGCGTTAACGATTTCTGTTTGCGTTGATTTATCCGCCTTTTCAATAGAAACGAACCACGCCGGTACATACACATTTTGTCCGCGAACATTCAATATCAAGGTATAGGCTAATTGAATCCATTCAATCGTCGCTTTTTTGGCAATCCGATTATTGATATATAACGTATTAATGGCATCTTTTTCAGAATAAAGCGTCATTTTTTCTCGTAAAGGTGTTAAATTGGCGACATATGTCTGTGTGTAGTTTTTGTTCACATATTGGCCATTCTCACTAGCAAACGAAAAGACTAGCTGACTGGACGAATCGTTGATTGGAATTCCTTCATACGATTGCGTGGCAGTTAACTCCACTTGATTCTCACCAATTGTCGAAAAATGAACTTGATACGTATAATCTGAACCATTCATTACCCTTTTTTTCCAATAAGTTTGGCTTGCTTTAGCCAATTGCTCTTTATCTTTTACGAGAAAATGCTCAGATAATGTATGCGTCAACTTTGTTCCATCGAAAGTCGTCGTGCCATCATTTAGTAATTTTTTATTATCGGTCGCATTTTCATTATAGAGTGACTGCATGGTCGTTGCCGTACCCGAGAGATAATAGCCTGTCTCTGATACACTCGAAAGCGTCCCATCATAGGTAATGTCATCATTTTCTAATCGTTGCTCGATAGCGATTTTTTGACTGGAAGTTGTGATAATGCTTTGATCGTTTCTTGAACCAATATAGATATTAATTAGAAAGATATTTACGCCTAAAAAAGCGATGAAAAAAATCCATTCAATGCGCTTAAATCCCATTTTAGTCGTCCTCACTTTCTTCAAATTGCTTCAGCAAAGTATCCGACTCTTGCCAGTGATTATCGTAATTGACATACCAAGTAGGAACCAAATCAACGACACCTGTATCTTTAATATCATTCCATTTGTATCCAATAATAAGGGCTGTGAGTTTTGTCAGATCAGCACCTTGACTTTTCAACTCTTCTAGTACCGTTTGACTAGCAGGTATTTGAACTGTTTGATCGGACGGGATTGGTACTTGGATTGTATTCATATTGGCATCGATACTGACAGACCACGAGTCCGATTGCCGATTTTTCGAAAATGAAGTCGTTACTAACCCCTCTTTATTGGTACTAAAGACAGGATATCCCTCCACAAATACCCGATAATCAATCGTGTTGCCATTGCGATTCATAAAGCGTAAGTTCCCGTAATTCGTTCCGAGATAGCGAATGTATTGGTAGCTTGCCTTATACAAATTATCGTCGATATTCGTAATATTGGTATCACGAAATTCGACAAGACTGTCTTGTATTTGCACGGTCATAATCTCGGATTGATCGACAATCATTAAGTCTGAACTATCATCACTACTTTTTGCATTAGAAGGATTCGTAAAGAAGCTATCGCGAAACAATGTAAACGATTGTACAGAAGAAATGTAGCTATACAGTTTTAATTCAATGGGCTTATTGGTAACATATTGACTGCTAATCAAAGAAGAATCGAGTACAACACTGTACCAACTCGCCTCATTTTCTGCTAATAAGGATTTGATTTTATCAAAGTCACCATCAAAAGCCACGGTTACTATATAGTGCTTCTTTGAGTTCAAGAAACGAAATGTTGCTGTTTTATAATCAATTTGTGCATGATCAAAGGTCAGGTCTTTGTCTGTTAATGATTGATTTAAGGTAAGTCGTAAATTCAAAAGCTCAATACATTCAGCAAGAGACATTTCGTTCATTAAAGTTAATTCGAGCCCATCTGTTAGTTGATGATTTGCCTCAAATTCAGCATCCGTAGTGTATTCCATCAATTTTGGATTTGACATTTTTGTTTCTTCAATTTTTTTAAGTACTTTTTTTATCACGACTTCTGAACTAGTCTCCTGTGCGTTGCCTTTCGTAACACTGACTAATTTTAAAGGCAAGAAAACATCTGCCATACTTCTTGAGCTAACTTCTTTTTCTGTGGTAGTATCGCCGCTTTGGGTGGTATCCAGTCCTGTTTTATTGCTCGGATTCAGCCAGATTAAATAAGACAAATAAAAACTGAGCACGATCATCGCAATTAACCCTAAACGAAGCGCCATCCGTTTCCATCTCATTCCCACCAGTCCTCCTCATATGGTTCATACGGCAAGCTAATATAAAAAGTTGACCCGTAATTTTCTTTACTTTCTGCCCAGATTGATCCTTTGTGTGCTTTGATGACTTCTCTTGAAATAGCTAGTCCTAATCCCGTGCCACCTTGCTTGCGTGCGCGAGCTTTATCTACTCGGTAAAAACGAGTAAAAATTTTAGCTAAATCGACTTTAGGGATCCCCATCCCTTGGTCCCGAATACTTAATAAAATATGATTGTGTGTTTCGGATAAAGAGACAGTGATGACCCCACCATCTGGGGAGTATTTGATTGCATTGTTCATAATATTATCAATCACTTGAATCATGCGATCGGCATCTACTTCTACCCATAGATCTCGTTGGGTGAAGTCACGACGAATGACGTATCGTTTTTCTTTACCTGTAACCATCATATCAAAGCGATTCAGTACGAAGTGGACGAGTTCATTAAAGTTGACATACTCTTTTTGTAATTGCGCATTGCCACCGTCCATACGTGAAAGATTCAGTAAATCATTAATCATGCGAATCATCCGATCTGTTTCATCCAAGGTTACTTTCAAGAAATCTGGTGCGATTTCTTCATCGCGCCATGCACCATCACTCAATGCTTCTAAATAACTATGCATACTTGTCAACGGTGTCCGTAGCTCATGAGAGACATTGGATACGAAGTCACGCCGTTCTTTTTCCGTCTTTTCCTGCTCAGTAACATCATGAATCACGGCAACAATCCCAGAAATAAACCCTGAATCACGGCGAATCATCGAAAAATCGACTCTTAAAATTAACTGGCCGCTCTCGACCTCACTGGAGGAACGATGCAGTAACATTTCATTTGAACTTTCTAGCAATGTCCGTAACGTATACTCCTCCCCAATCTCTAACAAGTCCAAAATTGACTGGCCTATTGCTTCTTCTTCATTTTTTTTATCTAATAAAGAAAGTGCCATTTCATTAATTGTAATGACTTTCCCTCGACGATCGGTCGCGATAACGCCATCGGTCATATGCGAAAGGACACTATTTAGTCGGTTCCGCTCGGACTCAATGGCTTCTTGTGTCTCCTCAATCTGCTCTGCTAACTGATTAAATGTATCAGCCAACTGTCCTAATTCATCTTGGGCATGAATCGCGACTTTCCCTGAATAATCGCCCCGCGCGATGCGTAAGGCTTGCTGACGCATCTCACCAATCGGCTGGGTAATCGAGCGTGCTACAAACAAGGCAATAACCATCGAGATAAACGCTGCAATCAACGACGCCGAAATAAAAATCACGGCGATATCATTAATTTGAGCATATTCCTTTTCAAGATTGCTTTTAATATACAACGCACCAATTACCGCATCACCGGTGGGAGACTGGATGGGTTGGACATTAATTTGCACACGATTCCCAGTCGTCGAGTCCACTGTGACAAAACTTTTGACTGTAAAATCATCCATATCACGATAATCATTACGCTTACCAATAGCGCTTTGATCATTGACATTCGTCGTCGCGCGCACGATTCCCTTTTCATCCACGACTCGCATTTCAATAATTTCTGAGTTGTTATCATTTTCTAAAAAACGCTGGATGGAGGCATTCGTGGTCGTGGTATCCGTGTCGTCTTGATTGCTTAATTCAGAACTGACCATATACGCCACATTGGATGCTTTCGTATTCATATCCGTTATAAAATTATTGATGGTTGATCGTTCTAATCCCCGAATAAAATACGCCCCGATAATCTCGATTGATAAAAGCAAAATCAAGATAAATGTCAGGGCGATTTTAAAGTTCACTGATTGAACGAAGCGAACTTTCGTTTTCATATAAGTCTTTACTCCTGTTCTGGGTTACGAAGGTAATAGCCTACTCCACGACGAGTTGCTAGATAATTAGGATGGCTTGGATTGTCTTCGATCTTCTCACGCAATCTGCGCACCGTCACATCGACCGTCCGTACATCGCCAAAGTAATCATATCCCCAGACAGTCTGCAACAAATGCTCACGTGTCATGACTTGACCGATATGTTTGGCTAAGTAGTGCAACAATTCAAATTCGCGATGGGTCAACTCGATGGCTTCATTGTGCTTGGTCACCATATACGCATCCGGATGAATCGTTAAGTCACCAATCGATAGCTCCGAATTGGTCTGCTCCTCCGCCTCTTTGGCTGCCGAAGAACCACGGCGTAAATTCGCTTTTACACGGGCAACAAGCTCACGATTTGAGAAAGGCTTGGTCACATAATCATCCGCACCTAGCTCCAGACCTAGCACTTTATCAATTTCAGAATCTTTGGCCGTTACCATAATAATCGGCATATCAAAGGTCTTCCGTACTTCCCGTGCTACTTCTAGTCCGTCCATCTTCGGTAGCATCAAATCTAGTAAAATCAAATCCGGTTCCACTTCACGAACTTTTTCCAATGCTTCTTCACCATCATAAGCCGTGAAAACTTCGTAACCTTCTTTACTTAGATTAAATTTGACAATATCCGAGATTGGTTTTTCATCATCGACAACTAATATTTTTTTCACTAAGGTTCACCTCGTTTTTTCTTTCCGAATAACCTAACGCTTCCATTATACATTATTTTCAAATACGTTTCATCTTTCAATTTGAAAGATAAAAAAAGAGCCTACCGGTTTGGGGGACCGATAGGCAGGAGTAAAAATGAAAAAGTGTTAGGGTTGTCTTAAAATAAGACTTTGTTGGTATGAATAAATACTATCATGTAAATATGAATAAATTGTGAAGATTTTTTTGGGTTTCACTTAAATTGTTAAGGCACGAAAATCTTTACAAAAACATAATAATTGTCGCAACCAGACTGTCTTCCCTTTTATTGGTATACTGAGCTTATCCTATGAGAGGTTGGTGAATAACATGACAGAATTGATGAAAGCAGTTGGATATTACCACGCATTGCCTTTAGAGAATCCCGATAGCTTCTTGGATCTTACATTACCTATCCCAAATGTTAGCGGACGTGATTTACTCATTGAGGTAAAAGCTGTCTCGGTCAATCCAGTAGACACAAAACAACGAACACTCGAACCCCAAAATTTAGAACCAAGAATTCTCGGCTTTGACGCAGCTGGTGTTGTCAAAGCAGTCGGTCCAGACTGTACGCTCTTTTCCCAAGGAGATGAAGTTTTCTACGCCGGTGATGTCACCCGACCTGGAAGCAATAGTCACTTTCAGCTAGTAGATGAACGGCTTGTAGCAAAAAAGCCAAGCCAGCTGACATTCGCCGAAGCTGCTGCGATGCCTTTGACATCACTCACTGCGTATGAAGCATTGTTTGAGCGATTAGCGATAGAGCCAAATTCGGGTAAAACAATTTTGATTATTGCTGCAAGTGGCGGTGTCGGCTCGATTGCGACACAATTAGCCAATCATGCCGGCCTCACCGTGATCGGCACCGCCTCTCGGTCAGAGACAGTCACTTGGACCAAAGAACATGGGACAGCGATCGTCTTGAATCACCACCAACCCCTGACTCCACAGCTACATGCTCAAGGTTATGACTACGTGGACTACATCCTTTGCTTAAACAATACCGATGCTTATTGGGATGCGATGGCCGAGTTGATTGCTCCGCAAGGTAAAATCTGTTCCATCGTAGAAAACGAACATCCTCTTGAACTCGGCAAATTAAAAAGCAAAAGTGCTACTTTTGTCTGGGAGTTCATGTTTACAAAAGCCATGTACCAAACAAAGGACCTCTATTCGCAACACGAAATTTTGAAAACTATCAGCCAATTATTGGACCAAGGTGCCATACGATCGACTTTAACGGAAACCCTTCGTCCCATTTCAGCAAAGACGATGAGAGCGGCACACCAAAAAGTAGAAAGTGGCAAAATGATTGGAAAAGTAGTGTTAGAATCCTACTAACGATCTCGCCATTTGCATAGAAAAAGGCCGACAGCCTAGTATCTTGTTCTACTAAGTTCTCGACCTTTTGATTAGCGCACGATGGCTTTTATTTCAACATAATCATCCAAACCATATCGACCATTCTCACGACCAATACCTGATTGCTTGTAGCCTCCGAATGGAACTTTTGGTCCACGAGAGGCTCCATTGATTAAGACATTGCCTGTGCGTAATTGTCTTGCTACGCTCACAGCCTCTTCTTCGGGTCCAACAACCCCACCAGCTAGACCATAGATTGAGTCATTAGCAATCGCGATGGCTTCTTCGACAGTCTGATAGGTGATTACCACCAACACTGGTCCAAAGATTTCTTCTTGGGCGATGCGCATGTCATTGGTCACTTCTGTAAAGACTGTCGGCTGGACATAATAGCCTTTTCTAGACAAAGCTTCCCCACCAATCAAGACCTTGGCTCCTTCATTTTTGCCTATCTCGATATAGTCCAGCACTGTGTCTAATTGATTTTTTGATACCATTGGTCCGACCCGAGTTTCTTTGTCGGCAGGATCACCGACAACCACCTGATCATAGTAGCTCTTTAATTCAGCTTCGACTTTTGGCAATTCACTTTCTGGGACCAATAAGCGCGTCAATGCCGAACAAGTCTGACCTTGATTATCTAATACGGTACTCGCTGCAGCTTTGACAGCTACGGAACAATCGCCACCCTCTAGATAGATCAGAGCCGATTTTCCGCCAAGTTCGAGCACTGTTTTTTTCACTGTGTCAGCAGCGCCCTTCGCTAACGTCTTACCGACCTCTGTTGACCCAGTAAACGACACAAGCGCCACATCTTCATGATCGGCTAAGTATTGACCCGCATCGCCACCACTGCCAGTAATAATATTGGCAACACCTGCCGGTAAGCCAGCCTCTTCGATCAATTCCGCATACAACAATGCTGTTAATGGGGTGTCGCTTGCTGGCTTCACAACAACCGTATTACCCGTTAATAAAGCCGGTGTTAGCTTGCGTTGAATTTGGTTAAATGGATAGTTCCATGGCGTGATACAAGCCACTACGCCATACCCTTCTTTCAGAACTAGTGCATTGTCTACTTCTTCTTCAAATGCATACTGCTCGAATTCTTCTAAAAACCCAGACATTTCTTTGATAGACATCGGTACTTGCCCATTTTCCACAAATGTCCGACTCGCGCCCAACTCGGCAATAATTGTGTCGGCAACTTCTTGTTTCCGTGCTTCTAGCCGTGCCAATAACTTTTTCACATACTCTGCTCGTTCACTTGGTTTCAATGCGTTCCAGGCAGGAAATGCTTTTTTGGCAGACGCCACAGCCTGATCAATATCTGCATGGTCGGCTTGAATCACTTTTGCAATGACTTCTTCCGTCGTCGGATTAAACACTTCTGCATACTTTTGGGCATGTGCGGTTTGCCATTTGCCATCATAAAAAAATTTATCGTACGTCTTCACTTTCAATCCTCCTCGCTTTACTTCTTTAACCGTAGCACGCTTGCCACAGATGGTCAAAATTTAGCTCTTGTTTGACTACCCGCGTATAACAAAAAGTAGAAAAAAGGCCAAAAAATCCAGAAGTTGTGTT
>NZ_GL622241.1:1789065-1821438 GCF_000185365.1 Enterococcus italicus DSM 15952
ACTATTTCATTGTCCTATTGACGGGGTGCACACCATGTCTCATACTTTTGGATTTTCTGGTCTTTGGCGTAGTAGCGAATCCTAGCTCGTCGTGGGTATTATGCTATGCTGTTAGGAACAATCGCAAAGACGCGTGCAGTAAAACCAGTTGCCTCTTTGATTTTCGTCGCTCCGACAAAAATGATTCCACCTGTTGCTGGAAGCTCTGAAAGATTCGTCAAGACTTCCACCTGATAATTATTTTGCGTTAGCCAATACCGCTCTCCCACCAAATCATTATTTTTGCGGTAATCAATAGCGGCATCTGTATCCAATGTCTCATGGCCAATCGCCTTTATCTGACGCTCTTCATGTAAAAACTTTAATGCTTCCAGTGACCAGCCCGGCGTATGCGAGTTGCCATCTTCATCCTGATTGTAAAAATCAGCAGGCTCACCAAATCGCGCAGACCATCCACTCGCAAAGGCAACAAAACTATCCGGTGAAATCTTGCCATGCTTTTGTTCAAATGCAAGGATATCTTCGACCGACAATCGGTAGTCATGGTTTTGCTTGACTTGCTCTTCTTTGTGAATCACATACAATGGAAGCACAAGTTCTTTTAATGACAACTCATCCAAACTTCTGCCTTCCTCCCAAAAATGGACAGGGGCGTCAATATGCGTACCATACTGTGAGGCCAATGTATATTTTTTGGCGTAAAACCCATCCGCCGCTACTGTAAAAAGTGTCTGCTCTTCAATCGGTTTAAACGCTGGAAAATACGGGATTTCTGGATGAACCAAATGGGTCAAATCAATCCACTGTTGCTGCTTCAAAAAAGTCAGTTGTTCCGTTAAGTTACTCATAGTATGCTCCCTCCATTATCAAAAGGTTTAAATTTGACTTAATATAACAGAGCCACGTTACTTTGTCAAAAGCTTTCTAGTACAAATAATTGCAGGATCTTACCCTTTTGCGACGACCAGAGTTTTCGTAGCAATTCGTTCAATGAAACGAGCATCATGCTCAACAAAAATCATTGTCGGCTTTGCCATAAGAATAAGTTCTTCGAGTTGCTTGTGATTAAATACATCTAGATAATTTAAAGGCTCATCCCAAACGAATAAATGTGCTGGTGTAGTCAGTGATTTAGCCAATTCTACTCGTTTTCGTTGCCCCATACTCATGTCTTCGATACGAGTATGAAAAACTGATCTTTCCACTCCTAGTTTTCTTAAATTATTTAAAAACTCTTCATAAACTAAGCCATTCTTTTGCGCAAACTCCGCTAAGGTCCCTCGATTGTCCTCATAATTTTGGCGAACAGTGCTAATTTTCAGCCCATTGGCAACTAACAGTGTACCCCGAGTAATCCCTGAAAATTCACCTATTACAGACTTTAAAATCGAGGACTTACCCGACCCATTTACGCCACAGACAGCTAGCCGTTCCCCTTGATTTACTTGAAAGTCCAATGGTTGAAATAGCGACTGATCATATTCAAGTTGTAGCGCCTCTGCAGTAAGGACTGTCTGATGATGTGAGGTTTGCACATTCATCTTTAACTCATCAACATATTCCTGGTCCTTTAAAAGTGTTTTCTTTTCATTTGCTTGCTTTTGTATACGTTGGACGATGGCTTTTGATCGTTTCATCGCTCGGGCAGCATCGGCGCCAATCGCTCCTTTATTCAGTCCTCTTTTTTCCGTATCCACAAAGCCTCGTTTGCGATTTACCTTGTCTTTTTCTCTGGAATGAGACCATTCTGCTTTTTCAGTCGCCGATTGTTCCAGCCGATTAATTTCTCTTTTTAATTTTTGATTTTTTTCCTGTTCAAACTTATCTCGCCGTTCTTTCTGCTCTTCATAGATGCTATAGTTTCCTTTAGAAAGAACCAATTGACTTTTCTCAATAGATAAAATGTGGTTAACCACTGCATCGACAAATGCTCGATCATGGCTGACTAACATGAATCCTCTCGTCTTATTTTTCAAATAAGTGATTACTTGTTGACGTGCAAGCATATCTAGATGGTTGGTCGGCTCGTCAATCAATGGGTAAGCTTTCTCGTCTACGAATAATCCTGCTAACAGCACTTTCGTTTGTTCTCCTCCAGATAAAGTGTCAAATGGTCGCCATAATACATTCTCAGCAACTTCTAGTAATCGTAATTCTCTCTCAACCTTCCAAGTCTCCCCATCTGAAAGATCTTGCAGGATTTCGAAAGTCATTCTTCGCTTATCAGGCACTGTTTGTGGGAAATAGTAGAGAGTTTGTTGATGACAAATCGTCCCTTGATGAGGCAATTTACCTTCTAAAAGCTTTAGCAGTGTTGTTTTTCCCCTGCCGTTGCGACCAATCAAGCCTAGTTTCCACTCAGTTTGGATTGTTAGCGTTGTTTTATCAAAAATATTTTTTTCTTGGCTACCATAGCCAAAGGTGAGTTTTTTTAATTCAATGGTAGACATTGTTCGCCCTCATTTCTTTGAATACCTGGCTATTTTCAAGATTGATGAGGGCACGCAAAAAAGACCCTCTATTGCAACTAAACCAATCTTGAAAATCTGCACACTTAGTCCTTGTTAGATCCTAAGTCTTTATGCAGCTTCAACAAATTGGATTAGTTAATCAATAGAGGATCCCTCACTTTCTACTGTTAGTAAAACACAACTAGAGACGAAAAACAACTATTCGTCTTTATTTGCGATCATGCTGCTCACCAATTAGTTGTGTCCAAAGAAGAAGGTGCGATTAATCCTCGAGTTGACAAACGTAGAACCTGAATTGACGATTGAACAATTATGTTCCAATTTCAAAAAATAGTCCGTATTACACTTCAAGACCTCAGTAAACCAGAAGGAAATGAAAAGTGGTAATCATACAACCTATCACCTTTTATTTTAAACAAAAAAGAAGCCGCGAGAATCGTTTTCTAAATGCTTTCGCACCAACAATTCTCCGACTTCGTGGGTTTGGCACCCAATGGGACGTGAGGGGTTCGAACCCGCGACCCGCTGATTAAGAGTCAGCTGCTCTACCAACTGAGCTAACGTCCCGTACCAAAAGTACTTTTACATAGTATCACCCGTATCAGAAAAATGCAAGAGACTTTTGGAAGAAAAATAACAAATCTTGTTGTTTACTTTGTTTTACTTAAAGCTTGAGCATCTTTCGCTGGGCAGCTACAATTGCACTGTTCACAATGCTGTGATTTGCCTGTTACTTGTCGATAAACAATGTAGGCTGCTGTCACAAAAATTAAGACTGCTAAAATAATCGTGGCCATTTTTTATCCTTCCTTCATACTTGGTACGACAGTCGTTACTTCGATAATTCGTTCTTTTGGTTTACGGATAATTTGATAGACAAGGAATGCAAGTACAAGCACGCTTAGGGCTGTTTCAAGACCAATTGTTCCCCCTTCAAATAACACATGACCAAATTGATACGTCATAAAGCTGACCAGATACGCCAAGCCGCATTGGTAACCAATTGCCGTCATAGTCCATTTTAACGTCCCCATTTCACGTCTGATTGCACCAATCGCTGCAAAACATGGTGCACATAAGAGATTAAAGACTAAAAATGAATATGCTGCGACAGGTGTAAAGTCGGCATGCAACAATGACCAGACTTCCTTGCCGTTATCTGAGACTGATCCAAGATGACCATATAAGATACCAAATGTTCCAATAACATTCTCTTTGGCTACTAATCCGGTAATCGTCGCGACTGCTCCTTGCCAGACACCCCATCCAAGTGGTTTGAATATAGGAGCAAGCCAGCCACCGAATGTAGCAAGCATGCTTTGTTCACCTGGTACTTCTAGCAAGACAAAGTTAAACTTGAACGTAAACCAAATGAAGATGGTCGAGACAAAGATAATCGTACCGGCTTTTTTAACAAATGATTTGGCACGAAGAAAGGTTTGATTCAAAATACTTCTTAATTGTGGCAAATGATATGCAGGTAGCTCCATGATAAAGGGTGCTGGATCTCCTGAAAAAAGCCGAGTCTTCTTTAAAGCAATCCCAGATAAGACAATTGATGTGATACCAAGGAAGTAAGCAGATGGTGCAACCCAGCTTGCATTTGGAAAGAAGGCGCCAGCGACCAATGCAATAATTGGAAGCTTTGCGGAACATGGCATAAAGGTCGTAATCATGACAGTCAAGCGGCGATCTTTTTCATTTTCAATCGTCCGACTCGCCATGACACCCGGCACCCCACAACCAGTCGCAATCAACATGGGAATGAACGACTTCCCGGAAAGGCCAAACTTACGGAAAATTCGATCCATTACAAAGGCAATCCGTGACATGTATCCACAGTCTTCGAGAATGGCTAAGCATAAAAACAAAACAATCAATTGAGGCAAGAAGCCGAGAACTGCTCCGACGCCTGCGATAATGCCATTAATGATTAAATCTTGCATCCAGCTTGCCACTTGCCATTGGACCAAAGTTTTCTCTACAAAGTCGGGCACAATGGAACCAAAAAGCACATCGTTTACCCAATCCGTCCCAAATCCTCCGATACTTTGAATCGCTAAGTAATACATCCCCCACATAATAAAGGCAAAAATCGGTAACGCTAAGACACGATGGGTCACCACGCGGTCAATATGATCACTCATCTTTAAGAAATGACTTTTTTCATCTACTGTACACAATGCCATCAGCTTCGTAATAAATTCATAGCGTTCATTGACCAGAATTGCATCGCTACTATCTTGAAAAATCTTTTCAGCAATTGCTACAATTTCTTCAATTTCTTTTCGCTGCAAACTACTTAAATCTAGCTCCTCATACGCACGAGTATCTCGTTCAAAAAGCTTGGTGGCGTACCATCTTGTTTGACTTGGACAGACGGTGTTGCCTAATACATCACTAATTTCATCTAAAGCTGCCTCTACGCGGGCATCATAGGACGGGTAATGGACCGTTTCTGGATTGTTTTCAATCATATGTGTCGTTGTCTTCATCAATTCATCGATACCTTGCTTTTTGATTGCACTGATTCCGACGACTGGTACTCCTAATCCATATGCGAGTTTCTCCAAGTTAATCGTGCGGCCATTCTTTTTCATTAGATCCATCATATTCACTGCCACCATGACTGGACTGCCGGTCTCCATGAGCTGCGTGGTCAAATACAAATTCCGCTCCAGATTGGTACCGTCTACGATATTGACAATGGCAGTCGGTCGACCTTGAAGAAGATAGTCTCTAGCGACAATTTCTTCCGGTGTGTATGGCGCAAGTGAGTAGATACCTGGAAGATCTTGAATTAGGATTTGTTTGTTCTTACGATAAGTTCCCGATTTTCGTTCCACAGTAACACCTGGCCAGTTACCGACGGATTGTGTCGCGCCGGTTAGCAAATTAAACACGCTCGTTTTGCCACTATTGGGGTTACCAGTCAGTGCAAGTTGCCATTGATTCATGCTTCGTCCACCCTTTCCATCAAAATATGTGCTGCTTCTTCTTTGCGAAGCGTCAATGCGTAGCCACGTAGCTTCACTTCGATCGGGTCACCAAGCGGAGCTAATTTTTGAACGGTAATGGTCACATTTTTTGTGACCCCCATATCCATCAACCGACGACGGACCGCTCCTTGACCGTACAAGTTGACGACTTTGCCTGTTTCACCGACTGTAAGCTGATCTAGAGATAGCCATTCATTGTGACTTGTGACTTCACCCACTTCTATTTTTTGGAGCAAAGCGACTTCCAAAGCAACACGGGTCTTTTGAACAGATACAATGGCACTTTTGGCATCACGCTGAACAACGGTCACGCGATTGCCTTTTGTTAAACCTAATCGTTGCAAATGAAAGCGTACAGAATCTTCTATTGTTATATTATTCACTTGATAAATCACGCCAATTTCACACTTATCTAATGTTGTCATTGTCTAAAAAAACTCCTACTATCCTTTTTTAGATTAGTGATAACCTATCACTCTATTTGCAATTGAGAATCATTATCATCAATGTATACCTATTTTTAAAGACTGTCAATTTTATCTTTATAACTTTTTCTTCACAAGAAAAAATTCTTTGACTAATTCTTACTAATTTAAGTTTCCCGTTGGTGTTGTCTTATCAAGTTTTCTTTTATTATTTTCATGAATAAACACAACAATTAGTGTCATATTGAATTCACAAACACAATATATAGTATATTTATATTGACATTTTCAGCTTGCTACATTAGTATTTTCTCATAAGCAAGTTTCATGTACTGGAGGAATATACTATGAACGTAAAATTATTTTCAAAGAACAACTGCATGCAATGCAAAATGGCAAAACGCTTTTTAACAGAAAATGACGTCACTTTTGAAGAAATTAATATCGATGATCAACCTGAATATATTGACTACTTAAAAGAACATGGCTTCCAAAGTGTGCCTGTGGTTTTATCTGATGCTACTGCGGCTATTATCGGCTTCCGCCCAGATCAATTACGCCAATTAGCAAGTTAATTCACAGATTAAAAAAAGCAATGATGTGAGTTGGATTTGACGGTCCCTTGACGCAAATCCTTCTTTTTTATTTCAAGAAAAAGAAAAGGTTGTGTTTTCATGAGTTTAAAAGCATTAGGTGACGTTACCTATTTTAAGTTAAATAACGAAATCAATCGTCCTGTTAATGGACAAATCCCTCTACAAAAGGATCAAGAAGCGCTCGCAGCCTTCTTAAAAGAAAATGTCGCACCAAATACGAAGACATTTGCATCCATTCACGACAAAATAGCCTATTTAGTAGAAGAAGAGTACCTTGAAGAAGAATTTTTAAACAAATACCAGCCAGAATTTATCGAGCAGCTGTATGCTTTCCTAGCAGAACAATCATTTGTCTTCCATTCATTTATGGCTGCGTACAAGTTTTACTCTCAATATGCCCTAAAGACCAACAATGGGGAAGAATACTTAGAGTCGTATGAGGATCGCGTCGCATTTAATGCACTTTATTTTGCTAATGGAGATGAAGAGTTGGCGTTAGCTTTAGCAGATGAAATGATTCATCAACGCTACCAACCAGCAACACCAAGTTTCTTAAATGCTGGTCGTAAACGTCGTGGGGAATTGGTGTCTTGTTTTTTAATTCAGCTAACAGATGATATGAATTCCATTGGTCGTGGCATTAACTCGGCACTGCAATTGTCTCGGATTGGCGGCGGTGTCGGGATTACGTTGTCTAACTTACGTGAAGCTGGTTCACCTATCAAGGGTTATGAAGGTGCTGCAAGTGGCGTGATGCCTGTCATGAAATTATTCGAAGACAGCTTCAGTTACTCTAATCAACTTGGCCAACGTCAAGGCGCTGGTGTCGTATATTTGAATGTCTTCCATCCAGATATTATGACCTTTTTGTCAGCGAAAAAAGAAAATGCTGACGAAAAAATTCGAGTAAAGACCTTGTCACTTGGTGTGCTAGTACCAGATAAATTTTATGAACTGACCCGTAAAAATGAAGAAATGTATCTGTTTAGTCCATACAGCGTCGAACGTGAATATGGCGTGCCTTTCTCATATATTGATATTACTGAAAAATACGATGAGTTAGTCACAAATCCACGCATTCGTAAAACAAAAATAAAAGCCCGTGATTTAGAAAATGAATTATCAAAATTACAACAAGAATCCGGCTATCCTTATATTATTAATATCGATACAGCGAACCGTGCCAATCCTGTAAACGGCAAAATTATTATGAGTAATCTTTGTTCTGAAATTTTACAAGTACAAGAGCCTTCATTAATCAACGCCAAGCAAGAGTATGACGTCTTAGGTACCGACATTAGCTGTAACTTAGGCTCTACGAATATTGTCAACTTAATGAGTAGCCCTGACTTTGGTAAATCAGTACGAACAATGACGCGCGCGCTGACTTTCGTGACGGATGCATCAGATATTGATGTAGTACCATCCATTCAAAATGGGAACCATTTAAACCATACGATTGGACTAGGAGCGATGGGCTTGCATACTTATTTTGCGAAAAATCAAATGGAGTATGGTTCACCTGAATCGATCGAATTTACAGACATTTATTTCACATTGTTGAATTACTGGACTTTGGTGGAAAGCAATACTATCGCAAAAGAACGTCAACTGGTCTTCCATAATTTTGAAAAATCAAGCTATGCAGACGGCAGTTATTTTGATAAGTATATTCAAGGAAACCATCAGCCAAAATCAGCGAAGGTCAAAGAATTATTTGCCGGCGTCTTCATCCCGACAAGTGACGACTGGCAAGTATTAGCTGACAACGTGAAACGTGATGGCTTATACCATCAAAATCGCTTAGCTGTAGCACCGAATGGCTCAATCTCTTATATTAATGACACGAGCGCTAGTCTACATCCTATCACGCGTTTGATTGAAGAACGCCAAGAAAAGAAAATCGGAAAAATCTACTACCCTGCCGCTTATTTATCAAATGAGACGATTGGCTACTATAAATCAGCATATGATATGGATATGCGCAAAGTCATCGACGTCTATGCGACTGCCCAACAGCACATCGACCAAGGAATGAGTATGACACTCTTCTTGCGTTCGGATATGCCTGAAGGACTGTATGAATGGAAAACGACGACCAAGCAAACGACTCGCGACTTAAACATCTTGCGCCATTATGCGTTTCATAAAGGAATCAAGTCCATCTACTATGTTCGGACATTTACAGATGATGCAGAAGAAATCGGAAGCAACCAATGCGAAAGCTGCGTAATCTAAGCAACACATCTAATTGAACAAGGAGTGAATAAGATGGCAAATACCTACTATGAAGCAATTAACTGGAACGAAATTGAAGACGTCATTGATAAATCAACATGGGAAAAACTAACCGAACAATTTTGGTTGGATACCCGGATTCCTTTGTCCAATGACTTAGACGACTGGCGCAAACTCAGTGAACCTGAGAAGCAACTAGTCGGTCATGTCTTTGGTGGGTTGACGTTACTAGATACGTTACAATCAGAGAGCGGCATCGATCAATTACGTAAAGATGCGCGGACACCGCACGAAGAAGCTGTATTAAATAATATTCAGTTTATGGAATCGGTCCATGCGAAAAGTTACTCTTCTATTTTTAGTACACTAAATACCAAAAAAGAAATCGAAGAAATCTTTGAATGGACCAATACCAACCCATACTTGCAGGCCAAAGCCGAAAAAATCAATGAAATCTACAAGCACGGTACACCGCTCCAAAAGAAAATCGCCAGTGTCTTTTTAGAAACATTTTTGTTTTATTCTGGTTTTTATACACCTCTCTACTATCTAGGAAATAACAAACTAGCGAATGTCGCCGAAATTATTAAGCTCATCATCCGTGATGAGTCTGTCCATGGAACGTATATCGGCTACAAGTTCCAGCTAGGCTTTCAAGCACTTCCTGAAGCAGAACAAGCCGAACTCAAGGACTGGATGTACGGCCTGTTGTTTGAACTTTATGAAAATGAAGAAAACTATACAGACGAACTTTACGGAGAAATTGGCTGGGCGGAAGAAGTGAAAACTTTCCTACGCTACAATGCCAACAAAGCATTAATGAATATGGGTCAAGACCCTCTCTTCCCTGACAGTGCCAATGATGTCAACCCAATCGTGATGAACGGCATCTCTACAGGTACAAGTAACCATGACTTCTTCTCACAAGTCGGTAATGGCTACCTGCTAGGATCTGTAGAAGCAATGAAGGATGAAGATTACCTTATCGGCTTGGAATAAAAGAGCGTGTGATTATAATTGCTACGACAAAAAGACCATAAACACCAAAAGTTTGAGAAAGAACTTATGGTGTTTATGGTCTTTTTGCTGATAGCTGAATAACTCTGTCTCAGACTTTTTAGTTTCCAAACAAGTCATCGCCACTTTGATTTCCTAGGCCTGGATGGGTATCAAAGCGGACAACGCCGACTGCAGTCTCCTTAGAGAGTGCACGCTTGATCATCGCAGTCCCTTCCACACCGAAGCCACCACACAACTCGATTGCGCGAATGCCTTCTTTCTCTAGTCCGATGGCAGCTTTTACTGCGTCTTCATAATTTTTGACACCAACTGTCGTCAAGTTCACTTCAACTGTCTGAATCGTAGAGCGATCCTTCTCATAGTCTGCTTCCGGAGCTAAAAAAATAAATGCTGCTTCTAATGCCATGGTTCCTCCTCCTTTTAAAGAAAGCGTATTCAAGATACATCTTTAGTGTAGCACATTTTTAACATCACCACTACTAGTTATTAGTACGATCTTCATCTGCCCATTGACTCGGTGACCACAGTTCACCATCTAGTTGCCCTTGTGCTTGCTGCAAGCGCACTTGCTGTTCTGCTAACAACGCTTTTGCCGCCACCAACAAGGCCTTTTGCTTATAGTCTTTGCTTTCAGATGCTAATGCGAGCAATTGACTTTCAAGCCACTCTTCTTTTGCCAAATGACTCACATCCCTTCCAAATATAAATGTAGTTCGTCCAGCTCCAGCCGTGCTTGGCTGATTTGTTCGATTGCTGCTTGAATGATAAACTCCGAACCCTCTGGCAACGTGGTAAGACTCGTCGCTGCTAGAGCCTGCATCAGCCATTCTTCACGCTCCTTCAGCGAATCAATATCCGCTAAAACAAGGTACTGCTGATAACGAATCAATAATTGCTGCTTAGCTGCCTCATCCATATACTGAAACTGAAATATCCCTAAAGGCTTCAAAAACTGCATACCCACTTTATTTGCCATCGCTTGAAAAGGGAGTGTTAAGCTACTAAATGAATAACCCTCGCGACCGCCCGCCTGATACTCCGACTCACGATTGCCAATGACGACGACTAAACCAAACGACTTACCCGCTAAAGCCTTACCGTAACTGCCAAAAGCAAATGATTCCGTCAGTACCTCATCTTGCCATTGCTTAAGCATCGCTGGTGAAGAGTACCAATAAAAGGGAAATTGAAAAATAATTCGATCATGCTCACGCAATAGCCTCTGTTCCGCGCGGATATCGATTACTCCATCTGGGTAGCACGCTTCAAGATGATGAAAGGTAACATCATTGGTTGTCGGTAAGGACTCCTTTAAAAATTGTTGACTACCCGACCCCTGAATATCTGGGTGCGACACGATCACTAATGTCCGCATAGGTTTGCTCCTCTCAAATCTGATTCATCACTTGATTATACCTGATTCACTCTAAATCTGCACGATTGACAAAAAGGAGTGCGACAAAAAAAATCGTCACACTCCCTTAACTATGTGATAGCTAATTGCTTTCTTCACAGCATCAGTTTGCTAATTATTCCCCATCAGCCATTTTAAAGACGGCTCAAGGTACTCATTCCAAAACTCCCAGTCATGAATCCCAGGACTTTCAAGATACGTTACTGGAATCTCTTTACTTTCTAAAAAGCGCGCAAACGTCCGATTTTGCTCAATGAGAAAGTCTTCCGTACCACAGGCGACATAGAGTTCAGGCAAAGTGCCATCCTCTGCTTGAATTTTCTCAAGCTGACGCTCTGGATTGTATAGACTAGCGGCTACTTGATCAAGATCTCCAAACTTTTCAGCGTAATACGCATAGTCAGCGATAGCGTCTTGATGCGACGAAGGAATGCCTTGAATATCATGAATAATCAGTGCCGAGGACAATGCAAAAATTTTGCCAAATGTATCAGGAAACGCTAGACCCACATGTAAAGCCCCATAACCGCCCATCGATAGACCTCCGATAAAAGTATCTTCGCGCTTATGCGATAGCCCAAACATACGACGGGTATAGTCGACAAGCTCTTGTCCGACAAAGCGACAATACTCATTTCCCGCACCTGGTCGGTCTACATAGAAGCTGTTTTCGCCATCTGGGAAGACGACAGCTAAATTATATTGTATTGAAAGCTCTGTGATTCGACTATTTAAAAGCCATGTATGATGATTGCGACCATAACCATGTAGCAAATACAAAGTCTTCATCTCACGACTATATGCCTTCGCATACTGTTTCTTTTGTTCAGCGGTGACATCATTAGGGATACACACCGAAAAACTCGTCTCTCTTTTCAATGCATCAGAATAAAAATCAAATTCCGCAACTGCCATTCCATCCACTCCATTCTTATCCATCATCATTTTATCAATAACAAAAACAATTGAATTTTACTTAAGCTAAAGAGTAAACCTACTCGGACAATGAATCAAATTTTTCTTTCATTGTTGGGTTATTTTTGACCAATTTTTTGACTGTTAGGTCATCGGCTTTTTTATTGGCTAACCGTAAATTATTTTCTGATGATAACAACGCCTCTTTGGTTTTTTGCAAATGGGTAATCGTCTTGTCAATTTCATCAATCGCCGTGCTAAACTTCCGACTTGCTAGCTCATAATTCCGGGCAAAGCCTTCTTTAAATGTGTTTAAATCTTCTTCAAAATTAGTAATATCAATATTTTGTTCGCGCATGAGTGCGACTTCTTGCTTATATTGCAATGAATTCATCGCCGCATTTCTTAATAACGTAATCATCGGAATAAAGAATTGCGGACGGATGACATACATCTTGTCATATGCATAAGATACATCGACGATTCCCGTATTGTACAACTCATTATCTGCCTCTAAGAGCGTCACCAAAATAGCATACTCGCAATGTTTTTCCGTACGATCTTTGTCTAGTTCCTTAAAGAAATGCTCATTTTTTTTCTTCGTCGCTGTCTCATCGCCTTCATTTTTCATCTCAAACATAATCGAGATAATCTCCGTACCATGCTCATCGTACTCACGATAGATATAATCACCCTTGCTTCCCGTCCGTGCATCATTGTCCTTGCCAAACTCAGCACGAGGAAAGGCGGCACTGCGCAAGCGGTTGAACTCAATCTCACAATGCTGCTCCAAGCTTTCACCGATCATTTTCGTCGATTGCTTTGCCTTAAAATCTTTATAAAAGGCGATAGTGTCATCTTTTTGCTTTAATTCATTCTCATACTGTTGCTTTAGTGATTGTTTCTCTAACGCGTCTTCTTTTTCTTTGAGCTGCAACTGATTTTTCAAGTCAGCGATCAGCTTTTCATTATCTGCATTGGCTTGAATTAATGACAATTTATTTTGATTTTCTAGCTCTTTCATTTTGGCTTGCAGCTCGGCTAGTTCCCGCTCTTTGGCAGAAATTTCAGTGATGCGTTGCGTGTCGCTGTCGCGCTTAACAAGCTCTTTCTCTGTTTCAAACTGACTGATTTGATGCTGTAAGTCACTAATCTCCGTCTCTTTTTGCGCCAATTGATTGGCCAATTGATTCGCTGCCTTTTCCTGAACTAAAGCAAGTTCACTTTGATGTTGGTGCGCGATTTGCTCCAATTTTTCGTGAATCTCGGCAGAAAATTCTTTATTACGGACTTGGCTCACAATTTCCGCATAGCTTGCCTCATCAATTGTAAATTCCTTGCCACAGCTTGGGCATTTCACTTGGTTCATAACGGTACCTCCTTGAGTGGGTGTTCCTACATTTTACACTAGTTGATAGCTTTTTCGATAGCTTCCTTCACCGATAAACTCGATAAGCCCCATATCCCTTAAATGCTGTAAGACTTGTCGAATTTTCGCTTCTATGTGATTGTTCTCCGGATATGCTAGCTGTAGACGGTCCTTATATCGGTAGACTTCCGACAGTTGAAATTCGGTTGCTTGTAATTTTACCACTTCAAAGAGATCTTTTTTCCAGCCTTTTAATTGATTCGTGATTGTCTCTTCTGTCAGACTCGTATAGGTAGCAGCATGCTCTGTTATTTCGTTTTGATGAAAAGCTTGCTTTAACACTTGTTGTAATCATACTAATTCATTTACTTTGGTTCTAGTTAATTTATCTGTTAGCGAATCTTGATACAAGCAATCCAGCTCGTTGCTCACTTGTTGTACTAGCTGAGTATTATCGAATAAAATGCCATACTCTAAGTTATTGCGTAATCCCCCATTTGTTAGATTCGCAGATGTTATGATGCCCATCTGTCGATCGAAAAGATAGATTTTCGCATGTAACGAAGCATGTCCGTATACGTGACCGTTCGCCGCTAACCAAGATGTCAATGCTTCTGAATCAAGTGAATCTGATAAAAGATTTCTTAATGAAGGATTCGTAATTAAGGAGATACTCGTAGTCGTCTTCTTACGGGAAAGTAGTTTTGTCGTCACTTCTTTTTTGACATAGGGGGACATACATTCAATAGAGTGACTGGCCTCAGCCGCTAACTCCATCATTACTTTTTCATGATTGTCTTTTAATAATTCATACATATGAACCCACCTTATCGCTTTCTAAACGGTAGAATTTCCTCTTTCACTAAGTCGTTTAAATCTTCAATCATTGCTCGTCCATATTTAAGCTTAGATACAGGTTGCTCTGCATGCTCACGGTACATTTGATAATCACCTGTTTTCTTCAACTCATTTTCACCTGGTTGTTTGTCATTTTTTTCATTGAAATTCGAAACAACATAGGCGACCTCATCTTCATCCACATGCCAAAACTGAGCAAATTGCTTCACCATTTGGGATTCTTGCTGAAGAATTAAATCTTCTAACATGTTCGAAACATCTTGATCTCGATACGCCTCTGGATCAGACAAAATATTCGTCCATATTTGTTGTAGTACATCAGCTAGTTTAGGATTATTTCGACTCAGCGTCGCGATATAGTTGTCGACTTCGGCCGCTGCCTTTTGATCTTCGCGTGGAATAAGCTCATAAGCATCATCACCAGAAGGAACGAAGGCTTGTATCAACATCAATATATATTCATAATTGATTTCCTCAGTCTTCACTGATTCTAATTCATATGAAATATCAATCTCTGTCTTGCCACCTTCTTCTGGATCTTTAGTCAATATCTCTAGCGCATTTTCGTATTTCCCACGATACGCTTCATACTCTTCAGAATGAAAAGGAAAATCAGCCCCCATCATCTGATCATCAAATTCAGAGTACACTTGCACTGCTGCATAGGATTTA
The DNA here is from genome assembly GCF_000185365.1 of Enterococcus italicus DSM 15952. Classification (GTDB taxonomy): domain Bacteria; phylum Bacillota; class Bacilli; order Lactobacillales; family Enterococcaceae; genus Enterococcus_G; species Enterococcus_G italicus. The sequence goes on from NZ_GL622241.1 coordinate 1,804,043, forward strand.
TCAAACTGCTGAAACGCCTTGATAAATTTCTTCAGTTCAGCAGGATTCATACTATCTAGATCTATCTCTTCCGGTCGTGTGACCACTTCTTTCAAGTCAAAAATTGCTTGATGGAAAAGTTCTTTCGATTCCTCCCAACTCGGTGCCAGTACGTCATTTTGTCCCCCATTTGAATAGAGAATGAGCGCCTCTTTTACTCGCTGTTCAAATGTCTTTGGTACCTGGAAAGTGACTATCTGCCCATATTTTTTCTGCTTATCAAATAGTCGGTTCGTTCTCGAGAACGCTTGGATTAAGTCATGTGGCTTCATCGGTTGACGATCAATAAATAGAGTAGACAGACAAGGTGCATCAAAGCCCGTCAATAAACGATCGACCACGATAACCAAATCAAGTTGCTCTGAGCGCACTAAGTAATTCTCACGCTTTCGTGCCAAACGATCATTTATATTTCGATTGTATCCGCGCATCGTTTCTATCGTGTAACTCGTACCAAACATTTGATTGTAATAGGCAATTGCCTTTTTCATTTCGTTTTGATTAGAAACCGATGCCTCTTCATTTTCAGAAATGGAATAAGTAATAGCCACTTTCGGAAAATCAGGCAATACCCGCTTGACTTGCTCCTCTATCTCAAACGGACTCTCGCCATCTCTCACTGCACAGAACATCCGAAAATATCTTTGGGCTTGTGTGATTGAACTCGTTGTCAAAAGAGCATTGTACGTTTGACCCGATCCCTTTGCAAATCCTAGCTTGTTTTTTGACTTATTGACAATAGAGCGTACCACTTCCCACATATGCTCGTCAGCTTCATAGATTGATTTTGGCAAACGTGCTTCCTTATCAGGAATCGACCAATCAGTAATCTCTAATTCATCCTTTTGCTCAACTTGTGCCACAAGTCGGTCAAGATCATCTTGCGAGAAAGTAGACTTATACTCCACCTGAAATCCGAGCACTGCTTTGTCATGTATGGCTTCTTTTACTGTATACTCATGCAGACAATCCCCATACTGCTGAGCCGTCGTCCGTGGCAAATCCCCTAGCGCTATTTTGGCATTTTCTTTAAAAATAGGTGTACCTGTAAAGCCATACCACAAAGAATAAATAAAAAACTCTTCTATTTCACGCTTTTTCACCGGGCTTACCGCACGATGGCATTCGTCAATGACAAACGCCACTTTTAAATTCACCAATTTTTCGTAACGTTTGCTTTCCTGCTGATGAGCAAATCGCTTCATGACATGATTCAATTTTTGAATCGTGGTCACGATGACCGTCCGATCATCTGACAGTAATTTCTTTATCAGATCATTCACATTCTCCGTCTCGTCAATCTCAATCACATCATTCTCTGCATAAGAAGAAAACGAACTTGTCGTCTGCTGATCAAGATCCACTCTGTCCACAATAAAAATCGTCTTTTGCAACGACGGAATCTGCAGTAAATTTCGTGCTACCTTATACGATGTCAACGTCTTCCCCGACCCTGTCGTATGCCAGACAAACCCAGACTGTTGCCTCTTAGATGCTTCCTTTACCTTTTCAATAGCATGAATTTGGTACGGTCGCAATAAAATCAATGAATTTTTATTATTATCAAGAACTGTATATTGTGTCACCATTTTGTGAGCCATCGGTATTGACAAGACCTCACGTGCAAACTCCAAATAATCCGTTACCGGCCTATTATCCGGGTCTACCCATTTGGTTAGAAACTGTTCGTTCAGTTTGGTATCTTTTGCTGATGCGATGTAACGTGTATCTGACCCATTAGATACGACAAACATCTGGACAGTCGAGTAGATGCCATTAAACTTTCCTTCACGAACGTATTTTTTTATTTGTCGAAAGGCATCCATAAACGGATGAGACCGATTTTTTAATTCGATGTGAATCATTGGCAGACCATTAATCAGTAAAGTGACATCAAAACGACGATCCACATCTTCAACGAGACGCTTTGGAGAAACATACTGGTTAATCACTTCATACGAAGAAATTCCGCCAGCAATATCTTGGCGATTGATTACTCGTAGACGAATCGTCCCTTGCTTCACGTCTTCTCGTTGTACTTCCACTTTTGCTATTCCATTCTCACCGACTAACCACTCAGCCGCCTTATAAAAACTTCCGAATGTCAGTCGATTTTTAATCTGGCGAAACTCTTGATGCGTCAATGGAGTCTCACCTAGAATATCTCGATTATTTTGTTCTAATTTATTTTTAAAGTTCTGCCATAATTCATCTTCCGTATGCAAGTCATCACGATACACCCATTGAGACTGCCCAGAAATGAGCTGTTGAATCAGTGTATTCTCCATCACTTGCTCTGCTGTCATACCCACCATATATTCACCCGCTTTTGTTATTTTATCCCCGTATTAATTTTTATCTTTTTCATTTAAAACTTATATATATACATAATACATCGGTTTCACATCTAAAATTATAGCATAACTATCCGACTGCAAACTTGGCTTAATGAAACAATCCCGATAAATTTCAATCACTTTGCTTGGGAAGAGCGTAAGTTTTTTGAAAGTATAGCTTCAACAATAGATTTTAGAGGTAGAACTCCTAAAAAGTTAGGCATGGACTGGAGTGATTCTGGATATTTAGCTTTATCCGCTTTGAACGTAAAAAATGGATATATTGATCCGTTAGCTGATGCTCACTATGGTGATGAGAAATTATACAGAAAATGGATGTCAGGAAGAGAACTAAAAAAAGGACAGGTTCTCTTTACAACAGAGGCTCCTATGGGAAATGTCGCTCAAGTACCTGATGATAACGGATATATTTTAAGTCAAAGAACTGTAGCATTTGAGACCAAAGAAGATATGATGACTAATGACTTCTTAGCTGTATTATTAAAATCTCCTTTAGTTTTCAATAATTTATCAGCATTATCAAGCGGTGGAACTGCTAAAGGGGTTAGTCAAAAATCATTAAAAGGACTATCTATAACTGTCCCATTGGATATTGACGAGCAACAAAAAATCGGTTCATTCTTCAAACAGTTAGACGAGACTATCGCTCTTCATCAGTGAGAACTATTTTAACCTATTAAAATAACAAAAACCTACCTGTCAGAGACCAGATAGGTAACGCATAATTTTATCATTATCTTGATTTTCAAGCTCCTGAATAATGTGAAGATAGATTTGTTGAGTTGTGGTCATATTTGCGTGGCCCAGTCTACGTGCAACACTAGCAATTGACACACCAGCAAATAAAAGTAACGAAGCATGAGTATGTCGCAATCCGTGTACAGTAATGATTGGTATACCAGTCTTTTTACAACACCTCCTCAACAAATTATTGACCGTTGAATTAAATACTCTTTCCTTAACAAAGATTGGTTCATTGTCAGGTAGATCTTTAATTAACTGCGCAAACTGCATCCCCGTCTTCCAATCGATTGATACATGTCTTTTTGAAGAAGCATTTTTTGTACCCATGAATCCTCCCTCATTTGTTTTATAATTCCATGTTTTCGTCACTGAAATTGTTTGATTAAAGAAATTAAAATCCTCTGGTGTAAGTGCTAACGCTTCTGAAAAGCGTAAGCCTGTTTTTGCTATCAAAAGAATCAACCAATCAAAGCTAACTTGCTCGGTTAATTCCAGTGAGTCTAATAATTTTTGCAAATCGAATTGATTCAAGTACTTATCCTTTTTTGGACGTGGTGTCTTGCCTTTAATAACTACTTTTCTTGTCGGATCTGAAATAATGATTCGTTCATCAAGCGCATCTCTTAGTGCCCCTTTTAATTGATGGTGAAAGTCTAACGTTGTCTGTTTTTCATGTGTCATTGCGTATTGATTTAACAAGCTTTGATATGACTTTCGATCTAGATCTTGTAAAAATAAATCGGGGACCAATTCCCGAACCCATTTCAAACTCATTTTATACTTAGCCAACGTAACATCTCTCACCGCTCCTACCTTGTATAACTCAATCCACTCCGCATAATACTCATAAAATTTCACCTGATTTTCCATATAAAACCCTCCACATAATTTTTGACCGAAGTCCATTCATTATGTAGAGGATAGTATGAAATAATTCAATCTATTTTTCTTTTATACGAACATTTTTTGCAACATACTTTTTTTCATTAATTTTAATTCATCAATTTTACGCTGATGAAGAGCGATAGTGTCATCTAACTGTTTGAAGAATGAACCGATTTTTTGTTGCTCTTCAAATTTTGGAAGATGAACATTAAATGATGAAAGTGCTTCTTTGGTGATAGTTTTGATAGTACCACCTGGTGCTTTAAGCTTTTCAATTTCAAATTTTTTCTGAATTGTATATGCCCAAAATCGTTCATCAGTTTCTTTTTCATAATCTTCGAAAATTAGTAAGGTACGGTCTACAAATGAATCATACTGAGTGATAGCAACACGTCCAATGCTTCCTTGTAGTGTAACTACAACTTTTCCTTTTGGAACAAACACACTCTTAGATTGAGCTAATTTACTTATTTTTTGTTTTGTATTTTCAACTAAAGTTAATTTATTAGTCACGTCCACAACTTGAACAAAAGGCATAGCACCTTCGCCGTCATACCACTCTTTATTCCCATACGGTTGTGGGAATGAACCACGACGATATTTAGCATGATCTCCTAACTTACGCTCTTCCCAATCATCATTGAAACCAGCAAATCGTATTTCCGGAATTATTTCACCATTTTTGGGAAACATTTTTTGTAAAAAGCCTTTTTTCTGTTCATTTAGTAGATTTAACTTACGCTGATGAAGAGAGATAGTATTATCCAATTTTTTGAAGAATGAACCGATTTTTTGTTGTTCTTCTAATTTTGGATATAAAAGATTTACTTGTTTTAGATCAGAGTTATGCAGATGAACTACAGATTTTCCTTGAGCTCTCTTCGACATTTCTTGTTGTTGAGATCCATTAGAAATAGTTAAAGCTAAAAAAATAGAATCAATATAATTTACTGGTTTAATTATATTTAAATCTCCACCTAAAATTAGACCTGATTTACCAACAACTGAAGCTCTAGAAATATCTTCTGAAGATTCTCCTGATGCAGGTACTATGACTTCAGATCCTTCACTAATTATTGAGTTATCTTTCTTATTTACAAATGTATCTACTTTCTCAATAACTGTTTCATATTTTGTATATAAGCGACCATATAAAATTATTGGATCTCCAAATTCGACTAAATCATTTTTTGTATATCCATTGCCTTTTGAAAAACTAGCTAATTCACCTAACTTACGCTCTTCCCACTCATCCTCGTATCCTTTAAATCTCACACTCGGTGTTCTGCTTGGATTCATTCAAGCCCACCTCCATGTAACAATTGTCGAAATTGCGCGAGTTCTTTTTCAATTTCTGGACTAGTTGAAACGAGTTCTCCAAAGAGCGTGGCTAATTCTTTTTCTGCTTGAGCTAATGAGTCGTTAGTAGCGGCTATTTCTTGTGCCAATTCTCCTAAGTGAATCGGTTCCTCCTCTTCAAAGGTATCAACGTAACGTGGAATATTCAAATTAAAATCATTTTCTTTGATTTCATCAAATGTTGCTAGGTGGGCATATTTTTCGATAGATACTCTTTTTTGGTACGTATCAATAATAGCTTCAATATGATTTGGTTCTAATACGTTTTGATTTTTCCCTTTAGTAAAGCCATTTGACGCGTCAATAAATAAGACATCTTGGTTTGGTCGGTTTTTCTTTAAGATAATGACGGTCGTAGGAATAGATGTACTAAAAAAGATATTCGCCGGTAAGCCAATGACGGTATCAATCGCCCCATTTCTTAACAAAATTTCTCGAATTTTACCTTCTGAATTTCCTCTAAATAAGACCCCGTGTGGCAAAATAATCGCCATCACACCAGATTCTTTTAAATGGTAGTAGCCGTGTAGTAAAAAGGCAAAGTCTGCTTTAGATTTTGGGGCTAATACACCATACATTGAAAAGCGCGGATCATCTAAAAAGCCTTTTTCACCTGACCACTTGGCTGAATATGGGGGGTTCATGAGTACGGCATCGAAGTTGGTCGGCTCTTCAGTCGGCCAATCTCCATCTAGCGTGTCCCCATTGCGTAAATGCTGATTGGCACTATCGACACCATGTAAAATCATATTCATTCGCGCCAAATTAAATGTCGATGTATTCAATTCTTGACCGAAATAATTAATAAATCCTTTTTCATTTGAAAAGCGTCTGACATTCAGTAATAGCGAGCCAGATCCCATTGTCGGATCGTAGACGGAGAAGCCTTTTTGGTCTTCCTTTCCATCAATAGCAATACGAGTCATTAACTCAGAGATAGGCTGTGGTGTGTAGAATTCACCTGCTTTTTTGCCCGACTCTGATGCGAATTGACTAATTAAATACTCATAGGCATCGCCTAGTATATCCCCTTGATGTGCCAAATCTAAGTCGGCTAATTCTTTCATCACATTCGCGATGGTTTGATTTTGTTTTTGTGGAGTGGCTCCTAGTTTTTTCGAATACAAATCCACATCTTCAAATAAGTTCTCGAATAGCTCATTGCTTTGTTCGATATTTCGAAAACCTTGCGCCAAATCCTCTAGCTGGAATTTTCCTCGGTAGACATCGTGAACTAACGCTGTAAATGTTAGTGATGGTTCAATTAAATAAGAAAACTCATCCTTTAACGCATAAAGCAAATCGTCTTTGACTTCTCCGTCGTCCATAGCCTTTGTGAAAATCACTTGTGCTTCTTCCAGGTCACTTGCGCTCTCCTCTAATAAATCGACCGCAAAGACCAGCATTCTATCGGATAGATATTTATAAAAGACGATTCCTAATAAATAATTTTTGTACTCGTTGGCATCCATTTTTGATCGTAAGATATCTGCCGAACTCCATAAAGCTTGATATAGATTTTTTGAATTTTGATTGCTTACCACAGCTATCGCTCCTCTACAACGTATGTTTATATCTTTATTATCCTATTTTAGATATCATATTCCTAGAATTATTTTGCGTATTTCACGTATTTTTTAATTTACTAGGACAAGGGACTGACTTTCGTCAAGCATTCTGCTTCTCTCGCACCCTTCTTCACTCTCCCAATTGCTTCTAGCCGCTATTTTTCATGCGATCTTGTATACTAAATATATATTGACAAACTACTAGGAGGGTTCTTATGCCAAAAGTTGCGACCAATCAATCCAAACAAGATAAATTATACGAGCGGACCTTAAAAACAATCGGTGCGGTAGCAAAGTTGCCTATCATCCGCGTAAACCGCAAAAAATTTTTGAAAGAGCAGTTTGCAGGCTCACCTGATTTAGACAAAATTCTAAAATATGGACCGCAATCAGTCTATTCTTCGACGGATTTACGTCAAAAAGCGACAGAAATTATCAAAAGTAGTACAAAAAAAACATCTATAGCAAGTTTTGCGGCAGGGATGCCTTCTAACCCATTGATTATGTTAGCGGCTGGTAGTGCAGACGTGGCGCAATATTTTGCCTTTGCAATTAATATGGCGCAGCAGATTGCGTATTTATTTGGTGAGGAAGATTTGTTTACGAGTAAGACGGATGAGCTTTCAGAAGAAGCAAAGTTACGTATTATTGCCTATCTTGGTGTGATGTTTGGTGCTGGTGGTGCGGCCTTCTTGGTCTCGAAAGTATCTAAGCAAGCCGGTGAGCATTTAGGCCAACGCATCGCGACAAAGACTCTCAGTCAGACGACTTGGTTTCCATTAGTGAAGAAAGTCGGCGCCAAAATTGGCCAAAATATCACCCAGGAATCCGTCCAAAAGACTGTGACTAAGTCAGTGCCTATCATTGGTGGTGTCATTTCTGGCGGCTTGACGTATGTGACGTTCATTCCTATGGGTAATCGCTTGGCAGATGCCTTTGTCATGCACCTCGACGGGACGTTTGAAGATAGCCCGACGACACTGATGAAAAAGCAACACTTTCTCGATCGATTCAAACGACGCCAAAAACCAGCGAATGAAGTAATCGAAGGTGAATTCAAAGTACTACCCCTTGAAGAAGAAAAAGAATAGTATCCAAAAAGGTGTGACAAAAGCGATTAGCTCCGAGCAATCAATCAGAAATCGTAAAAATTGCTCCTCAAATTTTTTAAGAGTTTTGATTGATTGTCGAAAGAGCTGCTTTTGGAACACTGATTATTATGGTGTGACAAAAGCGATTAGCTCTGAGTAATCAATCAGAAATTGGAAAAATTGCTCCTCATATTTTTTAAGATTTTTGATTGATTGTCAAAAGAGTTGCTTTTACTAATCTATTCAAGTTATGGGAGTGTGACGGACGTTTGTCACACTCCCTTTTTTCATCAGGTGTCCCAAATGATTTTTTTCGCAAAACTCTCATCCATTTTTTATCTTATTTTTGAAATATTCGCTATAATAAGAGTGAAACATCTATAAAGGAGGATATACATGACTGCATTTGAACATTTTTATGAATTTTTCGTGCCGGATCATTACCAATTATTCTTTGATATTGACCGTGCCAAGAAAGAAATAACCGGCAAAACGACGATTACTGGGACTGCCAAGCAAGCAGATATCGCCATTCACCAAAAAGATTTGACGATAGCGTCTGTGGAAGTCAACAATCTTGCGGCTACCTATACAGTGGACGATGAAAAAGAAGCCATCCGTATCAGCTTACCAGAAGCTGGCGAAGTGACAATCACGATTGCTTATAAGACCAAGCTGACAGATACCATGATGGGCATCTACCCGTCTTATTACGAAGTAGATGGCGTCAAAAAGCAATTGATTGGTACGCAGTTTGAGACCAATTCTGCCCGTCAAGCCTTTCCATGTGTGGACGAGCCTGAAGCGAAAGCGACATTTGCTGTATCGATTCGTTACGACGAGCACGAAGGTGAAACAATTCTTGCCAATATGCCTGAGACCAAGTGTGTCGATGGGGTGCATTATTTTGATACGACCGTTAAGATGTCGACGTATTTAGTAGCATTTGGCTTTGGTGAACTGCAAGGCAAGACTGCGACAACGAAAAGTGGCGTGAAAGTTGGCGTCTTTGGTACGTATGCGCATGCTGCGAAAGAGTTAGACTTTGGCTTAGATATTGCGACTCGTGCCATCGAATTCTACGAAGACTTCTTCCAAACTCCATATCCACTGCCACATTCTTGGCAATTGGGCTTGCCTGACTTTTCAGCCGGTGCGATGGAAAACTGGGGTCTAATCACGTATCGTGAAGCGTATTTATTACTTGATCCAGATAATACGAGCCTGACAACGAAGCGTGCTGTAGCGACCGTCATTGCGCATGAAGTAGCACACCAATGGTTTGGTGACTTGGTAACAATGAAGTGGTGGGATGATTTATGGTTAAATGAAAGTTTTGCCAATATGATGGAGTATGTCTGTGTGGATGCCATCGAGCCTGACTTACACGTATGGGAAAGCTTCCAGACCAAAGATGTACCCGCAGCTCTTCACAGGGATGCAACCGATGGCGTACAGTCCGTCCACGTCGCTGTCGAAGATCCTGCCGAGGTCGATTCCTTATTTGATGCGGCCATCGTCTATGCAAAAGGGGCGCGGATGTTAGTGATGGTGCGTGCTTTAATTGGTGATGATGCATTACGTCAAGGATTAAAGGCATATTTTGCCAAGCATCAATACGGCAATGCGACGGGTGCTGACTTATGGACTGCCCTTGGTGATGCGTCTGGTATCGATGTCGGTGCAGTGATGCATTCTTGGCTTGAACAACCGGGCTACCCTGTCGTCAAAGCCTCAGTGCAAAATGAAGAACTCATCCTTACCCAAAATCAATTTTTCATCGGTGAAGGCTCAGATCAACAACGCATCTGGCAAATTCCTTTAGCAAGCAATGCAAAAGACGTCCCTGAATTGATGACTGAGCGCACACTCTCATTAGGAAACTATACTGAATTGCGTGCCAAAGCTGGCGAACCTTTCCGCTTAAATGTCGGCAATAATTCTCATTTTATCGTCCAATACGATGACACCTTATTAGCAGATATTTTGTCTCAAGTCAGTGACTACGATGCCCTAACTCAATTGCAACTTTTACAAGATTTGCAGTTATTGGCTAGTGGCCGTTATGTATCGTACGCAACACTTGTACCGTTATTGTTTCAATTTGCGGACAGCACGCATGCGATTGTCAACCAAGCACTCTATAATATCGCAGATGAATTTGATTTATTCGTTGAGCCAAATACTGAGGAAGAAGCCAACTTAAAACAGTACTATCATAAACTAAGCCATAAAAACTATACACGCTTAGGTTGTGCACCAAAAGATGCCGATACCCATGATGACCAATTAAGTCGTCCACTTGTGCTCCAAGCAGCTCTTTATGGTGGCAACAAAGACGCAATCACTGAAGCGCACGACCTATTCACTGCTCATAAAGATGCGATTATTGATTTACCGGCAGCAGTTCGTGCAGCAATCTTACTGAACGAAGTCCGTGCATATGGCAGTGAAGCATTGTTTGAGTCATTCTTACAAACTTACCGTCGTTCTTCCGACGCTAACTTTAAGCAAGACTTGCAAGTAGCCATGACTCAATCCAAAGAACCTGTCATCTTGGAAGCGATTGTCGCAAAATTCAAAGAAGCCGATACCATCAAACCACAAGATTTGCGCGGTTGGTTCTACGGCGTGCTAGCTAACCCATTAGGTGAACAGCTAGCGTGGGATTGGATTCGCACGAACTGGCAATGGTTGCTTGATACTGTTGGTGGGGACATGTCATTTACGAGTTACATCCAAATGATTGCCCGCGTCTTCCGCACATCTGAACGACTAGCGGAGTACAAAGCATTCTTTGAACCAAAATTAAACACACCAGGATTAACCCGCGAGATCACGATGGGTATCAATGTCATCACCAGTCGCGTGTCCTTGATTACAGCCGAAAAAGAAGCTGTAAATAAATCTATAGCTAGAGAAATTTAAAAAAAGTGTTCCAAAAGCTCTTAGCAACAAGTTCAAAGATTGTTTGACTTGTTGCCGAGAAAGAGCTGCTTTAAAACATCGCTTATTGAGAGTACGATCAAAAGCCAAAAAATCCAGAAGCTGTTTTTTAAACTTCAGGATTTTTTGGCTTTTTGCTTACAACTGAATATTTCTCTTTCAATCACTTTCTAGCTTATATTTTTACTTATCTCAGCTTTGCGACCGATTTTTTTAAATGCTCTTCGACTAGGTAGGCCGTCTCTTCGATGGACTTATCGGTTACGTCAATCACCTGCGACTGATACTTTTTAAAGATGGATTGTGCATATGCTAGCTCTCTTCTTACCTTTTCGACATCGGTATAACTTGTCGTGTGACCCAAGCCAAGTGATTCTAAGCGATTGCTGCGAATTTTTACTAATTTTTCCGGTTGACAAATTAGCCCAATTATCCGATCTGAATCGACTTGATCTAGCACTTGCGGCACCGGGACTTCGGGTATCAGCGGGAGATTGGCAATCTTATGTCCCCGATTTGCTAAGTACATACTTAGTGGTGTCTTGGATGTACGAGAGACTCCAAGGATGACCGCATCGGCTGTAAGAAAGCCTTGGGGATTCTTACCGTCATCATACTTTACGGCAAACTCAATAGCAGAAATCCGCTGAAAATACTCGGTATCTAGCTTATGTACGATGCCAGGCTTTTCAATTGGTTGCACATGTAATTTCTCCTCAATCATAGAAAAAAACGGTTGCATTAAATCATAATAGGCTAAGCTTTCACTTAGACTATACTCTTTCGCTACTTGTGCCAAACGTCGATTGACTAATGTACTAATAACGATCGCATCTTCTTTCTTGGCATCTTTAAGAATGCCAACTAATTCTTGCTCATCCGTGACAAATGGAAATCGATACGCGTTACGGAATGCTACATCTGGGTATTGAACCATGACGGCACCAATGAGTTTTTGAGATGTCTCTCCTATCGAATCTGAAATAGTATAAATGGCAATTTCTTTATTCATTATACTCGCTCCTATCGTTTTAATTCTGCTTCTCTTGCACGTTGAATGAGGTAATTGAGGATTTTTGTTTTGGTTATTTTGCCGATGACTTTGGCGTGGTTGTCTTCGGATACGACCGGTAAGGAATCCACCTCAAAATCTTGTAAAATACTAGCTGCTTCTAAAATATCCATATCCTTGGTCGCTACCTTAATATGCGGCACCCGAGTCATGCAGATGGCGACAGGTGTTTGGTCAATGTTGGTATTCAAGGATGCTCTCAATAAATCCTTGCGCGACAATACTCCGGCCAACTCTTGACTCTCATCAATTACATACAATGACCCGACATCATACATAAATAGCGTGGTGATAGCATCACGAATCGTCGTATCTTTCGTCACCAGTAATGGCGGCACCATCAATTCGTCTATTTTGGTTCGAAAACTATCAAAAAAGAAAAACGTCTCTACTGCACTACCCAAATACGTGTAGCCAACTTTTGGTGTTGCCTGCAACAATCCGATAAGGGTCAAAAAAGTTAAGTCTGAACGTAAGGTTGCTCGGGATACTTCCATCAATTCTGATATTTTTTCTCCGCTGACCGGTTGATAGGCTTTTACTATTTCAATAATTTTCTCTTGTCGATCGGTTAATTTCATGCCAACCTCCATTATTTACTTTTTTATTATTCTCATTATACAACGAATAATAAATGATTCAACTAAAAAATATCATACATACACCTATTGACAATATATATGACACATATTAAGATACAAATATAATGAATGTGTCACATATTTAGTCAGGAGGCAGAAAGCATGCAATTCATTTATGATTTTGAAGAAGGACGACGGACAGATAAAGGTTTACTTGGTGGCAAGGGTGCAAACTTAGCAGAAATGACGCACTTAGGATTACCCGTTCCACCTGGATTTACGATCACGACAGAGTGCTGCATGACTTACCTAGCAGACGAATCATTTTTCGATACTCAATTAAAAAGCTCAATTATGAATGCGGTTCACAAATTAGAAAATAAAACCCACAAATCATTTACCAATACAATCGATCCACTACTTGTTTCTGTTCGGAGTGGCGCAAAATTTTCCATGCCTGGAATGATGGACACGATTCTAAATTTAGGTTTAAATGATCAACGAGTGCAGGCCTTCGCACAAACGACATCTTTGGCTTTTGCTTATGACTGCTACCGCCGTTTATTGCAAATGTATGGCGATGTTGTCTTTGGTATTCCTAAAGAAGAATTCTATGACTTATTGTCCAATGCCGAACAAGCATTGGCTAAAAAAACTGATTCATTCACCCTGCGTGAACAAGAAGAAGTCATTCAATCATATAAGGAAAAGTTTTTCTCTCGCAACCTGGTCTTCCCTCAAGATCCTTACGAACAATTATTCGAAGCGACGAAGGCTGTTTTTCGCTCATGGAACAATCAACGTGCCAACGTCTACCGCGAATTAAATCATATCCCGCATAATCTAGGAACCGCGGTCAATGTACAAAGTATGGTCTTTGGGAATAGTGGTGATCAAAGTGGTACCGGAGTAGTCTTTACCCGCAATCCTGCTACCGGTGAGGGTCACTTATTCGGTGAATTTTTACTCAATGCACAAGGTGAAGATGTCGTTGCCGGTATTCGCACGCCAGCACCTATCGCCGAATTGAAAGAGCAAATGCCAACCGCTTATGCAGATTTTGTTCATTACGCAAAAGTCTTGGAGGATCATTACAAAGATATGCAAGACATTGAGTTTACTATTGAAAATGAGCATCTATATATTTTGCAGACACGTGACGGAAAGCGTACCGCGAAAGCTGCGTTAACAATTGCTTTGGATTTAGTAAAAGAAGGTATTATTTCCAAAGAGACCGCACTAAATCGCGTCTCACCTGAAATGATTGACCAGTTAATTCATCCAGTTTTTGATAGCAATGCTCTAAAAGATGCCGAATTAGTAGCCGCGGGGTTACCAGCTAGTCCAGGTGCTGCGACAGGGGTAATTGTTTTTACGGCAGAAGCAGCGAAAGATTTTTCTAATATGGGACAAAAAGTCATTCTCGTGCGCCAAGAAACCTCGCCGGAAGATATCGAGGGGATGATTGTCAGTGAAGCGATTGTGACTAGTCGTGGTGGGATGACTTCTCATGCTGCGGTCGTAGCACGAGGTATGGGAACATGCTGCATTACTGGATGTGAGGCATTGACAGTTGACGAACAAAACAAACAAGTCAAATGTGGGGAGTTACTTTTTACTGAAGGAGATATTTTTTCCGTTGATGGCACTTCTGGCAAGATTTTCTTAGGAGAAATTCCCACTGTCATCGCCGAAAACAATGAGGAGTTGAAGCAATTATTGACCTGGGCAGATGAAGTCGCTCAACTAAACGTGCGGGCAAATGCCGAAACAGTATTAGATTTAACAACGGCGATGGATTTTGGCGCAACAGGAATCGGTCTAGCTCGCACGGAGCATATGTTCTTTGGAGCTGAGCGAGTGCTCGAAATGCGACGCTTAATACTAGCAGACAGTGACAAAGAAGCACAAGATGCCCTAGAACGATTGCTCACCTTCCAAGAAGAAGATTTTTATCAAATGTATCAGATTGTTCAAGATAAGCCCATGGTCATTCGCCTACTCGATCCGCCCATGCATGAGTTTCTCCCTCATGAGCCAAATGACATACGTCAACTGGCATTAAAGCTAGGAAAATCGCCTTTACTTGTAGAAGAGCAAATCCGTCGCTTGCAAGAAGCAAATCCGATGCTCGGTCATCGCGGCTGTCGACTAGGAATTACGATGCCGACCATTTACCAGATGCAAGTACGTGCCATTTTTAAGAGTGTCATTCGTCTCCAAAAAGAAGGACAAACGATACTGCCAGAGGTCATGATTCCTTTAATTGCGGAAAAAGAAGAGCTACTGTACATTAAACAATTTTTGACTTCGACCATCGAACAAGTATTTGCACAAGAAGGTATCGAGCCCTTACCGTATGAGCTTGGCACGATGATTGAATTGCCTCGTGCATGTTTTATTGCAGATGAATTAGCGAAAGAAGCTGACTTTTTCAGTTTTGGTACCAATGATTTAACGCAAATGACGTATGGCTTTTCGCGTGATGATATAGGTAAATTTATTAATACTTACACGGAAAAAGGCATTATGCAAAGTGACCCATTCCAGCATCTAGATCAAAATGGTGTAGGATCTCTCATTCGAGTTGCCGTAGAAAAAGCCCGTCAAACGAAGCCAGAAATGTGTATTGGTGTTTGTGGTGAAGTCGGTGGCGATCCAGACTCCATTCGCTTTTTTGCTGAAATAGGTGTTGATTATGTTTCCTGTTCCCCTTTCCGCATCCCAGCTGCGCGCTTAGCCGTTGCTCAAGCAGCTATAAATTAAACGTTAGACTTTCTCGACTACAAGAATAAGACCAGAAATACCAGAAGTTCTTTCTCAAACTCTTGGTGTTTCTGGTCTTTATCTGTAATTCATTTCGTCAGAGCTTCGATTTTATTTTTTCGGTGCACGATAACCAGCTGCTTGTGCTTCACTGACGGTTTTAAACCATGCTTCAGGGTTGGTTGTTTTGTCATAATACGTTGACCCTGGTAGGTGATAAATCTTGTTCTTCGACCCCTTAATCAGACCTTGCCCCGTCGCAGGATCGACATATTGTGTTTCTCCACTTGCGGCTGCTGGTTGAGTTGTTGTTTGAGTTGTTGTTTGAGTTGTTGTTTGAGACGTTGTCTGCTCTTGTGTGGACTGTTCTGTCTCCTCACTACTTACGACACTTGACCCATCCGCATAATTTACTGTCACGCCATCTTGGACATTAAAAATATACACATGGAATTTTATTTCATCACTTGAAATCGATTGTGCTTCTAGCTCTACCCCACGTGCCAATAACTCATTGCCCCGAAAAATTGGCGTCACGCGATACCGGACATAATTATCCGAGCTTTTTTCAAGATATGTCTTGATATCCATTTCAAACCGCAGCATCTCTGGCGAATTTAGTTGACGCGTGCCGGTGATTAAATTTTTCCAGTTGGCATTTTCTCCTGACAATGCCCAGCCAATTAGATGCGAACGATTATACAAATAGCCATCTTTGATTTTTTTATTTTGCCAGCCAGTCGGAGAGACCGATGAAATATCGCCTCGCTTGCCAGTCGGCATGAGACTTTGATTGAGCATCGCATCGGCCAAGGTCGCTCGATTCAATGTGTCAAGATCTCCATATGATTCCCAAGCACCATCTTTTACTGATAGATCTGTAGTGGTAAAGAGTGGTACGTTATTATTGATTTCAATGGTTTGTGTGCCAGCATAGTCTTTTGCGGCAAGGTCTTGTATTATCTGCGTCCGTGTTGCGGAAATTGCTTCTTGCTCTTTTTTCTCTTCGGCTGTGGTGTTTGTTGTTTGAGTCTTGGTGCTTTCTTTGGTTGTCACTTGTTCAGTCTGGGTAGTTGTCGATTCCGTCGATCCCTCAGCGCTACTACAGCCAGCTGCCGTCCCCAAGACAAGTGCCATCACTGCCAAAAAGAACCCCATCTTTTGCACTCTTTCCCTTTTCATCTCCATCTCTCTCCTTTTCTTATTCCATTTTTATTATTTGCTTGAATTTGTCACGAGTCAATGATAACTGCGTATATATATTGATCGAAACAAAAAAACGTATGACTCTTCACCGTTTAAGATAAAAAGTCATACGTTTTTTAACTATTTTAATTAGCTTTTTTTAACATTGCCCGAACAACTAATGATAAGACAAATCCGACAATTGCTACCACAGGGGCCACAATGAAGGCTGAATGGTACGCTCGTTTGATCGACAAATCGAGCGGCGATTTGTGGGCCTAAAAGTGCTCCAATTGAGTATCCGAAGAACATGATACCATAGTTCACACCAGGGTTTTTCATACCGAATGTCTTACTTGTTAATGGTGGGAACACGACAAGTACACCACCGAATGATGCACCTAAAATAATAATGCTCGTTTCCAATCTGGTGCTCTTGCTTCATTAACTATTTCTGATGCCACTGTTTCACCTTGGAACTGGGAAGCTACATCGAGAGAAGATCCTCAGTACCGTCCATCCGATGCAGATGCTTATTTCATCGGTGGTACGAAAGGTTCATTGTCCTTACCTAGACTTCATCAATTTTCATACGATGGCGATGCTTCATGGCACAAACCACTAGCAACGGCCATTCAACCAGTTGATCCGCAGTTACCACATAAAATGCAATTAAAACATTTTGTCCAAGTCATCGAAGGTAACGAAAGCCCAATTGTAACACCTGCGGACAATGTCAAAACTTTAGAAACAGTAATGGCTATTAAAGAAGCAACAAAAACAAGTAATTTAATAAAACTTGG
>NZ_GL622241.1:1822556-1846401 GCF_000185365.1 Enterococcus italicus DSM 15952
TTTAATAAAACTTTTTTAATAGACATACACTTTTTATGAATTTTGTTCTTAACATGAATTTGGCCACTAAATATTCTAAAGGTGAATTATAATTTTTCTCATACTCAATTTGGCATTCAAAACAAGAAAAGCCCTCTCTCCTAAGAGAAAAGGCTTTGAAATCACTGGTATACCAACGATTTCCCTTGTCAAAATTATTTCGCAGCATTTGCGTCTTTGAGACCGTATTGAGAGCCATATTACTTTCTGGTAGTCTCTGATAGATTAAAAACGGCTTAAGAATGGGATTCTTGAAAAATTATCAAACCTAATAAAACTCAGTAAAAGTTGATTGAGAAGGTCAAAAGTATGGTCAAAAAATACTCGCCAGTGTATAAAAAAATTAACTAGTTCTACAAAAAAGCTCTACTATTATTTACGAATCTATTCTTGAATATAATAAATTTGTACTGGGTCTAGCTTACTGAATCGGTCCTCCCCATTAAATTCAGTTACTCCATTTATAGATATTCTAAAAACAGTACCATTCTTTTTTAGAATATCCAAAATCCCCTTCTTTTTAGATACACTAGAAATATTTACAAAGCCAATGCCATTGAAATGTCCTTTAACCTCTGAAATATTTTTTCCTATCAGATTCATAGAAGACTCCTCAGTACTTATTGGATATTCAAGAAAGATATTTTGGTTGTCTCTCTTAACTCTGTCTAAAAATACTTTTGGTAATATAGACTCATCGTTTTCAGAACTTAACCAATAATTCCCAGTTAATTTACCATAGTCATAAAAATCTGCAGTAAAATGCCAATTGGACAAACCACTGTTTGATTTGACGCTACACCTTACAGATAGGCCATCCACCTCTATTGAAGATAGTCGTTTTATCGCGCTCACTTCTTTATTACACAATAACCTAAAAATATCTGCATCTAATCCTTCAGAAAAAGACACTGGTATTGCTAATCTCCGTTTCTTTTCTTTTGATGCCCCAAATAACAAACTAGCTAAAATAGCACCACCAACTAAAATTGCTCCTAAACCTACGTTATCCTCAAAATCGCTCATTTATTTCGCCTCCACTCCTAATCATCGATTAGGGTATAAAAGCAGCACGAACTCTACATTTGCCAATCACATTATCGATAAATTTTCCGATTAATCTTTAGACGTATTCTTAACTAATACAAGTCCAAGAATAGTTGCACTTACCGTTAATGCACCTTTTCCCACATTTTTAAGCTTATCTGATCTTTTATTTCTACAGGACTCACAATACCTATATTTATAGATTTCAGGAAGTGTTTTTAAGCATTGTTTATTCTTGCATAGTCTTGATTTATTTTTGTTCTTCATTTTGTTTTGTTCCTCCTTGTAACTCAGGATAAGATGGTAAAGAAACAATACTTTTTTCTATTTTAGGTAATGTTTTAGACCAATAATTTTTTGGCGATGGATCTATTAAGTCTAAACGTTCAACTAAACCAGGGGTTGAAAGGTAGGTTTCATCAATAAACTCAGCAAAATAAGCTAAACTTTTCTTAGCAGCATCCTGTTCATCAAGTTCACAGTATGCCATTGCTTCTGACAGAGACACCAGATTAACAGCATTCAGACTATCCCTAATTTCATTTATACGATTCTCAATTTTTTCAGCTTTTTCACCTTTAAAAAGCTTGCCAAAAGTAGACTCCGGCTGATTTCTGATGAAAGACATATTTGTTCTTTGGCTCAACATTAAGAGATTTCTACTGTCTTCAGCATCAGAGATAACTTGAAGCAAAACTCTAGATTTTAATTCTGGATTTTTTATTGTCCTAGCTTGTAACAATTTTTGTTGACAACTATGCGCGATTGCCAATCGATCTTCTTCTTGACCTTTTCTTACCTCCTCAATTGCGAATTGTACACTCTGAATTTGTTCTGCAATTTGTGCCATCTGCATTTGTGAAGCAAAACTTGTCATTGCTTGGGCTAATTCAGGAGCCATATCAACAGTTTTTAGTGGAACACTAGCTACTATTTTTTTTGTTTTTGGGTTGGTCAACATGGCCATTAGAGATCCATCTTTTTTCGCCATAAGCTTCAAAGCCCCTTTAGCCAACTGCTCCTTTTGATCATCCGTCAAAACAGCTTGCAATGTTACTTCCGGAATAGCAGCCCTTACTAGATTTATGATTGTTGGTGTAACATAGAGTAATTTTTCTATTTTAGAAAATACTACCGTTGCATCCTTTAATAGTGACTTTGCAACTTCTGGCAGTCCACTAAACAAAGTACTAGGGAATTCCGCATAATCTGACGATTCTTTTACATCGCTATCTTCAGGAATGATATAAATTCTATCGTCCTTCATCATAATACGCCTCCTCAGTTTTTTATTAAAAAGAGCCTTGATTAGTACAATCACATTCTTAGCAAATTTTTTTCGATACAAGTAGCTAAAACAAACAACTAGTGAAAACCTTCGTTGCATCATTTTTTTGGCTAAAAAAGCTTGTCCATTATTATGCGAATATGTCTAATTGCGATTAAAACTGTTATCACCCTAACGTAGTGCCGTTCGTTGCTCCTGGTGATTTGGTTAGGTTCTGAGCTTGAGGCTGTGTTATTGCCGAAAGAGGCGTCCCGCAATAATCACAATTTTTAATTAACCCTTTAATAGCAACGTTAACTGCGCCACAGTTTGGACATTCAACTATTTTTTTCTTTATCTTTTCAGGATAAAAGCTACGGTTAAAGACTATCAATTGATCATAATCAATATACCAATCTTTCAACAAATCATAATCAATCATATTTCCAACATTGTGCACAATCCACTTCTCGGTTTTATTGAAGGTTCTTCCAAGTGATTTAATAGACACAAATTCCTCACCCTTAAATCTGGCTAAATATCGCTTATATCTATTTTCATTTATTGTTATCCATACAATAAGAATCAGGCAAATAATCACCAAAATGATCCACACAGTCATCCACCGTTGTGCATTTTTCCAAACCTCTTCAGGGACTTTTACGGTCTTTTGTGTCTCTTCTTTAAAAATCCACCATCCCTTGGTCTCAGTTTTAGTATCAGTTTTACTGGTTCCTAATGACTCCCATAGCGCAAAGTAAGCAAAAATGCCTGCTGCAATTAACAATCCCTTCCGAATTAAACCATTGTATCGTGAGGGGATTTTTGCAATCAATTCGTCAATCCAATAAAACATATCCTACACCCCCGATATTATCCTCTTCACATCTTCCAAATAATCATCTGTAATCTCAGGCACCAACAAATTGCCATCAATTGCCTTTGCCATTACATCTTCTTTCTCTTTTAAGCGCTCATAGACTCGTTTATCAATAAATCCTTGGTGAGCACGATCGCCATCAGTCATCAAATAGTAATAACGCGTATACTGATTTGGTGCCAATCCCAATCGATGAATCCTATCTCGTGACTGCAACATAAATGTGCAAACGTACTCCGCCCTAGACAAGTCGAGTATAGCATATTTACGTCATTTAATACCACTAAAGAAAGAAGGTAAACGATGGCAGTTGAAACAAAAAGAATACTTCCTGAAAATGGGAATTAAACCTACAAAAGACGGTGAACAACTCCTGTTTGTATCAGAAGAAAACAAACCGCTGTATTTAGACTATGTGAATCATAATTTAAAAATCATCATCAAGGAACATCATCTGAAACGCATTACCCCTCACGGCTTTCGTCATACGCATTGTAGTCTGCTCTTTGAGTCGGGGGCTTCCATTAAAGAAGTTCAAGTTCGATTAGGTCATACGGATATCAAAACGACGATGGATATTTACACCCATGTGACGAAACGACAGACAGAAGAAACGGCCAATCGCTTTGCGGATTTTATGAGCGCTACGGATGAAAATTACGCAAATTCCCAGAAGGTCAAAAGTATGGTCAAAACCGAAAAAAAGCAGACTATCCCTATCAGATAGTCTGCTAAACGTTGATTTAACAATGTTTTGATTATTTCGCAGCATTTGCGTCTTTGAGACCGTATTTTTTGTTGAAACGATCTACACGTCCGTCTGCTTGAGTGAATTTTTGACGTCCAGTATAGAATGGATGTGAGTCAGAAGTTACTTCGACACGGATGACTGGGTAAGTGTTACCGTCTTCCCATTCAATTGTTTCGCTTGAGTGTTTTGTTGAACCTGACAAAAATTTGAATCCTGTTGTAGAGTCTAAAAAGACTACTGGATGGTAATCTGGATGGATATCTTTTTTCATGTGTTTTTCTCTCCTTTGCCCTGAGTCATTTGCTGAAACAGAGTTATTTGTCTATAATGCAACAAGAATATACTATCATCTTTCAGTCTTCTTGGCAATTATCTTTTGCGATTTTTTGCATTTTTTTCATTAAAGGTAACGTCTTGAAACGCTTTTAAAAAGGCCACATTGTTCTCCGTTTTTTTCATAAAGCGAATCAGTTGCTCGGTATAGTCTAAGGAGTCCCCTTGCATTTGATTTCTTAAGCGCCAGGTTTCTTCTAATTGGTCGCTGTCCATCAAGAGTTCTTCTTTTCGAGTACTTGATTTTTTCAAATCTATCGCTGGGAAAATACGTCGCTCTGCTAATTGACGAGACAATTGCAGCTCCATATTCCCCGTCCCTTTAAATTCCTCATAGATGACATCATCCATGCGGCTGCCAGTATCTACTAGCGCAGTCGCGATAATGGTCAAGCTACCGCCTTCTTCAATATTCCGTGCGGCTCCGAAAAATTTCTTTGGTTTGTATAGCGCAGCTGGGTCAATCCCACCGCTCAACGTCCGTCCGCTTGGTGGCGAAACGAGATTGTATGCTCTAGCCAATCGCGTGATACTATCCATTAAAATCACGACATCGCGTTTGTCCTCTACTAGACGCATCGCACGTTCCAATACCAATTCAGAGACTCGTGTATGATTGCTCGGTTGCAAGTCAAAGGTCGAAGATACGACATCGCCTTTGACACTACGTTCCAAATCGGTCACTTCTTCTGGTCGTTCGTCGATTAATAGCACAATCAACTCTACCTCAGGATGATTAGTAGTAATGCCATTAGCGATTTCTTTTAAGATACTCGTCTTACCCGCTTTCGGTGGCGCTACAACTAAACCACGTTGGCCGAAGCCTATCGGTGCAAATAAGTCGATCATTCGTGAAGACAGGCGTCCTTTAGTTGTCTCTAATTTTAGCTGTCTATCGGGATAGAGCGGTGTCAACGCTGGAAAATGCGGGCGTTGCTTAGCTTCTTCTGGATTTTTGCCATTGACGCGATCGACGTGCATCAGACCGTAATAACGCTCTGATTCTTTCGGTGGACGAGCTTTACCTGCTACTTTGTCCCCATTTCGTAAACCAAAACGGTAAATCTGGCTTGAAGAGATATAGATGTCCTCAGCACTTGGGCCGTAGTTAATTGGTCTTAAAAAGCCGTAGCCGTCTTGGCCAATAATATCCAATACGCCTTCAACCAAAAAGAATCCTTGCTTCTCAGCTTGTGCGCGAATAATCGCCAAGGCTAATTCCTTTTTATTCATTTGGCTATAATAAGGGATTTTAAATTGCTTAGCAAAGGTATAGATTTCTTTTAACGTTTTGTTTTCTAATTCAGAGATTGTTAAATAATCTGTCATTTTTATTCCTCAACCATTTCGATGTCTGCACCTAGCGCTGTCAATTTTTCTACAATGTGATCATAGCCTCGCAGAATGTACTCTACCTTGCTGACTGTCGTTTCACCTTCTGCCATTAGACCGGCGATTACTAGACAAGCTCCAGCGCGTAAATCAGAGGCAGCTACCTCTGCACCTTGCAGTGTTGCTGGACCATTTAAAAGCATCATATTGCCTTCAATACTAGCTTTAGCGCCCATGCGCGCTAGCTCGGGAATATGGTTTACTCGTTTTTCGTAGATGGTATCGACGACTTCTGAATGACCGCCTGCTTTTAAAAGTAGTGGTGTGATTGGTTGTTGCAAATCCGTCGCAAATCCAGGATATGGATAGGTTTTTACATTGACTGGTCTTAAGTCTTTGGTTTCATGGACAAAGATGCTGTCTTCGCCAATATCCATGTTTACACCCATCTCAGTCAGCTTGGCTAAGAAGCTTTCTAAGTGTTCATGCAAGACATTTTTGACAGCGATTCCTTTTCCGACAGCTGCCGCCATCGCAATGTATGTACCTGCTTCGATTCGGTCTGGGATGATTGAATGCGTCGTACCGTGTAGTTTTTCTACTCCATTGATGCGGATGACATCGGTCCCGGCACCTTTGATGTCTGCACCCATTTTGTTTAATAAATTGGCAACATCGATAATTTCTGGTTCCCGTGCCGCATTCTCAATAGTTGTTTTCCCTTTGGCTTTCACGGCTGCTAACATAATATTAACCGTCGCGCCTATCGAGACCATATCTAAAAAGATATTTGTTCCTTGTATTCCTTCGTTAGCAGAGCGAAGATACATCGCACCATGTTCATTGGTCACTTCTGCTCCTAGTGCTTCAAATCCTTTTACATGCAAGTTAATCGGACGTGGACCTAAATAGCATCCTCCAGGTAATCCGACGACCGCTTCACCAAATTTACCTAAGAGTGCCCCCATAAAATAATAAGAGGCGCGCAAGCTATTAATTTTTCCAGTAGGCATTGGGATTGAGATAATTTCGGTAGGATCGATTGTTAGTTGATGGTTTGTAAATGAGGTTTTTACCCCCATGATTTCGAGAATTTCGATTAAGGAATGAACATCTTGAATATCTGGAACGCCTTCTAAAATAACTGGCGAGTCAGCTAATATAGCTGCAGGAATCAAGGCAACGGCACTGTTTTTTGCACCACTAATAGTAATTTCACCGGCTAGTGGACGATTGCCACGTATTTTAATTTTTTTCATTTTTTTCACCTATACTCTTCATTTATCCGTGCCTTTTATAAGGACACATCCTGCTTATTTTATCATAAAAAGAGTAGAAAAAAAAAGGCAATGAGTCGCAACTCATCGCCTTTTCATAGATAACATTATTTAGCTTTGTTAGCAGAACCAAACCAGTCAATGTGTTCTTCACAATCTTTAATGATTGCAGCTTTACCTGGTGCTAATAATTTACGAGGGTC
Source organism: Enterococcus italicus DSM 15952 (assembly GCF_000185365.1). Taxonomy (GTDB): domain Bacteria; phylum Bacillota; class Bacilli; order Lactobacillales; family Enterococcaceae; genus Enterococcus_G; species Enterococcus_G italicus. Next base: position 1,829,686 of record NZ_GL622241.1, read on the forward strand.
AAATCCTTTTCCTTCTAAATCTTTGCCAGCTTCGATGTATTCACGAATTGCTTTAGCAAATGATAATTGGAATTCAGTATTTACGTTTACTTTAGAAATACCCATTGAGATAGCTTTTTCGATTTGATCTTGAGGAATGCCAGATCCACCGTGTAATACTAAAGGTACATCAGAACCTACAGCATCAGCAATAGCTTGTAAGTGATCAAATGCTAAACCTTTCCAGTTTTCAGGATATTTACCGTGGATGTTACCAATACCACATGCTAAGAAGTCGATTCCAGTGTTAACCATTTGTACACATTCGTCAACGTCTGCTAATTCACCAGCACCGATGATGCCGTCTTCTTCTCCACCAATTGAACCAACTTCACACTCAACAGAAACACCTTTAGCATGAGCTTTAGCAACAACTTCTTTTGCTAATTTTAAGTTTTCTTCAAATGGTAAATGAGAACCATCAAACATAACTGAAGTATAACCTACTTCGATACATTCTAATGCATCTTCATAATGACCATGGTCTAAGTGTAAAACAACTGGTACAGTGATGTTTAATGATTCGATTAAATCTGTAACCATGTCTTTAACTAATTTGTAGCCGCCCATGTATTTTGCAGCACCCATTGAAGTTTGAATTAATACAGGTGTTTGTTTTGCTTCAGCAGCTTCTAGAATTGCTTGTGTCCATTCTAGGTTATTTGTGTTGAATGCACCTACTGCATATCCACCTTTACGTGCTGCCTTGAAGATTTCAGTTCCTGATACTAATGGCATAATAAATTCCTCCTATGTTTTAAAAGCCCTTTTTCGTTAAGTTGACCTTAACTTACATACACAGTTTAGCAAATTTTCTTTTCATTTCCAAGTAAAACTATCAAAATCTGTGCATTTTTTCGCAAATGATTTTTGTTTGTTTATTTGGAAGCGTCTGCTTCTTCGATTGACGCACCAACGAAGGCTTTGATTAAGCTTTGTGGACGATTTGGTCGTGAAATCAACTCTGGATGGAATTGGCAACCAACGAAGAATTTATTTTCTGGTAATTCAACAATTTCTACTAAACGGTTATCTGGAGATACCCCTGAGAATACTAAGCCGTTTTGTTCGAAGACTTCGCGGTAGCTATTGTTGAATTCATAACGGTGACGATGACGCTCTTGTACGACTTCTTGATTTTGGTAAGCAGTTGCTGTCTTCGTACCTTTTTTCAACTTACATGGGTACAGTCCTAAGCGTAGTGTACCGCCCATGTTTTCAACATTTTCTTGATCTGCCATCAAGTCAATGATATTGTTTTTCGTTTCAGGAACTGTTTCTGCTGAATGCGCATCAGCTAAACCGACTACATTGCGAGCAAATTCAACACAGGCCATTTGCATCCCTAGACAAATACCTAAGAATGGCACGTCGTTCTCACGAGCATAGCGTATAGCTTCGATTTTCCCTTCGATTCCTCGATCACCAAAGCCACCTGGTACCAAAATACCATCTGCATCACCAAGGACATCCGCTGCATTCTCGCTTGTCACTTCTTGAGAGTTCACCCACTTGATATCAATGTCTGAATCATACGCAAAACCAGCATGTTTTAATGACTCAACGACGGAGATATAGGCATCTGGTAACTCAACATATTTTCCGACTAAGGCGATTTTGACCGTTTTCTTCAAGTTCAGTACTTTTTCTTCTAATTCTTTCCATTCCGTCATGTCCGCTTGCGGTGCGTCAAGTTTTAAATGATCGCAGACGATTTGATCCATTTTTTGTGCTTGTAGGTTCAATGGAATAGAATACAAGGTTTCCACGTCACGTGATTCAATAACTGCTTCTGGCGCCACGTCACAAAATTGTGCCAATTTATTTTTGGTTCCTTGAGAGACAGGTTGTTCTGAACGAACGACTAAAATATTTGGTTGAATACCTAGTCCTCTAAGTTCTTTCACACTGTGTTGTGTCGGTTTAGTTTTCATTTCTCCAGCTGCTTTTAAGTAAGGTAGTAGTGTCGTATGGATATACATCACATTGTCTGAGCCTACATCAGCTTTCATTTGGCGCAATGCTTCTAAAAATGGCAATGATTCAATATCACCAACCGTACCACCAACCTCAGTAATGATCACATCGGAGTCTGTCATGCTTGCTGCACGCATGATTTTTTCTTTGATTTCATTGGTGATATGCGGAATAACTTGGACAGTCGCTCCTAAATATTCCCCTTTACGTTCTTTGCGGATGACTTCAGAGTATATTTTTCCAGTTGTAACGTTAGAATACTTATTTAGATTGATGTCAATGAAACGCTCATAGTGACCAAGGTCTAAATCGGTTTCTGCGCCATCATCTGTCACAAATACTTCCCCATGTTGATACGGGCTCATCGTACCTGGATCCACATTGATATATGGATCAAACTTTTGAATCGTTACCTTTAAGCCACGATTCTTCAACAATCTTCCTAATGAAGCTGCTACGATTCCCTTTCCGATTGACGAAACAACACCGCCAGTTACAAAAATGTACTTTGTCATAAATTGAAAAACTCCTTTGTCTAGATTCGCAGGTGAAAGTAAATAAATAAAAAGTCGCTCCCTATTCCACCTGAAATAGGGAGCGATGTATTATCGAACTTTCTGACTCTTTCTAAGAGTGCCCAAACAGAATACTACCTTCTCTGCTTGTAAATGTCAATTAAGAAAACCCACATTTTTATTTTATTCGTATTTTGCTCTTGGACCGCCAATATATTTTGGACGACTGGTCAACGCAGTCACATGCGCGCCGCCGACTTCTTTGATACTGGGTCGAAATGGTACTTGAACATGCTTGACGTGCATTCCGATCGCTGTATCACCAATATCAAGCCCCGCTTTGGCGACAATATGCTCGACTTCAATCGGATGCTTAAATTGCTTAAAGGCAGCAACCGAACACGCACCACCTGCATGTAGTTGCGGAACTACTGCCACCTCTTCCAAATGATACGTCTTAGCAACGTCGCGCTCAACAACCAAGGCACGATTCAAATGTTCACATCCTTGGACAGCTAAGTAAATCCCCTTTGGCTCAAGAACTGAACGAACCGCTGCGATGATCCACTCACCCACCTCTTCGCTAGAATCCTTGCCGATATGTCCGCCCATTACTTCACTGGTTGAACAGCCTAGCACAAACAGCTCACCACTTGTTAGATTACCTGCAGTGATCACTTCATCGACTAGTTGGCTGACAGTTTTCTTGATAGCGTCTTTTGTTACATTCATCTTGATTACTCCTTTTAGTTGTTTAATTTTGTTGCAAATGACTGGAAAGCAAAGCCCGCTTTAAGATACGACTAATCGGCAAACCAACCAAGACACCGAAGCCACTTTGAATCAAATTGCCAATCAGTGAAGCCCAGCCGGCTGCTTGTCCATACAAGAAACTTGTCGCACCAAAATACCCAGCAACCATAAGAACAGATCCTAGCGCTAATGCAAACCATTGTTTATTCGTAGGTTTTTCTTTATAGTATCCAACTACCCAACCTTGTAACCCGTGGATTAGTAAGGAAAAAATCATCCATTGTGGATAACCTGAAAACAAATCAATCAAGCCTCCACTTAAGCCCCCGACAATCGCTCCGCCGAATGGACCAAAGACAAGCGCCACCGCATAGATGCCACCATCACACAGCGTAACAAAGCCATTTGTCGCTGGTACAGGTATCAAAATCATCAATGACAAGGCCACAATTGCCGCAATCAATAACCCATATACACTTACTTTTCTCGCCATAACCTGTTCCTCCTTTTAGATGCTACTCCTATGCCAAAAGCTGCCAAAATTTGGTGCAACTTCGATACCTGTCTGAAGCCCTTGGTAAACATACTCTTTTGCCTGTCGCACCGCTTGCTCGAGTGGCACCTCGTCGGCTAACTGAGCAGCTAGACTCGCTGAAAATGCACAGCCTGCACCATTTTCAAATTGATTGGTTTGTTTTGCTCGTTGAAAATAGGTGACTTTTTCACCAATAGCTAAGCAATCTATCGCATCAGGGCCAGCTAACCGACTGCCCCCTTTAATCACGACCGCTCCACCTGACAATTGAGAGAGTTTTTTTGCAGCTTTGGTTAAGGTTTCTTTATTGGTAATGCTTTGCTTAGCAAGCTGCTCTGCCTCATCTAAGTTAGGAGTCATGACTGTCGCCAATGGAGCTAAATCTGTCATAAATCCCTCGATTAAAGCATGATTACGCAGCGTATTGCTTTCTTTCATGACCAACACAGGATCAAAGATTACCGGAATCGTAGGATGAGCTTCCAAAAATCCCTTCACTTGCTTAATATGATCTAGCTCAGTCAGTAAGCCTATTTTTATTGCCGCAAGTATCACTTCATCTAATGACAAAAGTTGCTGATCGAGTAATTCATGCGTGAGCGAATGAATCTCAAACTGACCTTCATTACTTGTTACGATTGATGTCAAGATACTCAAACCAAATTGTTGATGGTTTTCAAATGTTTTTAAGTCTGTTTGAATTCCTCCACCAGCAAAGGGATCTGAGCCGCCAATCGTTAACACTTTTTTCTTCATCCGTCCACCTTCTTTTTTTCTTTCCATCTTAGCTCTCTTTTACCGAAAAGAAAACAACCAATTGGACTTAACGAAAACCATCCAATTTTTGATATAAAAAGGAGTACGGCAAACGTCGCACTCCTTTTTGTCTGCGGTGTTCAAAAAGCAGTTCTTTCGGCATTAGCTCAAAAATTTCAAAAAATTTGAACGGTAATTTTTGCAATTTCTGACGCTACTGCTCAGAGCTGAACGCTTTTTTACAACCTCTTTTAATATAATTCTAAATATTGTTCTCTTTCCCAAGCGGAGACTGTTTGACGGAATGCAGCCCATTCCATTCGTTTTGCTTCTTGGAAGTTATTAAAGATATGCTCTCCCAATGCGTCTACCATTACTGCATCTGCACGCAATTCTTTTAATGCATTGTGCAAGGTAGATGGTAAGTCATAAATTTTGGCGGCTTTACGCTCTTCTTCATTCATAATATAAATATTACGATCGACACCTTTTGGCGGTTGAATTTCATTTTTGATGCCATCCAAGCCAGCTTGCAATAGGACCGCTAGTGCTAAATACGGATTGGCAGAAGGATCGACTGAGCGTAGTTCCAAACGCGTAGAGAGTCCACGAGATTCCGGTACGCGAATCAATGGTGAACGATTGCGTCCAGACCATGCCACGTAGACAGGTGCTTCAAATCCAGGCACCAAGCGTTTATATGAATTGACGGTTGGGTTGCAGATTGCTGTGTAGGCACGTGCATGCTCCATTAAGCCACCTAAGAAATAATAAGCTGTTTGACTTAACTGTAACTCTCCCTCTGGATCAAAGAATGCATTTTTCTCACCTTGAAACAATGACATATTGCAATGCATACCAGAGCCATTAATTCCAAACAATGGCTTAGGCATAAAGGTCGCATGTAAGCCATGCTTGCGTGCGATGGTCTTTACTACTAATTTGAATGTTTGGATGTTGTCACATGCTTCAATGGCATTTGCATACTTGAAATCAATCTCATGTTGCCCAGGGGCAACTTCATGATGCGATGCCTCTACTTCGAAGCCTAATTTTTCTAGTTCAAGAACAATGTCTCGGCGGCAATTTTCACCCAAATCAGTCGGTGCAAAGTCAAAATAGCCACCATTATCATTCAGCTCGGTCGTAATCTTGCCATCTTCTGTCAGTTGGAATAAGAAGAATTCTGGCTCTGGGCCTAAGTTAAAGGAAGTGAAGCCCATCTCTTCCATATCTGCTAATGCTCGTCGCAAGTTCCCGCGTGGATCACCGGCAAATGGGGTGTCATCTGGATTATAAATATCACAGATCAAGCGAGCGACTTTGCCATGCTCGCTCTCCCATGGGAAAATCATCCATGTGCTTAAATCGGGGTACAGGTACATGTCACTTTCTTCAATGCGAACAAATCCTTCAATAGAAGAACCGTCAAACATCATTTTATTGTCCAATACTTTCTCCACTTGTGATACTGGTACTTCTACATTTTTAATTGTTCCCATAATATCGGTGAACATTAAACGTAAGAATCGTACATTTTCTTCTTTGATAATTGCCTTGATATCTTCTACCGCATACGTTGTCTTTGCCATGATTCATCTTCCTTTTTTTAAATTCCAATGCTTAATTCAGTTTTGGCCCTCTTTGATGATAAGGATTGGCTTGGTTCAGCCCACCTTGAAGCAAAATTTCGTCATAAAAAATACGTCTTACATCATTATCGGTCAGTGTCTGTTTATGTTTGACAGCCTCTTCTTCTTCTTTTTTCATCTCATAGACACGTTTGATGCCAGCCATATTTAATCCATCAGCGAGATAGTCTTTGATTTCTAAGAGCGTATCAATGTCATTGAGCGAATACATGCGTCGATTTCCTTCGCTTCGTTCTGGATGAATCAAATTTTGTTCTTCATAATAACGAATTTGACGAGCAGTCAAATCTGTTAGTTTCATAACTGTCCCGATTGGAAAAACTGACATAGAGCGCCGCAATTCTTTTTCGCGCATAAATCCTCTCCTCCTTTTCAGCAACCCTTCTCAATACACTCAAACTATAACAAGCATTGGAATGAGTGTCAAGGTTACATGTCAGATAATATCACATTATTTTCGTACAAAATTTCCGTAAAAAAGCACAAAAAAATAAGTGTTTGTGCCAATTTCCCTACCAATGCATGAGCACGCACACATTGATAAATAGACACTTTACACTTATTTGTTTGCTTGTCTTACTCTTTATCACTTGGTTTTTCCTGGAAGCCGCGTAGATGGTAGCTATTACGTTTTTCATCAAAGTCTTTGGCGATAACTAGTGTTTGCCGCTCCAAATCAGAAAGTTGGCCGGCTTGCTCAGCAGGTAACCAACATTCATACGGTTCCCATATCGTCATTAAGAAACGTTTAACAGCTTGAGACAATACTTCTTTGCCTTGAAAATTTTTCGCAGAGACGACGACATTAGGAAATAGTGTAGGTACAAATTGATCGTCTTCTAATTTATCTGCTTTGTTGTATATGGTTAGCGTCGGAATGTTTTCTAATTCGAGTTCTTTCATTAACTGTAAGACAGTCGCTTCATGTTGCGTGCGATCTGGTGAACTCGCATCTACCACGTGAAGTAAGATATCCATATCTTTACTTTCCTCTAAGGTCGAATGGAACGCATCGACTAATTGGGTAGGGAGTTCTTGAATGAAGCCTACAGTATCCGTCAAGGTCACTGTCAAGCCTTCCGTTAAGCGCCATTTTTTCGTTAACGGATCAAGTGTGGCAAATAATTGATCTTGTTCATACGTATCTGCTGCCGTGAGCCGATTCAAGACGGTCGATTTACCGGCATTGGTATAGCCAATCAGTCCGATTTGTACTGTCGCTTGCTGTTTTCGGCGGGAGCGTGTACGCTCTCGATGGGCTGCTACTTGCTTTAATTCCCGCTTGATTTTGGCGATTCGATCTCGAATATGACGACGATCTGTTTCTAATTTTGTCTCCCCTGGCCCTCTTGTACCAATCCCAGCACCTAGTCGAGACATCGATGTACCTTGACCTACTAAGCGAGGCAACAAATAATTTAATTGTGCTAGTTCGACTTGTAGTTTCCCTTCTTTTGATCGGGCACGGAGCGCAAAAATATCTAAAATCAGCTGTACGCGATCAAGGACCAATACACCAAGCTCTTGGCTAATAATTTGTTGTTGCCGCGGAGACAATTCTTGGTTGAAAATGACCACGTCAATTTCTTCTGCATCCACCCATTGATGCAACTCTTGAAGCTTTCCCTTACCAATCAAGGATTGGCGGTCGACAGTCGCTCGTTTTTGGGTAATCGTATCAATGATTTCCCCATTTGCTGTCTTCGCGAGCTGAACCAACTCTTGCATCGATGAATCAAATTGACGGTAGTTTTCTTCGGTTTCCACACCAACTAACATGACTTTTTCTCTACTAATCATTCGGCATCGTTCCTCCAATCTTCTAGTTTTTTCAATAAGGTTATTTTTTCTTCAGGATGGGTCAATAAGTCAAGCCAATAAGGCGCCATACGATTACGAAACCAAGTGAGCTGACGCTTAGCGTAGCGACGTGAATGCAGCTGAATGAGTGCCACAGTCTCATCAAGAGTCGCCTCCTCATGAAAATAAGGCAACCATTCTTTGTAGCCAATTCCTTGAATTGCCTGCACATTAGGAGCAGTCAAGAACCTTTTTGCCTCTTCGATTAGGCCTTGTTGGACCATCATCACCACGCGCTGGTTGATACGCTCATATAACACAGCGCGCTCTGTCGTCAAACCAATTAAAAAATAATCATACAACGCAACCGGTGTTTCTTTTGGTGTGGTGATGCTATGGCCCGTCGTCAGCATCACTTCTAGTGCTCGGAGTACTTTGCGACGATTATTAAAATGAATCTGCTCGGCAGCGAGTGGGTCTCGCTCGGATAGTTGTTCCCATAACTCCTGATTTGACCATTGAGCACTGCTTGCTTCTAGCTGGCGGACTTTTGCTTGTTGCTCTTGCGACAGTTTCCCTTCACTGCCTAGTTTAAAATCATATAACAACGCTTGAATATAAAGACCCGTACCGCCTACGATGATCGGTATCTTGCCTTGCTCGGTAATCGCAGCGATTGCCGCACGTCCTTCTTGTTGAAAATCTGCTACTGAATAAGACTCTTGCCACTCTCTAATGTCAATCAAATGGTGTCTAACCTTAGCTTGCTCATCAATAGTGGCCTTTGCCGTACCAATGTCTAACCCACGATAGACCTGCAGCGAGTCGCCACTGATAATTTCTCCTTGCAATACTTGAGCTAACTCAATACTTAGGGCTGTCTTACCGACTGCTGTCGGCCCAACGATGACGATTACTTTTTGTTTTTTTGCTGATGTTTCCATATTTGTCCTCTCAAAACATTTTTTCTAGTAGAAAAACGAAGTCGCAACATCTGACTAAAACGTCTGAGGCGACTTCGCTGGTTAGTCTATAAAGGATTAGAAAAATACGTAAACGGTTTGTCCGTTTCTTTCTTTAACTGAACCTTACGTTCGTATACCATTTCTTTGATTTTATCGGAGAATTGTTCCATTAAGACGCGACCGCCTTTAAATGTGTAGCCACCGACTTGAACTGTCTCTTCTGCTGACAACACAACTTTACGGGTCGCAATCTTTTTGAAAAATTCTTCTATAAAATAATTCGGTAAATAAAAGCTATTTTGTGCAGCAAATGATTGCAAGTAAATATAATCATCGACAGTGATATAACAATCGTCAAAAGCATCGAAACTAACGTACTTGTCCATCATCACAATTCTTTTTTCAAGAATTTCAATAATTTTTTTATTTAATAAAACAAGTGTTTCGATTTCCTTTACTTTGTGCTCCATCTCGCGACGATATTTTTCTTTTTGCTCATCATATCGTATCCGCAGATTGAATGTGAACGTGACGATTGCTGCGCCAACGAGCACACCCAATAGACCAATGAAAAAATAAGTCATAGAAAAACCTCCTCAGCCTTTGTCTTTCATTTTAGCATTATTCCCTTTTTTTTAGTATCATTTTCCGTCAAATCTTTTATTTGACCTTTATTGACCTTGTGTGTATACTTACTTTTAGGTTTTCATAACTCAATGTGCTACACTGAATTTATAGAATTTAAGGAGGAGTTTTCATGAATTTAATTCCAACAGTTATCGAACAATCATCACGAGGAGAAAGAGCGTATGATATCTATTCTCGTCTATTAAAAGATCGTATCATTATGTTAAGCGGTCAAGTAACTGACGACTTAGCAAACTCCATCATTTCGCAATTACTCTTTTTAGATGCACAAGACTCTGAAAAAGACATCTACTTATACATCAATTCACCTGGTGGAAGCGTAACGGCTGGCTTGGCCATTTATGACACAATGAATTTTGTCAAAGCAGACGTTCAAACAATTGTAATGGGTATGGCTGCATCAATGGGTAGCTTTCTATTAACAGCTGGTAAAAAAGGCAAACGCTTTGCTCTACCAAACGCTGAAATTATGATCCATCAACCGCTTGGTGGTGCACAAGGTCAAGCGACAGAAATTGAGATTGCGGCTCGCCACATCTTAAAAACACGCGAACGCTTAAACAATATTTTAGCAGAACGCACTGGTCAACCGCTAGAAGTCATCGAAAAAGACACCGATCGCGACAACTTCATGACTGCTCAAGAAGCCAAAGACTACGGTTTGATTGACCAAATCTTAGTCAACAAAAAATAATCGCTATTTTTCCAAGCTACGTTATAAACGAAACAACCCACGAAAATCGATTTTCGTGGGTTGTTTGTTTTCATCTAGACTAAAGCTATTTCTGTCACGAGTTTAAGACAATTCTTGATAGCGATTGGCTAAGAATTTTTTGGATAACTGAACATAATGATCTGTGTTTGCGTGATTGGCAGCAATTTCCTCTGCGGTCAGTTCGCGAATGACTTTTGCAGGTCGACCAAATGCCAATGAATTCGGTGGAATGACGGTATTTTTGGTAACCAGTGACCCAGCACCAATAAGGCTATTTTCACCAATTATCGCACCATCTAGCAAAATCGAACTCATACCAATTAGTGCACCTTTTTCGATTGTACAGCCATGAATCATGCATTGATGACCGACTGTCACGTGCTCTTTGATGATCGTCGGACGGTTATCTCCGACATGAATAATCGTACCATCTTGGATGTTGGTCTCAGCCCCGATTGTCACAGGTTGCATATCTGCGCGAATGACACTATTAAACCAAACACTGCTATCTTCTCCAAGTGTAACGTCTCCGACTACGACTGCCCCTTTACCAATAAAAAACGTCATCACTCATTCCTTCTTTCTTTATTCTTCTTCAGCGAATTGGCTATTATACAATTCACTGTAAAATCCTTTGCTTGCCAATAACGTCTCGTGTGTCCCTTGCTCGACGATGCGCCCTTTATTTAACACTAAAATCAAATCAGCCGAACGAATCGTTGATAGGCGATGGGCGATAATGAAACTCGTTTTCCCTTTCATCATGGTGTCCATAGCGGTTTGAATTAATTTTTCAAGGCGCGTATCTACAGAGCTCGTCGCTTCATCTAAAATTAAGATTTTTGGGTTGGCAACCATCGCTCGTGCAATCGTCAGTAATTGTTTTTGACCGAGCGAGACATTTTCTCCTTCTGCATTGATCACCATTTCATACCCATTTGGCATGGTCCGAATAAAATGATCCACATTTGCTGATTTGGCAGCATCCACCACTTCATAGTCCGACGCGTCTAAACGACCGAAGCGAATATTTTCAGCAATTGTCCCTTCATACAACCAAGCATCTTGTAACACCATGCCGAACAAAGACCGCACTTCTTTCCGAGAGACATGACGTGTATCAATGCCATCAATTTTTATCGCACCGTCAGTGACGTCATAAAAGCGCATCAGTAAATTAATTAACGTCGTTTTACCGGCGCCAGTCGGACCAACGATTGCGACAGTTTGACCTGGTTTAACGTGTAGATCAAAGGACTGAATCAATGGCTTGTCTGGCGAATATGAGAAAGAAACATTCTCAAAGACGACTTCACCTTGCACAGGAGGGGTAAAATGCTTTGTTTCTGCTTCAATCGATTCCTCTGCTTCATCCAAAAAGCTAAACACCCGCTTTGATGCCGCAGAAGCACTTTGTAGCAAGGCCGATAATTGGGTAATATTTCCTAAAGGCTGACTCACTTGCCAGATGTACTGAATAAACGCTTGTAGCTGCCCGACTAATAAGGTCCCGACAATCACATAGCGAATTCCCATGACTGCCATCACGATATAAGTCAAGTAGGCAGTTAATTGTACCAATGGCATCATTAAGCCTGAAATGACGGTCGCCCGAAAGCCATATCGACGCAAGCGATGATTGACTTGGTGAAAACCGGCCATCGTTTGTGCTTCACGTCCATACATTTTTAAGATGCTAAAGCCTGTCATATTTTCTTGGACATAGCCATTCATCGCTCCTAGAGATTGTTGCATTTCATTGAAGTATTTCTGTGATTTTTTGACAATTGTTTTTGAAATCAAAAACGATACAGGAATCATGATTAAAGCAATGCTCGCCATCAGTGGCTGAATGTAAAACATCATGCCAACCGCAAAAGTCAAACTCAAAATCGCATTGACAATACCGATAAATGCTTGTTGCAACGCACCCCCCACGGCATCAACGTCATTGGTCACTCTAGATAGAATATCTCCTTGCTTTTGCCGATCGTAGTAAGAGACAGGCAAGCGATTAATTTTTTGATCAATCTCTTGGCGCAAATCATTCATCGCCGCTTGCACGACACTTGTCATAAAGACACCTGCTAATAATTGGGAAATTCCATAGGTAAAGCCCACCAGCAGAATCCACACCAAAAATTTTCGAATCTCAGCGAATTGAACTGCTTGCTCGTTCAAAATACTTTTTGCCATAGAGGATGTAGGCAACCCAATGACATATGGCAAGACGGCATTGGCAGCAACACTGACAAACGTAAGGAATAATACCATGATGAAACGAACCTTATACGGATTCAAATAACGGAACAACCGCATAAGAGATTTTAAACCTTTCATTTTTTCAATTCCTCCTCTGTCAATTGCGATGATGCAATATCGTAGTAGACAGGACACGTCTCTAATAACTCTTCATGTGTTCCCGTACCAACAACCTGGCCTTCATTTAAGACAATAATTTTATCCGCATGCCGAATAGTTCCTACGCGTTGCGCTACAATTAGTACTGTAGCCTGACGTGTCACATCATACAGTGCCGCTCGCAACTTCGCATCTGTCTGATAGTCCAATGCTGAAAAGCTATCGTCAAAAATGTAGACTTCCGGATGGCGAATGATAGCTCGCGCAATCGCTAGCCGTTGCTTTTGTCCACCTGATAGGTTACTACCCCCTTCAGATATTTGGGTATCGATCCCTTCTGGAAGTGCTGAGACGAACTCCATCGCTTGTGCCAAAGTTAAGGCAGCCAAAATTTCTTCTTCTGTCGCATCTTCTTTCCCGTAGCGTAAATTTTCCGCTATGGTACCAGAAAAGAGTACGGCCTTTTGCGGTACATAGCCAATTTTATTACGTAAAGCTGGCAAGTCATATGCCCGTACATCATGACCATCTAGTTCGATGGACCCCGCACTCACATCAAAAAAGCGTGGAATTAATTGAACCAATGTCGATTTACCACTTCCTGTACTACCGATGAAAGCGACCGTTTCACCTGGATTAGCAGTAAATGAAATAGTGCGAATCACTGGTGTCTCGCTTTGTCCAGGATAGGCAAATGTCACATTCTGATAAGACAAGACACCTGCTGTTTTAGTTTGAGTGATACCATTTTTCGGGCTAACAATCTCTGATTCAATCGCCAGTGCTTCTTCAATTCGTCCCGCTGAAACAGCTGCTCTTGGATACAACATAAATACAGTGGCAAAAAGCATAAATGAAAACAACGCATGGAAAATATATTCGATAAAAGCAATCAATGTTCCGACTTCGAGTGAACCTTGATTGATTTGAATGCTTCCCGTCCAAATAATGACAATCATCACAATATTGAATAAAAAGAAAAATCCCGGTTGAGCAAATGCCATTAACCAAAACAGTTTTTTTGAGCTCGTTGCGTATGCATCATTCACTGTCGCAAACCTTTTTTCTTCAAAGTCTTCTTTGACAAAGGCGCGAATCACACGCAAGCCAGAAAGATTTTCGCGTAAAATGCTGTTCATTTTATCTAAATTCGTTTGTTGGGTTTTCGATAAAGGGTCTGATATTTTGGCAATAGCGATTACGCCAATTAACAAAATCGGCAACGCCGCAAGCACAAACATCCCTAGATACGCGCTCGTCCGAAAGACCATAAACAAGCTCATCCCAAACATCAATGGTGTCACTAGGCCCATTCGCAAAATATTTTGTAAAAATAACATAATCTGGTAAGCATCATTGGTCACACGTGTAATCAATGACGCCATGCCAATCTGTTCGTATTCAATATGCGAATAAGTCTGGGTCTTGGCAAATAAATCATCGCGAATATCCGCAGTAATATTCGAGGTGATTCGTGCCGTCGAGATCCCTAAACCAATATTTAACAAAATACCCACTAAAACAACCAGTAACATATACCATCCCATTTTTTCGACATAGGCGACATCGTTATTTTTGGCCCCCTCATCAATCATTTGCGCTAAAAGTGTCGGTAGTCCTAACTCAATCAGAACAAATCCCATCGCACAAATGAGGTTCATCAAGACGAATCCTTTGTATCTCATCGTATAACGCCACATTAATTTCAACAACTATCCCTCCTGTTGATTCTCTCATAATCACTATAACATAGGCATATTTGGAAAGAAATAGCTGCCCGATTCAGCGAAAATCTCCCTATCTGGTTTCTATACTTATCATTCATTCTGTGATAAACTATACTGTAACTATGGAATTTCTTCCAAGTGTTCGGTGAAATTTTTTTAAACATTCAGAAAAGCGATGACGAGGCTTTCTCTTTTCTTACACAAGTTGTGTGAGAGAAGCATCCAGTTCTTTTTGTGACCATTCAAGGGTCTTCTTTTTGTTGGAAAAATGTACCATATCTTATATAAACAAACTGCATGACGCAGATAAAGGAGTTAATACACATGATTTATAAAGTTTACTACCAAGAAACAAAAGAAAGAAATCCAAAACGCGAACAAACACATGCTTTATATATTGAAGCAGCTAGTGACGTTGATGCGCGTCAATTAGTCGAAGACAATACCCCATACAATATCGAATTCGTGCAATTACTTGATGGAAACCACTTAGCATACGAAAAAGAACATGCTGATTTCCAATTAACGGAGTTTTAACATGAAAGTCTCTCTAAAAAATAATGAGACCGGTGTTTTTGGTATTGGTGGTCTAGGCGAGATCGGAAAAAACTGTTATGGGGTTCAATTCCAAGACGAAATTATTTTAATCGATGCAGGAATCAAGTTTCCAGAAGATGAATTACTTGGGATTGACTATGTCATTTCTGATTACAGCTACATCATCCAAAATCTCCACAAAGTAAAAGGGTTATTCATTACCCATGGCCATGAAGACCATATTGGTGGAATTCCTTTTCTTCTTCGTCAAGCCAATATGCCTATCTATGCTGGCCCTTTGGCAATGGCTTTAATTACCAATAAGCTTGAAGAACACGGCTTGTTGCGAGATGCAGAGTTACATGAAATCCATGAAGATACTATCGTGCGCTTTCGTAAGACAGCTGTCAGCTTCTTTCGGACAACACACAGTATTCCCGACACTCTAGGGGTTGTCGTTAAGACTCCTTCAGGGAACATCGTAGCTACTGGTGACTTTAAATTTGATTTTACGCCAGTTGGTGAGCCTGCTGATTTGCATAAAATGGCACGTATTGGTGAAGAAGGTGTTCTTTGTCTCCTTTCAGATAGTACGAATGCTGAGATTCCGACTTTTACAAAATCAGAAAAAACGATCGGTTCGTCCATCGTTCACATTTTTGAAAAAATCGAAGGCCGCATTATTTTTGCTAGCTTTGCTTCGAATATTTTCCGCTTGCAGCAAGCTGCTGATGCCGCTGTTGCGACAGGTAGAAAAATTGCTGTCTTTGGTCGGAGCATGGAAAATGCTATTGTCAATGGTCAACGCTTAGGCTACATCAATGTCCCAAAAGGTACCTTTGTCGATGCTAGCGAATTGAATAAGTTACCGGCAAATGAGACATTGATTTTATGTACTGGATCACAAGGTGAACCGATGGCTGCTCTTAGCCGAATTGCTAACGGTACCCATCGCCAAATTCAAATCCATCCAGATGATACGGTCATTTTTTCAAGCTCACCCATTCCAGGGAATACGACGAGCGTCAACCACTTGATTAACTTATTGTTGCAAGCTGGTGCAAACGTGATTCATGGTAAACTAAACAACATTCACACATCTGGTCATGGTGGCCAAGAAGAGCAAAAACTAATGTTGCGTCTAATGAAGCCAAAATTCTTTATGCCCGTTCATGGTGAATTTCGTATGTTGAAAATTCATACGAAGTTAGCACAAGCAACGGGTGTTCCGAGAGAAAATTGCTACATCCTTGAAAATGGTGATATGCTAGCCTTAACTGCGGATACTGCTCGTGTGGCTGGACACTTTAACGCCAATGACGTCTATGTAGATGGCAATGGTGTGGGTGACATTGGTAATGTGGTCTTACGCGATCGTAGAATTCTTTCAGAAGAAGGCTTAGTTTTAGCTGTTGCGACAGTGGATATTGCCAAAAAAGAAATTTTGTCCGGTCCTGAGATTTTATCACGTGGTTTCGTATATATGCGTGAATCAGGCGAGATGATTAATGAAGGCCAAGGAATTTTATTCCGTGCCTTGCGCGAAGCCTTGAAACAACCAGACTGTAACGAACACAAACTAAAAGAAGCAATGGCTGGTGCCTTGCAACCATTCTTATTCGATCAAACGGAGCGTCATCCAATGATTCTTGGAATGATTATGACACCTGATCCTTTAAATACTGAAGCAAGTCCAGCTCAATAATAAAAGTAAAAAAACCAGAAAATACAGAAGT
>NZ_GL622241.1:1847708-1868150 GCF_000185365.1 Enterococcus italicus DSM 15952
GGGATGCACACCAAATTTCCACGCTCCCCGATGTTGCACCAATATACCCAGTAATGATGTTCATCGTTGTTGACTTTCCGGCACCATTGGCACCTAATAAACCATAAATTTTCCCTTTTTCTATCGAAAAACTTACATGATCCAAAGCAATGTGATTGCCATATTTTTTGACAAGATTTTTTATCTCAATCATGACTTCACTCCTTCTGTAGTTTTCCTCCTTTTCATTTCCTTCTCTACCAGAATAAGAAAGAGATATGAATAAAACATGAAGAAATTCACAATAATTATCTTGGAAGTTTTTTCCTGATAGAAAAAACACCTCTCTTACAAAAGTAAGAGAGGTGTTTGAAGTATGCTCAATGATTAAGCTTTCACAACGTTTGTCGCTTGTGGGCCACGATCTGATTCTTCAACGTCAAAAGTCACTGCTTGACCTTCTTCTAATGTTTTGAATCCGTCACCTTGGATAGCAGAGAAATGTACGAATACATCGCTACCATCTTCGCGTGTGATAAAACCAAACCCTTTTTCAGCATTGAACCATTTTACTGTACCTTGTTCCATCTTAACTAACCTCCTCATGCTTAAAGCATGTTAATAAAGTTGTAACATTGCTCGCTGATGATAGAGGTGACACAATTTGTTTCAACTTCTATTCCCAAACAAAATTACAATTCTATTTTACACGCTTACTTCCTTGATTGCAATAGGAATCCTCATTGGAAAAATCCTTCCTCACGCAAACTGACATAGCGCCTCGTGCCAATAATCAGATGGTCCAATACTTCAATGCCCATCATTTCTCCACATTCTTTGACCCGCTTTGTGAATTGCAAATCATGTGAGGATGGCTTAGGATTACCGGATGGATGATTATGCGTGAGAATGATCCTGGCAGCACTCACGCGTACTGCCCCCTTAAATATTTCACGCGGATGAGCAACCGATTGATTTAATGAACCGATAAATAATGTCTCTTTTTTGATGATTTCATTTTTGGTATTTAAGTAGAGACAGAGTAAATGTTCTTGCTGGTAATCCTTCATTTCTTCCATTAATTGTTGTGCTATGGCATAACTCGACTGAACCTTCCCTAGCTTGGGCTGTGAAGCTAAATGAATACGCCTACCAAATTCCATCATCGCTTTTAACTCGATGGAACGCACGACCCCAACACCGGGAATCCGCTGTAACTCCGATAAGCTGGCATCTTTCAATGTATACAAATCGGGAAATTCTTCTAAAATCATCTGTGCAAGATCAATGACTGTATACGGCTTACTCCCTGTCCGTAAAATAATCGCTAATAATTCTTGATTGGATAAAGCTCCTTCGCCTGCCTCAAGCAATCGTTCCCGTGGCCGCACGTAGCTACTCGTTGATTGTAATTCTGCCATCTATTTTCTCCTTTTTTCATTCTCATAAGTAAATACGAAAACCAATCCGTTTCGACAGAAAATACTGGCAAAACGAATTGGCTTATTTAATCAAATCGATAGTGTTCAATCAAAAAATCAGGTACGTCAGTCAGCTGTGGCAATACTTGTAAGTCTGGCATATCAGGTGGCGGCAATAAATCTGGAATCATAATGACCGGGATGCCTGCCGCCTGGGCTGCAAGCAGCCCATTTTTTGAATCCTCTAAGACAAGCAATTCCCTACGCTCTGCCTGTAAGTACTCACGTGCTGCTAAAAAGATGGCTGGATCTGGCTTGGCACGCGGTACATCATCAGCCGAAATGATTGCTTCAAACTGTTCGAAAATTCCTGTTTCGTTCAGTAAGAGGGTGATGAGTTTCTTTGTGTTGCTTGAAGCGACGACCGTCTTGATTTTTTTTGTACGACAGAAAGCTAACAATTCATGCACACCTGGTTTTAATTTCGCATGACCCGCTTCAAATAATGAGACACAATAATCATAACTCACCTGAATGAAGCGCTCGACTTCTTCATGTCCCACTTGCGCATCATACAACTGATGATAATAGCCGTGCAATTCTTCATCAGAGATACCTAGACCAGCTAAATACGTCTCTTTGGTAAACGGTAGGCCCAATCGATCCGCAATGTGTTGAGTGCCTTCATAATAGACTGATTCAGAGTCAACTAACAGACCATCCATATCAAATATAATTCCCGTTAACTTTGCCATTACTCCTCCTCTAATGTATGAATCAATGCTCTTACTTGCGACACAAAATACAAAGAACCTGTGACTAACAGTACGTCATCATTGGTCATACGCTCCAATAATTCGGCCAAGCCCAGTTGCCAAAGGGACACAAACGAAATACGGTTAGGCTCGATAGCTTGGATCTCTTTGGCTAAAGGGATCGCCTTCGGAAATTCAAAAGTCGTCACCAAGATGTCTAGCTCTTTGACTGTCAATAATTTCTCAAGCATCCCTTCGACATCTTTGGTTTTCAACGCTGAAAATAAGACATGAATCGTCTTGCCAGCAAATTCATTTTCCAAATTTTCCACTAACCGTGTCACCGCATGGACATTGTGCGCACCATCCAATACAATCAACGGTTCTTTTTTGACTCTCTCCATTCTAGCTGGCCAATAAGTTTTCTTTAAGCCTTGTTGCACCAGCTTTAGCTTGACTGGAATACCTTTTAGTTGGCAATAGAGGATGAATGTTTGTAAGGCTACGCCGGCGTTTTCCGTCTGATGCATACCAATCAGCGGAATATGGAGACTTTCAAAGACAGCCTCTTGTGATTGAAAGGTGAACACTTCCCCCCATTCTTTATCTGGTCGAAGATAGTCGATCTGATAGTCTTTTTGATAACTATAGAGTGGCGCTTGATTTTTTTTAGCCATCTGTTGGATGACTGCCAGTGCTTCAGGTGAGATATTTCCTGTAACGACTGGACGCTTAGGCTTAATGATTCCTGCTTTTTGTGTCGCAATCTCCTCTAGCGTATCGCCTAAAATATCGACATGATCTAAGCCAATCGTCGTAATCACGCTAATTAGCGGATCGATAACATTGGTCGAATCATAGAGACCCCCTAGTCCCACTTCTATTAG
This sequence comes from Enterococcus italicus DSM 15952, assembly GCF_000185365.1. Classification (GTDB taxonomy): domain Bacteria; phylum Bacillota; class Bacilli; order Lactobacillales; family Enterococcaceae; genus Enterococcus_G; species Enterococcus_G italicus. The sequence continues at coordinate 1,850,751 of NZ_GL622241.1, forward strand.
AGCAACGTCGACCTTCATTTCAGCAAAGTACATAAATGCCATCGCAGTTAATAGTTCAAACTCGGTAATCCCTTGAACATCTTCTCGCTGATCCATTTCAGTAATGATCGGCAGAAGTCGGTTAACATAAGACAAAATCGCCTCATCTGCGATAAATTGTTGGTTATATTGAATGCGTTCATTAAAGCATTCAATATATGGGGAAGTAAACGTACCGACATCGACCCCGACTGTCTCCAATAGTGCCCGTAAGTAACTAACCGTCGATCCTTTTCCATTCGTACCAGCTACATGGATACTGTCAAAATTGCGTTCTGGATGGTTCAGCTGTTCAAGTAAATAGTCCATACGCTTTAATCCTGGACGCACGCCGAATTTTTTGCGTTGATGAATCCAAGCAATTGCTTCTTCTGCTGTTTTTAGCATTCTTTCACCCCATCTTCTTTTTCTTCTCTATTCTATCACTTATCAGAAATGAACAAAACGAAGACAGATCACTCCCATCTTCGTTTTATGTTTGTTAAATTGTTTTTAATTGCGCAATTCGCTCTTTCACAGCAGTCTCTTTTGCTAAGTAGTCTGCTTCTTTTGCACGCTCTTGCTCAACTACGTCTGCTGGTGCATTGGCTACAAATCGTTCATTAGCTAATTTTCCTTGCACTCGTTTGACTTCTTGTTGCCATTTAGCTAATTCTTTTTCAAGGCGGCTAATTTCTTCCTCGATGTTGATTAGACCTGCGAGTGGCAAGTAAATGGTCGCCCCTGTTAATACAGCTGACATCGCTAACTCTGGCGCTTGTAAGTCTGGTGCAATTACTAATTCTTCTGGGTTACAGAAGCGCTCGATGTAATTTGTGTTTTGTTGTAAGAATGCTTCAATCGCTGAATCATTTGTTTGAATAAGTAGCGTGATTGGCTTAGATAGTGGGGTATTTACCTCGGCCCGAATATTACGGACAGAACGAATCAATTCCTTCAATACGCCCATACCAACAATAGCTTTTTCATCTTCAAAGGAAGCTTCAACAACTGGGTAGCTCGCGACAACGAGCGAGGTTCCTTCATATGGCAATTTCGACCAAATTTCTTCAGTCACAAATGGCATGATTGGGTGCAATAAGCGCAGACTTTGATCTAGTACATAGACTAATACTGCTTTGTTCGTTTGTTTTGCTGCTTCATTTTCACCGTACAGTGTTTCTTTGCTCATTTCAATGTACCAATCACAAAAATCATCCCAGATGAAATTATATAATTGACGACCTGCTTCACCAAACTCAAAGCGATCAAATAAGTCCGTCACTTTTGCCACAGTCTCATTCAATCGTGCCAAAATCCAACGATCGGCAACTGATTTTTCGCCATTGATTTGTAATTCGGCTGCCGTCATGCCTTCGCAGTTCATTAATACAAAGCGTGACGCATTCCATATTTTGTTAATAAAATTCCAGGCAGCATCCATTTTTTCATAGCTAAAACGAACATCTTGACCTGGTGCGGAACCATTGGATAGGAACCAACGCAACGCATCGGCACCATATTTTTCAATGACTTCCATTGGATCAATCCCATTGCCTAGTGATTTACTCATTTTACGGCCTTGTTCGTCACGGATTAACCCATGCATTAAGACATTTTTAAACGGACGGCGATCGGTAAATTCCAAGCTTTGGAAAATCATCCGACTTACCCAGAAAAAGATAATATCATAGCCTGTTACAAGCGTATTCGTCGGGAAGTAGCGCTTAAAGTCAGCTGAGTCTGTATCAGGCCAACCCATCGTCGAAAACGGCCATAACGCAGAACTAAACCACGTATCCAATACATCATTGTCTTGGTGCCAGTTTTCCGGATCGCTAGGCTCAGTCATTCCTACATAGACTTCACCTGTTTCATTGTGATACCAAGCAGGGATGCGGTGTCCCCACCACAATTGACGAGAAATAACCCAATCATGAACATTTTCCATCCAACGCATAAATGTTTGATTAAATCTTGGTGGGAAGAATTCCACCGCATCCTCTGTCTCTTGATTGTCCATCGCTTGTTTTGCAAGAGGTTGCATTTTTACAAACCATTGGGTAGAAAGACGTGGCTCCACGACAACTCCTGTTCGCTCAGAATGTCCAACATTGTGATTCATTTTTTCGATACGCACTAGACGTCCTTGTTCTTTTAAGTCTGCAACTATTTGCTTTCTAGCTGCAAATCGATCCATGCCTGCATACTTACCAGCTAAGTCATTCATCGTTGCATCTTCGTTCATTACATTGATGCGTGGCAAGTTGTGACGATTGCCGACCTCAAAGTCATTAGGATCATGGGCTGGCGTAATTTTTACGACTCCTGTTCCAAATTCACGGTCAACATACTCATCGGCAATAATCGGAATTTCTTTATTCACTAATGGCAAAATAACTTTTTTGCCGATTAACTCACGGTAACGATCATCCTCAGGGTGGACAGCAATCGCAGTATCACCGAGCATCGTTTCTGGTCGGGTCGTCGCAATCTCGACTTGTCCAGTACCATCTGCAAGTAAGTAGCTCATATGGTAAAATGCACCTTCAATATCTTTATGAATCACTTCGATATCTGATAGAGCTGTGCGTGCTTGTGGATCCCAGTTGATGATGTATTCCCCACGGTAGATGAGCCCTTTTTCATATAATGTCACGAAGACTTTTCGCACTGCTTCTGATAACCCTTCATCTAAAGTGAAGCGTTCGCGGCTATAATCGAGCGACAGTCCCAGTTTTGACCATTGTTCTCGAATGTGGCCTGCGTATTCTTCTTTCCATTCCCAGACTTGATCTACAAATTTTTCACGCCCTAAATCATAGCGCGAAATGCCTTGCTCCCGTAATTTTTCTTCTACTTTGGCTTGCGTTGCAATGCCTGCATGGTCCATACCAGGTAACCACAGTGTATCGAAGCCTTGCATCCGCTTTTGGCGAATAATCATATCTTGTAATGTCGTATCCCAAGCATGACCAAGGTGCAATTTTCCTGTTACGTTTGGTGGTGGAATAACGATTGAATATGGTTTAGCTGTTTGATCACCATTTGGTTTGAATAGATCTTGATCTAGCCATTTTTGATAACGACCCGCTTCGACTTCTTGCGGATTATACTTTGTTGAAAGATTGTTTTCTGTCATAAAGAGACCTCCTGTTTCATTCTTTTGGCATAAAAAAAGTCCTAATGTGTCAGACACATTAGGACGTAAGATACGCGGTACCACCTAAATTGTAGAGCTTACTCTACCCCTTTAGCGTGTGTTAACGGTCACGATCCGATTCAGCTTACTGCCTTCAGCTAAATAACTCCCAAGCTACCTTCTTTAGCTCCTACTGAAAATGTTCCACCCTCATCTTCTCTCTAAAAGTAGGCTTACTAAATACTCCTCTTGATCTTTGCTTTTCTTCGTATATTCTACACATTTCTAAAAAGAAAGTCAATTAGACTAAGCGTTTCGCTGCCTCAATTGCTTGCGTGTAATCAGGCTCATGACTCATCTCAAGTACAATCTCGCGATAGCGAATCACACTATCTTGATCCAATACAAAAATCGACCGAGCATAGCGACCTAGCTCTGGCATATAAATACTATATGCCTCGCCAAACACATTTTCAGGATCATGGACCATCGTCATATCGACACCTTCTTGGCCACACCAATTTGCTTGTTCTTCTTTGGTATTGTTAGAAATCGTCACAAAATGAATACCAGCTAATTGACTGGCTTCTTGATTAAAACGCTTGGTTTGAATCGCACAGACACGTGTATCAATATCTGGAATAATGCTGATAATCGTTGGTTGTCCTTTTAGACTTGCTAAAGAGATCGTTGCATCTTGCAAATCCTGTAAGGCAAAATCAGGTGCTACTTCTCCCTCTCCAGGCTGATTTCCTGGAACGTCAATGACTTGCCCTTTACGGGTGATTTTCATACTACGTCACTCCTATTCTTATATACTTTTAGTATAAGCACACAGGAGTAAAAAACCAATGATTATGCTTTGACTGGTACAGATTTTTCTTGCAAGGAGTCAAAGAAGATCAGCGTTTGCAATTCAGTCGTTAAATCGATGTATTGCATATGGACTGATTTTGGTACTTTGACGCGATTCGGAGCAAAATTCAAAATTGCTGTAATACCGGCATCGACAATGGCATCGATTGCATCTTTAGAGTATTTACTTGGAACGGTTGAGATAGCGACTGTAATCCCTTCATCTTTGATAACTTGCTTTAAGTCAGCCATACTATGCACAAAAAAACCATTCACGGTCTTACCGATCATCTCAGGATTATTATCAAAGACGGCCACAATCGAAAGGTTTTCATTTCTGCGAAAATTATTATTAACTAAGGCTTTTCCTAAATTGCCATACCCGCATAATGCAATACGTTTTTCTTCATTACTTTCGAGTAAACGGCTGAAGACTTCTACCAGATAGGGTACATCATACCCATACCCACTGCGACCAAGTTCACCTAAATAGGAAAAATCTCGGCGAATCGTAGCTGAAGGTACTTGGGTAATTTGTGCAAAATCTTTTGATTTAATTCGGACAATTTCAGATTCATTTAATACTTTTAAATATCGCAAATACAATGGTAACCTTTTTGCTGTTGCCTTGGGTAATTTTTTGACTTTCAGATTTTCCAATTTCTTCACCTCAATTGTTACTTTATTCACATAAAAGTGTATCACGCAATCTTTGGTAGTACAATCATTCTTTTTAGAAAAAACAATAAAAAGCTTTGGAATATGTGAATTCCAAAGCTTTCCTATCCTTAGAGTAAGTCGTCAAATTCAAAATTTACTTGTTCTGATTCTGCACGAATTTCACTAACTTTCAAGCCAGCTAGAGAACGTGCCAACAATCCTTCTAAGTCGAGTCGTTGTTCATATTGTAGGACTTTTTCTAGTTGTGGACGTGTTTTGGGCTGAGGTGGTGCAAAGATCGTACAGCAATCTTCAAATGGCTGGATTGCTAGTTCAAATGTGTCAATCGCTTGTGCTACTTCGATAATTTCTAATTTATCCATTGTTGCCACTGGACGAATCACCGGTGTCGTCGTGACTTCGTTAATGGCCACCATGCTTTGCAATGTTTGCGAAGCGACCTGACCGAGTGATTCTCCATTAATGATGATCAGCCCATTACGCATGTCGCGAATCATATCCGTCAAGCGTAACATCATGCGGCGCGTAATGGTCATCCAATAACCTTGAGGTACACGACGCTTGATTTCTTCTTGTATCTCTGTGAAGGGCACCTCAATGAATTGAATGCTTCCTACGTAAGGCGCAAGTTTACTTGTTAAATCCTTCGCTTTTTGCAAAGCTTGCTCACTGGTATAAGGCGGACTTGCAAAATGGACTGCCTCGATTTCAACGCCTCGCTTCATCGCAAAATAACCAGCTACTGGGGAGTCAATCCCACCTGATAGCATCAGCATCCCACGACCAGCTGTACCGACTGGAAGCCCACCTGCACCGAGTAGCGTTTCATAGGATAGATATGCGCCATCGCGTCGAATTTCGACTCTCAGATTAATATCTGGGTGTTTCATCTGGACTTGAATCGCAGGAAATAAATCAAAGACAGCATTTCCTAACGCAACATTTAATTCTCCGCTATCAAGAACAAAATCATGGTCGCTGCGTTTTGCGGTAATTTTAAACGTTTCTTTCCCTGTATAAATTGATTGCATAATTTCTTGAACCGTCTGTTTCAAGACCTCAACATCTTTTTCCACGCGAATACTTGGAGAAAAATTTTGGATGCCAAATATTTTTTGCAATTTTGGCATCACCAGCTGACTGTCTTCCCCATTTAATAAAAGATGCATGCGATCACGGTCGGCATGAATTTTAACTAATGGAAAATCAACCAATGCACGGCGTACATTTTCTGCTAATTGCATAATAAACATTTTTCGATTTTTACCTTTTGTGGACAGTTCGCCATAACGAACCATAATTTCTGAATACTTCACTTTGCGACTCCTTCGCTAATTTTTGCAAATTTTTGGTATAAATGGTTGAAAATAATTAAAAATTGTTCGACTTCCGCCATCGTATTGGATTCATCCAAACTAATCCGCACGGCGCTAGTGGCTAAATTCGCTGGCATGTTCATGGCGTGAAGCGTGCTACTTGCTAAGTGCTTGCGACTTGAGCAGGCACTAGTCGTAGATAGGTAGATTTGCTTTTCTTCAAACGCATGGACCAGAACTTCTCCGCGAATTCCTTCTAGCGAGAAGCAAAGGATATGGGGGGCGAACTGTTCCATCGCAGAAAAAATAGTCACTCGCTCATATTGCGCTAAGGCATTGCGTAGTGCTTGCTTTAAGTCATAAACGTGCGTCGGCTTAGCCGCTTTGCGCTCCATCGCTAACCGTAAAGCCTTAGCCATCGCGACAATAGCAGGAACATTTTCCGTGCTACTTCGTTGGTTATTCTCTTGCCCGCCTCCACTCAGTAAAGGAGACAGCTTTCTTCCTTGACGCCAAAATAGAAAACCAGCGCCTCTTGGACCGTGGAACTTGTGTGCCGAAAATGTCGCAAAATCCACGCGTGGTGTCAACCATTCCTCTGTCGGCACTTTGGTAATGGCTTGTACAGCATCCACGTGAAAATGGATTTTAGGGTAGCTTTCGAGTAATTGACTAATGGCTTTGATTGGTTGGATTGCTCCCATTTCATTGTTCACTGCCATGACGGATACCAAAATCGTATCTTTGCGTATCGCCTTTTCTAGCTCTGAAAGCGAAACAAAACCAGCTGAAGTCACTGGAATCACACTAACTTCAAAGCCTTGCTTTTCTAATTGCTGCGCTGCTTCACTGACTGCAGGGTGCTCAATGCTTGAGATAATGATATGACGACCAAATTCCTGTTTTTCCCAGGCAGTTCCTTTTAGGACCCAGTTGTCACCTTCTGTTCCTCCACTCGTAAAAAAGATTTCTTTTTCCGACACTGAAAGTTGTTGCGCGATTTGCTTTCTAGCTTGCTGCAACAAACGGTTTGCTTGATTCCCTAAATCGTGTAAACTTGAGGGATTTCCTATAATTCGTTGGCTTGTTTTTACGTACGCATCCAATGCTTGTGGATCAATCATCGTTGTCGCACTATTATCAAAATATATCACGTTTTTCTGCCCCTCTATTTCAAAGTCTTACCTATTATAAACACATCATCAGTATGTTTCAAGTTTCTGGTTACCATAAAAAAGTTGGTAATCATCTTTGACTACCAACTTTCTTCTCTTATACTAAATCTGGATGATTGAAGTAAAAGTCTTCAATCCGCTTAAACGCTCCTGGCTCTACCCGTTCAAGAGCAGTCCCAATCTCATCAAGAGCATCTTGATAACGGTATTCTTGATTAAATAAATCAAGGCCGTGATCAATCGCTGCTTTTACATCAGGATGTGTATGACGGTAGCGATTGGCGTATTGCATAACTTGTTCAGTCAAGGATGCCGCATCAACCAAGTCATGTGTCCGATCTGTTAATTCCACCATGTCTTCATCGCAAACAGAAACCATTTTGTTAATATCGTCCATATTGATGCGAATCTTATTCAGTGCTTTGCTTAGTTCTTCCACACGATCAGTTACAAGGAAGAAGTATTCCAAGTACTCACCAGGTAGACCTGGTAATCGTTGTTTTTCAACATATCGTTTTAAATTACGTAAAGTAAACTCGTAATGATCCATCTTTTCTTGAGCTTCTTTTTCGCCCTTTCGTAGGTCACGAATGGATTCATCGATCGTCACTTGTTGGTTTTCAATTTCATCTAGAATTTGATACGCATCTTTATAGAAAGCTTGAATTTCCGTGTAAGGTACTTCTTTTTTCTCTATCTTAGGCTCAAGCAATTCATTTCTTCTAAATAATTCTTCAATTTCTGTTTGGAAAGTTCTTGTTTGGCCTAATTCATTGTGATTCAGTGTATAACTTTGTGCCGTATGATCTAACTCGATTAGTAATTGGCGATTGTTGCGCATCGAGTGCGTAATGTATTCCGATAAGACTTTACGATTACGTTCAACATATTGACGAGCATCGTATTCTTTTTCCATCGTAGCATATAAGTCATCAATATCAGTCGCGATTTCTTTTGTCGCCGCTTCGACTGTATCTAGCTCGACTTTCTCTAAATCAGCCAGGCTTGCTTCGACTTTCCGTGTGACACGAGCTATATCGGATGTGATTTGATCTTCTGGAAATACATAATTTTCATCAATCATTTTTTGGTAGCCGGCTTGTAGCTCTTCTAACTGACCTGGGAAACGATTCGATAATTCATCGACTAATGGTTTAACGCGTTTCATCGTTGCTTCTAACTCGTACGTATCTTTTTCTGCTTTTTCCAATACTTCGCGAGCTTCAATTGGGTCACCCGATGTATTCAGCATGACAAATTTCGTAAATTCTTCTTCGACTTGTTTTGCTTGCTTTTGTAACTCAGCATGCGCTGGTTCAAACGTCGTTGCTTCTTCTTTTAGTTCTGATTTTAGCTCTTCAAAAATATCTAAGGCTTTTTGCACAGCTAGTGAATTGCGCTCTTCTGTTTCACGCAACTCTTTTAGCCCTTGACGAATTGTCTGTGCTTGCTCTTCCATCTCCGTCAGCGTCTTATCTGCATCAGCAGTAGCTGCTTTCGCTTTGAAGAACTTCAACGATTCATTTTGGCTCTCAACTTCAAAAATTTGGCTTTCTAATTCAGCAAATGATTTTGTTGATAAATCTGCCCATTTTTGGTTCCATTCTCGAAAAGTATTTTGGCTTTGACCAACTAAATGCATTTTTTTCACTTCATCAATCTCTTCAATGACTGGTAAATCAAATAACTCTTCTTTGCGTTTTTCTAATCCATTAAGTGTCTCTTGATTTTTCTTTCTGATATAATAACCGACTATATAAAAGGCCGCTACCACGAAAAGAATCACTACGACTAAGCCGACGACTCCATTAGTTCCCATTATGGTTCCTCCATTTTTCAACTTCATTCTGTCTTAAAAAGTCTCGTATTCTCATTTACTAAAGCACTCTGGCACAGAATGCTCTTGATTTAGACATCTACTGTAAATTATAACACAAACAATAATGCCATTCACTAATCAATCTGAAAAAAATAAAAATTCGTTTTCTCGCAATTTTCTCATGATTTTTTCGGCAAGTTTTCATTCCATACTTGATTTCTTTAGTCTAAACCTGTACCCTAGGAAATAAATATTAAATAGAGGTTGTAAAAGTGATGAAAGTTGCAAAATTTGGTGGCAGTTCACTTGCATCTGCCGAACAGGTTCAAAAAGTTGTCAATATCATTAAAGAAGATACCGAGCGTCGTTTTGTCGTAGTCTCTGCACCAGGCAAGCGATTCAAAGAAGACATCAAAGTTACTGATTTATTAATTTCACTTCATGAAGCCATTGTACAGCAAAAGAATAGTCAGGCGTTGCTTGATGAAATTTACCAGCGATATGAAGAAATCGGCGCTACATTTCAAGTTGAACCAGACATCTTAGCTAAAATTAAGCAAAATTTGGTCCAATTAACTGAACAACAGGCGCCTTTCACGCCGTATTTCTATGATCGGGTTTTAGCCAGTGGAGAAAACAACAATGCCTTGTTAATCGCTGGTGTCTTTAAAAGCCAAGGTTTAAAGGCTCGTTACATCAGCCCCGCTGAATTAGGAATTCTTGTCAGCGAAGAACCTCAAAACGCTCAAATTCTATCAGAAAGCTATGGCAAAATTTATACTTGGCATAATTCCTCTGAGATTTTAGTCATTCCGGGATTTTTTGGTATGACAACGAGCGGAGAGATTTGTACCTTCTCCCGTGGTGGCTCTGATATTACTGGTGCGATTGTAGCCGCAGGTGTCAAAGCTGAGCTATATGAGAACTTTACCGACGTTGATGGCATCTACGTAGCAAATCCTAGCTATGTGCATAAGCCTGTCCTAATGACAGAACTAACGTACCGTGAAATGCGCGAGCTAGCCTATTCCGGCTTCGGTGTCTTCCATGAAGAAGCCCTAATGCCTTCTTACAAAGCAAAAATTCCGGTCGTCATCAAAAACACAAACAATCCATCAGCACCTGGCACACGCATTACGAACAACCGCTCTTCAAATGAACAAGCAGTTGTTGGGATTGCAAGTGACGAAGGCTTTAGCATGATTTACATTAGTAAGTACTTAATGAACCGTGAAGTTGGCTTCACCTTGCGTGTACTTAAGATTTTTGAAGAATTTAATCTCAATTACGAGCACATGCCTTCTGGGATTGATGACATCTCTATTATCATTCGTGCACGACAATTAAACCCCGAATTAGAAGAAGCCCTTCTTCGGAAAATCGCCTATGAGATTGATCCAGATGAATTACGTATCACACATGATTTATCAATGGTCGTTGTCGTTGGCGAAGGGATGAAGCATCGCGTTGGCATTACTGCTGACAGCACGGCCGCTCTTGCTAGAAAACAAATTAATTTAGAAATGATTAATCAAGGTTCATCTGAAGTAAGTATCATGTTTGGTATTCATAAAGAGCAAGAAAAGCTCGCCATTCGCACGTTATACTATACATTTTTTGATTAGAAAAAATCGCACCCGACTCGTTTTCACATAATAATGTGGCTAAACGAATCAGGTGCGATTCTTTTTTTGTTTATTTGCTAGAAGCTTAAAATGAACCAGTGCATCGAAAATTCCGTCAACTTGATGTGATCCTGTTACATAGTCAGCTATTCTTTTCACTTCAGGACGAGCATTCCCCATTGCTACACCGACTCCAGCAGCCTCAATCATTTGAATATCATTTTGATGATCGCCAAAAACCATAAAATCAGCCAACTTCATCTGAGTAAAGTCCGCAACTTCTTGTAACCCAGATTTTTTGTTTATCCCTTTTGGAACAATATCTACGGAAAAACGATTGGAGCGTACGATTTCAAACTCAGGAAATTGATTTTCAATTGCAGCTGTTTCTTTTTCTGAACAAAACAATACACATTGATTGATCTGTACTGGTCGTTTCACCAAATCCTTGTAGCGATTTTTCCGGCGATTCGGACTCCATTTTTGAAGTAGGTACCGCAATGTCCCTGTCGGCAACCAATCTGGTAACAGCGTCAGTAACTTCGCAATATAATACGAATGACCAAATCGGATTGTAAAGCTTCCGTATTGCGTATCTTTGGTATAAAACAACGCTTGGCGGTGAGTACGATCAAAAAAATCAGCCAACTGATCTAATTCTTGTTGCGAAAAATGGTGTTCACTAATCAATTGATTTCGAAACGATACCAGCGTACCATTGAATGAAATGACTGCATCAAACGAAAAATTGTTTAATGGATGAGGGAGCTTCATTGGCGAGCGACCTGTCGCTAAGCCACATAAAATACCCTGTGCTTGTAAGCTATGCATCGCTTGCATCGTAGACTTTCTGATTGTGCCTTGCCTAGTCAAAAGCGTGCCGTCAATATCAAAAAAGACTGCTCGAATCATAGCTATTCCCTCCTTCCTTTATTAAAATAGATTCATTTGATTAGGGTGTAGTCCACTATAATCGATATGTAATAGGCTTTGTAATTGTTTGGCATTTACCGCTGCATGACCGCCTGAATTATTATTAAAAATCACTGCTACATTGACCGTCTCTTTTTGACACTGCTTCATTCCTTCAGCTAAATCCGCTAATTCGTGTGTGTGGTAGTCATACAACGTGCGATATGCTCGTGCATCGGGACCCGTATGAACCCAACCAGCATCATTTCTACCATGAAGTCGAATAAGTACCGCCTCTGAATTCGTAACTGTAAAATCTAACGGGACTGTACTGGCGATTTTTTTGGGCTCATCCGCCACCACTAAAGAATACCGCTGTTGCTTCATAAAGGCATGCATTTTGTCAATATTAGCCTTATCATACCAACTTGCATGGCGAAATTCAATGGCGACCACTTCATTAGGAAACCATTGACGCAAGTGCATGAGATACGTCACATTTTCTCGTGTACACGTAAAACTAGCTGGAAACTGAGCTAGTAGACAAAACAATCGACCCTGATCAATCATTGGTGCTAGACGCTGACAAAAAGTATGAGCTACACCACGAAAGGTTTCATCTTCGGCTAATGGCCGATGGGTCGTAAAAAGACCAGGTACCTTTAAGATAAATTGAAAGTTTTCAGGAATATCCGTTAGCCATTTTTTGATATGGGCTTCTTGGGGAATATAATAAAAACTCGTATCCAATTCAACAATCGGGAAGTATTGACCGTATTCATATAGACTGACGTTTGTCTTACCATTTAATGAGCCATGCTCTTGAAATCCAGTACAACCAATGAGAATCATACCCTTTTCTCCTCCCTTAATTTCTTACCCTTGAACTTCCGCATTTCCTTAAGTATAATGCAATCACAGTTCCAAAACAAACGATCCATTAAGGAGCAGAACGATGAAAATAATTCTTGTCTTACATACAGGTGGCACGATTGCCATGAAAGAAGATTCACTTGGTCGCGTAGCCCCTGATGAAAAAAATCCATTATTAGAAGCCACACTGGCGACATCTTCAAATCCAACTATTTTAGTCGAGGATTTTTTTCAATTGCCAAGTCCGCATATCACCTTAGCGCACATGATAAAACTAAAGCAACGCATTCAGCAGGCAAAATACGATGGTGTCGATAGTGTCGTTATTACTCATGGCACAGATACCTTAGAGGAGACGGCCTTTTTCTTAGATACGACTATCGGTGACTTGCTTCCCATTGTCTTAACAGGTGCGATGCGTTCAAGTAATGAAATAGGCAGTGATGGCTTATATAATTTTGCCAATGCCTTACGTGTTGCTGAAAGTCCCGATTCCATCGGTAAAGGTGTGCTCGTCGTCTTAAATGACGAAATCCATACTGCACGCTACGTAACTAAGACCCATACGACCAATGTTGCAACCTTTCGAACACCGACTTTAGGACCAATCGGTATCATAGCCAAGCATCAAGTATTATATATGCTTGAATTACTCGCCACTGAACGTCACGATGTAGCAGACATGTCTGGCTTAGTGCCCATTGTCAAAGCCTATGCTGGTATGCAAGGAGACTTTTTTGAAGCCTTAGCCCAAATGCCAATCAATGGCTTAGTCATCGAAGCACTAGGCGCAGGGAATCTTCCACCAGAGACGCTCCCTGCCTTACAGTCGCTACTTAAAAAAGAGATTCCGATTATTTTGGTTTCTCGTTGTTTTAATGGCATCGCCGAACCAGTGTATTCCTATGAAGGTGGCGGTGTTGAGCTGGAGAAAATGGGTATTATTTTTTGTAAAACCATTAACAGCCAAAAAGCCCGTCTGAAATTATTAATCGGCCAACACGCCAATTTAACTCCACAAGCTTTTAAACAATTTATGGAGAGCTAAGTAAGTTTTACTTACTTAGTTCTTTCCATTCAATCAATGCCTCGCAACACGTTTCCTCATGAAGCATGATTGCATGTCTCGTACACATCACTTGATCTTGATTAATTTTTTCAACCACACTGGTTATTTCATTGCCATATTCTACTTCTTTGTCATATCGAATCGTAATAGTCTTAGGCACATAACTCGTCAAGAAATCCCGACCTAAAACATCTAAAATCCAATGAAAATAAACGGCATTATTGACATGGAGATTGCTATCAATGTCAAAAAAACGCACCCGATACGGTAAGCTTTCACCAATAACAATTTTCTCTAATTTGCCAAAGCGCTTGATTTTCGTAATTTTTTGACTTTCAAAAGGAGCGATGATTTCATCTATCACACGGCTGAGTTTTCTCGTTTCGATATTCATTAGCCCAAAGACTGCTTGAATGTGAACCAATTCTTCACCTGATAATGTACGAATCCAAAATGACCGATAGCAAAAATATTTGTTGTATTCCTCGGCTTTGGTCGTCACAATAATCTGCTCATCTACCTTGGGTAACCGCGTGATTTCAAGATGATAATTGGTTAATATCCATGTTACGCCATGTTGATGAATATACTCACTTCCTCGATTGAGTTCGTTGCTTTGGGTTTCTGAAACTTGGATTGCTAAACTAATCACTGTCGGGAGTGTCATATTGCCATTCATGTCACACTCATAATAGACGACCTCGTGCTGACGGCTAAATTCTTTTGCCATGTCTGTTCTTCCTCTCTGTCTCTGCCAGATTTTTGTCAGTATTTCTTCGTAGCTAGAAATTCACTTCACTAGTTATTATACAAAAAACCAATTGAATGGAAAACGCAAGACATCTTCCAAACAACTGGCTCTTATAGTTTTTGCAGGTAATCTTTTACTAATTCTATTTACGCTAAGGCACCCATCGGATCCCACGGTGCAAGAACAGTCGGTTGTTCATTAAAGGCAGCCAATTGTTCTTCCGTCAAGAAATCTTTACGGACAACGATTTGATAGGTATATTCATCCATCCACGCATCACTAGCGACAAAAAAGCCTTTTGTTCCGACTTCTTCTCCCCAGCTATTTTCCACTTTCCATTTGGTTGATTGACCATCCACTAGATCAACACCCGTTAACACCATCGCATGAGTCATCAAGCTTTCACCAAAATCTAAACGTTGTGCTTTGGTCATTGTAAAGTCAATATCAAAGAGATCGTTATAGTCAAAGACATCGGTCGCCATTACACCTGTGTCACGCGTCGAAGATTGACCTACATCACAACCAAACCAAACTGTTTCACCTTGTTCCAATTGAGCAATGGCTAATTGTTTAAAGGTTGTCATATCTACATTTAAATATTTTACTTCCTTGCCACCGACAACATTGCCTAACATCTCGACTGTGTATGATTTGTTGAATGGTTTGTCTGCAGTCGGTGCATTGATAATGCTGACATAGTTATCAAGGTCGACACCCACGAATTTTTCATAGAATGTGTGCGGTGTTAATTCACGATTAATGTGATAGTCACCTGCTTCATCACGGTACTCAAAATCAAATGTTTCAGGCGGTGTGCCTAATGAAATTGATAAGAAGTTATAGACTTCTTGCAACATTGCTTCTTTTGCTGCTTGGATCGTCGCGTCATCTTTGCCCTCAGCGACTAATTGACGCAAAGTGATCGCATCCTTGCGTAATTTTTTGTTCAATTGACTATTTAATACCTTAGAATTACTTGAGCTAGCACTTTCAGGCATCACGTATTGGGGTACCACACCATATTTTTGGAAAATGGACACAATCATATCCCATTGTCCGCCATCTTGTTGCGGTACTTGTAATAAAAAGGCTACTTTGCGGCTTGTAACTTCATCTTTAGCCGTTGCTAAAATATTTTCGTAAAAGTAATTTGATTTTTCATACTTGTCCCAAAAAAAAGTATAGCTTTGAGATAATTCAAACTCTTTTAATTGAAAGTTGTTCAGTAATTTATGACGGAATGTATTCAAAGCTGCAAACATCCAACATCTACCAGATTGTTTTTGATTGGCTACTTTACCAGTAGTTAAATCAATCGAGAAGACTGGCACATTTTCGACATGTGCTTGGACATTTTCTGCCGCTTCTTGTATGCCATTTTTCACTGCTGCTCGTTGAACAGCTAGTTGTTTTCTATTTGTTGAAAATGCAGCCAGTGATGCTGCAGTCATATCTTTTGTTATTTCACCCATTACAAATCCTCCTTTAATATAACCACTATTTTACTACTAGCAAACTTGAAAAACAACACCACTTCTTGGATACAAAAAAAGCACCCAGTGATGGATGCTTGACTCCGGCAGTAGGACTCGAACCTACGACATCATGATTAACAGTCATGCGCTACTACCAACTGAGCTATGCCGGAATATTACATTAATAATATAACAATAACTAAATGAGAAAGCAATAATATTTTAAAAAAATTACTTAATTTTCTCCAAATATTTTTTCTTTTTCATTGTTATGATATCCATTCTTATTACAATCATCTTAGAGAGGAAGATGGGTATGTATTCAAGAAAAGAACGGCGGTTAAAAAAGCAAAGAAAACAACTAATAAAACGAACTTTGTGTTTGATATTCGTATTATTCATAGCATTGAGTGGAACTGTCTATCTATCAAAGCAACCTTCCCGTCAAACAAAAAAGCAAACGATAGTAACGACAGTCTTACCAGCTTCAAACTATGAAAACTTACAAAAAACAGTTGTTGATTTCCAATCAGCCAACTCTTTTGATAAACTATTAACGACCAAAAAATTTATCGGTACAGCCTTAATTATAAAAAACGATCAAATTATCTTAGAAAAAGGCTATGGCTATAGTAATCAAGCAGCACACAAAAAAATACAGTTCATTCACATTTCCAAATTGGTTCTATTCAAAAAAGCATAACAGCTTCACTCATTGCGCAATTAATTGAAGCAAATAAGCTTTCTTTCCAAACAAAACTCGCTCAGTTTTTTCCAAATATATCTGGTAGCGAGCAAATCACGATAAAACAGATGCTCAGCATGGTTAGCGGGCTAACGATTCGCTCTGTTCCTTCTGATTCGACCAACGAACAGGTGCTTCTTGACGAGTATATTCATCAAGCATATGGTACACACACAGGAATATTTCATTATGCGCCAATTAATTATAATTTACTTGCCGGTGTGATTGAAAAACTTACCAATCAACCCTATTGGAATGTCGTTAAGAATCAGCTATTACGACCAGGAGGATTGGATCACACCAACAACTATACCGATTGGTTTCAGCGTGCCAATCATACGACTTCCTATCAGCTCATTAATCAAAAAGATTATGCAAAAGCCATTCATCCATCACTCAACATCTATGCACGTGAAATAGGAACAGGCAGTATTGATATGTCGATTGGAGACTTGTATTGGTACTATCGTAGTTTGATAAACCAGAAATTTTTCTCAGAAAAAATTTCAACAGAACTTTATCGACCATTTAAAGGTGAGTACTATTCAGGTGGACTATATGTTCATCCAACTTACTTTCGTTCAAGAGGTGAAATCACTGACCAACAAACATTAGCACTTTTTGATAAAAATGCCCACACTGCTGTAATTCTTATGTCAAATGAAAAAAACAATCAACTTCAAATGTCAGCAATTCAGTCCATTTATTCTACTATTTCGCATTCACATGTTCAGTTTTAAACCATGTTCTTTTGAATAAGAGTATAAAAAAGGAATATGACATAGATAGTTAGGTTCTATAATATTTGGTGTTGTTACTCACATTGAGTAAGGACATCAAATATTTTTTTATAACAAAAAGACATCTGATTGTCCTATAATTAAGTCGTCTAAAACATAATAAGGAGGAAATCAGATGTCTATGCACAATTCTATCAAAAT
>NZ_GL622241.1:1871753-1951831 GCF_000185365.1 Enterococcus italicus DSM 15952
ATCTTGTGCTGTGACAACTTTTACATCATACCATCGTTTCAACGTGATGTCAACAACTAATTTTTATTTTTTAAATCTCAGTTGTTATCCTTTGTTAGCGACTTGATCATCTTATCAAATGCAATGTTATTTGTCAACATGTTTTTTTAATTTAAAAACTGTTTTATCAGTATTTAACTATCTTGTAACAAGTCAACTTCGTTATATTACCATCGATATCGGCAGTCGTCAACACTTTTTCATTCTTTTTTAAAAATAAGGCATTCCTTCAATTTCAAACTTTTGGATGACCTTTTGCATTTGTCCGAATGACTGCCACAGATAGCCTTCCGGCAGTTGATTTGGCACGTCTACTTGCTCATCAAGTTCGAAAACAAACAGTGGGACATTTGTTCCTGCAATCACACCATTGGTTAACTCTAATAGTTTTAAGCGTGAAATTTCTATGTTTGCTTCTTCTTTTAATACTTCTAAAATACTGGCTAATCCAGTTTTTTCTGCACTGCCCGGTGTTGATACTAAATGCATTTTGCCCTGTTCTTGCTTAATTAAAAATAATTTTGTGCCATCGAGTTGTGTCAACATAACTATTCCAGCTATCCATTTTTTCTTAATCATTTGCCCACCCCGCTACAATTCTATGATATTGCTACGCTTCTTCCAAAAAAACTAAAGCCTCTTCAATCCATACCGGCAATGCTTCTTCTATTGATTGAAAACCAATCTTTTTATTTTTGTTTGTGAAGTATTTTTTTCGTCGATTAGATATTGGAGTATATGTGTGTGTCAACGTTCGTCGTGATAGACTAATTTTTTTTGAAAATGCATCAATATCAATGACTTGAACTGTTACTTTTTGCCCTACTTTAAGTAGCTCATGAATATTTTTAGTATAACCTGATTGAATTTCGGAAACATGGATCAGTCCTTGTGTATTTGCATCTAATGAAACAAAGGCACCGTATGGCTGTATACCGGTAATTGTGCCCTCAATTACTTGTCCTATCTTATATGTCATATTTCCCCCTTCTTTCATTGGTTTATATTATACTGTATCTAAGCAAAAAAATCTAAGCAAAAAAATAGCGAGGGCATTCCTCATGAGGGTGGTTGGATAAATGGTGAACTTCAATGAAGCAATACAACGGCGTGGAACAAACAGTATCAAATGGGACAGTATCGAAAAAACATATCAGAAAAAAGACTTATTGCCTTTATGGATTGCTGATATGGACTTCAAGGCACCTCTCGCTGTCCAAGAAGCACTGGCAGAATTTGTCTCTCAAGGAATCTATGGGTATTCTTTCGCTCCGGATAGTCTGTATGAATCAATTATTAATTGGCAAAAGAATCGTCATAACTATGAATTAACAAAAGAAGAGACTCTATTTAATAGTGGCGTTGTTCCAAGTATCGCTGCAGCCATCCATGCCTATTCTTCCGTCGGTGATGCAATATTGGTGAACGATCCTGTCTATCCACCTTTTTCTGCCACTGTAAAAGATGCAAAGCGGACACTTGTCCGCAGTCCTTTACTAAAAATGAATGGTCAATTCGAATTTGATTTTGATGATTTAGAAAAGAAGATGCAAACACACACAATAAAGCTGTTCATACTATGTAATCCGCATAATCCCGGGGGAAGAGTCTGGACAAGAGCAGAATTACAAAAAATCGGCCTCTTGTGTAAACAATATGGTGTTCTGATTGTTAGCGATGAAATCCACCAAGACTTAATTTTGCCATCGTACACTTTCCATTCCTTCCAAACGGTGGATCCTTCGTTTGCCGACTTTTCAATTGTCCTTGCAGCGCCGACTAAAACATTCAATCTAGCAAGTATTAAAAATTCGATGATCTTCATAAAAAACAAAGAGCTACGAAAAACGATGCTCGCACTTCAACATGAATGGCGCTTCGATGAAATTAATACATTCGGGTATATCGCGACGGAAGCAGCCTATCGCGAGGGTGCAGAGTGGTTGGATGACTTATTGCCATTTTTAGCGCATCAAGTACAAATCGTGCGCGACCATTTTAAAGAACACCTCCCACAAGTAGAGGTGATGATTCCGCAAGGCACCTATTTAATGTGGCTGGACTTTTCAGCTTTTGAGCTATCGGATTCACAATTGCAAGACATATTAATCGAAAAGGCAGGTGTCGTCTTGAACTACGGCTATACTTTCGGCCCCCATGGTCGTCAGCACATCCGGCTGAACATTGCCTGTCAAGAAGAGATTTTAAAAGAAGGTCTCACTCGTTTGACCAACGCATTTAAAGAGTAGTTTATACGAAGCGACAAATATCATTTTGTCTTATTACAAAGCAAGAAAGCTACGACAATAAAAAGAACCCAAAATCCAAAAGTTTGAGAAACAATTCCGGATTTCGGGCTCTTTTTACTTATGACTGAATAACTCTTTCTCAGCCTCTTTGGCTTACTCGTTTATTTCGATGGCTTCGATTACTACGTCGTGGACTGGACGATCTTGTGGTCCCCTTTGTACTTGGGCGATGGTATCTACAATATCCATACCATTAACAACATGTCCGAAAACAGTATGACGGAAATCAAGCCAAGGTGTTCCGCCTTCGCGATACGCTTCTACTACTTCTTTAGGATAGCCTGCTTCTTCCATTTGCGTCATCATGTTCGCTGGGACATTTTTGTTATTGACGATAAAGAACTGGCTACCATTTGTATTTGGTCCAGCATTGGCCATTGATAATGCGCCACGAACGTTAAATAATTCTGGAGAAAATTCATCTTCGAATTTTTCGCCGTAGATGCTTTCGCCGCCCATACCAGTACCGGTTGGGTCGCCCCCTTGGATCATAAAATCCGGAATAACACGGTGGAAAATCACATTATCATAGTAGCCTTTTTTTGCTAGTTCGATAAAGTTTTTTACGGTTTTTGGTGCGAACTCTGGGAATAATTTTACGGTAATGTCTCCCATGTTTGTCTTGATTGTTGCTGTTGGTGTTGTTTGTTCATTTGCAGTTAATTGTGGAAATTGTGCCAATTGCTTCTCCTCCTTGATTCATCTGTTACTATCATATCAGAAAACATCAAAAATGCCACGCACCAATTTCTCTGCTATAATCGTCTTATTGTCAAACGAGAGGAGTATGTCAAATGGAAGTCTTTGACTTGACTATCATTGGTGCTGGTCCAGTGGGAATGTTTGCTGCATTCTATGCCGGTATGCGCAATGCCAAAACAAAAATGATTGATACCTTACCGCAACTAGGTGGTCAATTAGCTACGTTATATCCTGAAAAATATATTTACGATATCCCTGGTTTTCCAAAAATAAAAGCAGGTGAACTCGTTCAAAACTTAGAAAATCAATTGCGAACATTCCATCAAACGTATTGTTTACAAGAGCAAGTAATCTCCCTCAATAAAGAAGAGGACATCATTGAAATTACGACCAATAAAACAACACATTACTCGAAAGCAGTTATTTTAGCTCTAGGTAATGGCTCGTTTCAGCCTAGAAAACTAGCTGTTGAGAATGCTGAGTCTTATGAAAATGCTGGTATTGATTATTATGTGCCCGACTTAATGAAATATGCTGGCAAAAAAGTTGCAATAGCAGGTGGTGGCGATTCGGCGATTGATTGGGCTTTAATGATTGAACCTATTGCTGAAGAAGTTTATTTGATACACCGTCGACCGGAATTTCGCGCCCATGAACATAGTGTTACTAAACTGCACAATTCATCAATTTCTGTATTGACCCCTTATGTCATTCATCGCTTGCAAGGCGAGGGACAATTAGATACGATTGTCTTGCAAGAAGCTGTGGGAGAAGAACAAGTCGAGTTAGCAGTGGATTCATTGATTGTAAACTATGGCTTTCGTTCTTCGCTCGATTTGAAAAAATGGGGCGTCAATAGTACACGCCAAGGGATCATGGTCCAGTCTGACATGCAAACATCTCTTCCGGGCGTTTATGCATGTGGCGATATCGCACATTATGAGGGCAAAGTAAAACTCATTGCGACTGGCTTTGGTGAAGCTCCTACTGCAGTAAACAATGCCTTGCATTTCATCGATCCCAAAAATCGAACCCAGCCGATGCATAGCACGAGTCTCTTTCAGTAAGAGCAAATGCTTCAAACCAACTTATTTTTTGACGGAAAGGATTGACTTAGTTGACTGTTGAACAAAGCACTTTAGAAAAAAAAGCCCGTGCACTACTTGAAGAACGTGGTGTACCAGTAATTGAAATAGCGAAATTGGTTTATTTTTTACAAGAAAAATACATTCCAGAGCTTACTCTAGAAGAATGTATGGAAAGCGTCGAGGCTGTCTTAAAAAAACGAGAAGTCCAAAATACCATCCTAACTGGTATTCAACTAGACGTTTTAGCAGAACAAAATAAATTGCTTACGCCGTTACAAGATATTGTTGCCAAAGATGAAGGTCTTTATGGCATCGATGAAATTATGGCCTTATCAATTGTGAATGTCTACGGATCGATTGGCTTCACTAACTATGGCTACATCGATAAAGTAAAACCGGGTATTCTAGCGATGCTTAATTCACATGAAGGTCCGCAAGTTCATACATTTTTAGATGATATCGTCGGTGCCATGGCGGCTGCAGCAGCTAGTCGCATCGCCCATCAACATCCAAATGCCGCAATTTAAAAAAGGCCATCTAATCCAGAAGTTTGAAAACGAACTTTTGGATTGGATGGTCTTTTGTTTTTAGCTAATTTTGTCCCAGTCTCTCACTTTACTTAACCCGATGCTTAAACATTCGTTTTGCATAGAAAAGACTGCCAAGAAAGAACATTTCCAATAAAACGAAGAAGAGCACAAAACAATACAAGAAAAACTGCTCTGGCAAGATATTAATAATCGGATCGGTCACTGGATCGAATTGCCAATCAGCATTACTAAAAAATAATTCATGAAATGTCACAAAAAAACGATCAAAGCCCATCGCCATCATAAGCGCGAAAACGATTGGAATGATACTTGCAGTCTGGAACGGACGAATGAGTCGCCACTCTTGCTGACGTTTATGGTTTTGATACAAAAATACCGCAGCTGGAATCACCGTTATAAGCCCCACTGCATAATTTAGTAAAAATAATTTTTTTACATCTACAAAATGGCTGAGTCCCGATGCCGACATTGGGAAGTCAGCTAATTGCAAGGTCTTCACCCAAGGGAAATTCAAATATGCCAAAAGTTGATGATACGAAGTCATCAACTCTGCTTTTGATAAAGTAGTCCAATCTAAAATTGCCAACTGATCGATTGAAAAACGATACAGCCACATGCTATTGATGGTCAATGTAATAGCCAGCGTCAGTAGAAAAAGCATCAAACAAGCTAGTCCGCTCCAAAACCACCAAGTAGATTTATTCATCGGCGACTACCCAATCATCTAATGAGTCAATAACATAAGTCGGTGCAATTGGTAAGGTAGGGACGGCTTCTTTCGGGGTAAACCCTGATAGGACCAATAGCGAATCAATGCCATTTTTTATCCCCGCAGTAATATCTGTCTCATAGTTGTCACCAACCATTACCGCTTCTTCTTTGGAACAGCCGAGATGCGCTAATGCTTTTTCCATAATAATGGCTTCTGGCTTGCCAATGCAGACAGGGTCCACTTGCGTTGCTGTTGCTAAGAATGATAGTAATGCACCGGCGCCTGGTAATAGCCCTCGTTCAGTCGGAATATTTTTATCTGGATTGGTACCAATGAAATGGGCACCTCTTTTTATCGCCAGTGTCGCTAATGCAAATTGTTCATACGTCACATTGGAATCTAAGCCCACGACGACATAAGCTGGATTCACTTCATCCCATATATAGCCTGCTTCTAGAATTGGTTCAATCAGTCCGGCTTCGCCAATGACATAGACCGTTTTGGCTAATTGCTTGTCATTCATGTAATCAATCGTCGCCAACGTCGCCGTGTAGACCGTCTCTGGTGCAACATGAATATCAAACTCCGTGGCTAAACGATTGGCTACAACAGCTGGACGCTTGGTCGTATTATTGGTCACAAATAAAAAAGGAATTTGCGCATGTTGCAAGCGTTCAATGAAGCGTTTGCCAGCTGGAATCGGCTCTTTTCCTAAATAAATGGTGCCATCTAAATCAATCAAATACCCCTTATAATTCATCTATTCGCCTTCATTTCTTTTCCGAATCGTAAATTCTTTTTTCGTCGTACGGGTTGTTTTTTTTTCGTCGGTGTCTCTTTCTTTTGCTCGTTTGTTTGCCGAATTTTCATTTTTTTCTTATCAGGTCGCGTGTTAACTGGCGCTTTTTTCTCTGCTATATGCGCTTGGTCTTTGACCTTTTTGGTAGTCGATGTGCGTCGCTTGTTCTTTTTCATCTGTGTTTTTTCTTTTTTGCCACCAATGCGTTCAATCACAAAGTAGGAACAGCCAAAATTGCAAAACTCATATAAATAATCTTCTAAGGCATCGATCCGTTGGTCAGGCAATACTTTTTTATTATCTGTCCCAAAAAATCCTTTTAATCGTAGCTGCTCATAGCCCCAATCACCTACAATGTAATCATAGCGGGCAAGTACTTCGCTATAGCGGTCGACCAGCCTTTGTGCATCAAAGCCCTCGCGATAATCTCTTACCAACCGATACTGTCTACCATCAATTAAAAATTCAGACTCTGATAATTGCTCGAAAGCCAGTCCTTTATTTTTATTACCTATACTGGTTTCTTCCACGATTTCTTCTAATACCGCTGTCAGTTCAGCTGTTAAATTTTCTTCATTGGCCATTTTTTCACCACCTTGTTCTATTATACCGATTTTCTTTCATTTCGGCAGTATCTTCTTTCGTTCTTTTTACGTTAATGGGAATTTCTTTTGCAAATCATTACCGACGACTGTACGAATAAACTCAGGAAATAAAAACGTCACGTCACCTGCGATTTCAATCGTTGGGAAGAAAGGGATAAACATAAAGTGATCCACTGTTGTAAATGAATAGTTTTGCTGTTCATCGACTGGCTTCCCTTGCCAATACACTTGGTGATTGGTCGCATCATAGCTAATACCCAGATAACGAATTTGGCCAAAAATTTTTCCTCTAAAGCCCATACCCACCATTTGATAATGTGACAAAAACAAGCGATTTTTTTCCATTTCAAGTATCATGCGAATCAGGTCTTTGCCTTGCAACCGTACGCGAATCAAATGCATCGGATGTGGCAAGATACTATGCACCTGATCTTGACTGATTCGCCCAACTGGTAATGATTCTAAAAATAAGCCTGAGTTCAAGATAGCACTATCAGTCGCTCCTCGCTTACGCACGGCATCCAAGGCCTCCTCAATCAAGGAGTGTTCATATAGTTGTGGGTCATTGGTCAATGGATAAGGCAAATAGCCGACCGTCAATTTCGCTAATTGCTCATGTCCTTTTAGTGCCCATTTTGTAATTTGTTGCTCATCTTCTGGATAAGCCAACATCTCTTCGATAGAAAAAGTCCGAGCAGCGCTAGTAATGTGGGTATCGTTACAATGAAGCTCGACTTCACCGACATAGCGGCCAAACTTCCCTGCTGCTGCTAGTTGCACGCTATTTCGTTTTTCGCCATTTGGAAACAGATGGTGCGTGTGCGAACCGATAATCACGTCAAATTGAGGAAACTCATCCGCAATTGTATAGTCAGCTTGAATCCCTAAGTGACTAAGCAAGATCAGGACATCCACTTGCGGCCGTAATTCATTTACAAACTCTGGCAATAATTCCAACGGATCGCGAACGTCCCAGCCATTTGGAGCATAAGTTAGCGGAAATGGTGCGGTCATTCCGATCATCGCTATCGTCAGTCCATTATTCAAAGTCATTATCTTGTAAGGTTGCGCCCACTTTGGTCGCAATAAAGTTGTTTTATCAAATAAATTCGCAAGTACAACATCAAAATTGGCATAATCAAACAAATGATTCAAACACTCTTTCCCATTGCCAATGCCTTCATTGTTGCCGATCGTGATGGCGTCATAGTGCAAGGTATTCAGCTCTTCAATGTTGGCTTGGCCGTTGGTAGCTTCGGTCAAAGGATGCCAACGATCCATGAAATCTCCTAAATCAACTGTCAATACACATTCTTCACCATCTGCTACTTGCCTTTGCTTGACGAATCGCTTGACGCGTGGCCAATTTTCAAAATGAGAGTGCAAGTCATTGGTGTGAATAATCCGTAATTTTTTGCCCACTTGGTCAGATCACCTTCTACTAGTATTAGTCAAAGTTTGGCATAGCTCAGCTTTTTTGTCAAAAAAAAGTCAAAGTAAATGAACACTCATCTACTTTGACTTCCGTTATGTATCAGACACATGAAGACGCCTGCTTAGTGCTGCTTCCTTCCAGACCTGACACCATTCACAAGGTCCTCATTGTCCTAGCCTTTCGGCACTCATTAGTATACCTTATTTTATTCAGGTAAGCTAGTCTTTTTTGAGGCGAACTTTTTCTTTTGTCGCAATTCTTTAAAGAAGGTCCGCAACAAGTCGCTACATTCCGCCTGTAAAATCCCTGCTTCTACGTAACTCCAATGATTAAAGCGTTCATCTGTCGCTAAATTTAGCAAGCTGCCCGTTGCACCACCTTTGGGATCATAAGCACCAAAGTATATTTCTTCTACTCGCGAAAGCATCGCAGCACCTCCACACATTGGGCATGGCTCAAGTGTAACAAATAACTGACTGTCCTCTAAGCGCCAGCTTCCTACCTTCGCGCAGGCTTCTCTAATCGCGATCATCTCAGCATGCATCGTCGCATCTTGCGTTGTTTCCCGTAAATTATGACCGCGGCCGATGATTTCCCCTTCAAGTACGACCACTGCCCCGATTGGTACCTCAGCGATTGCTTGGGCTTTTTTTGCCTCACCAATGGCCGCGCACATAAAATATGCTTTCTCTTCCTTTGTTAATGTACTCGTTTTCTCCACATTTTTCCCCTTTGATTCGTTTCCTTCACAAAAAAAGACTGTCACATTGCTTGCAACAGTCTTTTACTTTTTAAAATACACTCGTTACTAAATCTTGTAATTTTTCTTTGACAGTCTCTGTCGTTTCTTTGACGTTGTTTCCATAAACTGACACTTGTTTTTTGCCTTTTTTAACTTTTTTGACTACATTCATAACGTTGTTAATATCTTTGTCGCTCAAATTATCAACAACCCCTAATAGTGTTTCATTTCCATCAAACTTATCAGAAACGAATTTTTTAATTTTCCAACGATTACTTGCATAGCGTACTTTCGTTAGTACTTTGTCCGAAACGACGGCTGCTGTTACAATTCCTGTTACTGCTATCACACCTACACCAATTGATAATTTTGTTGAAGTTTTCATAGTTATCCACTCCTTCTTCTAACTTTATGATACCACGGGGCAGTAATTTTGTTTACTGAAATGATTGTTTACACGGGTGCCTAATTACGACGATTGTTTGCTATCACGATTAGTCGTAATAGCTGCAACAAGGTCGTAATCGCAGCGGCAACATATGTTAATGCTGCTGCAGTTAGGACTTTTCGCGCCATGGGTAATTCTTCTTCAGTCAATAAGCCGCCTTCTCCTAAAATTGCTAACGCGCGTCGTGACGCATTAAATTCGACTGGTAACGTCACCACTTGGAAAACAAACGCCATTGAAAAAGCAAGAATTCCGAGATTGACTAAAAACGATCCTCTTAAGAATAAACCAATCAAGATTAACGGCATTGATATCGCCGATCCTAGGTTGGCAACGGGGACAATCGCTGCTCGGATTCTAAGCGGTGCATAGCCCACAGCATCTTGCACGGCATGACCACATTCATGCGCTGCGACGCCGATAGCAGCGACGGATGTCGACTGAGCTGTCGATTGTGACAGACTTAAAATTTTCGTCCCTGAATTATAATTGTCTGTCAAATCACCAGCAATCTCTTGTACTCCGACATTATGAATGTCTTGATTTTTCAAAATATACTGTGCCGCTTGGGTACCGGTGACTCGCTTTTTACTTTGAATTTTGTCGTATTTGCTATAGGTACTTTTGACAAACGCTGAGGCAGCAAGAGAAAGTGCCATACCAACGACGACTAATAAAAGGGTGAAACCATTATCTAAGCCAAATATCATTTTTTCGTCCTCCTATCATTTCTTTTATTTTACCATGCTTAACGATAAAGGAACACTTCTGTTTGCTTGTTCAAAAAAATTTAAATAGTTACATCTTCATCGACGATCGATCCTTCAACGACAATATTGGTATCGCCAATCAAGAACAATTGATCTTTTTGAACTTGAACTTGCAATACACCACCAAGAGTCTGAAGTGAGACGGTCGTGGACGGCACAATGCCTTTTTTCACTAACGAGTACGCCGTTGCCCCAGCGCCAGTCCCACAGGCGTAGGTAAAGCCCTCGACGCCTCGCTCAAATGTCCGTAAAACAATCTGTCCTTGATCGTCAACCGCATAGAGATTCACATTGGCGCCTTTTGGTAGATAGTCCCAATAACGCAATTCTCTAGCAAATGACTCAAAGGATGCCAATGGCTCTGTCGCTAACGCATCACACCGGACAACGAGATGAGGCAACCCAGGATTACCTAATTCAATATAATCTACTGAAATATTCTCATAAGGTAAATCAAATTGTTCCACGGTGGGTTCATTTAATTGGACTTTATACGTCCGCTCATCTAGCCGCCATGCCGGCACATCACCTGCCACTGTCTCAATCAACATCTTGTCGCTAGCTAGGTCATTTTCGTATGCATAGCGTGCTAGACAGCGTGCGCCATTGCCACACATTTCGGCTTCTGTTCCGTCAGCATTAAAGAAAATCATGCGTACATCGCCCGTATTTTGTGGTACATCGACGACCATCAATGCATCTGAGCCGACAGACAGACGTCTTTGGCAGATTTTTTTCGTCAATGCCACCAATTGCTCATTAGATAAGTGTAATTTTTGGTTATCAATCACGATAAAATCATTACCGGCACCTTGCATTTTATAAAACGGAATTTTCATAATCGTCGCTCCTAACGTAAATGAGTTGGTATCACTTCATTTTGGATCATTTGTTGGTATGATTGGCGTTTAACGACTTCTTCCGCTCGACCTTCTTTGACAAAAATAACTGCAGGAATGGCAATTTTATTATAGTTACTCGCCATTGAGTAGCCATATGCGCCAGTCGTATAGGTAGCGAGAATATCCCCTGTCGCAACTTTTGGCAAGAGCGCATCTTTGACTAAGATATCCGTGCTTTCACAGATTTTGCCAGAGATTGTAACCGGCTCAAGGTCTTGGTCGGTTTGCTTATTTGCGATGGCCACTTCGTATTGTGCCTGATACAGTCCTGGTCGGATGTTGTCAGTCATACCGCCATCGATTGAAGCATAGGTCCGGATACCTGGCAGTTGCTTGATACTACCAATTGTATGAAGCGTAATGCCTGCTTCAGCGACAATGCTTCGACCTGGCTCAATCACAATGGTCGGCCGATAGAGTTGATGCTCTTCACAAAAAGTAATCGTCGCCTCCATCAATGGGTCTAAGAAATATGCATAGGGTTGACGAACATCTGCTTTTGTATAGCGTACGCCAAAGCCTCCA
This sequence comes from Enterococcus italicus DSM 15952, assembly GCF_000185365.1. Lineage (GTDB taxonomy): Bacteria > Bacillota > Bacilli > Lactobacillales > Enterococcaceae > Enterococcus_G > Enterococcus_G italicus. Next base: position 1,883,381 of record NZ_GL622241.1, read on the forward strand.
CCATAGTTCAACTCCTTCACCTCATAGTCAAAGCGCTCTTTGATTTGTTTGACTAGGTTTAGTGCCACATTCGCCGCTGCTAGGTGGGTCTGGTTATCTGCTAGTTGACTCCCAATATGAAAATGAATGCCGTAAAAATCAATTTCCGGCGCATCGATTGCTTGCTTGATTAATGGAAACAACACCTTCTCGTCCAAAGGTATCCCAAACTTTGAATCTTTTTGGCCCGTGGAAATGTAACGATGCGTTTGGACCGTAATTTCAGGTGTAATTCGAAAGAGCACCTTTGCCGTTTGTTTTTTTTCACGACAGATGTGTTGAATTAAGTCCAACTCTTGCATGCTATCAATGATAAAGCGACCGACTCCATAATCCAATGCTTCTTCTAGCTCCGCAACTGATTTATTATTGCCATTAAATTCAATTTTTTCAGGTTCAAAGTCAGCGGCAATCGCCGTGTATAATTCGCCACCGCTGACCACATCCAAGCACAGGCCTTCTTTTTCAACTAACTTTAGCATCGCTAGAACATTAAATGCTTTAGAGGCATAGGCGACTCGTACGCGTTCATATTTTTGGATAAAGTCTCTTTGTAATTCTCGGCAAGCTTGCTCAATCATCGACTCTGAAAAAACATAGAGTGGCGTGCCATATGTTTTCGCTAATTCGACTGTGTCGCAGCCATCCCACAAAAGATGATTTTTTACTTCGCTCATACTGATTCCCCTTTATTTAATTCTGCAATTAATTGACGGTAGCATTCAATACCGCCTAATAGATACGTTTCGTCAAAATTCATCTTGCCACTATGCAACGGTGCTACGTATCCTTTGCTCTCATTGCGGATTCCTACAAAGAAAAACAACCCGGGAATTTCCTTTTGGTACATCGAAAAATCCTCTGCCAACATATAAGGCGGCGTTTGGACATAGGATGTCTTAGCAATTTTCTTTAAGGCGTCGACCATACTTGGGTCGTTGTCAACGACGCGATACATATGATTAAATTCAACCACACATTCACAGCCATATCCTTTGGCAATTTCGGTCGCCACACATTGGACACGCTCTGTCATGGTATCGTATACATCATCAGAAAACGCCCGCATGGTGCCCTCAATTTTTACCATACCAGGAATGATATTCATCGCTTCGCCACCCGTTATTTTGCCAAATGTTAAAACTGCAGACTCCATGGGGCTGATGTTTCGTGAGACGATCGCATGCAAGCCTTGAATAATAGCTGAGGCTGCTAGGATCGCATCAGCTCCTTGCTGTGGCTGCGCGCCATGTGAGCTAATACCTTTAACGGTTAGGTAGATTTCGCCATTTCTAGCCATCATGGCATGCGACTTACAGGCAATGATTCCTTCATCAAATTCAGGAAATACATGAAGTCCGATGATTTGATCGATTTGAAATTTTGTCAAAAAGCCATCGTCAATCAATAATTGTGCGCCACCTGGTCCTTCTTCAGCCGGCTGAAAGAGTAAGACGATAGTGCCGATAATTTCTTCAGGATGCAAGGATAGATATTGAGCGAAGCCTAGCATAGTCGCCATGTGCCCATCGTGACCACATGCATGCATCTTGCCAGGGTGTTTAGACGCAAACTCAACACCCGTCTCTTCCATTACAGGTAATGCATCGATGTCAGTGCGAAAAGCAAGTGTCTTGCCCTCTTTTTCTCCGCGGTAGACTGCTACGACTGCTGTATCTAATAAATCATAGACCTCCGTTACCCCGAAGTCTGCTAGTCTTTTTTTTATGTAGGCACTTGTCTCTTTTTCTTGTAGCCCTAATTCAGGTATCTGGTGTAACGCCCGTCGATCTGCGACAACCTCTGTTAACAAATCATTTACGGCTGAACTTATTTCCATCAAATCATTCCTTTTTTTCTTTTTCCTCATGATATTCTCGCCATTTTCTCGGATAATCATTGATATTTTCTAATATTATAGTATATAATTCCAATAATCTATAGTGAATTGGATTTTTTATTTAATTCAGAAAAAAATAGATGTGTACGAGAGGATGTGTAAAAAATGGCAATTTTTGAAGGCGCTGCAGTTGCATTAATTACCCCAATGAAACAAGACGGAACGGTGGACTATGAAAAGCTGGATGAATTAGTAGAATGGCAAATTCAGTCAGGCATCGATGCAATTGTCGCATGTGGGACAACTGGTGAAGCCTCAACCTTAGTTGATGAAGAACATATCGCTGTTATTGAAGCAGTCGTAAAAAAATCGGCAGGTCGCGTGCCTGTCATCGGTGGGACTGGTTCAAACAATACCGAACATGGGATTCATTTATCAAAAGAAGCCCAACGCGTAGGAGCCGATGCCTTATTAGTCGTTACTCCTTATTATAATAAAGCAACGAAGACTAGTTTGATTGCACATTATCGTGCAATTTGCGAAAGTGTCGATTTACCTGTCCTACTGTATTCTGTTTCTTCAAGAACGGGCATGAATTTAACAGCGGAAACTGTTGCCGAATTGAAAAAAATACCAAATATTAAAGGCATCAAAGAAGCTAGCGGTGACATCTCACAAATCGTTGAAATCGCCCGCTTAGTTGATGAAGACTTCGCTCTTTATTCTGGTAATGACGATCAAGTCCTTCCTTTATTATCAGTCGGTGGTCTTGGAGTTATCTCAACAATCGGCAATATTGCTCCTAAGCAAACCTCACAAATGGTGCACGATTATCTTCAAGGTGACTTGAAAAAAGCAAAAGACATGCAACTAACACAAAAACCATTGATTGATGCGATCTTCGCCGAGGTAAATCCTGTGCCAATCAAAGCTGCTGTCTCTTTATTAGGCAAATGCGAGTTGCATTACCGCTTGCCACTAGGAGTACCAGAAGACGCCACAGTCGACCGTCTGAAAAAAGAGATGACCGCATTTGGTTTGTTATAGGAGGAAAACTTTATGACAAAAATCATTTTAAGTGGTGCTCAAGGACGAATGGGTAAAGTCATCACGCAACTGGCAACAGAAAATTCTGCTTATGAGATTGTCGCTGGTATCGATCGCCAAGTAGATACCTCTGCAACTTTTCCAATTTGTCACACATTAGCAGATGTGAAGGAATCAGCAGACGTAGTGATTGATTTTTCTTATTTTGAAAACGTTCCTGCTTTGCTAGATGATGCACAGGCTTCCGCCCTACCGATTGTCGTCGCTACGACCGGCTTACCTGAAGAAACGCTAAAAAAAATGGAGAGCGTCTCGCAGACGATTCCTGTCTTTTTTTCGGCAAATATGTCTTTAGGTATCAATGTATTAATTCAAGCCCTTCAAAAGATTACCCCAAGTCTTGAAGCGGACTTTGATATCGAAATGATTGAAAAGCATCACAATCAAAAGAAAGACGCTCCAAGTGGGACGGCACTTTTATTGGCAGATAGTATCAATGATGTTTGCCAAACAAAAAAAGAATATGTCTTCGGTCGCCAAGGCAATCACAATGAAAACTTACGTAGCCAAATGGGAATCCACGCCGTCCGCGGTGGTACCATTCCCGGTGAGCATACCGTATTGTTTGCCGGCCAAGATGAACTCATTGAATTAAAGCATACCGCACTGTCACGCGATATTTTTGCCAATGGTGCCTTAAAGGCCGCGGCATTTTTGGTTAAGCAAAAACCTGGGCTTTACTCAATGAATGACCTATTAGCCCACTAATTTAAACGAAGAGGTGACTCCATGTCTGACTTACAATTTACAGATCCATATGAACTAGCAAAATTTATTAAAAACGCAACGAAGCAAACCCCAGTCAAAGCTTATATTTCTGGCGACTTGGCTGACGTTAAAGCTACCGACATCCACTTATTTGGAAGCAACTCTTTTTACTTTGCTGTTGGAGATGCTGAACCAATCCAAGCTTTCCTTGAAAAAAACAAAGCTGCAATCAAAGATATCTATGTCGAAAATGACCGTCGTAACTCAGCAGTCCCTTTACTAGATTTAACGACAGTTGATGCCCGAATCGAACCAGGCTCATTTATTCGTGACCAAGCAGTCATCGGCAAGAATGCTGTCGTTATGATGGGTGCTGTGATTAACATTGGTGCTGTGGTCGGCGAAGAAAGCATGATTGATATGGGCGCGATTCTAGGCGCTCGTGCGACAGTCGGTAAAAAGGCTCACATCGGCGCAGGCGCCGTGTTAGCTGGCGTTCTCGAACCACCTTCAGCGACACCAGTGATTATTGAAGATCACGTCTTAATTGGTGCCAACGCTGTGGTATTAGAAGGTGTACGGGTAGGTGAAGGCGCAGTCGTCGCAGCTGGATCTGTGGTGACTCAAGATGTTCCTGCCGGTGCGGTCGTAGCGGGCTCTCCAGCCAAAGTCATTAAAATGAAGGACGAAAAAACCATCTCTAAAACAGAATTTCTAGATGATTTACGCAAGTAGCATACACAGCTGAGCCAAAAATTAGCAAAAGACCAAAAAACCAAAAGTTTGAGAAATAACTTCTGGTTTTTTGGTCTTTTTTAGCTAGTTTGGCTCAGCATCTTGCTATATGACTTTACTTTCCAAATGGTAAGACATTAACAATACCAACTAACCATTGCTTTCTTTGTAGGCGGGCCAATAGCTTTTTGCCCGCCTGTGTTAACTCACTTTCAAGCGAGAACCTCCGTAAAGACTGAATGAGCACGACTAATTCTTGATCTTCAGACTGACTAGTCGCTAATTTTTCAACTGTCTGATTGATTAATAGCTTCTCTGATTTGGATAAATCAGGATAATTTTGGACATACTTCGTTAAATAATTGGCTAACCTATTCATACGCTCGCCTCCATTTTTTGACTATAGCATCTTCCCATTTTCTGCCATATACTGTTGACACAATGCTTGAATTTCTTGATAAATCTCTTGGACCTCAGCTAAATCAGTCGCATTGGCTCCACTTGCTAGTGGATGACCACCACCATAATGTTTTTTTGCCAATTCGTTAATAACTGGTCCTTTTGAACGCAGACGCACGCGATAGGACCCGTCAGGTTGTTGCACAAAGATCGCCCACGCCAAAATTTCTTCGATATTGCCAGGTAAGGAAACCACACTAGCCGTTTCTGAATCACTCACACCATATTGCGCCATCAATTCTTTGCTGAAAATAACTTTGGCTGCTCCGTTTTCATCAGCATCAATTTGTTCATAAACATACCCGGATAGCCGTGCAACTTTTAGTGGCATTTGTGAAATTTGCCGATTTAATTTGGATGCATCAAACTCAAATGTTCTTAATTTAGCTGCTAAGGACAACGTTTCGGTTGAAGTAGATGGGTACAAGAAGCGTCCAGTATCGCCAACGATACCCGCATAGAGTAGCCGAGCTGACTGTTCATTCATCACTAATTGTTCTGGAAATAGTTGCCAGAATGAGGCAATCATTTCACTACAACTACTTGCATTGGTGTTCACCCAGACGATATCGCCATATGGCTCATCATTGGGATGGTGGTCAATTTTGATTAGCTTATCCCCTAACGAAAAGCGCTTGTCACTCACTCGAGGAGCATTGGCCGTATCCGTAACAATGACTAGAGCACCTTGATACAAATCATCGCTCACCTCTTGCATCTCTGCTAGAAAAGCCAATCCTTCGACTGGACCACCCACTTGATAAATTTCTTTCTCTGGATAAGATGATCGCAGTAATTCTGCTAAGCCTACTTGTGACCCTAGCGCATCTGGATCAGGACGCATATGGCGATGGATGATGATTCGTGAATAGGCTTCGATTGCTTGTAATATTTCTGCTTGCTTTTGCATAATTTTTCCTCTTTCTAAGGTCGTTCCATCAATTGACAAACCACCATCGCCTTAGCAACTAATGAATTCTCAATATAGACTTCCATATCGATTTTTGCTGACCGTCTACCTAGCTCTAAAATGCGTGTCTTTAATGTAAATTCACTTTCCAATTGAATTAAGCGGAAATAGTGCAAACTCACTTGTTCAATCCACACATTTTTTCTTTGATTGACTTTCATTGTTTGTTTTGCCGCATGAGCGACCACTTCATTTAGCACACCAAACGAGATGGTCCCCATCTCATTCACCATCTGCGGCGCAACTAAAAAGCGAAATTCTGGCTCACTAAGTTTCCCATCGACAGCTTGTGGAGTGGTCATCTGAATTTGACCCGTAATTTGATCAGAAATGGTATCAGAGACTTGTGGTTGTCTTTGAATCAACTGCATAGCCTTCATAATATCTTGTCTCGTCACAATCCCAATCAGCGTCAAATCATCTGCCACAACCGGCATCACTTCTAACCCATCCCAAATCATTTGGTGACTGACAGAGGCAACGCTCATTTCTTTTTTGACTATTCTTGGCTCTTTTGTCATCAGTCGCTCAATTGATTGTGTCTCGTTTTTACCCAAAATATCTTTGGCGGTAATAATTCCAACGACGCGCATATTCTTATTGACGACTGGGAAACGTGAATGCTTGGTTTCTTCGGCGATGCGATTGTATGCAGCCACCGTATCACTTATCGTCAAATAATGAGTTTTTTCTAACGGCATATAAATATCACTAACGAGCAAGATATCCTTTTTGATTAATTGGTCACTTAGGGCCCGGTTAATCATCGTCGCTACGGTAAAAGTATCATACGTCGTTCTCAAGACTGGTAATGATAATTCATCGGCTAAGGCAGCAATCTCAGGGATCGTATCGAAGCCACCAGTAATTAAGACCGCCGCACCGTCCTCTAGTGCTAATTTTTGTGCATTGGTACGATTACCGACGATCATCAATGATCCCGGCGTCACATAACGCTCCATCGCACTGACTTGCATCGCTCCAATCACAAAACGATTGAGATCTTTATCCAATCCACTTGCGCCACCTAATACGTCCGCTTCAGTAATCTGAACCACTTCACGAAAAGTAAGTTTTTCGATATGTTTTTTTAATTTTCGTTCAATACGAATTGTTCCAACACGCTGAATCGTTGACACAAGACCGATATTCTCGGCATCTTTAATCGCTCGATAAGCCGTTCCTTCACTGACTGATAAATCTTTTGCTATTCCTCGCACTGAAATCCGTTCACCCACCGGTAGGCTTTCAATATGGGTTAAAATCAAATCGTGTTTTGTTGCCATGTTTACACCTCGATCGTTTCACCGACAGTCATTACTTTGCCGACACCTTCTGGCAAGCGAGCAATAAATGCTGTAGGATCTTGTTTGATTTGTGGAAATGTATTGTAATGAATTGGTACTACTTTTTTTGCATGTAGCCGCCCCGCAGCTATAACTGCATCATCTGGACCCATCGTAAAGTTGTCACCAATTGGTAAAAACACAACATCAAGGTCGTACTTTTCACCGATTAATGCCAAATCACTAAAATCAGCTGTATCACCAGCATGGTAAATTGTCTTACCATCCGCTTCAATGACTACACCTGTTGGCTCCCCTAAATAAATCGTCTGACCATTCTCTTGGATACTAGAACTATGTAGCGCTGGCGTCAAACTCACACGCCCAAAAGGAAATAAAAAGCCACCACCAATATTTAGACCATGGGTTTGCGCTATACCTTTATTGCTTACATACCTCGCAATTTCAACAATACTGATGACAGTTGCTTGATTTTGCTTTGCAATTGCCACTGTATCTCCCAAATGATCACTATGGCCATGGGTCACTATAACCCACTTCGCCTTTACATCACTCGGTGCTTTATTCGTCAAGGGATTATTTGTTAAAAATGGATCGATAATCACAGCAGAACCATCCTTCATCATTACCTCGATAACTGAATGTCCTTGGTAGGTAATCTTCATCACTAGCACCCTCCATTTCAGAATTGTTGCAGTTTATTTTATAACAGTCTCATACGAGCATTATAACAGATAATTCGTTTTTGGAAAACACAGGTTACTTAATAAAAAAATCCTAGTGCAACAGAAATCAGATCGTATTGCTAAATCCGAATACAGTAAGACAGTATTAGCTACGACAAAAAAAAGCCATAAAATCCAAAGTTTAGAAACAGCTTCTGGATTTTATGGTCTTTTTACTAGTTGTTGTGCGCCTCTGTCTCAGTCACTTCTGTATTAGCGACGACGATTTCTACCACTAGCTTCCATAATAACAGGTAGAATGACCGGTCTGCGTTTTGTTTGTTCGAAAAGGTATCGACTTAATTGATCGCGAATGTCTTGTTTTAATTTCGCCCATTCGAACTCTTCATCTTGTAGGTGTTTGGCTACAATCTCGCTTACCATCTCGCCACTCTCTCTAATTAAGTCTCGGCTCGCTTTTACATAAACAAAGCCTCTAGATGTAATTTGTGGTTTTGACACAATTCGTTTTTCTCTACGATTAATTGTCACTACAGCAATGAAAATACCATCTTCTGATAATACTTTACGATCACGCAATACGATATTTCCGATATCTCCAACGCCGATACCATCGATCATAATGTTGTCAGCAGGTACAGTACCTGCTAATTGCATCGTTCCGTTGGCATAAACTAAGACATCCCCTTTTGCAAGCAAGAATACATGATCTTCGGCAATTCCGATTTCTTTGGCCAAGTCTGCGTGAGCAACCATTTGGCGGAATTCACCTTGCACTGGTAAAAGATACGTTGGTTTTAATAAATTAAGCATCAGTTGCAAATCACTCGGATTCGCATGGCCAGAGACGCGGAAATTGTCAGAAATATTTTTTACATTTCCACCTGCTCGATACACCATATCTTCCGTTTTAGCAACTACGGTCTCCATGGCAATCGTAGGTGTTGTTGTAATGTAAACTAAATCACCTTCTTGAATCCGCAACGTGCGGTGTGTGCCGTTTGCCATTTTTTGTAGTGACTTGATTGGCTCACCCATCCGCCCGGTTTCTAAAATAAGCAATTGATTGGCATCATAATTTTTCATTTCTTTCTGCGTAATAAACAAGTCTTCATCTGGTAACGTCAAGCTACCTAACTTCATCGCCGTACGGATGATTTTGCCAAAATCTTGTCCTGTTAAAACAACCTTTCGACCTGAAACGACAGACGCATCCAGAATTTGCTGTACCCGCTGGAGGTTACTTGCCACGCAAGCGACAATAATCCTACCCTCCCAGTACTTGATGGTATCTGTGACTTCATCGGCAATTTTTGCTTCTGAAGCGACTTGAGCTGGATTTTCGGCATTGGTAGAAGTGCTCAATAACGCCAATACCCCTTCGCGACCAATTTCAGCCAAACGAGCAAAATCTGTTTGATACATTGGAACAGCTGCTTGGTCAAACTTAAAATCACCTGTATAGACAATATTGCCGGCTTCTGTTTTTAAGCTAATCCCTACTGATTCAGGGATTGAATGTGTTGTCCGGAAAAAGCTGACCGTTGTCGTGCCAAAATCAATCTCAGTGTGCTCATCAATTACATGAAATTCTTTGTATTTCTTGGTAGCTTCATTGCGATGAACAATCATTTTGGCCAATTCCACTGTCAATTTGGTTCCAAAGACCGGCACTGGTACTCTTTCTAGAAAATATGGTAATGCGCCAATCGCATCTGCGTGTCCATGCGTCAAGAAGACACCTGCAACACGTTCGGCATTTTCTTCTAAATAGGAAAAATCAGGAATGACTGTATCAATTCCTAATAATTCATTCTCTGGATAGCGTAAACCGCAATCCAATACAAAAATATCTTCTCCCACTTCAGCCACGTACATGTTCTTTCCGTTTTCTCGTACGCCACCAAGTGGAATCAGTTTGATATCGTCCAAAAAATTCACCTCTTCAATCTTTTTTCTTATCTATCGATTCTTAATAAAATAGATATCCTCAAGCATTCGCTGATCCCTTTCATTATACAACAAAAAAAAGAAAAGCGTGGGATTCCCCAAACTTTTCTTGAAAAATCACTTAAATATGAAGCAAATCCATTTCATGTAATGTCTCTGCAATTTGAACAGAATTCCAAGCAGCACCTTTTAACAGGTTATCAGAGACGACCCATAGATGCAGACCGTTTTCGATATCCAAATCTTTACGAATCCGTCCAACAAACGTTTCTTTTTGATCCACACACTCGATTGCTTGTGGGTAAACTTGTTGGCTTGGATCATCTTCCAAGACCACTCCAGGAGCACTTGCAAGTGTCTCACGCACATCTTGCACACTAATTTTTTCTTTCGTTTCGATGTAAACAGATTCTGAATGGCCACTTGCCACGGGAATACGCACACAGGTCGCCGCTACTTTTATGGCAGCATCTTCCATAATTTTTTTGGTTTTCATTCACCATCTTCCACTCTTCAAACGTGTAATCATCTTCAGCAAATTTATCAATTTGAGGTAAGGCATTAAAGGCAATCGGATAATGCTTTTTGTCTGCTCCAGCTGGTAAGATTTCAGCTTGCCATTCACTTACTGGTACACCATTTAAATAGTCTTGCGCTTCGCTTTTTAGCTCCTCTACTGCCCGTGCACCTGCGCCCGACACTGCCTGATACGTCGAAACGATGATACGATCCAATCCTGCTTTTTGGCGAATTGGTTCTAACGCAACCATCATTTGAATCGTCGAACAATTCGGATTTGCGATGATTCCTTTGTGTTTTTTCAGTGCTTCTTTATTGACTTCAGGTACTACCAATGGCACTTGTGGATCCATGCGGAAATGACTCGTGTTGTCCACAACAACCGCACCACGTTTGACTGCTTCTGGTGCGAACGTAGCAGAAATGCCACCACCCGCACTAAACAAAGCCAAATCAATTCCCTCAAATGACTCTGGTACTAGTTCTTCGACTGTCAAGGTTTCCCCTTTAAATTGCAATGTTTTGCCAGCAGAACGCTTCGATGCCAACAATACCACTTTCTTTAAGGGCAATGTTGTCTGCTCCAACATTTGAATCATTTTCGTTCCTACTGCTCCTGTTGCGCCCACGACCGCAACATTGTACCCGTTACTCATTCACGAACAACTCCTCATTATTAAAACTTTTTCATCATTTTATCACACTTTTCTTTCTATTACACAAGTTAATTTGAGGTATGTATGTAAATAAACATTCTTTTTCATTATGCGATGAAAAACACAGCAAACACAAAACTGGTTTAGCTAAACAAAAAGACCAAACAATCCGAAAGTTATTTCCATCACCTTTGGATTGTTTGATCTTTTTGCTCGGAGCTATACGCTTTTGTCACGACCTCTTTTAAACGGTGTTCAAATGCAGCTCTCTCGGCACTACGTCAAAAAGTTTCAAAAATTTGAGAATTAATTTTCAAAATTTTTGAACGTACTGCTACGAGCTACGCGCTTTTGTCACGACCCCTTTTTTTATTCATCGGTTTTATTAAGGTGCAGAACGGTCTCTCGTTCAATCAATTTATGCTGAATAAATACTTTTTGTTGCGGTGCATCGGCATGCTTTAATTGGCGGATAAACTGTTGCACTGCCACCCGACCCAACTCTTCTGTATAAATATCAATGGACGTAATGTAAGGGTGAATCAAGGTTGAAAAAATTGAATTATTAAAGCTGACAATCGATAAGTCATCTGGGACACGATACCCCAATAAATTACATAATTGAATCACTCGTAGCGCAAACATATCATCTAGTACGATCAAAGCAGTCGGTTTTTCAGCTTCCAGCATGTCACTGAACGCTAGATAATCTTCTGTTTTTTTAATTAATGCTCGCGGAAACACTGGTAAATCCGCATCCATTAATGCCTGTTGGTACCCAAAATAACGCTCATGGAAGACATTTTCTTTTTCAACATGGGTAACAAATAATATTCGCTCATGCCCACACTCCATTAAATGATGGGTAGCCGTTTGTCCCAACAGACGATTGTCATTATCGACGATATTCGTCGTATTGGTATACTTATATGGCTGGCCGATGACCGTATGAGCAATATAATTGTCTTCTAAATAAAGTAAGACAGGGTCTTCTCGTTTGGTGTATAGCAAAATAAACCCATCGACTCGTTTTTGTTTGTACATTAACTGGACCGTATGCAATAGTTCTTCTTGCGTTTCACCAGAAGCAATAGCAATTGTAACATCATATTGGCTTGCTTCTTGATTCATCGCCGTAATCGCTTCCAAGTAAAACGGATTGCTTCGTCGTTCTTTCAACGAGAGTACTGGCATGACCACACCAATCGTATTGGCAAATTTTTTGGCAAGATTTTGAGCGGCTACATTTGGCACATATCCTAGCGTTTCCATCGCCTTTTTCACTTTATCTTTGGTTTCTTTTGAGATACTCGGATGATTTTGCAGCGCTCTAGACACAGTAGATGGCGCTACCCCTACCTTAGTCGCCACATCTTTAATCGTGACTGCCCCTTTTTTTTGTTTCGCATAACAAATCCCTCTTGCTCTTTCCAACATTTTCTTTCATAAGCATAAGGACAAACTACGTATTTGTCAATTTTCCTTTTCTTTCGCAAATCCGATCCAATACGGGTAAATTTTACGCAAACGATTCCACAATGAATTTTCATTTTTAAATATCTAAACTATGCATAATTAGTATCTATCATTATAAAATAATATTCCAATCTTTTCTGATATTCTTATTGACAACGAAACCGTTTGCGTTTATTTTAAAAGTATACTGACAGAAGAAAAAAGGAGGATTTATTATGGAACACTTAAATCGGCTTTTTGATATCCATCCATGGAAACTAAAAACAACACAATTACACAAAGACATGCGTCTCCAAGAATCACTTACCAGTATCGGTAATGGCTACATGGGGATGCGCGGGAATTTCGAGGAAGGTTATAGTGGCGACCATCATCAAGGCACGTATCTAGCTGGCGTCTGGTACCCCGACAAAACAAGAGTAGGTTGGTGGAAGAACGGTTACCCTGACTATTTCGGCAAGGTCATTAATGCTTTGAACTTTTTAGCAATGACGATCACAATCAATGATACAGAAATTGATTTGGCGAAACTAACACCTAAATCCTTTAATCAAGAGTTAGACTTAAAAAACGGCTTACTTTCTCGCTCGTTCACATTAAATCTTCCGGAAGCGACGGTAGCCTTTACTTTCCGCCGATTTCTAAGCATCACTACTCAAGAAGCAGCTTGGATTGATGTGAACTTAGCCGTTCTCGATGGCCGCGCGTCAGTCAAATGGCGTTCCGCACTTACTAGCGATGTGCAAAACGAAGATAGTAATTATAACGAACACTTCTGGGAACCTATTGCCACTAGTTCGAATGGCGAGACGTCCCCCTATTTACAAGTCCGTACGATTCCTAATCAATTTGACATTGAACAATTTACCGTAACGGCCATGATGGATAACGAATTCTCCACACAGTTAACAAGCGACTACACACAGGCACCTTTAGCCGTCTCTGAAGAAGTAGCGACAGAATTAAAACAAGGCGAACAACTCTCTCTAACTAAACGTGTCCTTCTGGTCACTAGTCGAGACGTCGCACCTAGTGAACAAGTCGCGAAAGCAGCCACATTACTAGCTACTGCTAAAAAAGAAACATTCGACGAAGCCTTAACCCAACAAACCGCCGCATGGCAAAAACGCTGGGAATTAGCTGATGTACAAATTGCCGGTGACGATGAAGCCCAACAAGGTATCCGCTTTAACCTTTTTCAATTATTTTCTACTTATTACGGAGAAGACGAACGGCTAAACATCGGACCAAAAGGCTTCACGGGTGAAAAGTACGGCGGTGCGACATATTGGGATACTGAAGCGTACGCTGTCCCACTCTATCTCGCACTTGCTAAGCCTGAAGTGACGAAAAACCTATTGAATTATCGGTACAACCAACTGCCGCAAGCCAAACACAACGCAAGGCAACAAGGATTAGCTGGTGCACTTTATCCGATGGTGACCTTCACTGGTATCGAATGCCATAACGAATGGGAAATCACATTTGAAGAGATCCATCGCAACGGCGCAATCGCATATGCTATTTACAATTACACGAACTATACTGGTGACACAAGTTACCTTGCAACCCACGGACTGGAAGTATTGGCAGAGATTGCCCGCTTTTGGGCTGATCGCGTTCATTTTTCTAAACGGAAGGGTCAATATATGATCCATGGCGTTACCGGCCCAAATGAATACGAAAACAATGTCAATAACAACTGGTATACAAACACCTTAGCTGCCTGGGTCCTGCAATATACGATTGATAGCTACCAAAAATATCGTGACTCTACTCAAGCACGCATATCAGATGAAGAGCTAGTCCATTGGCAAGAAATCATCGATGGCATGTACTATCCAAAAGACGATGAACTAGGTATCTTTGTGCAACACGATACATTTTTAGACAAAGACCTAATGCCTGTTACCGACCTCGACACCGCTGAATTGCCACTAAATCAACACTGGTCTTGGGACAAGATTTTGCGTTCATGCTTCATTAAGCAAGCAGATGTGCTACAAGGCATATATTTCTTTGGCGATGCCTATTCAATCGAGGAAAAGCAACGGAACTTCGACTTCTACGAACCAATGACTGTGCACGAGTCCTCTCTATCACCAAGCATCCATGCAGTATTAGCAGCGGAATTAGGCTTAGAGGAGAAAGCTGTCGAAATGTACCAACGAACAGCTCGACTAGATTTAGATAATTATAACAACGATACGCAAGATGGACTGCATATTACTTCTATGACTGGTAGTTGGTTAGCAATTGTTCAAGGATTTGCACAAATGAAGACCACTGAAAACACCTTGCGTTTCGCACCATTTTTACCGAAAAATTGGCAAGGATATGCCTTCCGTATTAATTATCGCAATCGCTTATTGGCGATTGACGTCAATAAACAAGTAACATTGACACTGATCTCCGGGGATCCTCTTGATGTGTCCTTATACGAAAAACCATACAAACTAGCGACCACATTGACCATACCTATGCCCACAAAGGAGGAAGACTAATGTTCAAAGGTGTTTTATTTGATCTAGATGGTGTCATTACCGATACAGCTGAGTACCATTTCCTAGCGTGGCAAGCACTCGCAAACGAGCTAGGCATCACCATCGATCGTAAATTCAATGAACGATTAAAAGGTGTCAGTCGTGAAGATTCATTGCGATTAATACTAGCTGAAGGAAAGCAAGAAGATCGGTATTCTCCTACCGAATTTGCAGCCTTAGCTAAGAAAAAAAATGACCATTATAAAGAAATGATTCAAAGTGTCACACCCGCCGATATCTATCCAGGCATTCAATCGCTTTTAACTGCCTTAAAAGAAAATCAGATTGGCATCGCGTTAGCATCAGCCAGTAAAAATGGCCCCTTTTTATTAGAACACCTAGGCATTATGGCGCTTTTTGATACGATTGTCGATCCTGCTTCGTTAAAAGCCGGCAAACCGGCGCCAGATATTTATGAAGCCGCTGCAAGTCAATTGTCGCTTGCACCGTCAGAGTGTATCGGTATTGAAGATGCGCTCGCTGGCATTCAAGCAATCCAAGCAAGCGGCGCCTTACCAATAGGGATTGGAAAAGAAGTTGACTTAGGAACAGATATCGCACTCGTCCCCGACACATCACAGCTAACTTACGACTTTCTATGTGATACATGGCAAAATCAGATTCATTCATAAAAAAATAAACCGGCTCTCAACTGATGAGGGCCGGATTTTTTTATTCTTCTATCAATATGGGATAAGCAGCAACTACAAATCCCATTGGTTCAATAACGAGCTCACGATCTACTTGGTTCGTTAACGCATTCAAAAGAATTTCTCCCTTTTTGCTAACCGTTTGAGCTTCTTGACCGCTATTAAACTGTGCAATAAGGCTAGTACCTTCCCATTCTCTTTTTAGCGTCAATAGACCAGTGTCTTCATCTACTAATTGCCACTCCCAAGTCCCTTTCGCCAACAAGGAGGCGTATGTTTTACGTAAAGAAATCAAATCGATCACGAATCCCTTAAGACTACCATCTTGCTCCTCTTCATCCCAGACCATACATTTGCGACAATCCGGATCCATCTCACCTGTCATTCCGACTTCATCGCCATAATACAGACAAGGCACACCAGGTTGGATATAGGTGAATGCCAATACTTGACGCATCAAATCCTTGTCTCCCTGCGTTTCACTTAGCAAACGCGGCGTGTCATGAGTATCTAATACGTTTAATTGCATTTGGTTGGTTTGATTGCGATAAAGCATTAACTGGTTGGCCATATCAGAAACCATTTTCTTCAGACCGATTTGACGCTTCACAAAATAATTCATAATGGCATCGGTATACGCATAATTCATCACCGCGTCAAACTCATCCCCTTGAAGCCAACTTTGGGAAGAGTGCCAAATTTCTCCTAAAATATAAAAATCTGGTTTTATCGCGAAACAAGCTTGGCGAAACTTCTTCCAAAAATGATGATCGACCTCATTGGCAACATCGAGACGCCATGCATCGATATCAAATGTTTCAATCCAATACGTAGCAATCGATAGCAAATAATCTTGTACTTCAGGATTAGCTGTATTCAACTTCGGCATATGTGGTGTAAACGCAAAGACATCATAGGTCAGATCATGCGCTTCCTCAAAGTCATCATCGATTTTATACGTAGCAGGAAATTCATTGACATGAAACCAGTCGGCATATTTTGATTGTTGCCCATTTTCTAAGACATCTTGCCATTGTGGTGAGGTGTCTCCCATATGATTAAAGACAGCATCAAGCATGACTTTCATTCCACGACTGTGACAGGCGTCAATCAATTCGTGTAGCGTCTCATCCGTCCCAAATGCAGGATCTACTTTAAAGTAATCAATGGTATCGTATTTGTGATTCGAATGGGCTTCAAAAATCGGACACAAGTAAATACCATTGATTCCTAGCTCTTCTAGATAATCCAAATGGTCTATCACTCCTTGTAAGTCACCACCAAAAAAATCTTGGCGATCAGGGTTTTTACTCCCCCAAGGCAGCGTATCCACCGGATCATTCGTCGCATCTCCATTGGCAAATCGCTCAGGGAAAATTTGGTACCAAACAGTCTGGCTAACCCACTCTTGCGCTTTCACACGGTCAACTTCATGAAAATACGGCATACGGAAATAATTATTCGGCATCTTTAAATACGTATCAGTCACCTCAAACACGCCATGATCGCCATAAAAAGCTTGAATATCGACTTGACTTTGAATGACAAAAGCATAACTCAACCGTTTGAATTTAGCCTTCTTTTCAATAAACCAGTAATCATATAAATCCGTCGAGACAATTTTTTTCATCGGTTCTTTTTCTTGATACCATTGCTCTTTATCTAATAAATATGGATCTCCTGAAATTAGATAGACTTGCTTGCTATCGGCTCTGGCAGTCCGCAGGCGAATATGCATCGTATCTTTATCGTACAAATAAGCATACTCACTATCTGGACGATGATAAATTGCAGCTGTGTTCATACTCTTCACTCCTTCAATTGATTTCCAACTCATTATGGCACAAGCAACTATACGATTCAACATAAAAAAGACAAACGATTGCATAAAATGCTAAATAATTGGAATTATGTCAATTTTGTACCCTTGATATGCAGTAATGCCGATAAATCTCAAATCACCCTTACAAATAATTTGTCTAAAACAGTGTTTTTTCAAATTTCTCTTGACTATCTTCGCAAACGGTTGCATAATAATCATGTAAACTAAATTTATTTCATGGAGGATATTGAAATGAAAAAAAATTGGAGAAAATATGTTTCAACGGGTGTCGTGTTAAGTGCAACAGCATTACTATTAGCCGCTTGCGGTAGCTCTTCCTCTTCTAGTTCGGATAGCTCAAAAACAGAAGACAGCTCATCTGCTAAAGTCTCTGGAGATATCAAATTATGGGTAGATACAGAGCAAGTCGATATGTTCAAACCAATTGTTGCTGATTTTGAAAAAGAATATCCAGATGTCAAAGTCGAATTGACTGCCGGTTCATCTGCTGATGCAAAAAAAGATGTTTCAAAAGACCCTTCTTCTGCTGCCGATGTTTTTATGATGCCGCATGATCAAGTAGGACAAATGGCCGATGCTGGGTTACTTTATCCATTCACCGAAACAAAATTTGCTGATTCAGTAAAAGACAACAATGTCGATTCAGCAGTCGAAGGTGCCACTTGGAAAGATGAGTTATACGGATTCCCTTATGGTGTCGAATCGCAAGTCCTTTACTACAATAAATCTAAATTATCTGCAGACGATGTGAAGACTTGGAATACATTGACTTCTAAAGGAAAATTAGGTACAAACTTTGGTGACGCAGGTGCAAACTACATCTTCGGTCCATTATTTATGAGTAATGGCGATGTCTTATATGGAGACAATGGCGAAGATTTGACAGGAACAAACTTTAACAATGAAAAAGGAATTGAAGTCCTTAAATGGATTGCTTCCCAAAAGAGCAATAGCGGTGTCGTGCAATCTTCGACTGAAGCACTCGCTAACCTTACTGCAGGTACAACTGATGCTTTCTTATCTGGCCCATGGTCTAAAAATGATGTAAAAAAAGCACTTGGTGATAACATGGCCGTAGCGGCATACCCTACTGTTGACTTTGGCCATGGCGAAACACCAATGAAAGCTTTCTTAGGTGTAAAACTGTTTGCTGTTAACCAACAAACAAAATCACCAGTTGCTGCCTTGACTTTGGCTGAATACCTGTCTAATGAGTCTTCACAATTAAAAGAATTCGAAGAAATTGGCACAGTCCCTTCAAACAAAGATTTACAAAAAAATGAAAAAGTTACTTCTGATGCAGTTGCCAAAGCGGTTATGGAAATGTCTGATACTGACCACTCTGTCGTAATGCCAAAACTTCCAGAAATGAATTCATTCTGGCCAGCAATGGATGCATTAATTAACGATACTTACAAAGGCAACATCAAAGAAAGTCAATACCAAGACAAGCTAGATAAATTAGTATCTGATATTTCTAAAACGACTGAGTAGCACGAGTAGTGATGAATTTTCAGACGGACTTCGCTTCGCGTTGCGTAGTCCGTCTGTGTTTATTCATTCATACATAACTAAGTAGAAAGCGAGTTGATGGGCAATGTTCCATAAAAAGCGATACGAACAACATATGACATTTACGGAATTACTAAAGACTGGTGATTTTGCAACAAAGTTATCTTTTTTGATTATGGGGGCAGCTAATCTTGCCAACCGTCAGTTTTTAAAGGGCATTCTTTTTCTTGGAGCACAACTTGGATTTCTATACTGGCTCATTCGCAACGGTTGGCATGCATTAAGTATGCTAGGTACATTAGGAACGAAGAAACAAGGGCTAGTATTTGATCAATCACTAGGGATTCGCGTGTTGCAAGAAGGCGATAACTCAATGTTGCTTTTATTATTCGGGATTGCTGCAGCACTTTTTTGTATCATGATTTTGCTTTTATATATCATTAATTTAAAAAGTGCACGTCATATATTTGAACTAAAGCAAGCTCGAAAACCAGTCCCTACAACTAAGGAAGATTTAAAATCATTACTCAACGAACGCTTCCATGCAACCTTGATGACGATTCCTTTATTAGGGGTATTGTTCTTTACAGTATTGCCATTGCTGTATATGATTTCGATTGCCTTCACAAATTACGATCACAATCATCTTCCACCAAAAAATCTATTTAGCTGGGTCGGATTAAAAAACTTTGGGAATGTGATCACTGGGGATATGGCAAGTACCTTCTTCCCTATTTTAGCTTGGACATTGACCTGGGCAGTTGTCGCGACGGTAACTTGTTTTTTCTTTGGTATTATTCTTGCATTATTAATCAATACAAAAGGATTAAAATTTAAAAAAGTATGGCGAACTATTTTTATTTTGACAATGGCAGTTCCTCAGTTTGTTTCACTTTTAATTGTCCGTAATTTATTAAATGGAGCAGGACCAATCAATGCACTACTAATGAAATGGGGCTTGATTGATTCAGCAATTCCTTTTCTAACAGATCCAACGATGGCTAAACTGAGCATCATTTTTGTCAACATGTGGATAGGGATTCCAGCGACTATGCTAGTATCGACGAGTATTATTCAAAACTTACCCGAAGATCAAATCGAAGCTGCTCGGATTGATGGTGCCAATAAATGGCAAATTTTCCGCACGATTACTTTCCCACAAATTCTATTTATTATGACGCCTTCGTTGATTCAACAATTCATTGGTAATATTAACAATTTCAACGTGATCTATTTGTTAACTGGTGGCGGTCCTTCAAATTCCAATTATTATGGTGCTGGTTCGACCGATTTACTTGTTACTTGGCTGTATAATTTGACAGTAAATACGATGGACTACAACTTGGCATCTGTCATTGGTATTTTAATTTTCATTCTGTCTGCAGTCTTTAGTTTAGTCGCTTATACGCGTACAAATTCATTTAAGGAGGCCTAGTAACATGACTAAAAAAACCGTCAAGAGTTATCATAAGCAACAAAAAGTTACACTTTCGCTCGTTTACCTGATATTGGTTATTTTGGCTGTTGTCTGGCTATTTCCAATTGTCTGGATTGTGCTCACAAGTTTCCGTTCAGAAGGTGGCGCGTTTGTTCCGTATATCATTCCAAAAGAGTTCACTTTAGAAAATTATCGTATCTTACTTAGCAACACGACAGGTAATTTCCCGTTTGTCCGCTGGTTTTTAAATACCTTATTTGTATCAGTGGTTAGCTGTATCTTGTCGACATTTATTACGATTGCAATGGCGTACGCGTTATCAAGATTACGCTTCCGCTTACGCAAACCATTTTTAAAAGTAGCATTGATATTGAATATGTTCCCAGGATTTATGAGCATGATTGCTATCTACTATATTTTAAAAGCAATCAACTTAACTGGTAGCCTCTTTGCATTGATTTTGGTTTACTCGTCAGGAGCGGCTTTGGGATTTTATATTGCGAAAGGCTTTTTCGATACCATTCCAGTTGCTTTAGATGAATCGGCAATGATCGATGGGGCAAATAAATGGCAAATTTTCACTCGAATTACCCTTCCTCTATCAAAACCTATTATTGTCTTTACGTCATTGGGTGCATTCATGGGTCCTTGGATGGACTTCATTTTTGCAAAAATCATCATGGGTGATAATGTCAAAAATTATACAATTGCGATTGGCCTATTCACCATGATGACCAAATCAACCGCCAATTCCTTATTCATGGCATTTACAGCTGGTTGTGTCATCATTGCCATTCCAATCACCTTATTATTTATCTACTTGCAACGCTTCTATGTCGAAGGAATCACGTCTGGTTCTGTCAAAGGCTAATAAGATTTACTTTTTGCCAGTGAGTCAAACTAGACAGAATTAGCTACAAACAAAAGACCAGAAAATCCAAAAGTTTGAAAAACAACTTTGATTTTTCTGGTCTTTTTGCTTGCAGCTGACGAATTCTGTCTCATCCTTATTTGGATTTTTGCAATACGTAGTGAGGTTCGCTACAATATGTTTATGTTACAACTAAAGGAGACTAACTCATGCTAACTTTAAAGCAATTAAAAAAGTACTACACTGTTGGCACAACTGTAACCAAAGCGCTCGATGGTGTCAGCGTATCGTTTCGTAAGCAAGAATTTGTTGCCATCCTTGGTCCTAGTGGTTCAGGAAAGACGACGCTATTAAATGTCATCGGTGGCCTGGATCAATACGATGAAGGGGATTTAATTATTAATGGCCAATCAACAAAGCACTTTAAAGCGAATGACTGGGATGCCTATCGCAACAATTCGATTGGTTTTGTTTTTCAAAGCTATAACCTGATTGGTCACCAAGGGATTCTTGACAATGTCGAACTGGGTATGACGCTAAGTGGGCTTTCAAAAGACGAGCGTCGGAATCAAGCAATGAATGCCTTGGAACGAGTCGGGTTGAAGGAGCATTTACACAAGCGGCCCAATCAACTGTCCGGTGGCCAAATGCAGCGTGTAGCAATCGCCAGAGCACTGGCTAACAATCCAGAAATACTGCTATGCGATGAACCGACCGGCGCGCTTGACTCTGAGACGAGCGTGCAAATCATGGAACTAATTAAAGAACTATCTCGCGAAAAGCTGGTCATCATGGTTACCCACAACCCCGAGCTTGCTCATCGCTATGCTGATCGCATCATCGAGTTTTCTGACGGCAAGATTATGACGGACTCGCATCCATTTGAAGAAAATCAAGTCGATGATACCTTTCAACTGACGCATACCAAGATGTCCTTTCTCACCGCACTAAGACTGTCCTTTACTAATATTCGCACCAAGAAAGGCCGGACTTTTTTGACCTCATTTGCTTCAAGTATCGGGATTATTGGGATTGCTATCGTCCTATCGCTATCCAACGGGTTCCAAAAGCAAATCGATCAAACGCAGGCCGAAACACTGTCAAAATTTCCGGTGACCATTTCTCAAATCAGTACGGATAATAGTGAATTAGCCAACGATACGAGCACAACGAAAGCAAAAGAACAGACCGTTCTTGCCGAAACAAGTTCTCAAGACCTTGCCACTCATACAAATAACTTAGATGCAGATTATTTAGCCTATGTAAAAAAGATTAATCCTGAGTGGAGCAATAATATCGGCTACAGTCGGATTACAAACCTAAATTTATTACGCGAAGTCAATGGCACAGTCGAGCAAGTTCGCTTATCGAATCAAAAAACAGAGCAAACACCGAGCACATCCTTTGCGAGTTCGACAGGAGTCGGCGTATCTGTCTTTCCTGATCAATTAGACGATTCAAAAAGTAATTTTTTAAAAGAAAACTATCAGCTAGTCGACGGTAGCTACCCGACAAAAGCCACTGATCTTGTTCTTATCGTTGACCAAGACGGCACCACCAATATCAACGCCTTAAACAACTTAGGCTTTGATCTAAAAAGTGGGATAGCTGTTCCATACAGCGACATTGTAGGCACGACTATGAAACTCGTCGCCAACGACAACTATTATCAAACATTACCAACTGGAAATTTCCTTCCCAATCAAGATTTAACAGCCGTCTATAAGAACGACGCCAATCAAACCGTCACTATCGTCGGCATTTTAAAAGCCAAAAGCTCTTCGACGATGGATCTATTGGCAACAGGGATTGCTTATAGTGATAGTCTGACACAGGCTGTCATCACTGAAAACAAGCAGTCTGCTATCGTGACTGCTCAAAACAACCAATCAACCAATGTCTTGACTGGCGAAACACTAACAAGCGACTCCAAAAAAACTTTGTTGACGTATCTCGGTGCAGATGCTACACCAAGCAATATTTATATCTACCCGAATAACTTTAAATCAAAAGAAAAGGTATTGTCCTACTTAGATGCGTATAACAAAGGCAAGAGCAAAGCCAATCAAGTTCTTTATACTGATTTAGCTGGTACGATGACTCAGTTAACAGGTGGATTGATGGATGCCATCACCTATGTGCTCGTAGCATTTGCAGGTATTTCATTAGTAACTAGTATGATTATGATTGGAATTTTGACGTATACTTCCGTGCTAGAACGCACCAAAGAAATCGGTGTTCTAAAAGCGCTTGGTGCACGCAAAAAAGACATCACCCGCGTTTTTGATGCGGAGACAGCAATTTTAGGTGTCAGCTCGGGGGTTTTAGGTGTAGCCATTGCTTATGCTGCGACATTCCCCATCAATCATTTGTTACAAAACTTAACGGATTTAAAAAACGTGGCACAGTTAAATCCTGTCCACGCTGGCATCCTGATAGTAATCAGTACCGTCTTGACAATGCTAGGAGGTCACATTCCTGCCCGCATGGCTGCTAAAAAAGATGCCGCTATTGCCTTACGTGCAGAATAAAGAGATGGTTTATTTATAAACAAAAAGAACCAGACAATCCTAAATGCTCGAACTTTAGGATCGTCTGGTTCTTTGCTTGCGGCTCTCTCGGCAATAAGTCAAAAATTTGAAATACAATTTTTGGAATTTCTGATCTTATTGCTCGGAGCTAAACGCAGTTGT
This sequence comes from Enterococcus italicus DSM 15952, assembly GCF_000185365.1. GTDB lineage: Bacteria > Bacillota > Bacilli > Lactobacillales > Enterococcaceae > Enterococcus_G > Enterococcus_G italicus. Next base: position 1,907,383 of record NZ_GL622241.1, read on the forward strand.
CACAACCTCTTTTTAAACGGTGTTCCAACTGCAGCTCTCTCGGCAATAAGTCAAAAATTCAAAAATTTGAAATACAATTTTTGAATTTCTGATCTTATTGCTCGGAGCTAAACGCAGTTGTCACAACCTCTTTTTTTATTTGGTTTTTAAATCATACACAAAAAGTCCACTTAATAATTTTGGTTCAAACCATGTTGATTTTGGTGGCATAATTTGATTCGCATCAGCTACGTTCAATAGATCGGCCATTTGTGTCGGATACAACTCAACAGCTATTTGCCACTCTCCAGAATCCACTCGCTTTACAAGTTCTCCAGCTCCACGAATACCGCCCACAAAATCAATTCGTTTGTCTGTTCGAACATCGGTGATGCCAAAAATTGGTGCAATGATATGCTCTTGCAAGAGCGAAACGTCTAGCCCTGCGACAGGATCATCGGACTGAATAGCTTCTTTGACCGTCAGACGGTACCAGTGATTGCCAAAATACAGATTAAATTGCCCTTTTTGCTGTGGTTTTTGGTATGTGCTTTTTTCGACAGTGAAAGATGGCGCCAGTTGTGCTAAGAAATCACTTGGTACTGAGACGTTAATGACTCGGTTGTATTCATAGATAGCCAACTCTTCATCAGGAAATAAAATCGATAAAAATTGTTCACTCTCAGGAGTAGCGGTATGAGCTGCCCGTTTTTCCAAGCCGACTTTTACTGCAGACTCGGTTCGATGATGACCATCAGCGATATAGAGCGCCGGTATGTGCTCAAATGCTTCTTGCAACGCCGAAATGACAGCCTCGTCTTTGATTTGCCACACGCGATGGTGAACATCATACATATGACTGAACTCACAAAATACAGGGTGTGTCTCTTTCCACTGATCCACTAGCTTCTTGATTGCTTGCTGCTGCCGGTAGCACAGAAAGATTGGGCTAGTATCTGCGTCACATGTACGAATATGGTTCATTCGGTCTTGTTCTTTTTCTGGGCGGGTAAATTCATGCTTCTTAATTTTCCCATCCAAATATTCTTGAATCGAGGACGTCGCCACGATTCCTGTTTGGCTACGTCCGTTCATCGTCAATTCATATAGGTAATACGTCGGCTCACCGTCTTCGACAAACCACCCTTCAGCTAAAAACTTTTGCAAATTCGCCGCGGCTTTTTCATAGACTTTTGGATCATACGGTGAGGCAAGCTCTGGTAGCTCGATTTCAGAACGATCAATGCGAAAATAACTGTAGGGATTCCCCTCTGCAAAAGCGGCCGCTTCTTTTGAATCAACTACATCATAGGGTAATACGGCAATTTGTTCAGCCAAGTCCGCTCGGGGATGGATGGCCGAAAAAGGATTTACCTTGACCATTAGCTCAGCACCTCCGGATTTTGAATAACACGAACTCTGACAATTGACTCTGTTTCTGTCAATTTGTCTGCTACTTTTTGTAATTTAGCCGCGTCCTCCTCGGCGACGTCAACTAAGGTGTAGGCGAATTGATCACGCCCACGATTGACCATGTTGTCGATATTAATGCCAAATTCAGCAATCGTCGAAGAAATGGTTCCTAGCATGTTCGGCACATTTTGATGAATGACTGTCAGACGATTAGGTGAACGAAATGACATGTCGACTGTCGGGAAATTCACGGAATATTTGATGACACCTGTCTCTAAGTAGCGCTTCAATGTCCGCGCCGCCATTTTTGCACAATTAATTTCTGCTTCCTCTGTCGAAGCCCCCAAATGCGGCAATACCAAAACATCAGGATGGTGTAATAATTGTTCTTGTGCAAAATCCGTCGTAAAGCCTGCAATTTCTTTGGTCTCAACGGCTTGAATGACTGCTTGTGTGTCGACGATTTCACCGCGCGAAAAATTAAATAGGCGTGCCGATGGTTTCATCATCGCTAATTCCTTGGTGCTAATTAAATTTTTCGTTGAATCTAGTAATGGCACATGAATCGTGATAAAGTCACAAGTGGTCAAAACTTCGGCCATTTCTTGTGCACGCTTGACACGACGCGAGATACTCCAAGCCGTATCGACGGAGACATACGGATCATACCCAATGACTTCCATACCGAGACGATAGGCATCGTTTGCAATCATCGCACCAATTGATCCTAAACCAATCACACCTAATTTTTTCCCGACTAATTCATGTCCGGCAAATTGTTTTTTATTAGCTTCGACTTGTTCTTCAAGATTTGGTCCTGTTTGTTGTTCTAGCCACTGCACACTTTGTAAAATAGGCCTAACGTTTAACAGCAAGCTGGCTAAGACTAGTTCTTTGACCGCATTGGCATTTGCTCCCGGCGTATTAAAAACGACGATTCCTTTTTCAGTGCATTCAGCGACAGGGATATTATTCGTTCCCGCCCCCGCACGCGCAACTGCTAAGACACTCTTTGGAAAGTCGTAATCATGCAGCTTTTGGCTTCTTAAAATAATTCCATCCGGCGTATCACTTTCATTGATAGCATATCGTTCTTTTTCAAAGCGCTCCATTCCTTCTGGTGCGATGGCGTTAAATGTTTTTACTTGAAACATTTAGTTTTCCCCCTGTTCTTGTTCGAATGCTTGCATAAAAGCTACCAGTGCGTTAACGCCTTCTAACGGGAATGCATTGTAAATACTTGCGCGCATCCCACCCACTGAGCGATGTCCTTTAATGTTTTCAAATCCAGCAGCAGTTGCTTGTTGAATAAATAATTTATCTAGTTCTGCTTGACCAGTCACAAAGGGAATATTTGTCAATGAACGAGCTTCTTTTGCGACCGGACTTGAAAAAAGCTGTGATTGGTCAATCGCGTCGTATAACAACGCCGCTTTTTCTTCGTTTCGCTTCACAACTTCAGCTACTCCGCCTACCTCTTTGACCCATTCAAGAACTAACTTTGCCACATAAATTGCAAAAGTCGGTGGTGTATTGTACATGGATTGATTGTCTGCTTGCACTCGATAATCAAGCATCGGCGCAAAGACTTCTTCCGTATTTAAGAAATCTTCACGTATAATTACGACCGTCAAGCCAGCCGGTCCTAAGTTTTTTTGCGCTCCTGCGTAAATCATTGCAAAATCTTCTACCTGGTAGTCATTGCTTAAAAAATTAGACGACATATCTGCCACAAGCGGTACATTGCCTGTATCTGGAATCTGATGGTAAGAAACGCCGCCGATTGTTTCGTTGGTCGTGATATGGACATAAGCTGCCTCTGGATCCAATTCTGCGATAGTCGGAACCGATGTAAATGAGTCATCTTCGCTTGATGCTACGACTTCTACTGTCACATTAGGTACTTTTTTGGCAGCCGCAATGGCCTTTTTAGCCCAAGCACCTGTGTTCACGTATAGTGCTTTTTTCCCTCGGGCAACGTTTAGAGGCAACATCGAAAATTGCAGACTTGCCCCTCCTTGCATGAAAAGCACACGGTAATTTTCAGGTATTTTCATTAATTCACGTAATAATTGCTCGCACTCGTCAATAATCGCTAAGAATAAGGAGGATCGATGACTCAGCTCCAAAATGGACATGCCACTTCCTTGGTAATCCACTAAGGAAGATTGTGCTTGCTCCAATACTTTTGTTGGCAAAACGGCTGGACCAGCTGAAAAATTATAAACAGTCATATCATTGTTCGCTCCTTTTCTTATATGTGAAAACAATTATAGCAAATTAAGAAAGCATTAGAAAGCTTTCATCAAACAAAAAAAGAAGTTTTCCGAAGAAAACTTCTTTTTCTTATTCATTATGCTGAAAGAGCGACTTTTCTTGCCAGAGCTAAGCAACCCATCGTACCCGCGTTGTCTTCCAAAGCCGGAGTAACAATGTACTCATCCAATGATGGTGTTTTTACATAGCCTTTCATCAAATTTGTAAAGGCTTCGTGTACTTTTTTGACCATGTGTTGTTGTTTCATTACACCACCACCTAGGATAATTACATCAGGTGAAAGCATCAAGGTTGTATTGTACACGCATTGAGCGATGTAATCTGCTTCAATTGTCCAAAAAGGATCTGATTCTGGGACATCGGCTCCTTTTTTGCCTAGACGTTTTTCGATTGCTGGACCAGCAGCCATCCCTTCTAAACAATTGCCATGGAAAGGACAATTGCCTTTATATGAATCATCTTCATGAGGAACGATAAGCATATGGCCCATCTCCGGGTGACTAAAGCCTTCTACAAATTGGCCTTTTTGGATTGCTCCGCCACCAACTCCTGTACCGATTGTATAATACACAACGCTATCTAAGCCTTTGCCATGGCCAAAAACATATTCACCGTATGCAGCAGCATTTACGTCAGTCGTCCAAGCAACTGGTACAGAAAATTCCTTCTTCATTGCGCCCACAAAATCATAATTTTGCCAAGCGAGTTTAGGCGTAGAGGTAATGTATCCGTAAGTTGGTGATTCTTCATGAATATCAATTGGTCCAAATGATCCAATCCCAATTCCGACAAGCTCTGTTTCAAATTTTTTGAAGAAAGCTATCACCTTTGCCATTGTTTCTGCAGGAACTGTTGTTGGAAAACTTTCGCGATGCAAAATCTCCAAGTCTTCATTCCCTACTGCACAAACAAATTTTGTTCCTCCTGCTTCGATAGATCCATATAACACGTAACTGTCCTTCTTTCTTTTAAACTTAGTTGCCTTTTTCAGTTGCTTTCGTCAATGCTAAAACTGCATCCTTATGAGATACGTGGCCATCAGTTACGACAGCAACCTCAGAGTAATTCGGTGTATTCGTAACAATTTGCATCACTGTCGTATCGTAGCCAGCTTCAGCAATTTTTTGACGATCAAATGTTCCTAATACATCACCTTGCTTCACAACTTCTCCTTGTTTACGATCAGAAGAAAAATGTGCACCTTCAAGATTAACTGTATCAATACCGATGTGCAACAATACTTCAGCTCCATCGTTTGATTGAATACCAAAAGCATGTTTTGTTTCATAGACAACCGATAGTACCCCACTAACAGGTGCGTAAAGTGTGTTATCAGTCGGGATAATGCCAATTCCTTTGCCCATTAATTCAGAAGAGAAAACGGGATCGTTTACTTCTTTTAAATCAACAATGTCCCCTTCGACTGCTGCAGCGATTACTTCGTCTGATGCTTCATTTGTTGGTGCTGAATTGATTGAGACAGCTACATCATCTGTCGCTTCGACAAGTGGTTCATTCATTTTCTTGCGACCGTAAACATAAGTCAGCACAAATGCCACGATAAAACTGATACATGCAGAAATAGCAAAGCCTTTGTATCCACCACTAGCTATTGAAATAAATCCAATCACACCAGCTGAACCTAGTGCTGCTGCTAATACATGGAAAATACCGATAAAGGCACTAGCAATACCAGATGCAATCATCGCACAGATAAACGGAAATTTCAATTTTAAATTGATCCCAAAAATTGCAGGCTCAGTGATCCCTAATAAAGCAGATACGCTGGCAGTAGAAGCCAATGCTTTTTGTTTTTCATTTTTTGTTAATAAAAATACTGCGAACGCTGCCGCACCTTGTGCAATATTGGCCATTGATGCGACTGGAAAGATAAATGTACCCCCTGTTTTAGCAATATCAGCGATTAACGTCGTTTCAATTGCTGGGAAGCTTTGGTGTAGTCCAGTAATCACGATTGGAGAATAAAATAATCCTAGTACCGCTAAACCAACTGGGCCAGCTGTATCATACAACCAGACTAAGCTCGTTGTCAGACCATCGCCGACACCGCGCATCACAGGACCTACGACTGTAAATGTTAAAAAGCCAGTAATAATAATTGCTAACATTGGTGTGAATGTAAAGTCTAAGACAGTCGGAATTTTTTTATGCAAGAATTTTTCAAGTGTAGCTAAAATGTAAGCAACGGCTAACACAGGTAAAACAGATCCTTGGTAACCAGCTTGGGCTACGTTTAAACCAAAGACATTCCAATAAGGCATGGTGCCTTCTGCAATCGTATTGGCAACATTGTAGCCATTAACTAAGGATGGCATTACCATCGCCATCGCCATAGCAGCACCTAGGTATGGATTTCCGCCAAAACGTTTTGTTGCTGAGAAACCAACCAAAATTGGTAAGAACGCGAATGGTGCCGATGCTAATAAATTAATAATAGAAGCGACATCGGTAATTGCTGGGTACATTTGCACCAAAGATTGTGCGCCAAATAATTTTTCAGCTGTTAAGACATTGTTGATTGCCATCAATAACCCACCTGCTACTAAAGCTGGCATTAATGGAACAAAGATATCTGATAGCACTTTCACAAAATTCATCATTGGATTTTGTTTTTTTCCTTCTTGTGCAACTGCTTTTAAGTCTTCAGTCGAAGCCTCTTTCACTCCTACGATCGTGACAAGTTCTTCATAGACCTTATTCACATCTCCAGGTCCGATAATAATTTGATACTGGCCATTTGTTTCAAATGTGCCTTTGACATCTGCATTGTCATCTAATGCTTTTTGGTCTACCTTGCTTGAGTCTTTCAAGACAAGACGTAACCGTGTAGCACAATGCGCTGCTGCAACGAAATTCTCTTTACCCACTGCATCGGCCACTTGCCGTGCAACTTCTTTGTGATTCATTTGAACTCCTCCTTTGAAAACGTTTTTCATCATTATGATACCTGATTTTAAAAAAATGTCAAACGTTTATCAAATTATTTTTTTATTGAATTTAGAAAAACACTCAAAACACTTTTAAATAAACTTTATTATCTAATGATACATTTGATTATCGTTTGACATTTAGCACAATTAAAGCTATCCTTATGGAAAAAGAATGCGGTTTCTATATAGGAGGAAAGAATGAACAACATTACTGAATGGACAGATGCTTTACGATATCAAGATTACGAAGATTGGTCGGATGAATACCTGTCTAACTTAAAAACACAACAGCGCGATTCTCCCTGGCGCTTTGCTTACCATATTCAGCCAGAGACTGGCTTATTAAACGATCCAAACGGCTTTTCCTATTTCGATGGGCAATGGCATCTCTTTTATCAAGCCTATCCATTTGGCCCAGTGCACGGCTTAAAATCATGGTATCATTTAACTTCAAAAAATTTAGTCGACTGGCAACGTGATCAATTACGCTTATTGCCTGATACCTCTTTTGATAGCCACGGTGTCTATTCAGGATCGGCGCTACCTGTCGATGATAAGCTTTTCTTGGCATTCACTGGTAATGCTCGTGACAAAAACTGGGAGCGCCACGCCACGCAACTAGGTGCTTGGATGACTCCTGATTATCATGTAGAAAAGCTTGCAACGCCATTGATTCCCGCTCCACCAACAGGCTATACTCAACATTTTCGTGACCCACAAGTATTTGTTTATGAAGAAAACTATTACTTATTGATGGGGACCCAAAATGACGCAAAAGAAGGAAAAGTCCTACTATACAAAGGAACTTCATTGACCGAATGGGAACTCGTCAATGAATTACACTTTTCAAGCGAACAAATGGGCTATATGATAGAATGTCCGAATTTAGTTTTTGTGGATGACAAGCCAGTGCTTATTTTTTGTCCCCAAGGATTAGACAAACAGACTTTTGATTATCAAAATATTTATCCGAATCTATATGTCATAGCGGATGACTTTGATCCTGAATCAGCAACGTTGATTACCCCTTCTGATTTTCATAATCTAGACGAAGGGTTTGATGTCTACGCTACTCAGGCTTTTCAAGCACCAAATGGCCGAGCGCTAAGTGTCGGCTGGGTCGGTCTACCTGATGTGACGTATCCATCTGACCAAGAAGGCTGGGCTCATTGTCTCTCGTTAGTACGTGAACTACGGATTATAAAGGGCCAATTGTACCAACAACCAGTTGCTGAGTTAGAAACTTTGCGCCAAGCAGTCCTTCCTATGAGTGACCTACAAGGTGTTTTCTATCAGCCAGAAAGTAATTGCTATGAATTAACACTAACGATTCCTGCCGATGAAGAAAGCACCCTGACCTTATTCGCTTCAGCTGAACATGATTACGGATTTGATATTCATTGTGATGCAAAAAATGGTATGATTACGGTAGATCGAGGACGAATGGCCTTACAAGTAAATCCAGACTTTGGGACAAGTCGCACAATGAACGTGGCACCCAACGCTGCCATCGAGCTACGCCTATTTGTGGATGGTTCGATTTGCGAATTATTTGTCAATGAAGGCGAAAGAGTCTGCACTAGTCGCGTCTTTCCTAAGAAAGAGGACACGACGATTTTACTAGACGGTGTTGCTGATAATAGCACACTATGGTCCCTTCGTTCGATTCATTTAGACGACTAAAGGAGCAAAGGTATGAAACTAACGGATGTTGCCAAGCGAGCAGGTGTCTCACCAACGACTGTGTCGCGCGTCATTAATAATTACGGATCACTAAGCCAAAAAACGATTGATAAAGTCCATGCGGCGATGAAAGAGCTCAATTATCAGCCCAACGCTGCCGCTCGTTCGCTCCAAGGAAAAAATACACAACTGATTGGTTTGTTGTTCCCATCAGTCGCGCATCCTTTTTTTGGTGAGTTGGTCGATTTATTGGAGACGAAATTATTTGCGCGCGGCTACAAAACGCTTTTATGTGACTGTGCTAGTAATAGTGAAAAAGAACGAAGCTATCTCCAAATGCTCGCCGCAAATAAGGTCGATGGCATTATCGCTGGTGCTCATAATTTAGGCATTCAAGAATATGAACAGATTCATTTACCGATTATCTCTTTTGACCGTCAGCTGGCCACATCAATCCCAATTGTCGGCAGCGATAACTTCCAAGGTGGTTATTTAGCCACTCAAGCGTTGCATCAAAAAGGGGCACGAAAAATCGCCATTATTACTGGTAGTTTGGCCTCAAGCTCCCCGACAAACAATCGTTTACAAGGCTATCGCTCGTTCTTAAGTGAACATCAGTTAGATGAACAATTATTTTCCTTTGCTTCATTCGAACATTCTTATGTTCTAAAAAAAAGAAAAGTCAAACAAATTCTATCCGAACAATCTTTCGACGGCTTATTTTGCACAGATGATTTGACCGCTATTTTAGTCTGGAATTGTTGCCAAGAGCTAGGGATTTCTTTACCAGATGACTTGAAGCTGATTGGCTATGATGGCACAACATTCATCCAAAACTTCTTCCCACAGCTTGCGACGATAAAGCAGCCATTGGAAGAAATCAGTACGTTACTAATCGACTTATTATTGTGCCGAATCGCATCGCCTACTAAAGAACTTGAAGCACTCTATGAACTTCCATGTACGGTGATCAATGGCCAATCTCTATAATGTAAGGGAGTGTGACAGAATTTTGTCACACTCCCTTTTTTCTCTTTATTCGTCACTGTCTTGTTTTTCTGAAGCTTTGACGTAATCAATCGCTACAACGAGAGCAACAATCGTATCTTCGTACCTAGTATCTCTGATTTGGATGGCATAAGAATCTCCCCAGCTAATCCATTTTTTGTTTATTTTTGCGACTTGCTTTTTGCCATTCGTGACAGTAAACGACATATCCCACCAGTCCCCATTCACTTGTAAGTCACCAATGGAAATGCTGTATTTGGGACGGAGGAAGGAAAATTGCTTTTTGATCACAATCGTTTCGCCATTAGCCATATCTACATAAAAGGTCGGAAAAAAAGCCACGATTTTCTTTTTCATCTTGGCAACCAGTTTTCCATCGACTGACTGTAAACGAAATTCTTTTGGAATTTTTAAGACGCTGCCTTTTACTTTGTAACGCACGTCTCCTTGTTCATCTGTCACCGTAAATTTCTCACCAACTGAAAAAACTTTTTGCTTCATGTAAAGTGTACTCATTCGTTTGACCTCCGATCGTTTTGGACATCGCCAGTATTGATGACTGGCTGTGTACCTTTATCTGTAATAATGGATACCAATAAATTATTGATTAGCTGAACTTTGCGGTCATCAGTAAAGGCAATGTCTTGATTGGCTTGGATTTGTTGCAATGCCATCTGTGTCATCGTGACCGCACCTTCTACGATGGTTTGGCGAGCAGATAAAATGGCTCGCGCTTGCTGCCGTTGCAACATGGCACTAGCAATTTCTGTAGCGTACGCTAAATGATTGAGACGCGTTTCAATCACTTCGACGCCCGCAACTTGTAGCCGCTCTTGAAGTTCTTGGGCTAATTTTTCTGATACTTCATTTGTATTGCCTCGTAATGTAAGATCATCATCATTAAACGTGTCATAAGGATATTGAGAAGCAATGTGTCGAATCGCCGTTTCACTCTGAATTTCCACAAACTCTTGGTAATAATCGACATCAAACAATGCTTTGGCGGTATCTACGACCCGAAAAACAACGACCGCTGAGATTTCAATTGGATTGCCATCTAAGTCATTGACTTTCAAGGTGGCACTATTAAAATTACGCACCTTCAGCGAAAGATTGATTTTTTGTGTCAATGGTGTCGTAATAAATAGGCCATTGGATTTTATCGTTCCTAAATACTGACCAAAAAAGAGAATCGCTTTGGCTTGATTGGGACTCACAATTGTTAGTGAGCTAATAAAAAGCAAGGCAACCAACGTCACGACCACACTCAATACAATTTTCCAGACACTTTCTTGAACCACACCCAAGTAAAACAAGTACGCATCCGCAAATAAGACCAATACTAGAATCGTTAAACCTAGGTAACCATTCACATGAAACGTATTCTTTTCTTTCATTCTCTAATCCCTCCTCTCCTCTATTATCGCACATATCGCCAAAAAGAACACTTCACAAGAAAAAACTCGACTTCCAAAAGGCGAACCTCTTGAAAATCGAGTCATGATTATTACGCAGTAACACTTGGGGCAATCGCTGCTAAACGAGCTGAGCGCTCTTCAGCAGATAAGTTGTGTTTAATAACATATCGGTTATTGCCACTCGCTGCACAGTCATATGAGCAAGCGCCTAAATGTTTGTGTTCATTTTCTTCAGAACACAAAATTTGGCGATTACATTCTGGATTGGCACAGTTGATGTAGCGTTCGCAAGGCGTACCATCGAACCAGTCTTTACCGATGACTTGTTTGTCGACGTGGTTGATTTCTACACTAATACGATCATCAAAGACATACATTTTACCATCCCAAAGCTCGCCACGAACTTCTGGATCTTTTCCGTACATAGCAATCCCGCCATGTAGTTGAGCAACATCTTTGAATCCTTCTTTTACTAACCAACCTGAGAATTTTTCACAACGAATCCCACCGGTACAATACGTTACGACACGTTTGTCCATAAATTGTTCTTTGTTGTCTTGAATCCATTGCGGTAACTCGCGAAAGTTACGAATGTCTGGGCGTACAGCGCCACGAAAATGACCTAAGTCAAATTCATAATCATTGCGCGCATCAATTACGACAGTATTTTCATCCAGTAGTGCTTCTTTAAATTCTTTCGGTTCTAGATATTTCCCAGTAATTTGATGGGGATCAATATCATCTTCTAAATGCAAGGCAACCAATTCTTCACGCGGTCTGACAAACATTTTGCGGAAAGCATGCCCTTCTGATTCATCAATTTTAAACATCGTATCAGCAAAGCGTTCGTCAGCAAGCATATGCTCCATATAAGCATCTGTCGCCTCGATTGTTCCTGATACTGTGCCGTTAATTCCTTCGTTTGCTACTAAGATACGTCCTTTCAGACCTAGAGATTTACAAAATGCTAAATGCGTTTTAGCAAATGTCTCCGGATCTTCAATGTGCGTATAATTGTAGTATAGTAAAACACGATAGTCCATATATTGTGTCTCCTCCTTAAATTCATACGAAAGAATTATAAAAAAAACAAGCAAAAAAAACGAGTTTTTTGCTTGTTCATTTCTTTACAATGTATTCTTTATTCTTTAAGCTAAGTTTTCCTTAAAGAAACTAGCAACTAATTCCATCGTCGCCCCTTTGACAAGATGCTTCTCACGCTCTTTTACAAATGTGATCTGTTCGGATGGATTTTGTAAAACAAATCGTTCGACATGACTAATAGGAATTTTTTCATCCGCTGTTCCGTGCCAAAATAACAAGGGACGATTGCCTCTTTTTTGAGGCTGCTGCGCCAGGTCATAGGCATCCGTCCAGCCTAACAAATCTTGGTAATCTTTGGGTAAAAATAGTTGAAATATCCGCGCATGACCTTGCAAGCGATCCTTGTAGGCTTGTAAGTCTGGTGACCCCATAATACATGCAGCTGCCTGTATTTCGGGATGATGGGTCAGTAATGCGCATGTCGTCATGCCACCCATCGAAACACCACCAACCCCTATTTTGCCATTTGTTACATTCAGTCGCTGAAAATACGCCACAATACTTTCAAATTCAAAGAGATTGGTATGAATACTTTGCCAAAAGGTCAAGGACGGAATCGTTGATTTGTCTGTTTTGCGCTCACCGTGATTCATCGCATCTGGCAGAACTACACGAACGCCTTCATTGGCTATTTTGCGTGCTTGGGTCAAAACAAGTTCTTTGGATGTCTGCCAGCCATGGTAATAAATTACTAGCGGCAATGCTTGATACACTTGCTCTTGAGAAACGACTTCTAAGACTGGAATCGTGCCGATGATTCGTTTTCGAATGGCTAATTTTTTATGACTCATACCTATCCCCTTTTAAAGATTGCTTAATGGCTTGCTGAACAGCTACACCGACTTTTTCGACTGGTTGTGGTTTGATTGGCGTTAATGCTTGCTGAATGATGGGTAGTTTCTTACTAAATAAAATCATTCGCGCCATCGCACGCGAATACTTGCGCCCCTCTCCATACAAGAGACTTGGTTTAATAAAGGCCACTGGAAACGACTGCTTTTCTAAGAAAGCCTCAGCTTGTTTTTTCCAGTAGAGATACCCTTGATGAAATGGCAAGCCGTGAGCAGCTGATACGTAGATAAACAAATCAGGCTGACTCGAACCAAGACTAGCAACCATTAATTTAACTAATTCATAATGGTAGCGCTGGTAAGTGAGTTGTTTGGCTTTGTTTTCAACTAATAGACCAATTGCATCGATCAGCACATCCCCTGACTTCACGTGCTCTTGCCAGTCAGTTGGCGTAAAGACATCCGCACGTACCCACGTTACTTGCTCCATCCATGGCTCAACTTGTTTAGGCTTTCCACTTCTAGAAATACTAATTACCTGATACTCAGCAGTTGCCAGTTGCTTAGCAATACTTTGACCGACAAATCCACTACCACCAAAAATAACGACTCGTTTATTCATTGATACACTCCCTTTCTTGGTAGGATACACCAATACCGGTCATAGCACTTACCATCGAGAATAACGGCGAAAGCAAACTAAAAAAAGCAAACGGGGCATACGTCAGAACCGGAACGCCAAAAGTGGTTGCCACAAAACTTCCTGCAATCCCCCATGGAACTAGATAATTGATCACTGTGCCACCATCTTCCAATGTCCGACTTAAAACGACGGGGGCTAATTTTTTCTTTGCATAGACTTCTTTCAAGGCATTTCCTGGTAAAATGACCGATAAAAATTGTTCACCAATAAATATATTTACCCCTATACTCGCGATTAATGTGAAAAAAATCAATGAAACAGTCTTTTGAAAGAGCGGACTCAGGCGATTTAAGACCGTCGCAATCAAGTTCGTTTCAATTAACACTCCTCCTAAAGAGAGCGCTAAAATAATTAAGGCGATGGTCGGTAACATACTCTCAATGCCACCTCTTGTTAGCAATGTGTCAACTTCAACATTGCCAGTATGTGATTGGTAGCCTTCATTCATTAACGTAGCCAATTGTTTGAATAGTACGGCTTTGACTTGGATGAAGTACATAGCTGACCCGACGACAATATTTAATAAAATTGTCGCAATTGCAGGTATTTTTTTCCAAGCACACAAAAACATCACAAGGATTGGTAACAATGACCATGGAGAAATGAAAAAATTCTCTTTAAGCAGCTGTACCGTTTGATCGATAGTCGTTAAACTAGCTGATGCATTCGTATGACCTAAGAACAGAAATAAGATCAACGAGATGAAAAAAGCTGGAACGGTCGACCAGAGAAGATGCTTAATGTGAAGAAATAAATCTACCTCGACAACGGCAGCAGCAAGGTTCGTCGACTCAGACAATGGCGACATTTTATCACCAAAAACAGCCCCAGACACAATCGCTCCCACCACTAATGCTGGCGAAAGGCCTAGCGTCACGCCCACACCGAATAGAGCAATACCAATCGTTGACATGACGGTAAAAGCACTACCGACTGCACTGCCGATCACAGCACAAACAATAAAAATTGATGGCACGAACCATTCAATACGCAAAGTCTGAAAGCCATAAACCATTAAGGTTGGAATAATTCCCGCTTGAATCCAGACGGCAATCAAGGCTCCCACCAAAATAAAAATCACAATTGGAATAATTCCTGGTCGGATTCCTTCGACCATTCCTTTATGAATTGCATCAAACGAGCGATCTTTCCAATAGACATATCCCGTTAATACCATCAATACAATCAAAACTGCGATCAAGGCACTCATCTGCACAAAAATGACAAAATACGCCAAAGTAGCAAAAATAACAAGCAAAACAAGACTTGCTTCAACAAATGATGAATTTTTTTTTAACTATATATAATTCCTCTTTTTATCTCTAGATAGCTTCAGTTTAGCATATTTTTTTGCGACTCACCTTAGCATTCGCAAACTGACGAGTATCCATTCAAGAAATCATGCAAACGACCATAATCCTGAGACACAAAAAAATCTGTCTTTTAAAATCGTCACGGGGACCACCAGTTCCAAGCAAAAAGTCCCGAAAATCCAAAAGTTTGAACAACAACTTTCGAATTTTCAGGACCTTTTACTTGGAGCTTTTCAGCTTCAATCTTTTTGGTAGGGTGGCCACACAATCGCCATTGTGCGGCCTAATTTTTAATTAGCGACCTTTTTGAATGTCTACTAAGATTTTCGATTGTGATTTGTCTCTAGTCAAAAGACCGAAGCCTTCTTCCACAATTTCTTCTAATTCAATTTTTCTTGTAATCACTGGATCAACAGCTAATTGACCACTTGCAATCGCTTGAATTGTTTGGGCAAATGTCGTACGGGTATAGGCAATGGTCGAAGTGATTTTCACACCAGAGTTAATCAATTGCATTGGGTGCCAAGATATTTCATGAGCAAAAATAGACACAATGACCATCATGCCGCGTGCTTTCGTAACATCTATCGCTTGTTTGACTGTTACTTCAACGCCCGCAACTTCAAAAGCAACATCGACCCCGCCGTTTGTCATCGCACGGATTTCCTCAACAACATTTACTTTTCCTGAATTCAACGTGACTGTCGCACCTAATTCTTTGGCTTTTTCTAAACGTTCTTCTGACAAATCACAAACGATAATATCCACCGCACCAGCAGCCTTGGCAGCAGCAGCCACTAAACATCCGATTGGGCCGGCTCCAAAAATAGCAACTTTGTCACCAAATTTTACGCCGCCTTCTTTACACGCTTGTACAGCAACCGCTGTTGGTTCAACTAAAGCTCCTTCTTCAAAAGACATTTCATCTGGCAATTTGTACACGTAATGTTCTGGAATGGTACAATATTCAGCGAAGCCGCCATCTCTTGCCAAGCCAATAAAGTTATAGCCATCATACAAATCAACTTCTTCAGCTTTTGCTTCATTTGACATCGTAGGAAAAATAGCTACACGATCGCCAACTTTTACATCCTTCACTTGTGAACCAACTTCTTCGATCGTTCCAGAAAATTCATGCCCCATCGTTAAAGGCGCTTGACCTTTTGCAAATGGATCTGGTTGATCAACGGGAATAAAAATTGGTCCTTCTAAAAATTCATGTAAGTCTGAACCACAAATCCCAGTAAATGCTACTTTTACTCGAACTTCATCTGGTTCACACGCCTTTACTTCGACATCTTCTACACGGACATCTTTTTGTCCATGCCATACTGCTGCTTTCATTTGACATTCCTCCATGCATTGTTCATTCGTCACGTTTCCTTCAAAACATGTGAAGCACTTAGATAATAAGCAAACAGTGTGCCAAAATTAAAACAGTTGATACAATCGTACTTTCTTAAAAATACTGTAACAAATCGGAAAGTTTTATGAAACATCATGTTACAAAACGTATCACGATGTATCGTATGCTTCGAATGGAAAAGACAGAAAAACCAGAAGTTGCCTTTCCAACTTTTGATTTTTCTGTCTTTTTACTTATAGTAGAACTTCTGACACACGACCTTAAATACGAATAAACCTTTTAGAATACTAAACTATACGGATTTTCCAAGTAGAAAATAATACGACCTAAAAATTCTGCTGCAGGTGAACCATCAATGATTTGATGATCAAATGTTAAGCTTAATGGTAATTTCTTCAACTCAACAACTTCATGGTTGTCATCAAATGCAAGTTGACTTTGCATTGAACCAACCCCTAGGATACCAATTTCTGGCGAGTTAATAATCGGTGTAAAGTATTCTGCTCCACTCTTACCTAGGTTGCTAATTGTAAATGTCGACCCAGTATAATGTTGACCAGCTAGTGAACCATTACGAGCTTCTGCAATTCGACTGTTTAAAGTTTTACCTAATTCAGTTAACGTCATACGATCAGCGTTTTCTACCACAGGTACAACCAAACCATCTGCTACTGCAACTGCCATACCTAGATGAACGGCTTCTTGTTTTTCGTAAGCTCCATCATGATACCAAGCATTCATTTCTGGTGTTTCTTTCAAAGCTAGAATAACAGCTTTTGAAAGCAATGTTGTGATACTCAATTGACCGTCTTTCAAAGCAACACTTGATTTTGCTTCAATTTCTTTCTTGAACTCTAGTAAATTGGTAATATCCGCTTTTTGCTGAATGGTTACTTGTGCGGTTGTTTGTAGACTGTGCATCATGCGTTCAGCAATTGTCTTACGCATACCCTTCAATCCTGCACCAACAGTAGATGGTGCCACAGCTGCTGCAACTGGTGCTGCTGTTGGTTGATGGCGTTCTACATCTCGACGCGTAATACGTCCATTTCCACCTGAACCATTAATTTGTGCAATATCATACCCTTTTTCCGCCGCCAATTTACGAGCTAAAGGCGTAATGAAGATGCGTTCGCCTGCTTTTCGTTCTGGAGCTGGTGCTGCTTGAGGGGCTGGTGTTGCTACTTCAGTTTCTGGTGCTTCCCATTCAGCTGTTAAGCTGGCTGACGAAGTTGCATCAGTGGTTGTTTCGCCCACTTGTTCGCCTGCATCCCCAATCAAACCGATTGGTGCAGTACATTCAGCGTCGTCACCTTCTGCAACCAAAATTTTGATTAGTGTTCCATCAATTGGAGATTCTACATCATAGCTCAATTTTTCTGAACTAATCGTACAAACGACTTCACCTTTAGCGACTGCATCGCCTTCTTTTTTCGCCCAATTATCGACGGTTCCTTCTGTCATTGTAAGCCCTAATTTAGGCATTGTAATTTCTGTTGCCATTCACTATCCACCTCCTCTTATTTCTTTAAGTCCGCGATTAATTCATTTGCAGTTTCTAATACACGGTCTGCATTTGGTAAGTATAATTGTTCTAAGTTTGTAGCAAATGGTACGGGCGTATTTGGTGCACAGACACATTTAATTGGTCCATCTAGATAATCAAATGCTTTGTCTCCGACGATAGATGCGATATCTGTCGCAGTATTATTATGTGGATTGGCTTCATCAATCACGATTAAACGACCTGTCTTCTTCACTGACTGAATAATCGTTTCTTGATCCCACGGTGCTACAGTAACCAAGTCGATTACTTCTACAGAGATGCCATCTTTCGATAATTTGTCTGCCACTTCAAGAGCAACATATAACATTTTTCCGATAGTCACAATGGTCAAATCCGTTCCTTCTTGTTTTACTTTTGCTTTTCCGATTTCAACAGTATAGTACTCTTCTGGCACTTCACCTTTTAAGCCATAAAGAGTCTTATCTTCAGAGAAAATAACAATGTTGTCATCTTCGATAGCAGCCGTTAGTAATCCTTTAGCATCATAAGGGTTAGAAGGGACAACTACTTTGACCGCTGGAATAGAGCCAAAAATGCCATAATATGATCCTGAGTGTTGAGCAGCGGCACTTGCGCCTGCACCATGGCACGTACGGACAGTCATCGGAATTTTCGCTTTTCCTCCAAACATATAGCGCATTTTAGAGCCCTGAGCTAAGATTGTGTCAAAACAAAAACCAATAAAATCATTAAACATCAATTCAGGGACTGGACGTAACCCTGTAGCAGCAGCACCAACTGCCGCTCCCATGTAGCCCATTTCTGAGATTGGTGTATCAATCACACGTTCGCGACCGAATTTAGGCATCAGACCTTTTGTGACACCAAACACGCCACCCCAAGCATCTTCATTTGACTCTTCTAAGTGAGGAACCTTTGCTCCTCCGGCAATATCTTCACCAAGTAAGATTACTCGATCGTCACGCTCCATTGATTGTTCTAATGCTTCGTTAATAGCTTTCATAAAAGTAATTTTTCTAGTCATGTTTCTTCTCTCCTTTTTCTCTGCTTAGTCTGCGAATACATCTTCATACAATGCTTCTGGGCGTGGAACGGGACTTTCTTCAGCAAATTTAATGGCATGCGCAATATCAGTAGTTGATTTCTCAGCAATTTCTTCTGCTTCTTTTTTCGTTAATAATTTTTTCGCAATTGCTTTTTCGATAAATTCTGGAATACAATCGCGGTCTTGGCGATTTTTTTCTTCACCATCTATATTTTTGTATTTTTGTTCATCACCTTCAAAGTGACCGTAATTACGATACGTTACACATTCAACCAGTGTTGGCCCTTCGCCTTTTCGTGCACGCTCGATTGCTTCCCCAGTAGCTTCATAGACTGCAAACAAGTCATCGCCATCCACTCTTACACCGGGAATGCCATATGCTGCTGCACGTTCGGCGATTGTTTTAGAACCGGATGAATACCATTGCGGTGTTGCTTCCGCAAATGAGTTATTTTCGTTAACAAAAATGACCGGTAATTTCCAAATCGACGCCATATTAATTCCTTCATGGAACGTCCCTTCATTCGCAGCGCCATCACCAAAGAAACACACCGCAACATCTTTTGTTTTTAGATATTTATTGCGTAAGCCCGCTCCGACAGCGATTGGGAAGCCGCCACCGACCATACCGTTAGCCCCAAGCATTCCTTTACCAACATCGGCGATATGCATCGAGCCACCTTTTCCTTTATTTAAGCCCGTTTCTTTCCCATAAATTTCAGCCATCATGCCATCTAAGTCGCAACCTTTTGCGATACAGTGTCCATGACCACGGTGCGTACTTGTAATATAATCATCATCTGTCAAATTCGCACAGACGCCTGTTGCAATTGCTTCTTCGCCAGCATATAAGTGAACGAATCCTGGAATTTCACCTGTCGTAAAAATATCATGCACTTGGTTTTCAAAATTACGGATATCGTACATTGTTTTTAGGATCCATTTTGCTTGATCTTTTGTCATTTTTGTCATTTTCTTTTCCTCCTTATTAACCATGAATTGCTCGTCCAAATAATGAATTGCTCGTCTCACCAATCACTTCAGAAAGCGTCGGATGGGCAAAAATCATTTCATCAAGCTCATCAATTGTTCCTTCTGCTTCTTTTACAGCTAAAATCGTATGAATCATCTCTGTTGCATGGCTTCCGACAATTACTGCTCCTAGAATTTGATGGTAGTGTTTTTCACTAATTATTTTGACAAATCCATCTGTTTCCATCGCTGCAATGGCTTTCCCATTTCCTGAAAAAGGCATCATCTTCACAACTACATCTTGATATTGGGCTTTCGCTTCTTCTTCAGATAGTCCAAAACTTGCTACTTCAGGACTAGTATAAAGACAACGTGGGACAGATGTTTTATCCACTGGGAATTTCTCAGTACCAAACATCGCCTCGACAGCGCGTATCCCTTCTTGACTGGCAACATGTGCCAATTGATAACCTCCGACGACATCGCCTATTGCATAGATACTTGGAATACTGGTCTGATACGTATTGTTTACGCGAACGAAACGGCTTGCTTCATCCAATTCAATCTCCAGTTGACTCGCTAAAGTCAAATCTGGTTTTCGACCAGCAGCTACGAGTAAGCGATCATATGCCACAGCTTTCCCAGCTACGATGACTTCCTTATCGGTTACTTGGTCAATTTTTGCAGAAGTCGTAATGGCAATGCCCATTTTTGACAATTTCTTTTTGATGATTTTGCGCGCTTCTGGATCTTCCGTTAGTAAAATATCTTTGGCTACCTCTAATAATGTTACGTCTACGCCCAATGGTTTCATTGCAAATGCCAACTCGACTGCAATAATCCCACCGCCGATAACGACAAGTTTTTTCGGTAACTCAGTCATCGAAAAGAACGTATCGGTCGTATCATAATGTGCGTGTTCAATCCCATTAATCGGTGGCACAAAAGGTTTTCCCCCTGTCGCCAATAAAATTCTTTCAGCATGCAATGCTTTCTCAGCTACCTCGACGCACGTCTTAGAAACTAACGCAGCCTCACCTTCGATATAATCAATTTTATTACTCGAAAACAAATGCTGAATGCCCGATTGCAGTGTTTGAACGACGCCATTTTTTCGCTCGACCATTTTTGAAAAGTCTATGGCATTGAGCGTAGTATCTACACCATGTTTTTTTCCTTCTTCTAATGATAAGAGCCAATGCGCATGTTGCAGATAGCTTTTCGAAGGTATACAGCCTACATTTAGACAGGTACCTCCTATTTTATTCTTTTCGACCACAGCTACTTTTTTGCCAAGTTGTGCAGCTTTAATCGCCGCAACATAGCCGCCCGGTCCAGCGCCAATGACAATTAAATCATAGTTTGTCATGAATTGTCCCTCCTTATTGATTACGCTTTCATTTTAGTAATAAGCAAGTTGCATGCCAACTTTTTTGTGAAACCAGAGAGAACATCTCTCCTTTCACAAATCCTTGCTATATGACTGATTTACGGTGTTATGTAACAAATAACTCCGACCATATTATTAAGCTTGAAACACACATTTTGGAACCGCTTACCATCTTGAGACATATTTGCTACAAAGATCTGATACAGTTTGTCTCATTAACGAGTTTCTGAGACACAAAAAAAGAGAAGTCTCCTTCTCTTTTTTGGCTTCAAACTATTTTTTGCTTAAAAAACAAATTTCTTCTCAATTTACTTTTTTTCACAAAAATTTACCAAGACAACTCATATTTTTTTAGTTTGCGATACAGTGTTGCTCGTGAGATATTTAATGTTTCTGCTGTTTTTGTCATATTGAAATGGCTCGCTTCTAACGCTTCTTCAATCCGATGTTTTTCTGATTTTATTTTTCTAGTAAAGATAGGTTCGTAGGAATTGGTTGAACCCTGATTTAGGTAAATGCTACCTGTTTGAATTAAGGCGTTCAATTCATCCTCTGACGGTTCTGAATCAGAGTAAAATATCGCCACTCGCGATAGAAAATTATTGAACTCGCGGATGTTACCGTACCAAGGATATCCTATGGCGACTTTTTCAATTTTCCACTTCCAATCAATTTCCCAATGATTGCTCACCATAAATCGGTCAACCAGTGGAGCAATATCCTCTAAGCGCTCTCTAAGAGGTGGAATGCGGACCGTACATACAAACAAACGATAAAATAGATCTTCTCGGAACTTGCCTTCTAGGGTTAACTTCCGTAAATCCTTGTTACTTGCCGTAATTAAGCGAAAATCAGTCATGACCGGTTTTCCACTAATAGGGGTCACCATCTTGTCTTCTAATACACGAAGCAAAGATTGTTGCATCTTTTCCGGCATACTATCAATCTCATCTAAAAATAAGGTGCCACCATTGGCTTGTGATAATTTTCCTTCAAACCCTTTCGCATTGGCGCCAGTAAACGCGCCTGGTGCATAGCCAAAAAGCTCACTTTCCAATAAATTCTCACTAATAGCCCCACAATTAATAGCAATCAAAGGGCCATTTTTTTGTGGACTATTTTGGTGAATGGTCTGCGATATTATTTCCTTTCCACTACCTGACTCGCCAAAAATATGAATTGGCACACTCGTTGTAGCGACCTTAATAACCTGATTCAAAAACTGTTGGTAACTCTTACTTCTAGAAGCTACACCTGGATAGGTCGGTGTGTTACCCTTTTCATTTTTCACTTGATACAATTTGTATTTGTAACCGATTAGTTGGCGATTACGCATAATACTTTCTTGATCATAAATCATTGCTGAACTAATGATTTTACGCATATCCTGCCCTATATGAAACTGATCTGCCATACTAGGCGGTACTTGAATAATGCGAAAATGCGCATCACAAAAAAGAACTTCTTCTAAAAAAGACTTTGCGTACTCTAATAAATCATTTCGTCGTTGAATGTGCCGTTTCATCAGCTGATTGGATATTTTTTGCGTCAGCATCGTCAATAGTAAAAATGAATCCTTCGCCGTCGAGTTTTGATACGTTGATATATCTAGGACTCCGAGAATTTCATTGTTTTCATCAAGAATTGGTGATGCCGCACAACTCCATTTTCTTGATGCTGCCGAGTAATGTTCTTCCAAAGCAAGACACTCATCTTCTTTTGATCGCAAGGCCAGACCGATAGCATTTGTACCGACTTCTAACTCTGACCAATTACTTCCTTCACGAAAGGCAATCTCATTGGCAAAATCTCTTGCTTGATAATTTCCCGTTCGCCAAATAATATTTGCTTCATTATCGGTTAGAATAAATAGTTGATTTGTTAAGTGAAACTGTTTTTCAATGCGACTTAATTCCGCTTTAACAAGTTGGATGAGTTCTTGATTCTCTTGTTGCTTCGTTGTTAAGTCACTAGCAGTTAAAATTTTTGGTGGTTTGACTAAAAAAGGATCCACATGGTTTTGTAAACAGAATTGCCATGAATTAGCTATTTTTGATGGAAGCTGCGTTAGGACTCTCGTTTCTCCTTGTACAAACTGCTTCCAAATTTGTTTTTCCATCTAATCATCTCCTTTAATCCTTTACACTATTATACAACAAGATTGTGAAATAAAAAAAAGAAGTCTATCTGCCCTTAAATTCTGTCAATCGAGATGGATTCACTAAGCCTTTTTCTTTTATTTCAGTCTAAAGTCTGTTTTTCCCCCTTGCTGCCGTCTTCTTTTTTACATCTTTCCAAAAAAAAGTTATACTTTTTTTAAAGACTAGGAGGGGGAAATTTGGAAGAGAAGAAGCACCGTTGGATTGAATTTTTAGGAGGAAAGAATTTACTATTTACTTGTACCTCAGTTTTATTAATTGGGGCGTGTATTTGGGTATTATCTAAAATCTCTTTTTTTTTCACACCATTTGCGATTATTTTATTTGCTATTTTACCACCAGCTATTTTTGCGATTGTTTTGTATTATATGTTTCATCCGCTAGTTCATCAGCTTGAGAGGTTTCTACCTCGAATTTGGGCAGTATCGTTACTCTTTTTAGCGGTCATTGCTTTATTGGTCTTAGGAGGGGTACTTATCTTTCCAAGTATTCAAGAACAGTTGCACCAATTAATTGACGAATTTCCAACCATTTTTTCAGATGTGCAACAGCTTGTACAAAACTTTTTTGCCAAGACACCATTTGCTGACGCCATCAACCAATCACAAAGTTCACTTAACGAAGTTTGGTCAAAAGTTGGGAACTTTTTAGAAAACTATCTTCAAAAAGGAGCACAAGGAGTTGGTAGTGTCTTTTCAGCGGTTTCGACGACTTTAATTACATTGGTCACCGGACCGATTATTGCTTTCTTTTTATTAAAAGACAATCATCGCTTCTATGAAACAAGTAAAAAAATCTTGCCACCAGTCATGCGAAAAGATGCAAATGAGATCGCCCAAATTGTCAACCAACAAATCGGGGCATACTTAAAAGGACAAATTATTTTATCAGTCATCTTAGGTATTATGTATTGGCCGTTTTTTTTACTGATTGGATTGCCTTTTTCAGGTATATTAGCGATTGCTGCCGGTATTTTGTGTATCATTCCTTATATCGGACCATTTGTTGTCTTTTTACCTGGATTGATTATCGCTTTACAAGTTTCTTGGATGATGGCCATCAAATTTTTGATTGTCTGGTTTGCTGTCCAAGCTGTCCATGGTCATTTAGTCGTCCCTAGAGTCATGGGGGACAAATTACAAATTCATCCCGTTACGATTATTTTTGTACTATTAGTAATGGCTGAGTTATTTGGCTTAGTTGGTGTAATTTTTGGTATCCCAATCTATTGCTTCATAAAAGTGCTCGTAATATATCTGTTCCGTCGCTTCAAACGGCGCTACAACCGCTTCTATGGCGAAAAAGGACGGTATGAAGAAACCGAGTTTTCTAAAGATGATTATTTAAAAGAATAACAAAAAAACTGAGCTATACGGCGTTGGCGCATATCTACTTAAGCTATATAATAGATCGTAAGCCCCGAATGAACAAAAAAACCAGAAAATCCAAACGTTTGAGAAACAACTGCTGGATTTTCTGGTTTTTTGTCGCTGAATCATTCTATCTCAGTCTCTTTACTATTTTGTATCATTTCGTGCTCGTAAAGCCGATAAAATCGCAACCGTATCTATCACTTCTTGTAAAGCCGCCCCTAATAATGTTGGAATGATTCCAAAGCTAGCTATTACCATTAATACACAACAAATAATGATACCAATCAATACCGATTGTTTCGCTACGACCATTGTTCGTTTGGCAATGTCTCTTGCTTGAGCTACTTTAGCCAAATCATCTTTCAAAATAACAATATCTGCACTTTCACTGGCAGCTGTTGAACCATGCGCCCCCATCGCTATTCCGATGTCCGCAACGGAAAGAGCTGGAGCATCATTTACTCCATCACCTACCATGACTGTTGGTCTAAGTGGCGCTGGAATTTCTTGAATATAGGCGATTTTATCTTGCGGTAGACAATCAGCATGCACCACATCAATTCCTACTTGGTCTGCAATGCTATCTGCCACTTCTTGCTTATCTCCTGTTAATAAATGGATGCTCTCTACTCCTCCCGCCTTTAGCATTTGCATCGTTTCCTTTGCCTCTTGACGGACTTGATCTTTCATAGTCACATGTCCTATCATGACACCATTCACAGCAACAAAGACCGCGACTTCGTTTGTTAAGCGATGGACATCTTTTTTCCCTACGAAGGTCGATTTACCTACTTTTACTTCGTTTCCTTCAATAAAGCATACAACACCCTGGCCAGTCACTTCTTCCAAATCTTTCACTGGCAATAATGCCACACCTTTTTCTTTGGCTTCCCGAACAATGGAGCGTGCAATGACATGTCCCGATTCTTGCTCCGCACTGGCTACGAGTTGTAAAAATGTTTTTTCCGTATAACTACTCGTATAAGATAATTGATCAATGTAGAGCGCTCCTTCTGTTATTGTCCCCGTCTTATCAAATGAAAAGCTTTTAGCAGTTGCAAGTTTTTCGATGGTTGTCCCATTTTTCACTACGATACCATTGCGGCTAGACCGACTCATTCCTGCGACTAGCGCAATCGGAGCAGCTAAGATTAAAGGACACGGTGATGCGACTACTAGGACTTCTGCAAAGCGTACCGGATCTTTAGAGAAAAACCATGCCAAACCACCAATCACATACGCAATAATCGTGAAAGGCACCGCATACCGATCTGCTAAACGAACAAAATTGGCCGGTTTTTGAGCCGATTCTTTTACTAATTTGACCAATAATTGGTATTGACTGTCAGCGGCTACTTTAGTTACTTTAAACCGAAATGCTTGATCGCCATTTAGCGACCCTGACATCACTTCATCGCCAATTCCTTTTTCGACCGGTAATGACTCACCTGTTAAAGAGGATTCATCCAACGTCGTCCGACCTTCTTTAATCACACCATCTACTGGTACAAGCTCACCTGGTTTAACTAAGACAAGCTCACCGATTTGCACCGTCTCAGCTTTGCAATCAATGATTTCCGCTCCCTTAATCACATGAGCAAGTTGAGGGGAATGGCTTAACAATTCTTGTAATTCTTTACTAGCTTGTCGGCTAGCATAATCTTCTAGACTATCTCCCCCTGTAAGCATAATTAGCACAACTAAACTAGCCCAATATTGACCGACCGCCAATGTCGCTACAATGGCAGTAATGGCTAAAATATCCACACCGTATTTTCCCGAACGCAGTGTAGCAATCATGTCAATCAACATTTGAATGGCAATCAACCCACCCGTAATCGCTACAATCATATAAGCTATTGTCGGATTTTTGAAAAGAAACTCAGCTAGTAAGGCTGCGAAACCGATTGTTAAAGTTAGAATAAATCGTTGGTAATTTTTCATTGTTCTCCTCCTTGATTTCACAAAAAGAGTATAACACCACAACTTTTCAAATGATAATACAATCCACTAATTGATAACGATAATCAAAAGCAATTATCATAATTCTATTTTATATTGTATTTATTTCAATTTAATACGTTAATCCCCTAGGGTAATTATAAACAAAAATCGATGCGCCTATTATTTTTTTTAGGCATTCCGAAAAAAATCCTTTTCTTTTTTTCATTTGAGGAGTAAACTAACGTTGAAAAGAAATGAAAGGTGGTTATCTTCTTGAGTAAAAATGAAAATCATGCTCATAAGCACAAGTTGATGGAACACGCCAATGGTCCATCACTTGAGGAAATAAATGGGACAGTCGTTGTTCCTAAAGGTATGGGATTTTGGAAAACATTGTTCGCATACTCGGGGCCGGGTGCACTTGTGGCAGTCGGCTACATGGATCCGGGAAACTGGTCCACTTCTATTACTGGCGGTCAAAATTTTCAATATCTATTAATGTCGGTGATCTTAATGTCTAGCTTGATTGCTATGCTTTTACAATACATGGCAGCTAAACTAGGAATCGTCACTCAGATGGACTTGGCGCAAGCGATTCGAGCGCGTACGAGCAAATCATTAGGTATTATTTTGTGGATTTTAACTGAATTAGCGATTATGGCCACAGATATTGCCGAGGTTATCGGGGCAGCTATTGCCTTATACCTACTATTTGATATTCCCTTATTGTATGCTGTTTTTATTACTGTCTTTGATGTCTTGTTGCTTTTATTGTTGACAAAAGTCGGATTTCGTAAGATTGAAGCAATCGTGGTTTGTTTGATTTTTGTCATTCTTTTTGTCTTTGTCTATCAAGTTGCTCTATCAAATCCAGATTGGGTTGCGGTGATGAAAGGCTTTATTCCAACAAGTGAAACATTCTCTTCATCAAAAAGTATCGGCGGTCAAACTCCTCTAACAGGGGCCTTAGGAATTATTGGAGCGACTGTGATGCCGCATAATTTGTATTTACATTCGGCTGTTTCTCAAACACGTGCTATTGATCATAGCGATGAAGATGATGTTGCCGAAGCAGTTCGCTTTACCACATGGGACTCTAATATTCAATTAACAATGGCTTTCTTTGTTAACTCGTTGCTTCTTATTATGGGTGTTGCAGTATTTAAAACTGGCGCTGTCCAAGATCCATCCTTCTTTGGATTGTATGAAGCCTTATCTGATCCTTCAACTTTAAGTAATGGTATCCTAGTTCAGGTAGCGAAATCTGGTTTATTGTCTACTCTCTTTGCAGTTGCGCTACTTGCATCTGGTCAAAATTCTACGATTACTGGTACCTTGACAGGACAAGTAGTCATGGAAGGTTTCATTCATATGAAAATACCGATTTGGTTACGGCGCCTTGTTACTCGTTTAATCTCGGTGATTCCAGTCTTAGTCTGTGTGGCGTTAACCAGTGGTAAATCGGCTATTGAAGAACATACTGCGTTAAATACTTTAATGAATAATTCTCAAGTCTTTCTAGCTTTTGCCTTACCATTCTCAATGGTCCCACTGCTCATGATGACGGATAGTAGTCTTGAAATGGGTGATCGTTTCAAAAACTCATGGATCATTCGCTTATTAGGTTGGATTTCAGTCATCGGATTAACGTATTTAAATCTAATCGGATTGCCCGGACAAATTGAAGGATTCTTTGGTGACAACGCAAGTAAAATAGATCTTGTCATTGCAGATAGCATTGCCTACTTTACGATAGCTATTGTGCTTCTTTTGTTGGCATGGACAGTTTATGACCTATATAAGGGAAACAAAAAATTAAATGCGCGCATTCAATTAAATAATATGCGTGAAACGGAGTAGGAGGAGCAATATGTATGCGTTCAAACGAATTTTAGTTGGTGTGGAAGAGTCAGAAGATGCGTTAAAAGCCTTCCATTATGCTGTCCATCGCGCGAAACTAGAAGACTCTTCGTTAATCATCGCACTCGTTTTAGAAAACGAAGACATTAATACGTATGAAATTCTGGATAAGACCTTTTTAAAGAACGCTCGAGAAAAATTAATTCGCCAAGGTGAAACTTACCGCTCTTATGCAAAAGAGCAAGGACTAACAGATGTGGAAGTTCTCATTGGTCAAGGAAACCCGGGTGAAGTCATTGTCAAAGAATTTATTCCAATTTCAAAGGCTGATTTATTAATCATTGGTTCAAAATCGCGTAACCCTATCCGGAAATACTTAGGCACACAGGCTAGTTACATGGCGAAAAATGCGACAATTTCTGTTTTAGTATATCGTTAAAAAGAGGCGGAGATAGAATTATTCATCTACGAGCAAAAAGACCAGAAAATCCAAAAGTATAAAAAAACTTTTGGATTTTCTGGTCTTTTCGTCGTAGGAGCTATTCGCTCATGTCACTACCTCTTTAAACGGTGTCCAATAGCAGCTCTCTCGACAATAACTCATAAATTACCGGAAATTTGAAAATCAATTTTCGTAATTTCTGCTCTTATTGCTCGGAGTTATTCGCTCTTGTCACTACCTCTATTTATTGAAGATAGATATACAAACGAATTCTCAGTCGATTGCCAAAGCGAAAGGCCCCGATACAACCGACAATCGCTAACAACCATCGTAGATATGGATGTTCAAACTTAACAAGACTGCCAATCAACAAATACATCGCCAACAGAAATAGCACCAAATCCCCTAAAAAATAGCACAATTTTATCCCTCTTGATTCATGCGAAATTTTCTCAATCTTTTGCTGCTCCCAACGATCCCTTTCCACATAACTTTTCATTTCAACACTTCCTTAGAAATTTACACTTTTTTGTTGCTCTTTTTCTGAAAATGGTATACTATGCATTGTGGATATAAAAAGTCTATAAAAGATATTGTACATCCATTATATAGTGGGAGGTGATTGAATGCAACTAACAAAAGCATTTGAACAAGGTGTTTGTGTAATGGCCATGTTAACAACTCAGATGCCAAGTATTCCGGTAGCGTCAGCAACGATTCACCAACGATTAGGTACTTCACCAACCTATACGCAAAAAATCGTTCGTAAATTGGTAGTTTCTGGCTTAGCTACCTCTGTATCTGGCCAAGGCGGTGGTTTTTGCTTGGCAAGAGCGTCAAAAGATATCTCTTGTCTAGATGTTGTGGAAGCCATTGAGGGAAAAGTCGTTACCTTTCCTGATTCACAATTGCTCCATCATACCTTTGCAAACTCCAGTCGCTTGGTGAATCTAGCTACGGCAAATTCCATTGTTTACCAAGCATTTGCAAAAGCCGATGATCAATGGCGCAATGCTTTAGCGAATGTATCGATTGCCGATATTATCCACGATTCCTTACATGGGGAAAAATTAACCTTTGTAAATTGGAATGATTTATAAGAATTTTAGGGGGCGCATGTTTTTGATAAAGAAAGAATTTAAGAAAATTTGGCAAAACAAACTTTTATTTGTAACTGTAATTGTGGTCTCGTTGATTCCAATTCTCTATGCGAGTGTCTTTTTAAAGTCGATTTGGGATCCCTATGGCAATATGAATGAACTACCAGTTGCTGTGGTCAACTTGGACCAGTCCGTTGATTTTCAAGGGAAGACGTTAAGTGTCGGTAGTGAACTAGTCGACAACTTGAAGAAAAATGATGATTTGGGATGGCATTTTGTTTCGAAGGATGCTGCAAAACAAGGGTTAAAAGACCGTAAATATTATATGGTTGTCACAATACCAAAGGATTTCTCTAAAAATGCAGCGACCGTTTTAGATAGCGATCCGGAAAAAATGAATTTAAAATATGAAACAAACGCTGGTGTCAACTATCTTGGTGAAGTAGTTAGTGACAATGCAATGAAACAACTCAAAGCACAAGTTAGTGAAAAAGTAACCAAGTCTTATGCTATGGCTATAATTTCTACTATTAATGAATTAGGAAAAGGAATGAATACAGCAGCTGAAGGCTCAGAAAAATTAAATGATGGTGCCAATCAGGTGAATACTGGTGTTGGTACATTAGCTAAGAGTGTACCAACCTTGGCAGATGGTGTCAGCCAACTCGATAACGGCGCCGGCTCGTTAAAATCCGGTGTTAGTCAATACACAGCTGGTGTAGCCCAAGTTGCAGATGGTAGCAATCAATTGAATAACGGTGTTGGTCAACTAACTAGCCAACTACCAACTTTAACAAATGGCTTGAGTGCATTAG
Source organism: Enterococcus italicus DSM 15952 (assembly GCF_000185365.1). Taxonomy (GTDB): domain Bacteria; phylum Bacillota; class Bacilli; order Lactobacillales; family Enterococcaceae; genus Enterococcus_G; species Enterococcus_G italicus. The sequence goes on from NZ_GL622241.1 coordinate 1,938,017, forward strand.
GTACTGGTGCAAATAGCTTGTCAGCTGGTTTAATCCAATATACCGGTGGCGTTGCCCAGGTTGCGAATGGTAGCACCCAATTAAACAATGGTGTGGGACAATTAGCTAGCCAACTGCCAACATTGACAAATGGCTTAGGTGCATTGGGTACTGGTGCGAATGATTTATCGACTGGGTTAGCTCAATATACTGGTGGTGTCAATAAAATTGCCGAAGGAAACAAAGCTTTAAACAGTCAAATGCCAGAATTGGTTCGTAGTGTTTCCGCCTTGAATAATGGTGCAAATCAAATATCTAGCGGTTTAAATAGTGTGGATATATCTGCGCTTAGTAACCTAGGACAATTAGCAGGTGCACTCCAAACTGTTGCAAGTCATTTAGAAACTGCCGGAAACAGTTTAGCAAATACTTCAAATTCAATGGCAAGCGATGTACAATCAAATACCGTAGCTGTTGTTACTGCGTTAAATAAAGCGGGCATAACCGATCCAAATCTAGCCAATGTTGTTGGTCAATCACTAGCTACCAATGCTCAAAATACTAAAGTAGCTGCGGATATACAAAATGCTGGAAATGAATTAACTGCTGTCAAACAAATTTTACAAGGTGTAGAATCACAAATGCCTAATCTTGATCCAAATATTGTTAATAAGTTTGAAAAACTTCAACAAGGTGCTACTGCGCTATCTAACGGATTAAATGAACTCAATACAAAGATGCCTACTCTTTCCCAAAGTGTAGATGAGCTCGCTAAAGGCAGCGCTCAACTTGCAGCAAAATCTTCGGAATTAACAAGTGGGGCCAACCAATTGGCGAGTGGCTTAAAAGAAGTTAACGCCAAAACACCAACCTTAACTAACGGTGTATCTCAATTAGCTGATGGTCTCTCACAAGTTGCTACAGGTGCAAACACACTTAACAATAATTCAGCTCAATTAACAAGTGGGGCCAATCAGTTAGCGAATGGGTTAAACACAGTCAATGAAAAGACGCCTGCACTAGCTTCAGGTGTAAACCAATTGGCGAACGGTGTCTCAACCTTGGCGAATGGTGCAAACACGTTAAACAGTAAATCAGGCGAATTAAATGATGGTACTGCTAAACTTGCCGATGGTTTAGATACATTGAATGGTAAAATTCCATCGCTTTCTTCTGGCGTATTAAAACTAAAAGATGGTACGGGTCAATTAGCAGATGGTACCAATGAATTAGCAACCAAATTAAAAGATGGTTCAGCGAAAATCAATGATCTTTCACTTGGCGACAAAAATGCAGAAATGATTGCAAATCCAGCTAAAGAAACACAAACGAAATATAGTAGCGTGCCAAACTATGGTCATGCCTTAGCACCATACTTTATGAGTGTTTCACTGTTCGTCGGATCACTAGTCTTTAACTTCGTCTATCCAATCCGCAAAATTGCCAATCGAAAAGGTGCCTCCGCTGCTCAATGGTTCCGTAGTAAAGTAACAATTGGTGGTTTAGTCGCTACAACAATGGCACTTGTGATTGGAACAGTTATGCAAATGATTGGCTTGACTGTATCTAACCAATGGCAATTCTATGGGATTTTACTTGCAACAGCTTGGGTCAATATGTTCTTGATTATGTTCTTAGCCATGAGCTTTGATAACCCAGGTCGCTTCATCGCTGTCTTATTACTAGTTGTTCAATTAGGATCAGCGGGTGGTGTCTTCCCAATGGAGATTACAAGTCGCTTCTACAATATCGTTCATCCATATATTCCAATGACTTATTCGATTTATGGTTTACGACAATCCATTTCGACTGGTTTAGGTAATGAACTTTATAATCAATCCTTACTCATCTTAGTTGTGTTAATTATCGCTTTACTGGCTCTTTTACGCTTATCAATGCAAATACTATTCAAACGTGGACTCGCTGGCTATTCACAATTACACAATACCCAAAAACTATTAGATGACGATTATATGAACAAACGTGAAAAATATACATTGTGGTAAAAAGGTTATGACAAATGCGTTTAGCTCTTAGCAATACGTACAGAAATTCCGAAAATTGTTGCTCAAATTTTTGAGAATTTTTGACTTATTGTCTAGAGAGCTGCGTTTGGAATACCGTCTAAAAAGGTTATGACAAACGCGTTTAGCTCTTAGCAATAAGTGCAGAAATTCAGAAAATTGTTGCTCAAATTTTTGAGAATTTTGACTTATTGTCTAGAGAGCTGCGTTTGGAATACCGTCTACCAATACGAAAAGGAGTGTGACAGTTTTTTGTCACACTCCTTTTTTAAAATTGGATATTCAGTAAATCCATTACTTCATGGTACCCTTGCTCAATGCGTTGTTGCTTTTCTGTAGACATTTGATCGGCATACTTGCCACCAGGCAAATAGTCTTCTGCTAAAAATACTTGGTAATCATATGCTTGATAACCTGAAAACGTACGATTAATCGGTTCGCGTGAAACCCATGTTGGATGGGCCTCGACTTTCGTTAAAACAGTTTTGTCGCCAGTTTTTTGCACATCGACGGCCATAATCACGCCTCGCTCTGTCCAATAGTTTTCGAGTGTTTCATATCTTTGATTGGAGAGTAAATTACCCATGGAATAAATAATGAACTTCTTTTCTCCATCTTTCGTGATGGTTTCTGTTGGTTCAACAACGTGCGGATGACCGCCAAAAACAATATCAGCACCCCAGTCGACCATTTGACGATACGTCGTTTGTTGCTCCTCTGTCGGCTCTAGATTGTATTCCACCCCTGATTGCGGCATAACAACAGTCAGATCAGCGATTTTTTCCGCTTGCTTAATCTCTGCTTCAACTTTTTCCATTGTTAAATCCTTCAAGTAATAGTCATAGTCTTCTTTACTTAGCGTCGCTTCAATGCCATTAAAACCATAGCTATAGCCTAAAATGGCCACTTTAATGCCGTTGACTTTTTTTACTAAGATTTCATCTTTATCTGTCGTCTTCACACCAAATGGGTCCATACCAGCCTTTTTAAAGGCATCGTATGTGTAAACTAATCCTTCAATTCCTGTATCTAAAATATGATTGTGGGCTAAATCAATGGCATCATATCCCGCATTTTTAATGCTTTCAACTACTTCTTCTGGTGCATTAAAGATAGGATAGCCTGCTAGTTCACGATTGGGATTGATTGTGCCTTCAAAATCTCCCAGAGCCAAGTCAGCTGATGAGACTAAGGGCGTAATTTGCTCATAATCATTTGAAAAATCATACTTCTCACCATCAAACGCACTACCATACACCCCATCATGATACAACATGTCGCCACTTGCCATGATGGTGATTGACTGAGTTTGCTCGCTCTGATTGTCTTTGCCTGTTGTTTTTTTGGTTGTAGGCGTACGCTTCGTTGTCGCCGTCGCTTGTGGCTGGTTTGTTTTCTTCGTTGGTTGATTGGTCACCAACAAATAGCTACCAAAAACACTGGCAACTACCCCTCCTGTGAGAATAATAAGAAGCATTTTCTGTCTTTTTTTCTTTTGTTGCCGTTGTGTAAATTCCTTTCGGTTCATCCCTTTCCCCCCAAATTCTTTTTGAAACTGAGTGACGCCTCAAACCTAGTTACGTTCCTTCTATCTATTTATTATACCAGTTCTTAGTGGTTTACTACCAAGAAATCCAGTAAAAATGAATTGTTGCTAATCAAAAGCCCCCACTCTACAAACATGTAAAGTGGGGGCTTGATATATAGGAATCCTTGCTTATTTTTGTTCTTTTGCGTATGCTGCGGCTTGTTGTCCTGCTTGACGACCGAAAATGACGATTTCAGCTACTGAATTCCCGCCGATTCGATTTTGTCCATGTAATCCGCCTGTCACTTCTCCAGCAGCATAGAGACCTGTAATTGGTTTGTTTTCCTTATTTATGACTTGAGTCTTCGTATTAATCTTCACACCACCCATTGTATAGTGGATTCCTGGTGCAATCTTAATCGCATAATAGTTGGCTTGGTCCAATGGATGGTCCATTCCTGTTGTCCGTTGGAAAGCTGTATCTTGTTTGGTTGCAACTGCTTGATTCCAAGAGGTTACAGCATTTTCTAAATTACTAGCAGGAACGTTTATTTTGTCAGCTAGCTCTTTAATCGTTGCCCCTTCAGTTACATAGCCTTGTTTCGCATAAAACTCAATGGCTGTTGCACGTGATCGAACACCTTGATCAAAAATAAGGTACGCATATTTGCCTGATTGTTCATTGATGGCATTTGAAACCTTGTCACGGGTATCCAATTCATTGACAAAGCGGTTGCCTTCGCCATTCACAAGAATTGCTCCTTCTCCTCGGACTGCTTCACCAATCAAAATACCTTTATCTTGTTGTACGGTTGGATGAATTTGGATTTGATCCATATCCACCGTTTGGCCTCCAAGCTTTTCAATCATCTTGATACCATCGCCAGTGCTACCAACTTGATTCGTTGTCACATAATTTTTTAGGTCTGGTCGATATTTTTCAATTAATTCTTTGCTTGCTCCAAACCCACCTGTTGTAACCACGACAGCTTTGCCTTTAATGGTGCGTGCTTTTTCACCTTGAACCTGTGCAGTCACTCCATTAACCACACCATCTTTTTCGTGAATTTTTGTCACATCGGTGTTTACGAAAATAGGAATGTCACGTTTCGCAACGTTTTCCATCAATCCTTTGACTAAATAGCCCCCAATTGCGGAACCATCTGAAGGACGATGCGTACGTTTGACACTCATCCCACCCGTGATTGTTAAGTTGTCTAATTTAATGCCAATCCCATCTAACCAATCAATCGCATCCGCTGAATGGTCAACAAAATAACGTAGCATTTCTTTATCGTTTGTTCCATGACCCCCTTTTAGCGTTTCTTCATAAAAGGCATCATTACTATCAGTAATTCCTTGTTCTTTTTGGAATTTTGTATTGGAAGCATTCATTCCACTTGATGATTTTGAAGTATTTCCCCCTGCAATGGGCATTTTTTCTAGAATAACTGGATTTAAACCAGCATCTTTTGCCTCAATCGCCGCTGTCATTCCTGCGCCGCCTGCGCCAATGATAACAACATCATAAGAGCTTTTTAATTTGCTAGGATCCGTGTAAGGGGTACTTTCTTCTGATGCGCCCGCTGATTCCCCTGATTCTTTTTTGGACGCGCTCGAAGTAACGTCTTCTTCGCCTTTTTTGGTTTCCTCTGTTTTTTGTTGCTCTCCTCTTGGTGCATCGGCTTTAAAAACTGCACAACCAGAAACACCTAGGCCTAATAACGCCAATGTTACCAAGCTTAAAATTTTTTTCTTTTTCATTTATCTCTACCCTTTCCTTCTCTTCCCTATAATTTTCCCACTTCTACTGTATCAAAGAGATTGTGAAATTTCAATCAATTTTCTAGCATTATGATAGGAAAATGAAAAGAAAAACCAATAAAACGCTTCATTTTAATTGTGATTTAATCAACTTTTCAATCAATTGCTTGCTTTTATTCTTCTCAAGCTGGCCTTCGAATCAAAAGATTTTATGCAAAAGAACGAAATTGTCTAACCATCAAAAGAAAACGGCTGAATTTAGTTGACTTTTTTATCTTTGAGCACTAATATACAATTCTGATTGGTCTTTTTTGCAATCGATTTTGAAAGGTTTTTCTTTCATTTGGGAGGAATGTTTTTGTGAATATGTTGAAAAGGTTATTGGTGGGGAAACCGCTAAAATCCGCAGAAAACGATGGTCAAAAGCTCAATCGTTTCGCTGCCTTGGCCCTGTTGTCTTCTGATGCCTTGTCTTCGATTGCTTATGGGACAGAACAGATTGTCGTGGTTTTAGTCGCATTGTCTTCTGCAGCGATCTGGTACTCGTTACCGATTGCGGCTTTTGTGATTATTTTGCTCGTCTCTTTGACGTTGTCCTATCGCCAAATTATCCATGCGTATCCTCATGGCGGAGGCGCGTATGTCGTTAGTAGTGAAAACTTGGGAAAAAACGCTGGGCTAATTGCTGGGGGGTCTTTACTTGTCGACTATATGCTGACAGTAGCCGTGTCCGTATCGGCAGGGGCAGAAGCCATTATTTCTGCTATACCCGCTTTGTCTGCTCACCAAGTAGCAATCTCGGTCTTTATCGTGTTACTTATTATGATGATGAATTTACGTGGTTTACGAGAGTCTGCTAGTTTTTTGATGGTTCCAGTCTATACGTTTATCTCAGTTATTACATTGTTAATTATTTATGGACTATTTCAAATTTTGACTGGTCATGCGCCTTTCCATGCTACAGCGGCGATTGGTACAGCTGTTCCTGGAGTGACCGTGGCTTTAATCTTACGGGCTTTCTCTTCTGGTTCATCTTCTCTGACTGGGGTAGAGGCCATCAGTAATGCCGTACCATTTTTCAAACGCCCACGGGCAAAAAATGCGTCTAGTACCTTAGCAATGATGGCTACGATTCTAGGATTCTTCTTCGTAGGTATTACCTTTATTAACTACTGGTATGGTATCGTACCTGAAGCCGAAGTCACCGTCCTATCACAAATTGGAAAAGCCGTATTTGGTTCTGGTTTTATGTTTTATTTGTTGCAATTTTCAACTGCCCTCATTTTAGCTGTCGCTGCGAATACCGGATTTTCTGCTTTTCCGGTCTTGGCCTACAATCTATCAAAAGATAAATTTATGCCCCATATGTATCAAGATCGCGGGGATCGCTTAGGGTATTCTAATGGGATTATTACCCTTGCTTTAGGCTCAATCGTATTGCTCTTTATTTTCCAAGGATCAACTGAACGCTTGATTCCACTTTATTCCATTGGCGTGTTTACGCCTTTTGCCTTATCGCAAACGGGAATGGTCATTAAATGGAAACGCGAAGGAGAAAAATGGTTCCGTAAGTCTATCGCAAATATTAGCGGTGCGTTCATTTCTTATGCCATTATTGCCATTCTCTTTGTATATCGTTTAGCTGATATTTGGCCTTATTTTATCATTATGCCGATTTTGCTTTTTATTTTCTATAAGATAAATGACCACTATAAAAATGTAGCTGAGCAGTTACGCTTGGCTCCTGAAGTAGAATTACACGATTACGCTGGAAATACTGTCATTGTTTTGGTCGGAAATGTCACGCAAGTAAATATCGGTGCCTTAAACTATGCTCGTTCGATTGGTGATTATGTCGTGGCGATGCATGTATCTTTAGATGAAGACTTGAAAAAAGAGCAAGAAATCGAACGGGAATTCAAGCAACACTTTCCTGATGTGCGCTTCTCGGTCGTTCACTCTTCATACCGCTCCATCGAGACACCGATTGTCCGTTATGTTGAACGCGTTAGTAACCGTGCAAGCCAGCAAAACTACACAACAACTGTTCTAATTCCTCAGTTTGTTCCAAATAAACGTTGGCAAAATATTCTTCATAATCAAACAAGCTTGCGGTTGCGCTTGCGGTTAGCGACACGTAAAAATATTATTTTAGCAATATATAGTTATAATCTAGAAAAATAAAAAAGAGTCTGTTGAAAAGTACCTCCTACATTTTCGAGGTATTTTTCTAACAGACTTTTTTGGCAAAAATTTGTTTCTGGTCATTTTATCCTAAACGACGATAGACATCGATCACTTCTTTTGCCAAATCATTAAACGTAATGCTGGTCATCAAATGATCTTGACTATGAATGGTTAACAGCGTAATCGGAAGCGCTTCACCGTTTGCTTCGGCAGTAAGCAACTTGGTTTGGGCATGATGAGCTTCAAGTAACGCTGCCTCTGCTGCTTTTAATTTTTCATCTGCTTCCTCGAATCCACCGTTTTTTGCTGCTTGGATTGCCTCCATGGCATCGCTCTTCGCATTACCTGCGTTCACAATTAATCCCATGATTGCTTCTAGTTGCTCTTGACTCATTTCTCCCATTGATTTCACCTTCTACTTCGCTTCGATTAATTGAATGGCTGTTTGTAAGACATTTTCACCGTTCATCATGCCATAATCTTTCATGTCAATGACTGTTACGGGAATATTTTTACCTGCGACTTTTCCTTCAAATTGAGCTTTCAAAAAACGGACTTGTGGTCCAAGCATTAAAACGTCGACTGGTTTGTCAGCATCTGATAATTTTGCATCTGCTTCTGATGTAGATACGGCAAGAATATCTGCTTCGACTCCATCAGCTTGAGCTGCTTTTTCCATTTTTTGAACCAATAAACTTGTACTCATACCAGCTGAGCATACTAACATAATTCGTTTCATATTTTTTCGCTCCTTTATCGTTTTGTGCTTACACTTTATCATAATAATTATCAAAGTATTTATCAACATCATTGGCAATGAGTGCTTCTAAGTCAATAGTTGGCATATTGTTTTTTTCTAGCGAGTCTAGCTTGTAGGTAATCGTTTGATAGACATCCATGTTGCTAGCTGGATCTTGTGACCAGACGACTCTCATCTTTGGCCACTAACTGATCTTTCACCAATTCATTTAAATAGCGACTCGCATTGGTACGATCCATCGCTGCAATCGTCGCCAACTCTGAAGCCGTGAGCTTTTTTTGCTGCTCTTTTAACATATCGTAGACTTGCTCTTTCTTACTCTTCAACCCGCTCCCACCTTTCAGTGATTCATCTGAAGTATAAGCGATTCTATTCGCTTGAGCAAATACAAAAGACCACTCATTGTTGGGGCAATGAGTGGTTAGGGGATAAAATGAAAAAGATTTGGGTTGTTTATTGGTATGACTGAATCATACGTCATAAATGTGAATTTTTTTCGTCAAAGCTATGAAAAAAATACTAAATCCCATTAACGTGAAAACCATTCGTTGACTGGACGCATTTCTTTGTTGCCAATGGTAAAAACAAATAATAATAATACTAAGCAAAAAACTACTGGCATCAAGACAGTATGACTCAAATTAGGAATCCAGCCATTGACTAACGTCTCGATATATTGATCTTCGACGAACATCTTACCAGATGTGTAAGCAATCAAAAGACCACCAATCCAGACAACCAGTGGAAAACGATCTATAATTTTTAAAATAAATTGACTACCAAAAATAATTAGCGGAATACTAATCGCTAGCCCAAAAACTGCGAGTAATTTGCTATCTTCCGAAACACCGGCGATTGCCAATACATTATCTAAACTCATGACTAGATCAGCTAAAATAATCGTGCGTATAGCAGCAGCTAATGACGCGCCTGCGGTAATGTCTTGCGTCTCATCTCCACTTTCTGCTAGTAAGTCATAGGCAATGTACAACAATAATAAACTGCCGACAATTTTGACAAATGGCACGGCCAATAACTGAATTGCAACTAGCATCAATGCGACGCGCAATAAAATTGCTCCAGCCGTTCCGATTAAAATTGCTTTTTCTCGTTGTTTTTGTTCCAATTTCCGAGTGGCAAGTGCAATGACGACTGCATTGTCTCCACTCAAGATTAAATCCAACAAGACAATCGATAACACTTTCATAGTTAATTCAAACACACAAAATCCTCCATACCTATTTTCTCAAACCACTCTATTATAAAAAAACAAAAAAAACCAATCTTTTTTACTTTTTCTCCAAAAAGCAAAAAGATTGGTACGACTTATTCAGCAGAGTAGTAACGGCTGACCGTATTTCCTAGGACTGGACTTTCTTTTGGTTTCCCTTCATGAGCTTGTTTGCGGTGTTGATGTAAGGATTGGAATGAGTCACTTTGCGTCCATGCTAGCTGATCACTTTCGCTTTCCCAACGACTCAATGCTACGACTTCACTGACGTCTGCTTCGTCTGGTACATCGCGATAAAAAACTTCAAATCCTAAAAAGCCTGGTACATCTGTCATTTTGGATTGTGTATGTGAAGACAAAAATTGTTGGGTCATTCTTTCCAAAAAAGGTGTTTTCACTTTGATCGTATTCGTAACAATATACATCACTCATTCCTCCAATTGGTCGATTTCTTGCAACTTCCCATCCACTAATGAAAAAATGGTTTGGCAAGTTGCTTGTAAAAATTCTTCATCGTGGCTAATAACTAAGACTAAGACCGGTTCAGCTAAGAGTGTTTTAAACAAGCCACTTACTTCTTGCATGTGGCGATAATCTAAGCCACTCGTCGGCTCATCAAACAACAAGATTTCTTTTCCTGACAAGAGTGCACTTGCAATCGCCACCCGTTGCTTTTCGCCACCTGATAGTGAATGTGGATGGCGCTGCAAGAGAGGTGTTAGCTGAAACTTATCGCAGATTTCTTCGAAGCGCTCAGGTTTTTGCGCTTTTTCCAAGAGTTCTTTTTCGACCGTTTCAAAAAACAATTGTAAATTCACATCTTGCATGACGAAAAATGTCTTGGCTAATAGTTGCTTGGGCTTATACTTGCGCCCATTAATTGCGATTGCGCCTTGTTTGGCTTTTTTTAATCCGGATATAATCTGAAAGAGCGTGGACTTTCCTGCGCCATTGTCCCCAATTAAGCCATTGATGTTAGTATTATCTACTTTCATTTGTGAAATTTCAAGTGCCAATGTGGATTGCTTACGATAGCGGTAGCGCAAATGGTCGATAGTCATCGTAATGGTCGGCTCGCGCTTTATGCCACTGGTCGAAAGCTGGATGGCAATCGGAGTAAATGAGCGAAGGCCGAGTTGCTTGCGTCTTTGCTCAGTTATTTCACGAATTTGGTCTGTTGAATCATCTTCAATGATCGTCCCTTGATTTAGGACTAGCAACCGGTCAGCACAATCCATTAAATAACTCAGACGATGCTCAGCAACGATTATCGTCTTCCCTTGTTGCTTGAGCTGAATAAGCGTGCGCTTTAGCTGCTGAATGGCTTGATGATCTAGATTGCTTGATGGTTCATCTAATAAGAGCAAGTCATGTGGCAACATATTCGCTGCGGCTATCGATACTAATTGCCGTTGCCCTCCCGACAAATGAAACATACTCGCGTCTTCTAAGGCAGTCAGCTGATAGGTGGTTAGTTGCTGGGCGACTTGGCGGCGAATACGTGCGGGGTCGTAGCCATAGTTTTCCATCACAAAGGCCAGCTCCGATGCGACATCGGTGGTAAAAAAATGCGTCTTAGGATTTTGAAAAACCATCCCGAGTGTCGCGACATGCTCTGTAAAGTCTTGAATTGGAAACGAAGAAATCCCAATTGACCCAGTGCCTGTGACTTGTCCTTCATAAAGCTCAGGGTGCAAGCCATTTAGTACATTTAGTAGCGTCGATTTGCCACTGCCACTCGGACCACTAAGGACTACCAGCTCACCTTTTGCAATTTTTAAATCAATATCATGCAGCAGCACGTTTCCAGCCGGTGTTTGGTAGCCCACTTTTTTTAATGAAATGATCGTCATCCTATCCACATCCTTACGACCAAACAGCCAAGTAGACTACCCATCAGTGCGTAATCTGGTCCTTTTAATTGTAGCTCATGTACGCTTGTATGCTTCTTAGGATTGGCTAAGCCGCGCACCAAGGCCGTTGCGGATAAATTCAATGATGTCTCTTCCGCTGATAATAACAACGGGATGATGACATATTCCATCGACTGTAGCGGATGGCGAATCAATTGCCACGGTGTCGTTGCAATCCCTCTAAATTTCATTGCTTGGCGGATGTGGCTGATTTCTTGGATGGCCATTGGAAAAAAACGAAACAAAACGGCCAGCGGTACGATAAGCTGCATAGGTAGATGTAGCTTTTGTAACGCCGCCAGCCATTCACTGACTTTTGTCCCTGACAAAGCAAAGCTCGCTGCCATAATCGTTGGCAACAGCCGCCGATTTCCCACCATTAAAAAATCAATGAGCACAGCAATTGGATGTCCTGGAGTAGCCAAGACTAATTGATTGGCCCATAGTAAGCCAAGAAATACACCAAGAAAGACCACTGCCTTTTTCATATAGCCGCTAGCGATCAAAAAAAACGCAAACAACCCAATCAAAGCCACCTCGAACGGTAATGACAATTCCACCATGAGCGCGACACTTGCGATGACAATGACGCAAAGTTTGCTTCTAGGATCAAAATGGACTGGATACATTTTCATATCGTTTACCTGCTAGTTCGTTGGAAATGCTTATTGTACAGGTAGCTCCCTAAATAAAACCCAAAAATCGCACCAAAAAAAACCGTAATCAGGCTAGCTATAAAGACGGATGTGGAGACATGTTCAAATACCGCTTGAATATACGCTTGCCCTTTGCCACGTGCTTTTAACGATGCGACATAGGCATTTTTCATAAACCAAAGTGGCAATAACGGACCCATCAAGCCATAGCTAAAAACAATATAACTAGCTAGTGTGCGCACTTTGACTGATAGATTGGTCTTATATTGAATCACATCTGCCAATAAGGAACAAAGAACCCCTGGAACAATCGCTAATGGAAAATGACCCGTCATTAGGAAAAATAGTGCGACCACACTCCCCATAATCGTAATGGCTCCCATACGCGGAATGCGCTGTAAGACCAATAGATAAATCACGCCCGAAAACATTGCACTCACTGCTGGGATAAATAAATTATGAAAACCGGGAATCGTAAATTTTAGTACCAATAAACAAATGCTAATCGTCAAAAAATAAATTGCGGTATACACACCTACTGAAATCAAATCTTGTACTTTTAATTTTTTCATTTTATTTCTCCCTTACCACGCGAAATACTTGCAACAAAGTCCCAAAACGCGGACTCGTTACGCTGAATTGATACCGTCCAGGATAATCCGTGACTCCTGAAACGATTACTTGTCGATTGGCCACAGTCGCATTGCTTGCATCGACTGTTACCTTTTCTCTTTTAGGAGTGACGAGTGCGACTTGTGCACGCTGCTGCTCAATCTCACTCCACAGCTCGTCATCTGTAATTTGGTAACAAAGGTCTTCTCCAAGCAAAAGAGTATTCTTTTGCAATTGATTGCTCCCTTTGAGTGGTTGTTTTAGCTTTGTTTTTAAGACAATGTCTTGAAAGCCTTCTGCCCGAATCTCAATCGTCACTTCATCACCCGCAGACCACTCAACAAACGGGGCAAAGCGCTCGGCTTCATCCGCAGCAAGAACACCAAACTCCAAGTGTCCTTCTGGTTTATGATACAGATAATCTGGCCAAAGCAATGGAATCGTCCCCCCATCTTTTTGCAACGTCACGCTATAGACAAATTTGCCGAAGCATTCATGAAAGACTTGATAGCTATCACGATCTAATTCAGGTAGAAAGCCAATCGTCCCTGCATAGACATAGGGAGCAAATTGATACAACTCACTCGTCAATACCAATTGGTCCTTTAGTGAAGGTAGGTCAGCTTGTTGGGCTGTGAAGTAGCTACGCTTGCCATATGTGCCATTGGCTAATAGCGGCTTGGTCGCCTCACCACGATAGGCCAACACTGCATCAGTCGGTAGCCATTCTTGATCCACCCAAGAAGCGACTTCTTGTACCAAATCACTTGCATCTGCTGAAAAAAGCGACTGTACAAGTGTCTCTAATGCTATCGATACCGGTACATGTTTTAGCTGATATGTGTCATCTGTTTGCAATACCACTCGCTCATTGGTCGCTGGAAAGCGTTTGACTGCTTCTACAAAACGTGAAGCAACTGTTAACGCCAGATTTTCCACTCCTTCCGATGCATAATACATCGCAAAGGTCATCGTTTTTTTCCCAATCAGCTGGTCAGGTAGCGTATGGATTGATGCATAGAGCCCCTCGCCGTATGGATAAGGTGTTTTTTCTGTCCATTCGGAAGAAAAAAGCACGGTCATTTTATTAATTGCTAACAATTTTTGCATACACATACCTCCTTGAATTCTCAGTATATCATAGCTAATTGAGAATGATAA
>NZ_GL622241.1:1952627-1954342 GCF_000185365.1 Enterococcus italicus DSM 15952
TATAATCATTAGTTTTCACTAAAAGCATGACATTTTTCATCACGCGCTATTTTTCTTTCCCTTTCTTTCAACTATCGCCTAAAATAGAAGAAAAAGCAAAGGAGCGAGTTCAATGATTCCTTTAACAAAAGAATGTCTCAACCAAGTCATCGTCAAGCGAGCGGTCCAGTCCCACAAAGGATCTTACGGACGGGTCGTCTGCATCGGGGGCAGAAAACAATATGGTGGTGCAATTTTGATGTGTGCGCAGGCTTGCGTGAATAGTGGTGCTGGATTGGTCACTGTCATGACCGATGCCAGCACCATTCCAGCCCTACAAAGTCGCTTGCCAGAAGCAATGGCCCTCACGTTTCATGATCCAATAGCCGAACTAGTAGCGACTGCCGATGTCATCGTGATTGGCCCTGGATTAGGGACGGATAAGATTGCCAAAGAGTGTCTGGCGTTTGTTTTATCCCATCAAACTGCTACGCAATGGCTTGTGATCGATGGTTCGGCAATTACGTTATTGGCACAACATCCTCTTGATTTTTTATTTCCCGAGCACATCGTCTTGACGCCCCACCAAAAGGAGTGGGAGCGATTCAGTGGGCTTCCTATCGCTGCACAGACCATTGACGCAAATCAACAGGCCCAACAAAGACTCGGCTGCACACTCGTTTTAAAAAGTGAACAAACCCATATTTATACCCATAAAGCAATCTATCAAAACACATACGGCAATCCTGCAATGGCAACGGGTGGGATGGGTGATACATTGGCAGGTATCATCGGTGGCTTTTTAGGCCAATTTGGCAAAACTGATCAATTGGCCGAGTCGGCGATAGGTGCAGCAGTCACGATTCATAGCCTGATTGCCGATGAATTAGCTGACAAGCACTATGTCGTCTTGCCGACGATGATATCCGAGCAGCTATCAAAGACCATGCGTCGTTTTTGTCCACTGACACGCTAACTCTTTCCCATCTATTTAATTTCTGTTACCCTAGGGGAAGAAAGGAGCGACGTGTATGTCACTTTCCATTTTAGCAATGACTTTTTTTATCAACTTCGCATACGTGACAATTAGCACCATCCGCTTTATGCTGACGATGAAAGGCTATCGTCTGTTGGCACCTATTTTAAGTATGATTGAGATTACGATTTATATTTTGGGTCTTTCGTTAGTCTTAAACCGACTGGATAATCCAATCAATCTCTTTGTGTACGCTCTAGGGTACGCTGTGGGCATTAGTGTCGGAATTTTCATTGAAGATCGCTTAGCACTAGGTTACATTATGACAACAGCCATTCTCCCAAGTAATTCTGATAACGATAAGAATTTACCAACTATCCTTAGAGACAAAGGCTATGGGGTTACGCAAAGCTACGGTGAAGGATTATCTGGTGAGCGGATGATTCTTGAGATTCTCTCTCCTCGTAAGCACGAAAGTGAATTGTACCAGCTCATTAAAGAAGTCGAAGAACGCGCCTTTATTATTACCTATGAACCCAAATTCATCTCCGGTGGTTTTTGGACCAAAAAGGTACGCAAGCGCCAAAAAAAATTACGCCACTAAGCCGTAGTGAAAAAAACGTGAGACCTAGCGCTACTCCATCACGGCGAAACAGACTTTGTTCTTAAGACAAAAAGACTGGGCTGTGCCATAAGTCGGTTCTATAATATTTGGTGTTGTTACTCAAACTGAGTAGTGACGCCAAATATTTTTTTATAA
>NZ_GL622241.1:1955515-1965984 GCF_000185365.1 Enterococcus italicus DSM 15952
GGAATTCTGCGTCGTAATGGACTGCCGAAATCAATGGATTTTAGAGAAGTGAATCAGACATTTATTTCCAGTGTCAGCAATCAACGTAATCATATTCCAAGAAAATCATTGAATTACAGAACACCAATTGAGATATTTTTGAGCTATGTACAAGAAGCATTTTATTCTAACTTAATTTGACAAATCATATAACAAAAAGACATCTGGTTGTCCTATAATTAAATCGGCAAAAAAAAATCATAGGAGGATAACCAAATGTCCATAACTAAGAATATCAAATGTACGGATGAAAAGACAAGTCATTCCATCAAACAAATCTTGAACATCAAAGATTCCCATATTACCTTTTCAAAAGATGCCATTAGTAAAGAGCGCGTTCATGGCCGTATGGCCAATGTATTTACCGGATTATTAACCGGAGAAGTGCATCGTTGCGAATGTTGTGGATTTGATTCTATCATCCGTCATGCTTATCATGATAGTTGGATTCAGTTGCTTCCGTATCAAGAAGTACCAACTTATCTACACCTGTACAAACAGCGTTTTCGTTGTACCCAGTGCCATCATACGTTTTCTGCCAAAACCTATTATGTAGCGGAAAATTGTTACATTTCACAGGCTTTAAAATTTGCGATTGCTGTGGATTTGAAGAAAAAGATCTCAATGAAGGATATTGCACAGCGGTATTTTGTTTCCACAAAAACCGTTGAGCGCGTTTTAGATAGCTTCTTTGAAGAGCCACGAAAAAAAATCAATTCTCTTCCCAAGCATCTTCTAATTGATGAATTCAAAGGAACGCGTGATTGTGAAGGAGCGATGTGCTTTATTCTTAGTGATGCTGATACTGGCAAAATCTTTGATATCTTAGATGATCGGCGCAAATTCAAGTTACGAGCATACTTCCAACGGTTTCCCTTAAAAGCCAGGAAACGTGTGACACACATCGTGATGGATATGAAGCCTCTTACGATGCAGTGACGAAAGAAGTCTTTCCCAATGCGCGACTCTCTATCGATCGCTTCCACATCATCCAACAAATGACGCGTGCATTTAATACCCAACGAATTCAGACAATGAAGCAGCTAAAGAAAAGCGATCCACAAGCGCAAAAAGATTACCGAAAGCTGAAAAAATATTGGCGAACAATCCTAAAGAAAAATACAAAACTAAACTACACCTCTTTTAAGCAATTTCCCCTCTTCCAAGGGAAATACATGACGGAGTCGGAGGTGCTTGATTACTTACTCTCTATAGATAACCAACTACGACAAAGCTATGAAGTCTATCAAGAGTTATTAGCTGCTTTTGATGCAAAAGATTTTACTGAATTTTTCAATCTCATTGAATCATTGCCACATTCCTTGAATGATGGATTTAAAAAGGCAATTTGTTATCTGAAAAAGCACACAGAAGCCATCACAAACTCCTTAAAATATCCCTATTCAAACGGAAAATTGGAGGGAAAGAATAACCTCATCAAAGTAATCAAAAGAATTGCTTTTGGATTTCGGACTTTTCGTCATCTCCGGATGCGTGTCCTGATCCAACAGAACATCTGTGAAATCATTTAATAACGCAAAAAAGGAAATGCCGAAGCATTTCCTAACATACGATTTGAGCAAAACAACAGCAATTGACAAAGAGCCCATAAGTCTCCTACAAGTAACAATATCCGAACAGTATATAGTATTGCTCCTGCGGTACAGTGAATTCTCGTCGCAAAAGTCCGAAGAATCCATCCTAGCAATTGTATATTATTCGGTTTAACTTGTTGGATGATGACTTATGTCACAGTCCCGTCTTTTCCTTGCGCTCATTCTGTGGCAGCCTTTTTTATTTTGCTTTGACTTGTTCTTCGATTTCTGCGACTAGGGCATCATCGTTTAAGCCAGTGACTTCTTTAATGACTTCTGTTAGTGAATTGGCAGCTAATTTTTCTGCTAGTTGGACACTTTGTTGATCATTGTCATCAGCATAATGGAAAATCATGCCCACCACTTCTAGTAAATGTTGGTACCTCAATCCACGTTCTTTTAATTCTCGGATGGGGCGAATGAATCGTTCGTCATAGCCTAATTTACGAATTGGTGTCCGTGCTACTCGCGTGATGTCATCAGAAATATATGGATTTTCAAAACGGCCTTCAATTTTGTGTTGGTAGGCTGCGTGAACTTCTGGATCAAATGACCATTTATGAATCAATAAATCCCCTGTTTCACCCAAAACGGCTTTGAGTTGATTTAAAACCCGTTCATCTTGGATTGCTTCATCAATGGTCTTATAACCATAGTAGGCACCTGTGTAGGCGACAGTCGCATGACCAGTATTTACAGAGAATAATTTTCGTTCAATATATGGTTCTAGATCAGGAACATATTCTACCCCTTGCAAGTGAATCGCTTTGGCTTTCATTTGTGATTCATCAATGACCCATTCACAAAATGGTTCCACACTGACAAATAATGGATCTTCATGATGTTGCAAAGGAACGATGCGATCGACAGCAGCATTTGGAAATCCGATCCACTCTGTCACGTATGGTTGATCTTCATCAGCTAAATACTTTGCGACTTCTTTTTGTAAAAAGGCAGAGCCGCCGATCATATTTTCACAGGCAATCACATCAAGTGGTTTTTCCACATTGGCAGCACGGCGTTTTTGGATCCCTTTCGCAATCAGTTCCGCGATAAACGGCAAGATATTAGGACCAATCGCTGTCGTTACGATATCTGATTCAAACACAGCATCCACGACGGCTTCGGGTTGATTTTTGTTATTTATACCATCGACGTTTTTCACTTCAATAGTCCGATGTGCTTCTTCCGCTAGCTCAATCGTATAGCCTTTGCGTTCATCTAAAGCATCGATAATTGTTTCATTAATATCGACAAAATGAATTGCAAATCCATTCGCTGCTAAAATTTCACCAATAAATCCTCTACCAATATTTCCTGCTCCAAAGTGTGTTGCTTGCATCTTACTCTACCTCCTCAAGATAACTTACAATTTCTTCTGCTGATTGTGCATCAGCTAATTT
This sequence comes from Enterococcus italicus DSM 15952, assembly GCF_000185365.1. Classification (GTDB taxonomy): domain Bacteria; phylum Bacillota; class Bacilli; order Lactobacillales; family Enterococcaceae; genus Enterococcus_G; species Enterococcus_G italicus. The sequence goes on from NZ_GL622241.1 coordinate 1,958,553, forward strand.
CACGACATTTTCAATATCTGAGCAAAAGATTGCAATCTTTTGTAACAAATCTAAGTGTTCACCATCTTTGCCGGCAATACCAAACAAAATCATCGCTAACTGTTCATCGTCCTCGGTCCCGAAGTTGACACCAGCAGGCACTTGAATAATCGAAATCCCTGATTTTTTGACATATTTTTTGGCCTCATCGGTCCCATGCGGAATCGCGATAAAATTCCCCATATACACCGAAACTAGCTTGTTGCGCTCAATCATCGCCTCCACATAATCATGCTCGACGCATCCTGCTTTGACCAGTAATTCACCACTCGCGCGAATGGCTTCTTCTTTTGTAGCATATTGTTGATTGACTAATATTAATTCTGGATTGACATTCATGCTCTTTCCTCCTAATTCACTTCTCGAATTTCGTCAACGAACAACGAACTTAACAGATGATAAATTAAGTCTTTGTCCCCTTTTTTATAAATTTCAATGTTTAAATCACTATCAATAACCGAACTACTAATTTTTCCTAACAAAAGCTCCAATTCATGATTCAACGGCTCCGGAGCTAATAGTAACAAGATTCTCGACAACTGAATCGTACTACCATCCATCGCAGCAATCGGTACTGAATCAGATAATTCAAATATCCCAAAATAGGGCAAATTCACCTTTTCAGAAGAACAATGGAACAAAGCAAAATTGGTATTCGGTATGCCGATTGGTGCAATTTGATAGCGACGATAGACCTTTTTTGCTACTTCCATTGCATCTTGGACAATCACCCCTTGCAAGCGACCCATCATTTTTTGAATCGTCGCAAACAAATCTGGTTCAGTTGTTAGAGCATACATATCAAATTGCTTCAATAAATTATTTGCCACTCGCATTCGCTCGTAAATGCGTTCAAACGTGAGGACGGAATTTTCGACTGGCACGGACTTCACCTGTTCTTCAGGTAAGCGATGCGACTGTTTCATCAAGACCAAGCGAATTTCTGCCAATTCATCTTCTAATAATAACGGTGATATCATTTTGTACGGAAATTCAAATCCCGGTAAAAAAATGGTCGAAAGAATCAAATCATACTGCGCAAAGTTAATGTAATCCATCTGCGAAATACGGGCGACTTGCGTGGTTTCAATTTCTGGGACATACTTCGTTAACCGACTCTCAAGGATTTTCGACGTCCCAATCCCACTAGAGCACAATACCAAGACATTCGCTCCCCGTTGCTGTGGACTACGCTCCAATGAACTAGCAAAATGAATCAAAATATACCCTAATTCTTCCTCATTGAACTGCGCCTGAGGAAAATACACCCGCAATTGCTTGGTGATGGTCTGATATAAAGCCGGATATTTTTCAATCACTTTTTTTAATAGGGGATTTGCCTCTTTATCAAAACTTGCATAGTTGCGCTTCAACGCCGCGGACATATGCGCGGATAAGTCATAAAACAACGTATCATCTTTACGAAAATCATTTGTCGATTGCTGACTAACTGCCGCAATCAATTCTCTGACTTGATACGACAGCGTCACGTCATAGCTTTCCAAGAATATATTTTGCGGAATCTTGTAATTTACGCCGCTCAATTGACGTGCAAGAAAGCTCACTTCAAACGTCGCAACCAACTGACCAATCATCTTTCCTACAACTTGTAATATTTTTTGCGCATGCTGATAAAACTCTTCATCCTCAATCGGAAATTCTTCTTCAATAGGATGATGCAAGTTCATCCGATCAATCGAAATTGCTAAAATCAGTAAAATTTGCACCAATTGGTTGTCCGTCACATCTTGGAACAGTTGACTTTCGGAGATTCCTTGATTCGCCACATAGAGCGCCTCATTACTCACTAACTTTAAAAAATAGTTGCTGGATTTGTGGTGCAAATTGGTCTCTTCTAACCGCCGCAAGTGATGGAAGAAATCATATTCATTGACCCCACTATAAATTAAGCTACGCAACAGATTTCTTCGTTCACTCTCATCACCGACAATCGCTAACCCATCGCCTTGCACACGATCTAACATCAAGCGATAGTTATTTAAGCTTTGCTCGACATTTTTTAGATCAGTCATCATCGTAGCCGGACTGACACGAAACTCAAATGCCAATGACTGAATTGTTTCTCGCTCGGCTTCTACTAATAATTTTGCAGTAATGGCGCGTTGTCGCTCAAGAGTAGAACCAAAGTCATCGGTTTTTTCATTAGCTAATTCCGTTCTCAAGCGAACCAATGATTGCTCGTCTCCTAATAAAAGATAGCCTTTGCCCCGCTCTTTTACTAGTTGAATATCTAAAGGATGCAATGTTTTTTCTAAGCTAGATATTTCCCGATAGACCGTGCGCCGACTTACTTTTAGTAGCGTCTCTAACTCCTCTTGGGTAATGCCTTGGTGGTATTCAAGTAACAATTCAAGAATTTTTTTCTCTCTTGCTGAGAAATACATGGGAAACCCCCTTTTACTACATGATTAGAAAGCAGCGGTTTCCCCCTGCTTCCCAGTCAAATTATACTCAGGTTAAACCTTTTTTGCTTCTTTTAATGTTGCTACTACTTCATCATATTCTGGGGCTGTTAAGAAATTATCCACCGATACATGGATAGCGCTTGGCGTTTTTTGCGTCGCGCGTGTCGTTAATTCTTTTTGGCTGACAATCAACGCATCCGCTTCATCTTGTAAATTACCAATAGCAGAATTCGTCACCGGAATCGTCAAACCATTGTTTTTAACTAATTTTCTTAAAATACTTGCACCCATCGCAGACGATCCCATTCCTGCATCACATGCGAAGATGATATGCGTTACTTTACTATAGTCGTCGGTAACAGTCGCTTGTGGCGTAACAGAAGTAGCTGGAGTAGCGACTGGTGCTGGTTCTACATCCTCTGCTAATAAATGTTGGACGATTTCATCATATTTTGGACTATTCATGAAGTTTTCTACGGCAACAAATTCAGAACTTGGTGATTTCCGTTTGGCGCGTTCTTGTAATTCTTCTTGTGTCACAACCAATGCTTTCGGATCGTTTTGCAAATCGTTAATCGCTGAATTGCTTACAGGTAAATCAATCCCCGCTTTTTTCACTTTGTCTCGCAAAATACTAGCACCCATCGCAGACGATCCCATTCCTGCATCACATGCGAAGATAATTTTGTCAATATCATTGAAGCTTGTAGTCGATGTTGTAATAACTTGACCTTTGCTTTCTGCTTTTTGTTGTTGCACCATTTCTTTTGATTGATCAAACGTATCGTCTTGGGAATTGTCCATACGTAAGATAATAGAAGCGACGATGAATGAAACAACTGCACCTACGATGACCCCTGATAAGACAGCCACATAATTAGATAATCCTTTTGGTGTCATTAACAAGATAGCAAAAATTGAACCAGGTGAAGAGGCTGCTTTTAGTCCAGCACCTAATAATTGGAACATAAATGTACCTGAAACCCCACCACAGATAGCTGCTAAGAACAATGCTGGTTTCATCATAATGTATGGGAAGTAAATTTCATGAATCCCACCTAAAAACTGGATGATGATTGCGCCTGGTGCAGATGATTTTGCTGACCCTTTACCAAAGAATGTGAAAGCTAACAAAATACCAAGACCAGGACCAGGGTTTGCTTCAAGTAAGAATAAAATCGACTTACCACTAGTTGCAGCTTGTTCAGTACCTAGTGGAGTTAAAATACCATGGTTAATTGCATTATTTAAAAATAGTACTTTCCCAGGTTCAATGAAGACATTCGCTAGTGGCAAAAGATTCGCACCAACAATCACTTCTACTCCTTTTGATAACAAATGCGAAATCATTTCAACAACGGGTCCAATTCCATAAAACGCTAAAATGGCTAAACCAAAACCAATGAGACCTGCTGAAAAGTTGTTAACCAACATTTCAAAACCGGCACGAACTTTTTCCTTGAAAACATCATCGAATTTTTTGATACACCAACCACCTAATGGGCCCATGATCATCGCACCGATAAACATCGGAATATCAGTCCCCATAATGACACCCATCGCTGAGATAGCACCAACTACTGCCCCACGTTGGCCATACACCATTTGTCCACCTGTGTAAGCAATTAATAATGGCAAAAGATACGTCAACGTTGGTGTAACCATTGTCGATAGGCGTTCATTTGGCAACCATCCATCGCCGATAAAGAGTGCTGTCATAACCCCCCAAGCAATAAACGCGCCGATATTCGGCATGACCATGCTACTAAGATAGCTACCTAACTTCTGAGCACCGGCCTTAACTCCTTTTTTCTTTTCGACTTGTGCGCTGTTCGCCATGTCTATTCCCTCCTTATTACAATCCTCTACCTTCTCTACATTTCTATCATACAAGCAAAGGAAAAGGCTTTCAATAAAATAGCAGTCTAACTTTGGCACGCTTTTTTGTGACAAAACTATTAGGATGGCAGTTTAAACAAAAAAACACTAATCGTAAATGAACGCAATCATTTACGACTAGTGTCGGTCAAATTTTACTACTTATTCTACTGTAACAGCTTTGGCTAGGTTCCGTGGTTTATCAACGTCATAGCCACGATGTAAGGAAGCATAGTACGCAATCAATTGCGTCGGTACCACGGCTAATAGTGCTCTGCAATAAGGATGAACATCTGCTAAGATTAATTGATCACCCACTTTAGCTAGTGATTCACTACTAATCACAAACGTCTCAGCACCACGACTTTCAACTTCTTTTAAGTTTCCTCGCGTATGCGGTCCAGTCACTTCATCGTTGATTAAACCAAAGACTGGTGTACCTTTTTCAATCAGAGCGATTGTCCCATGTTTTAGTTCTCCTGCCGCAAAGCCTTCAGCTTGAATATAAGAAATTTCTTTTAACTTTAAAGCTGCTTCCATTGCAACATAGTAGTCTTCTCCTCTACCAATATAAAAAGCATTTCTAGTTGATGCCAAGATAGATTTCACTGATGATTCGATGGTTTCTTTTTCTGTGATGACAGCTTCCATCGCAGTAGCAGTCAGGCCTAATTCATGCACCACATCAAATTCTTTGGCTGCTTTGACACCGTTTTGGTTGCCATACGCTTTGGCCAGTAGATTCAAGACAGTGATTTGTGCTGTATAAGCTTTGGTCGAAGCAACGGCAATTTCTGGTCCAGCATGAAGCAAGACTGTATATTTTGCCTCACGAGAAAGCGTAGAGCCTGCCACATTAGTAATGGTAAGTGATGGGTAGCCTAATTCATTTACTTTGACTAACACTTGTCGGCTATCAGCTGTTTCACCACTTTGAGTTAAGAAAATAAAGAATGGTTTGCTTGATAATAATGGCATATGATAGCCTAATTCACTAGACAAATGAACTTCGACTGGAATGTTCATCATTGCTTCAAGTGCATTTTTGCTCGCCCACCCAGCATTGTAACTCGTTCCACATGCCACAATATAAATGCGATCACTCGCTTGTAATTCAGCTAACAACTCTGCATCAAACGAAAATGATCCGTCCAGATTCGCATACTCTTGTGTCAGACGACGTAGCACAGCAGGCTGTTCATCAATTTCTTTCATCATGTAAAAAGGATACGCACCCTTTTCCGCATCAGATGCATCTAATTCTGTAACAAATGGTTGACGCTCCACAGCATTACCAGCTTTGTCTTCGATTGAAATACCATCCGCATGTACGACAACAATTTCGCCATCATTGATTTCTACAAAACGATTGGTTTCTTTTAGCATCGCCATAGCATCGCTACAAATCACATTAAAGCCATCACCCAAGCCAATTAAAAGCGGGCTCTTGTTTTTAGCAACATAAATAGCATCTGGATTTTCCGTATCGATCAATCCAAAAGCATAAGAGCCTTTTACTACAGAAAGAGTCTTTTTAAAGGCTTTCAAAGCAGATAGATTTTCAGTTTGCGCAAAGTGTTCGACTAAATGCACAACGATTTCAGTATCTGTTTCACCTTTAAATTGATCTGCTTGTACATAGGTATGTTTTAGTTCATCAAAGTTTTCAATCACACCATTATGCACTAGTACAAAACGTCCAGACTGAGACGTATGCGGATGCGCATTTGCTTCACTAGGGACACCATGCGTCGCCCAACGTGTATGCCCAATCCCGATTGAGCCTTTTACATCATCTGATAATTTATCTTTTAATTGTTGAATTCTTCCTTGTGATTTTACCAAAAATGTTTCTTGTCCGTTTTCTAAAAAAATACCTGCTGAATCATAACCGCGGTATTCTAATTTATCTAAGCCATTTAATAAAATATCTTTTGCACGACTATTTCCAATTACGCCAACTATTCCACACATAGATAAAAATCCCTCTTTCGAATTAAAATATTGGTATACTCTATATTTATATCACAATAATCTATAATTTCAATGTTTTTTACGTTTTTTATCGCTATTTTTATAAATTGGTCTATATCATATTGCTAATAAAAAAAGCATCTATCACACTAAGATAGATGCTTTTTTGTGAAATTATCTTATTCAGACATAATCTGGCGCGTAAATCCTTCACCAATTACACTTTGCACTTCATTCACAATGACAAAGGCTTCTGGGTCAATTCGACTAATAATTTTTGTCACCGGAAGTAATTGTTGCCGACTAATAACGATATACAATACAGGCTTTTCTGCTTTTGAGTAGTAGCCCTGAGCATCAAATACGGTTATCCCCCGTTCAATCTCTTGATCTATCGCAGCTGCTAATTCCTCGTGGTGTTTTGAAATAATCGTCACCGCTTTTTTCGGATTGAATCCTTCCAACAAATAATCAAGTACCTTTGTTGAAACATACAAAGAAACGACTGTTAATATCAGACTCTCGATACCAATTACCGCTACTGAAAAGGCAACTACGAAAATGTCGCAAAACAATAACGCATAACTAACATTCCAACCCAAAAATTTATTTAATAACTTTGCGATGATTGCGCTGCCTGCCGTGGTCCCATTTCCTAGCATAATTAAGCCCATCCCGGCGCCCATTAATACTCCCGCACCTAGAGCAGCTACTATCCGTTGATTCGTCACAAAATGCCATTCGTGCGTGATATTTAAAAATAAAGACATACATAACATAGCTAAAATTGTATATAAAACAGTGGCTTTATCTAAAAAGCGCCATCCAATAATTAATAAAATACCATTTAAGATAAGATTCGTTAGGGCTGGTGACCACGCGTATAAATAATAAAGAATCATCGTAATCCCGGTGACACCACCCTCACCTAAATCATTGCTAATAGCAAAATAATTCACTGAAATCGCAAAAATAAAAGATCCAATAATAATTTTAATTGTGTTCGTTATTAATTTCGACATCGACTTTTTCCTTTCATCCTTTGTTTTCTATGCATAAAAAAAGCAAGAACAAGCTAACTCATTCTCACTTTATCATTTGCATGGCGACGTCCT
>NZ_GL622241.1:1969360-2023671 GCF_000185365.1 Enterococcus italicus DSM 15952
ATCGTTGTGCTGCGACAACTTTTATATCATAACATCGTTTCAACGTGATGTCAACAACTAATTTTTATTTTTTTAAATTTCAGTTGTTGTCCTATGTTAGCGACTTGATTATCATATCAAATGCAATGTTATTTGTCAACATGTTTTTTGAATTTAAAAACTGTTTTATCAGTATTTAAACGCCTTGTAACAAGTCAACTTCGTTATATTACCATCGATAGTGGCAGCCGTCAACGTTTTTTAATTTAATTATTAAAATAATCGTAAAAAAATCGCCGGTATAGCTACTCAATGCGCTATACCGGTGATTTTTTAGATTGTTTCCTTCATTTCGCTCGCTATTTCTTCCATAAATGACGAATACGTTTCACCCAGGTTGGACGATTTTCTTGTGATTCTGGGTATTTTTTTGGTTGAATGGCTTGTTGTTCAATTGCATTGGCTACAAATGTCGCTTGTGCCGAAAAGAAAGAAGTGCTCACCTTTCTTTGATACGTTCCATCATTTTGCAAATAATAGGATTTATAGTCATCCTTTTGATAGATTTGGACAATATCGGCCATTTTTTGTTTGGCCTTGGCTTCCTCAATAGGGGCAGCTATTTCTACTCGCAACATCATATTACGGGTCATCGCATCCGCCGATGATAGCCAATACTCTTCATGATCGGTTACAAAAGAATAAACGCGGCTATGCTCTAAAAAGCGCCCAACAATACTTTTTACTTCTATTGTCTCACTTTTATCTGGAATACCTGGTCTTAGACAGCAAGCACCGCGAATAAGTAAATGAATCGGTACTCCCTTTTGACTTGCTTCATATAAACTTTGAATAATCACCCGATCAGTGAGTGAATTCATTTTAAAAAAGATAGAACCCGTCTTTGTTTTTTCGTAGTAATCCGCCGTTGCTGAGATTTTTTCTATTAACATTTGGCGAATGCCTTCTGGTGAGACGGCTATTTTTTGATAGTCGGGGCGTTCTCTATATCCACTCAAATAATTAAAAAAGGCGGTGACATCTTCGACATAAGAAGTATGAGAGGAGAACAAACTAAAATCAGTGTAAATCCTTGCCGTCGATTCATTGTAATTGCCGGTACCAATATGTACATACTGTTGCAATTGATTCCCGTTTTTCTTGACTACTAAGGTCGCTTTACTATGTGTTTTTAAATGCATTAAGCCATACGTAACATAACAACCCGCTTCTTCTAATTCTTGGACCCAATGTAGATTATTTTCTTCATCAAAACGCGCCTTCAACTCAACCAGCGCAGTCACTTGCTTGCCTGCTCTAGCAGCTGACTTCAACGCTTCGACAATCCGTGAATTTTTTGCCATGCGGTACAACGTCTGTTTGATGGCAATCGTATGTGGATCTCTAGCAGCCGTCTCAATAAAAGAGACGACTGACTCGTAGGAATCATACGGGTGCTGAATAAGTACATCTTGTTTATCTAATGTCTCATACAATTTGGTACCAAGCCATTGTTGATTGACATAAGGTCGAAACACTGGAAAAACCGCGTCAATGCCTTCTTTACTTAATTCTTCTAAATAAGAGAACAAATACGTCAAATCTAAAGGACCCGGTATGCTATAAATGTCTCGATCTTTTAACTCCAACATGTGGGTTAAAAACGCAATATCCACACTTTGTCTATCCTGTAGTTCAGAAATTTCTAATCGAGAAGGCAATCCTTTCGAGCGCTCTTGAATGTATTCTTCCATTTGGATGAATAGATTTTCTTCTGTGTCTTCTTCAAAAGCTAAATCCTTGTCATACGTAATTCGAAAGACAAATGAATGTACAATCTTCCAACCGACAAATAATTGCGCTAAATGTTGTTCAATCAAATCCTCAATCAAAATTACTTGCTTCATTCCTTCGACTTGGATATACCTTGGAAACAATGCTGGTAGAGGGATAATCGCTCGTTCTTCCCGATCACCATCTTTTACCCGCACAAGTAGATGGGCTTTTTTTTCGACAATTTTAGGGAAGGCATGATACGCGTCAAGAGCAATTGGCGTAAGTGACGGCAAAATCATCTCTTGGAAATAAGCAGTCATCTTCTCTTTAGCTGTATCGGAAAGCTCTTGGTACGCCACTGTCTCATACCCCATTTTTGCTAAATCACTAAGTAAACTTTGATAAAGTGTGTATTGCTCGGATACATTTTCTGTTTGGATGGCAAAGAGTTTTTCAAGTATCTCTTCTTGTGTCCAACCCGTGCGAGAGTCTACTTTTTCTCCAGACATACGCGCCAGGCTCTGAATTCCTGGTACTCGAATCATAAAAAACTCATCTGCATTGTTGCTTGCAATAGCTAAGAAGCGCAACCGCTCTATTAGCGGATTTTTTTCATCTTTTGCCTCCTGAATAACACGCTTATTAAATAATAACCAACTTAAATCACGATGAAAATAATCTCTGGACGTATAAGGAGAATCTTGCACCGATTTCTCACTCCTTCTTCTCACTTCTAGTAAACTCTAATTTCACTGACTTATTGATTACTGCTTCAAAATTTTTCTTTTGACGATTTGCACGATACGATTCAGCCAATGGTTCCTTCGACCAATCAATAGCTAGGACATAACTTTTTTTATCCTTTGTTAAAGAGATACTGCAGATTTCATTAACTCTTGTAATCAATAACGACTCGGTGAATTTAATCAAACTCCCTGCTTGACGAATTAAACTCAATTCTTGAGAGCTAAACCAATCCGGTACGTTTTGCAAAAACTTGCGGGTCAGCGATTTGTTTTTGTAACTAGCCAATAAAGCGAGTGCGACGCGTTCTTTATGCGTGAAGCCATTTAAATTGCTATTTGCTAGTAAGTAAAACGAATGCATCGAGCTATCATCTTCCTCTATATAAGAGCCAATATGATACAAAAAAGCAGCATAGTAGACATATTGCAATAATTTAGGATCAAGCGTCACAAGTCCTTCCTCTTGGCAAAGCGTCAAGAGTTTTTCTGCTAATGCTCTGCGCTTTTGCGCTAATGCTACATCGATACCGTAGCTTTCGGTCATCCGCATCAGCACACCTTCAACGACTCGATCTGGATCATATACTTGCTCGGTCGTATTACTTAATTCCTTCAAAAGCAATCCTTCACGCAATCCTTTATTACAAAAAACAAATTTTTCCGCTTCTGTTATTTCACAAAGCGCCAAAAAAGTGAGGTTCGCTGGCAAAATAATATCGGCACGATCTTTACTTAAGCCGTCTAAATTTTGTAACTCTGCTAAGGTCAAGCTTTGAAACAATTCACTTGTTTCATTCAAGTTCGCTTTCGTCATTTCATATTCATGGATACCTGATAGTGGATAATTCGAAACAATCTGATAGACACTAGCAATATTACGAGCACTTCCCCCGATGCCAATGATCGGCACATCACGTGGTTTTATCCATTTTTGACTAGCAAACTGTTTTCGCACATAGTCTTTTGTTTTTTTTATTGCTTTTGAATCATTGGGTTCTTTATTTTGAAAAAAGAGATTTTTAAGCGTGACCACACCAAATGGGAAGCTATGAGAATGTTGAATCTGGTTGTCTTTAAAGTACGTCACCTCCGTACTGCCTCCGCCCATATCGACCGTGTATCCTTCCGAGAATTGTGTTGTCCGTACGACGGCGTATTGGCCATAATAGGCCTCTTCTTCTCCTGATAATAGTCGCAAGTTGAGCTTTGTTTGTTCCGCTACTTTTGCCAATACTGCTTGCCGATTGGTTGCTTGTCGGATAACTGCAGTAGCCGTAGCTATAATTTCATCCACGTCAAACTCGGAAAGAATCTCTTGAAAAAGCTGAATCACTTCAACTAATTTCGCTGTCCCTGACTCACTTAGTTCTTGGTTTTCATCTAAGTACTGATACAGACGAGCAGGCAATTTCACATTTTGCAATTGAGAAATATTTCCTACTGGGCTCACTTGGTAAATGACCAAACGAACGGTATTCGAACCAACGTCAATAATCGCGACTTTTTTCGTTTTTCCCACTACTTCTCCTCCGTTTCTCTTCCACTCTTATCATACTAAAAAATAACCAACTTTACACAATGAATCACTTCAATCTCTTGGAAAATTGCAAAAATTCTGTAAAAAAGAAGTAAACCTTACGTAAACAAAACATGATCACCTTTCCAAGATGGAAAAGCAATCATGTTTTTCTTATTCTTCCTTTTCCAAAACCTTTTTGCTTCGCTCGAGCGCAGCCTCTTGCTCCGCCGACACACTTGGAAATGCTAAATCCATCTTTGCAAATTGCTCATTGATAATCTCGCTGACCAATAAACGCGAGGTCCACTTGTCATCAGCGGGAATAATGTACCATGGGTTGGCTTTGGTTGCCGTCGCTTTGATGGCTTTTTCATAGGCATCTTGATAATCATCCCAATATGTCCGTTCCTTCATATCTGATTCGGAGAACTTCCAGTTTTTTTCTGGCAACTCGATTCTACGTAAGAAGCGATTTTTTTGTTCTTTTTTGGAGACATGCAAGAAAAATTTTAACACGACAAATCCTTCACGCGCTAAATAGGACTCGAACTGCTTAATTGATTTGTAACGATGGGTGTAAAATTTTTCAGTAATATCTTCTAATGAATCAACCCCAGGTAGACGTTCCTGCAACAAAATTTCCGGATGTACGCGAGTAATCAAGACATCTTCATAATATGAACGATTAAATATGCCGATGTCACCTCTTCTTGGCACTGCTCGGTGGACACGCCACATGAAATCATGGTCCAATTCCAATGTTGAAGGTTGTTTGAAACTAGTCACAACACAACCTTGTGGATTGACTCCACTCATGACGTGCTGAATCATACTGTCTTTGCCAGCTGCATCCATCGCTTGGAAGATAATTAACACACCTTTTCGATCTTGTGCATAGAGCTTTTCTTGGTGGTCTTTTAAATCTTTGATATTTTTTTCAATTTCCTCTTTGATTTCTTCTTTTGATAGCTTTAACTCAATGGCCGTTTTGTATTCAGATAGTTGAAAATCTTTTGCTTTGGTCACTTGATATTTTTTTGTCTTAGCCATACGCTCACCATCCTTTCTTCTATTAGACAGCGTTTTCGTTTATTCAGCAAGTCAAACGCTTATTTGCTATTTTTCAGCTTGTTATTTGGATTGACACAGCTACCCGATCATTTCAGATCGTTCTAAAAAAAGAGTGTGACAACTGCTCGTCGCACTCCCTTAGATTCCAAAGTCACCCCATTGGCAATACTATGGATCCCATTCGTACGGGTCAATTACTCAAAGACGTTCGCAGCTCGCGCAAAGTCGGCAATAATATCATCAGCGGACTCAATTCCCACTGACACACGCAACAAATCAGGTGTTAAACCGTATGATTCGCGCAATTCTTTCGGAATATCTGCATGAGTTTGTGTCGTTGGGTACGTAATTAGCGTTTCTACTCCTCCTAGACTTTCGGCAAAAGTCACCAATTCAAACGCCTCTAAAAACGCGCCTACTTTTGATTCATCCACGACACGAAGACTAACCATCGCTCCTTTGCCAGGATAGATGACTTCTTTGATGCCTGAAAGTTGCTTCAAGGCAGCCACGATTGCTTGAGCATTGGCTTGTTGCTTTTCAAAGCGCAATGGGAACGTTTTTAGACTACGGATGAACAACCAACAGTCAAAGCTACTTAAAGATGGCCCAATTGTATTGGATAGAAAGACTAAGCGTTCGCCTAATTCTTTGCTTTTCGCAACAACCACCCCTGCTAGGATATCGTTGTGGCCAGTTAAGTATTTGGTCGCTGAATGAATCACTAAGTCTGCCCCTTCATCCAATGGTTTTTGAATCAGCGGAGTAAAGAACGTATTGTCGACAATCAATAACGCTTGGTTTTGATGTGCCAAGTCAGCAACTGCTCGGATATCCGTCTCAGCCATAAGTGGATTGGTCGGTGTTTCCAAAAACACTGCTGTAACTTCTGGCGAAAGCTGCTCTGCTAACTCCTCTAATGAAGAAAAATAACCAAAAGAAGCAATCCCGCGTTGCTCTAATTCTTGAAAATAGCGGTAACTACCCCCGTATAAATCACGCGAAACCAAAAAGCGACTACCATTATCAAATAAATCAAAAACCAAAGCAATCGCACTCATCCCTGAGCTTGTGACAATTGCTTGGGCGCCATTTTCCAGTACTGCCAAGCCTTCTTCTAAAATATCGCGCGTAGGATTTTTGGTACGTGTGTAGTCATACCCTGTACTTTGCCCTAGTCCTGGATGAGCAAAGGTAGTCGATAAATAAATTGGTGCACTGACAGCTCCTGTTTGCTTATCAGAGCGATTGCCAAGTTGTGCTAAATACGTGTCAAGATTGCGTGTCATTTTTCCGTCTCCTTTATTGCTTTGCAGCGAGTATGAATTGCTTTAATGCCTGTTTGATAATATCCGGTGTGGTTGCCAAATTGATTCGGATGTAATGCTTGTAAGCTGGCGAAAACCATTCCCCATAATCAATGGCTAACTTGGCCTTTTCTTGTATGAACTCTTTCACCGATTCTCCTGCTAGGACAGACTCAATATTTAGCCAAGCTAGATAGGTACCTTGTAGCGGGCTAATCGTGATTTCAGGAAACGCTTCTTGTAAAGTTGATTTGATGAATAAGTAATTTTCTTCGATGACTTGCAGAAAGGCTTGATGCCACTCATCACTACTTTGGTAAGCAGTTTTTGCTGCGACTTGTCCCAAGACACTGATTTCTGTTTGTCGATGCTGCTTTGCCCACTTTTGAAACTGGGTCCGTAGTGCCTCATCTGGAATCCAAATATGCGAGTGCAACAAGCCCGCAAAATTAAAGGTTTTTGATGGGGAGTTGCAGACAATCAGATCACGAAAGCCCACTTCTTTAGCGACGGTCAAAGCGGAGACAAACGTATGATTGTGTACGACTAAGTCTGAATGAATTTCATCTGACAACAAGCGCACATTGTATGTTTGACATAGACGTAAGACCGCTTGTAACTCATCTTTGGTCCAAACACGGCCAATTGGATTATGCGGTGAACACAAAATAAACAACTGAATATTTTTCGCCTTAAACAGCTCTTCCATTTTCACTAGATCCATCGTATAGTCCTCATCATCGTTTAACAAAGGTGCTTCTACTAACCGACGCTTTTGGTCTTTAATACTATTAAAAAACGGATAGTACACAGGTGTTTGGATCATAATGCCGTCTGCTTCATTAGTGAAACAGGCAATCAAATCATAAAGCGACTGAACCACCCCAGTCGAAAAGATGAGCCATTCTGCTTTGACTTGCGTGCCCTCATGGCGGTCTTGCCACCCTTGATAGCTAGCGACATAGTCAGCTGAACGAATAGAGTATCCATACGCGCCTTCATCCACACGCTTCACCAGTGCGTCTTTGACTACTTGATCAGTCGAAAAATCAGCATCCGCTACCCATAATGGCAATAACTCATCGGATCCAAAGCGTTCCTTTAAGGCATCCCACTTTAATGAATCTGTTCCTTTTCTAGTAATTGCATACTTGTCAATAAATGTCTTTGTGTCCAAATCGCTCACTCCTATTCTTCCAATTGATACTCATCTGGATGATGAAATTCCGCTTGACCGACTTGAGTTAAATCAAACGGTGTCCGTTGATACACATCATTTACCCAATTCATGAAGAGCAAGGATGCATTTGAACGCCAAGTGTTCGGAATCGTTTCATTGTGTTGGTCATCTTCTTGATAATAATACTGCGGCTTTTCTGTTGCGACACCTGTTTGTTGATCACGCAAATACTCTTCTTCCAATGTCTTTGTATCATATTCAAAATGCCCGAGCAAAAAGATATTTTTTCGGTTGTTAGATACTAAGATGCTCGGGCCAGTCTCTGCACTTTTTGCCAAAACAGTCAACGGTGTGTTGGGTATTTGTTCCTCACAAATGCCGGTATATCGAGATTGGGGGGAAGCAAAAGGATTCGAAAAGCCTCTTAGCAACGGATGAGCATGCACGATAGTTTGCGAAAACACGCCAAACAATTTTTTCTCATACAATGTTTTTTCAATACCGTAATGATGAAACAACCCCGCCTGCGCTCCCCAACAAATGTGTAAGATTGACGTGCAATGCGTCTGGCTCCAGCTCATGATTTCGACCAACTCCGACCAATAATCAACATCCTCAAAAGGCTTTTGTTCCACTGGCGCACCGGTAATGATCAACCCATCTAAATTTTCTTTCATCATCTCTTTCGGTGTCCGATAAAATTTTTTCAGATGATTCTCATTCGTATTTTTACTTTTATGATTCGCCATGCGTACCAAGCGAATATCCAATTGCAACGGACTCATTGAAAGCAGTCGTAATAACTGGGTCTCCGTTTGAATTTTTTTTGGCATTAAATTAACAATGCCGATTTTTAGCGGCCGAATATCTTGTCTTTGTGCACTTTGATCACTTAGCGCAAAGATGGATTCCTTTTTTAATATTTCAGCAGCTGGTAAATCTCGAGCGATGATAATTGGCATAGCTGTCTTCCTTCCTATAAATACAAAAAAGCCCCTTTACCGTCAAACGATAAAGGGACGTCAAATACGTGATACCACCCTAGTTCGTATTACTCTCACAAGCAATACCTCACTTAGTATTAAATACTGAGTCATTTAACGGTAACTAGCCGTCTGCAACGCGTGAACGATGCAAATACTCAGAGTTCATCTTCATTTCTTACTATCTGTCTCCATTTCCACTATCAGGAGTCTCTTGAACAAGCAAGTAAATTACTCTTCTCATCACAGTACTTCTCATATTATTTTCATCATTCTATAATGAATAGACGCCATTTGTCAAATCCAACCAAATTTTTTACACGCATAGTAAATTCCATCCTCGGTATTCGCCTTCGTGACAAAGCTCGCTTGCTCCTTTAATTCTGGCACGGCATTACCCATCGCGATACTTGTCCACCGCTTGTCAAACATCACTAAATCATTCACATCATCGCCAAAGACCACGACGTCTTCGATTGGCGCTTGGAGTTGCTTCATCATATGAAGAATACCGACATTTTTATCATCAAATTGATACATTAAGTAATCTGGTACATAGTATAAATTGGCTAAGGTATCTTGGGATGGTAACTTTTCGTGACCGTGCTTTGGCAGAGCGAAATACATTTTATAAATTGCGTCGACTTCATCAATATCTAGAGTCGAATTAATCACGTAATTCGTCGGTTCTTTACGTTCTCCGACTTGCTCACGAAATAAATCATTCGGCGCGTATACGTTAATCGAATCATCCAATGCTAAAAGCGAACCAACGCCGGCTTCTTGCGCTTCCTTGTAGATTTGTTTCGCCTTAGCCAGATCAAGCGAACGATTTTCACGTAAGATTCGATCGATAACGATTGCTCCTCCACCGGCACACACCATATTATCAATGCCGAGTGTTTCCATCAAAGGGACAGCCTTATAATGGGCCCGACCAGTCGCTATCGCCACAAAATGTCCTCGAGCCTGCAACTCTGTTAATGCAAGTTGTGCACTTGGAACGATTTGATTGGTGGTGCGGTCTGTCAACGTTCCATCAATATCAAAAAAGAAATATTTTTTCTCCATCAACAACGCTCCATTCTTGTTTCCCTTTATTTTAGGCAGAATAGACTTTCTTTGTAAAGTACTTCAAGAAAAATGGTGACAAAAGAGTACTTACAATAATCACAATCACCATTGGACCGAACAATTCATGCGGAACAATCTTGGCTTTATCGCCCAATTGTAAAATAATCAAAGCCATCTCACCTCTAGAAATCATCCCAGATCCTATCATCAACGACGAATTTGTGGAAAATCCGACCAGACGACTGCCTATAAACCCTCCTGCTAATTTACTAACTAAGGCTAACACTAGTAACACGATGATAAAGAGTCCTTGGCTTGCGAGTTGTTGAAAAGAAATCGTCAAACCAATACTGACAAAAAAGACTGGAATAAACAAACTATACCCAACAATTTCCACATTTTTAAAGACTTGTTCTTTAGCAGTCGTCTGTCCGATTGCGATCCCTGCAAAAAAAGCTCCAATCACAGAACTAAGCCCCACAAGATCTGCTAAAAATGCCATACCTAAACATAAGACTAACGAGGCAATCACAATCGAACCCGTCACAAACAATTTTTGACTAATCGCGATAACTTTTGGGGCCAACCAACGAATGGTAAAAAAGATAAAGCCAAAATACAAAACTTGCTCAAAAAAGAGCAGTGGCAAAGGAATCGATGATGTCCCACCCTCTTGAAAATAAGGCAGACTCAAACTAAATAACACGACAACCAAAATATCATCTACGACAGATGCCCCTAAAATAGTCGCTCCTTCTTTTGTTTGCAATGCACGTAATTCTTTTAATACTTCCACCGAGATGCTCACCGACGTAGCAGCTAAGATCATCCCGGAGA
This sequence comes from Enterococcus italicus DSM 15952, assembly GCF_000185365.1. Lineage (GTDB taxonomy): Bacteria > Bacillota > Bacilli > Lactobacillales > Enterococcaceae > Enterococcus_G > Enterococcus_G italicus. The sequence continues at coordinate 1,979,833 of NZ_GL622241.1, forward strand.
AAAGGGCTACTTTGAACGAAAAGGCGAAGGCCATCGTCCCTGCCGCCCCTAAAATTATTGGTAAAATAATTCCTAATATAGCCACTAGAAAAGCTGGCTTTGCGTATTTACGCAACAAAGCTAAATCACTTTCCACTCCAGCTAAAAACATTAAAAAGATGACACCTAATTCTGAAAATTCATGAATCATTTCTGTCGATTGTAAAAGCTTTAAGCCTCCTGCCCCTAATAAAATCCCCACGAGCAATTGCCCGACAACGCCTGGGATTCCGATACGCTTTGCTCCATGTGAGACCAATGTCGTCGTGATCAAGATCAAACATAGCTGCCCAATAAATTCCATTTTTATTCCTTCTTTCTAATTAAGTGAAAAAAGCATAGACTTCACGTGTGCTTCTCCCGCCCCTGAAGAAACGCACCTTGAAAGCTATGCTCAACCATTTTTTATTTATAATACTATTATACCAAATTTTAGTGTCAATTACTTAGCCAAACCATCAAAAATTTGCTGACTGAACTCAGACAAGGAAACTTCAGTCGCTCCTGGAAGTAATCGAGCAAAGTCAAACGTCACTTTTTGTGAAGCGATAGCAGCTTCGATAGCTGCTTCAATCGCATCTGCCACCTCGGCCCACCCAAGATAACGAAAGAGCAATGCTCCAGATAGCAAGACCGAGCATGGATTGACCATGTTTTTACCCGCAAATTTAGGAGCTGTACCATGAGTCGCCTCAAAGATAGCATGCCCTGTCTGGTAGTTAATATTGGCTCCTGGTGAAATGCCGACCCCACCGACCGTCGCAGCCAAGGCATCGGAGATATAATCACCATTTAAATTCAAGGTCGCGACAATCTCATGATCTTCCGGACGTGCGATCAATTCCTCTAAGAAAATGTCGGCAATGCAGTCTTTCACGATGATTTTGCCAGCTTCTTTCGCTGCCACTAGAGCTTGATTGGCAGCTTCTTCGCCTTTTTCAGTCTTAATTTGTTCGTAAGTCGTCCAAGTAAAGGTCTGCTCAGCAAACTCTTCATTCGCAACTTCATAGCCCCATTTTTTAAAGCCACCCTCAGTAAACTTCATGATATTGCCCTTATGCACAAGTGTAACCGTCTTGCGATGTTGCTGAATGGCGTAGTTGAAGGCCGAGCGGACCAAACGCTTTGTTCCTTCGACCGAGACTGGCTTGACACCGATAGCACTCGTTTGCGGGAAACGAATACTCGTCACTTGTAGGTTTTCTTGTAGAAACTCAATCAGTTCGTGCACTTGTTGACTGCCTGAAACAAACTCAATCCCTGCATAGATATCCTCAGTATTTTCTCGGAAAACGACCATATTTGTCCGCTCAGGATGCTTCATCGGTGAAGGCGTACCTTCAAAGTATCGGACCGGACGCACACACGCATACAAATCCAATTGCTGGCGCAGTGCCACATTTAACGAGCGAATCCCTCCTCCGATTGGCGTCGTCAATGGCCCTTTGATAGCAACTAAATACTCACGAATCGTCGCAAGTGTTTTCTCGGGCAGCCATTCTCCCGTTTGTTGAAAAGCCTTCTCACCAGCAAAGACTTCCTGCCATTGAATCGCACGACTGTCCCCATATGCGACTTCGACCGCGCGATTAAATATCGCTTGCGCCTGTGTCCATATTTCTGGGCCAATGCCATCGCCACTAATAAACGGAATAATCGGAAAGTCAGGAACAACCAATTCCCCATCTTTCATCGTAATCTTTTGAAATGTCATGCCAAACTCTCCCTTTATCTCAGGTTAATATTGAAGAAAGTATACACGGTTTCTTTTTCATTGTAAATTCATGTAATCAATTATAATCTCATCATTTTCTCATAAAATTACCAAAAATAGCGATTCAATCGACTTTGACCCGATGAAAATTTCTTTTTCCGCCGCCCCTAGCACATCATCGCCATGTAATGAATACGAACATAAAATGAAGAGAGTATGACAAAACTCGTCAAACTCTCTTTAATATAGATAAACGTAAGTTCAAACTTACTACCCGCACGATCTAAAATTCCAAACTTTATCACTCAGAAACTCTACTTCTATCCGAAGCTTCATTCATCCTAGTTGATTAAAAATGGTTAGAAAGGCCTCTTTTTCCAAATTGGCGCCAAAGAGTGGACTACCCGGTTCTAACTTAACACCCTCTGCTAAGTACCCAATTGGCAGCGCATCAAAGCCAAATGACTCAATCAGTTCTCTGACTCTCTCAAGTGCCCATTCATCATCACCGGCGTAAGCAATTGCCTTGCGCTTAGGCACACCCTTCGCTCTTGCTTCATCCGCTAGGTCGTGATACCCCATATGATTGAATGCTTTCACGACTTTGGCAGTTGGCAAAAGTTGTTGCACTTTTTCAGAGTAAGAGTCTGCCCCATTGGAAAAAGCATTCTCCTTGCCATCGACTTCCCACCAGTAATTCATCGCATCTATCACCAACTTATCAGTAAACGAGACATTTTCTAGCTGCAACAAATTTCTGAATTTGCTCAGTGGCAATGCTAAAATAAGCACATCATTTGCCGAAATCAGGCTCGCTGTATCAACTGCCTTTGCTCCTGGTGCCAAGACGTCAACAGTCAACGCTATCGCTTCGGGCGGCCTCGAGCAAGCAATCATTACTTCATAGCCAGCTTGTACACCTAATTGTGCTAAGGTCAAACCCAGTTTTCCTGCACCAATGACTCCGATTTTTTTGCTACTCATGTTACTCACCTTCTGCCAATAATTCTTTCACTCTTGGAATCACAGCCCCACCGTATAATTCGATGGTCTTTAGACGATCTGCTTGTCTTTGACCACCCGCACCGTAGACCAAATCAAAACGTTCGACACCCAATTTAGGCATCGTACGCGCAATTTTTTGGGCGACCGTCTCTGGGTCACCGACATAATATGAACCTTCAGCAATTTCAAATTCAAAACGCTCTTTCGTCATTCTTGCCCAGCCACGATCCATACCCAGACGGTCCATGTATGTTTTTAAGTAGTCCCAAGCAATTTGATACGCCTTTTCATTGGTCTCTGCAATGACACCATGGGAATGCATGCCAACTGGTAAAACGGGGCGATTCATCTGCTTTGCCGCTCGTTGATACAAATTAACATACGGTGCAAAACGCACAGCTTCTCCACCAATAATCGCCAACATCACAGGAAAACCGTAGCGAACCGCTCGTAAAATTGATTCTGGCGAGCCACCAACACCAACATATGTATCCAATTTACGATTATTTTCCATCTTTGGATAAATCGTCGTACCCTTCAGCGATTGTGTAAATTTGCCTTCCCAAGTCACAGGATCGCCTTTAATAATTTCACTATACATCGCAATCTTTTCTTCAAATAATTCATCATAATCACGTAAATCATAGCCAAAAAGTGGGAAAGACTCCGTGAACGACCCGCGGCCAAGCATGACTTGTGCACGGCCATTTGATAGTGCATCTAATGTCGCAAAACGCTCATAGACACGGACTGGATCGTCTGAGCTAAGTACAGTCACACCCGTTCCTAATTTAATCCTTTTCGTTTTAGTCGCAAGTGCTCCTAAGACAACCTCAGGACTAGAAATAGAGAACTCTTCTCGATGATGCTCTCCTAGAGCTAATACATCGATTCCCAGTTGGTCAGCTAAAACTCCTTCTTCTATAATTGTTCGCAATGATTGTGCATAGCTATAGCGCTCATTTGTCTGATCGTCAAATGCTACATCGCCAAATGTATCTAATCCAAATTCATAGTTTTTCATATAATAATCCTCCTGAATCATTTCTAAAGATACTATACCAAGAAAGCTGACGAATAACGATAAATATGCTTACATTTTATAAGTGTATAGTGAACCCATCTCATTTCCCGAGAAATATGCATTGCAAATTTTCAGAAAAAGTCATAATCTTTAAGTAACACCTATACTAGGAGATGACAATATGTTAGAAAAAGAAGTCTATAAAAAATTATTCTCTGAATCCTTTTCTCTTCCCGTCCGTGTGAATTATTGGGATGGCACGACAGAAGTGTATGGAGATACCACTAAAAAAAATCCAATCATCATTACATTTAATGAAAAAATACCACTAAATGCTCTTACCAAAAATACCTCACTCGCTCTTGGAGAAGCCTATATGGATCAAACATTACTGATTGATGGCGATATCCAAGCACTCATAACCGACGCTTACCTTCACGCAACAAGCTTTCTGCGCTCAACTAACTACATTAAATGGCTACCAAAACTAGCAAAACACACCAAGAAAAATAACCTTCACGATATTCATATCCACTATGATTTAGGCAATGACTTTTACCAACTATGGCTCGATCCTACATTAACTTATTCTTGTGCCTACTTCCAAACACCTGAAGACACGCTCGAACAAGCTCAAATAAATAAAGTGCATCATATCTTAGACAAATTATTCATCCAACCCGGCGAAACGTTGCTTGATATTGGTTGTGGCTGGGGCACACTCATGCTTACTGCAGTAAAAGAGTATAATGTAAAAGCAACCGGCATTACCTTGAGCAAAAAGCAATATGAATATATTACACAGCGCATTCAAGAAGAAGGCCTACAAGATCGCTGTGAAGTGATTCTAGAAGATTATCGTGATGTGCGCGATGTATCTTACGACCACATTACCAGTGTCGGTATGTTTGAACACGTCGGAGCTGATAGCCTAGAAGAATACTTCGCTGTCATCAAACGACTACTCGCTCCAAAGGGAACAGCATTGATCCATGGTATCAGCCGGCAACAAGGCGGAGCAACAAATGCTTGGATTAATGAATACATTTTCCCTGGCGGCTATGTTCCTGGTGTTGCTGAGCTTACACAACACATGCAGACCAATGACCTCCAACTCATCGACCTAGAAAGCTTGCGCCGTGACTATCAGCTTACTTTGGAACACTGGAAGAAAAATTTCCACCAAGTGAAAGAAGCAGTCTTAAAACAACAAGACGAACGCTTCTATCGTATGTGGGATTTGTATTTACAAGCCTGTGCCGCATCATTTGAATCAAGCAACATCGACGTCATTCAATACCTCTTGGTTCATCCAAGTAACAACACTATCCCCATGCATCGCAATTGTTAACAGAGGTTGTGACAAAAGCGCTTAGCTCCGAGCGATAAGCTCAGAAATTCCGAAAATTGATTTCCAAATTTTTGGGAATTTTTGACTTATTGTCCAAGGAGCTGCTTTTGGAACACCGTTTCAAGAGGTTGTGATAAAAGCGCTTAGCTCCAAGCGATAAGCTCAGAAATTCCGAAAATTGATTTTCAAAATTTTTGGGAATTTTTGACTTATTGTCTAAGGAGCTGCTAAGAAAAAAACAGAAAATCCAGAAGTTAGCAAAATAACTTCTGGATTTTCTGGTCTTTATTTAGCTGGACACTTCTGTCTCAGCCTATTTTTAAATAATTGAAAATAGTAACAAAAACACTGCCAATAAGCCAAAATTAACCACTGAAAAATACGTAAAGAAGCGCCCTTTTTGATCGCCACTATAGACAGAAAAGACTTTATAGCCGATTAAGTTAGCAAGGGACGCGATAATCGTACCCATCCCGCCAATATTCGTGCCCAGGACCATCGCCCGTCCATGGTCGGTAAATGGTGCTAATAAAAGTGCCGCGGGAACATTACTAATTATCTGACTCACACCAGCTGATACCCAAAGTGTCATACTAGCATTTTGTACACTTTGGCGTAGAAACTGCGCTAGTTCTTCATTTTCCGCTAAATTCCCGACAATGAAAAAGAAACAGATAAACGTCCCTAATAGTAGATAATCCACCTTCTTGATAACTTTAGGGAACGAAACCAAAACCAACCCCACTGCCAAGCCAACCCACCACCAACTCGTCAAGAGATTCGTCACATAGGCCAGCATCATAAGTAGCGAAAACCAAGGACTAATTTTCCATGAAATGTTCGCTTGTTTCTTTTCTTGTTCGATGTGAAAGGACTGATTCGGTACGAGCATTGTCAGACTGAGTAAACTAAAGAGTGCTACTAAGAAAAATGGCAAGACCCATCCAAAAAATGTCAGCAACTCTAGCTGATAATAGGAAAACAAATAAATATTTTGCGGATTCCCCGTTGGAAAGACACTACTTCCTAAATTAGCCGCTAAAATAAGCAAGACCGTCCCAAAGACTAATTCTTTTTTCGTCAACGCTTGATTGGCGATTAGCAAAAAGACAGGCAACAACGTCAAAATTGCCACATCATTTGTTAAAACCATCGATGCCACAAAAGCCAATCCTACTAACGCCTGTACCAACTGTCGCTTCGTCGCAGTGATGACTGTCAGTCGGTCGGCTAACCATTTCAAGACGCCCATACTCTTTAACGCTTCAATGACGACCATCAAGCCAAATAACGCCAATATCACTTTACTATCAATAAAGCCCACATCAAATCGTCCAAATAGGCAGCTCCCCAAAGCACCTATCAAAGAAATCGTAAAGGTCGGATCTTTCGTCAGAAAGATCTTTAATTTCTCACCCACCACTTGTCACAACACTTTCTATTAAGAGTGTCTCTAGTATAGCATTGTTTGTAGCGTATGAGGAACGGTTCATATTTCTCTCAGACCGTTATAAAAAAACGCCTTCAATCTGAAGAAAGTACAAAGGTTTTCGGTTCATTCATGCAAGAATACCTCACTTACGCTATGCTTAAAGTATCGGTGCTTTTTTCCTTTTATAAAAGCCCAAAATGAAGTCTTACTATTCATGTATATAAGAAAGGAACGTGACACATGCATTTATTAAAAAGATGGGCTCCTTTTGTCTCTCTTGCCATTATTTCATTTTTTCTGGTTCTTCCACAAATTCTGACAAAAAATAGTATTATCGGTGCAGATTATATCTTTCACTACAATCGTTTTTACGACGCTGCAATGCAAATCAAAGAGGGCAACTTCGAGTATTTTCTTTCATTTTATGGCTTTCAATCCTCTGGAAGAATTGTCAATGCCCTCTACGGTCCTTTGATGGCCTATCTACAAGGTGGCCTTGTCCTACTCGCTGGGACTTGGTTTCGATACCAAGTCTTATCGAATTTTGTGATGTATTTTTTGTCGGGCAGTACTTTTTATTACCTGCTGCGTCGCCACGGTCGTTGTCAAGGTGTTTCACTAGTAATGGGCATTGTCTATATGACAAGCTACTGCACCCTTTATTGGGTCTTTCGACAATCTTTTACTAGCTGGGGAGCCGCACTTTTCCCATTGACCTTACTACCATTAAAAGACTTCATCGAAAAGAAAGAAGTCCATCCAGTGCAACTAGCTGTTGTCCTCGCTCTCATGGTACAGACGCATCTTTTCTCAAGTCTGCTTGTCATAGTGATTTACTTTATCGCCTTTTGTTTTGTCGTGACGACCGGTGTGACTCGCACTTTCTTTGCCCAACTAACTAAAGCAGTCGGTCTATTCGTTCTACTGACAGCCAATATTTGGGGCTCGTTTCTCTCTGTGTATCTAGGAAATACACTACAGCCTCCATTTATCAACGATCAGATGGCTGCCTATTCAATCGATCAACTAGGGAAAAACTGGGTACTCTACCCGCGCTTTTTATTGGTCATTCTTTTTGCCTATTGCTTGTTGTATGCCGTTCGACTGAAGCATCTTTCTACTTATTCTCACGTAATATTTTGGTTATCAGTGTTCTTTGGTTTACTGTCGACCTCACTGTTACCATGGAACAATTGGGTTCTTGAGCGCGTGCCTTTTGTGACAATCATTCAGTTTCCCTTCCGCTTTAGTGTGCCCTTTATCGTGTTAGGTCTATATGGCTTTTCTGGGCAAATCGAACAACTCCAATGGTCCTCAAAAAAATGGCTGCTTGTCGCCATGCCGTTCTGTTTGTTCTCATTTGGTCAGGCTATCCAGGAAACGATTACCAAGCTCGCTGAATGGGATCACCTTTCAGAATCGAAGTTTGTCCGTAAGCATACCTATCTGCTCACTGATAACACATCAGAGGTCAAAGAAAGCTTCCACGATCGCAATTTAGCGACCCTTCTGACTCTCGTGCAAAAGTCTACGCCCGATTACTTACCGACTAATAAAGAATTGACGGGTAATCGATACGATATCTATGCAAAAGAAGTCCTCTTTTCGACGACGAAATTTACCAAACGTGTCCGTTCCAAAGGCGACATGACGGTCTATTGGCAAGCAGCTACTACAGGACCAGTCACCTTGCCACTCATTGCCTATCACCAGACTGAATTAACGCTCGACGGCCAAGCAATCAAGCTAAATACAACGGAACAATCGGCCATCGGAGCCATCACTGTGACCCAACAAAAAGGGCAAAACAAACTAACCATTCACTACCAAGAGTCCTGGGCTATGCGTCTGAGTCTATGGCTTACACTAGTCACTTGGCCGGCCGTCCTACTTTTAGTAGTAATACACCATCTACGACCAACTAAAAATAGTCAAGTGCCTTGATTGCGCACTTGACTATTTCATTAGTTTTTATTTAGTAATAAACGCAAGCCGTTAACAATGACGACCAAGGTACTACCTTCATGGACGATAACGCCAAACGTAATATTTGCCAAGCCCATAAAATTCAAGACAATGAGCATCACGACAACAGCCATCGAGAAGACAATATTTTGCATCACGACTTTGTTCAATCGTTTTGAGACACGGTGCGCTTCACTTAATTTGGCTAAGTCATTGTTCATGACCACCACATCTGCGACATCAATCGCCACATCTGTTCCATCACCCATCGCAACCCCGATATCAGCTTTGACCAAAGCTGGCGCATCATTGACTCCATCGCCGACCATGCCGACGACACCATATGTTCCTTTTTGTTGCTCAATAATCGTTGATTTTTCTTCTGGTAAGACATTTGCGACAACTTCATCAACACCTAATGTCCGACCGACCGCTTCACCAGTCAGCTTAGCATCACCGGTAATCATTGTTGTACGGACATTTTGTGAACGGAAGTAAGCAATTGCTTGTTTTGCTTGCTCATTAGGTACATCCATCAATGCAATCAGACCAATGACTTGTTGGTTGCATCCGATGTAGATGACTGTTTTCCCTTCGTTTGCTAAAGATTGTTGCTTTTGATGAATGGCATCGCTCACTCCTGTAAAGACAGATGGCTTACTGATTTGATACTGCTTGCCATCTACTGTCGCCTCTAAGCCTGTACCGACCACATTTTCGACCGTCAATTCTCGTACCGCCGCCACATCTTTTAAATATGTCACAATTGCTGTCGCAAGAGGATGATTGGATTGCCGTTCCATATTGTAGACAAGCTCTTGGACAAATGGCTCGTCCGCCACATCAAATACATCAAAATCGGTAACTTTTGGTTTTCCTCCCGTTAAAGTACCTGTCTTATCAAACGCAATCGCTTTTAGATCTGCTAAATTAGCTAAAAACGCACCACCTTTGAATAAAACTCCTTTTTTCGCAAGATTGGAAATCCCAGATAGCGTTGCGGGCACAGCACTCGCTGCTAAAGCACAAGGCGAAGCTGAAATCAAAAAGACTAAGCCACGGTAAAAACTATCCGACCATGACCACCCCAAAATGAATAGACCCGCTAAAATAATCAATGGCAACAACACCAAGACAATCGTCACATAGCGTGGCTCGAAGCGTTTGATTCTCGTCGCCGTTCGTGACAAGTTCGATTGTGATTGGTTCACTAATTGTAAAATCTTAGCAAAGACTGTGTCAGAGCTATCCTTTGTAACTTCGACGGTAATCACGCCCGTCCCATTAATCGTACTGCCATAGACTTCATCGCCGACTGTCTTTTCTTTGGGCATGCTTTCCCCATTAATCGAGGATTCATCAATCGCTGTCGTACCACTAATAATCTTGCCATCAGTCGGTACTTGCGCACCATTCAAGACTTTCACGCGATCGCCAATCGTTAATTCAGAGACTGGCACTGTTTTTGTCGTGCCATCTGCTTGAATGAATTGTGCTTCAGTTGGGTTCATATTTAGTAAATTGGTAATTTCGCGACGGCTTTTTCCCTCTGCATACTCCTCTAAGAAATGCGCCCCAGCGAAAATCAAAATCAATAGTGCGGCTTCTTCAAAACTACCAATTACCATCGCACCTACCGCAGCTAAGGTCATTAATAAGTGGATATTAGGTACAAACTTTTTAGCAGCTACAGAATCTCTATACGTATCACCAAAGCCTTCCCCCATCACATGGTAACCAGAAAAGACAACGGCTAGGAAAAAGAGTCCATTGGCCAAAATTAAAAAGGAACTATGAAGAAATAATGCTACTACAAACAATGCTAAACCAATAAAATACAAAACAACGGGCGATTGTCCATGATTGTGTTCATGTGTATGTTCATGCGTATGGTTATGTTCATGGCCCTCTTCATGGGTATGATCGTGGCTATGTTCATTATACTTTTGACAATTCTTCTGATTTTCCATGATAGCTTCCCTCCAAAACATATGTTTAATTAATCATATGTTGGTTCATTCATATTATAATTCAGACATATGTTTTTGTAAAGAAAAAAAAGCATCGAATGAGAAAAACTCATTCGACACTTTGGCATTCGTTTTTTAAGGTAATGCTAGTGTGTTTTTTCAGCAATGACTTCGATTTCAACTAGTGCGCCTAATGGTAAATCTTTCACTGCAAAGGCACTTCTCGCTGGATAAGGCTCTTCAAAGAACGTCGCATACACCGCATTCACTGCCTGAAAATCATCAATATTTGCTAACAAGACAGTCGCCTTCACTACGTTCGCTAATGTTAGGCCATCTTCTTCAAGAACTGCTGCCACATTTTTTAATGAAAACGTCGCTTGATTTTCAACACCATCGACTAAAGCCCCTGTCTCAGGATCAATTCCTAACTGCCCCGATACAAAAACAAGTTCACTGGTTCTTCTAGACCGTGAATATGGTCCTACTGGTTTTACTTTCTTTTCACTCATTGCCATTCCTCCTAATGTTGAAGCTTTTCATTAGTTTAAACCATGCCTGAAAAAAAATACAGTCCAAACGTGTTAATCGATAATAAAAATACAAAAGAACCATTTGGCCCCTCTTATACGGGGTGGGTTCCGATTTCTGATGACAAATGAAAAAAAGGCTATAAGCGAGATGTTCTCGTCCCCTCTTATACGGGGTGGGTTCCGATTTCGTGAATTTGTGGATGGAGATATGATTTACTTAATGTTCTCGTCCCCTCTTATACGGGGTGGGTTCCGATTCAAAGCACCACCTTAATTTGAATAAGTGAGTGATAGGTTCTCGTCCCCTCTTATACGGGGTGGGTTCCGATTTACACATACCGTGCACCATATTTTGTTGTTCGTGAGTTCTCGTCCCCTCTTATACGGGGTGGGTTCCGATTTAATGCTTCACTTGTCAATTCTTTTAAATTTTCCGTTCTCGTCCCCTCTTATACGGGGTGGGTTCCGATTACTAAGCGAATGACACCACTTGAAGCATACAAGTTGCTGTTCTCGTCCCCTCTTATACGGGGTGGGTTCCGATTACTTTTACAGGAGATAAGAGAAAAATATGATCTGTTCTCGTCCCCTCTTATACGGGGTGGGTTCCGATTTTGATGATGAATGGTGGGCAGTGGCGAAGGATGTTGGTTCTCGTCCCCTCTTATACGGGGTGGGTTCCGATTGGGTAAGGATAGTGAAATAGATGCAGTGGAAGCATACGTTCTCGTCCCCTCTTATACGGGGTGGGTTCCGATTAGATAGCCCTGAAAAGGCGATCATATCAGCGTAAACAGATAGTTTTCCATGTCCGCAAACAGGACAAATGACTTAGTATGTACTGCTAGTTTGTCCTGCTTACGGACAACATTATTCTAGAAAATATTTTCCCATTCCTAAACTTGTTTTTACTCCAATGCCTGTCCACTGCCCAAATGTCAGTAAAAAATACGATAATTGCTTAACAGGTAATGGGCCATTCAGTTGGACTGTAAAATTCCCTTGAAAGGATGGAATCTTAATTCCCTCTAGGTGAAATTTCGTGCTTCTTAGCTGATAATTTACGATTTTTGTTTTGCTAACCAAATATTCTAAAGTATCACCATCAAATAAGCGATACTCTGGAAAAAAAGTATCCGTATTTCGCATGATACTACGAAAAATTTTTTTCAGATCAGGAAAAATATCGTATTGCCCATTAGATTTAAAACTTGTTGGAGATTGAATATTCAGTCTAGCATAACGTGGAACTTCTTGCATTGAAAAATATTTCTTTACTAATTCTTCTATCGCTAATTGTTGTATCTCGATTTTTTCTATCGTGATTTCTTTCTGGTTATAATGCAAACGAAATGATTTTCTAAGCGTTAATGTCTGTTCAATTTGGTTAAAAAGAATATCATTAAAAACAACAATCTCCCATTGAACTTTCTTATCATTTAACAACAGTCTTTGTTTTAAAGGACTGTAAGTTGAATATTGATGAAGAAAAGAGACTGTTTCTTCCGGTAGCCACTCCATCAAGCAACCATGCAATAAACTTCCTATATTAGCAGTTTTGATTTCATCAGGGAGTCCAATATTGACTAAAATTTTTGAAATCATAGTAGCTCCTTAATTGATTGATTAAATTGTTTTAAATAGTGAAAGTCATTCTCTTGAACTTCTGGAAAAACAGCCAACAACATCGTTCTTACAGCTGTAACAGCATTGGTAATTTTGCGTCCATTTTTATCACGATCAAGATTTAAGGAATCCAAATTGTGAGCCACTTTGTTTCGTAAATTATTAATTTCATTTACTTTATTCATCTCATTTGTCATTTCATTGGATGCTTCTAAGAGCTGTAAAAAATCCCGATAGGCAGGAAAGCCAAGAATTCTATCAAGTGAATCTACTGTCATTTTTTTATTTGTTTTCTTATTTCTAGAATCCATTAAAGCCAGATATGATTCTGTCAACTCTTGAGAATAGGAAACATTAAAATATGGTTTATCCTCTTTATAAATAATTAGATAAGGATAATTTTTTTGAATGTATTGCTCAACAATATATTCGGCGATTGATTTGACACGAATTAACGTCTCCGCTATGTCGCCTCTTTGATGCCGCATTTCTAATAAAATCGTATGCAATAAAGCTTTCTGCAATTTTTCATTTCTGGGATACTGTTTGATAAGGTACGAAAATACTCGATGCATTTTGATATCATCAATTAGCTCTTTTAATTTTTTTCGTATCTCTTTACCATTTCTAAACGATTTTTGTGAAGCGACAAGCTGTAACGCTGCTTCATAATCATAGTTGTCCAATAAACTTTTAATTTGATTACGTACAATCGCTTCTCTAAAGCTTAAAATAGCAATTTTATGACAACGAGAAGGCTGTTGTGATTCTTCTTCGTTAACAATCTCTAAATCGACTTCCTGACAATCTGCTTGAGCATACTTGGTTTTTGCGTTACTTGTTTTTAATGGCGTAGAAACTTGAATGCATCTCATCTTATCTGGATAGGTCACATACTCCAAACACAAAGTTGTCTCCATCTGTGGTGTACCACTAGTCACATTTAGAAAAATTTCTGCATTGGGATATTTTCTTTTTTCTTCCACTAAATATTGATGGAATAAATCTTTATACGCATCAAAATCATTTTCAACTTCAATCGTATCGCATTTAATTTCTATTTGACAATTTTCATTGATTGATTGAATAATTTTCACCCAATCGAACGCTTGCTGACCTGAAAAATGTTGATTCCCTTGCCAGATACTTTCGGTAAAAAACAGTACCACGCGATCGGGTTGATAATGCCGAACAATATGCAACATGGCACCATCCCGATCGTTTCTCCAAGGATCGGTATTTCCAATTGGACTAAAGAGTATTTTCATTTATGCTTCTCCTATCGGTTGAAACTCTAGAAGGCAGACACCTTGCTGATACCATTTGTTTGTCGAATCATTTACGGTTCCTTTTAGCACCATTGGTACATTTTTAGGAACAGTCGCCATCTTCCCATAAACATTTCGAAACCGTCTTTGTAAAATTGCGAAAATGTCTTTTTGTGCTTGTTCTTTAGGTTTTTGTAAATAATGTGTCGTTTTAGAGGGAAAACCGGTCCCACCACCCAAAAAGAGAACCGTCGGGCGATGTTTAGCATGAAGAACTGATGGCAGACCGCCCCCTTTAATAAACGCTTTCCCTCCTGGAGTCGTCACCATTCCCACAAACCATTTATTCCAATACTGAAGATAGGCTTGTTGAATCTGTTTCTCTATTTTTTCAATAGTCCAGTCATCACTGTTAATTTTCATTGTAAATTCAACAGTTGTTCCAACGTTTACACATTCTCGATATAAAGGCATAGGTTTTAATTCTTTGTTAATATCGATTTTTTGGTAAATTGCCAAATTTTTTGGATCAATTGGCAAAGAATCACTAATCGACAACGAGTGAAAAGCCTCTGCGGATTGATTTGCTCCTTCCAATACCGTTCGAAGAGCCCCCTTTAGTGAACTGCCAGGAATATAAAGATCCCCTCTTCCATCTCGAACGAAAAGATGCAAGTCATTCATTCCTTTGTCAACTTGTCTTCGATTCGTTGACGTTCGCGAGTAAGGATTATGATCCTTCATATCAATTTTCCCTTGGTTTACACGTTCTGTGTATAGCACAAAAGTCTTCCAGTCATTTGTGTCAATCTGCTCTTGTCTCAAAAATGTATATAGATCCGCTCTTTCTTTCGTTGTATTCAAATACTGTAAATAGGCCGTAAATTTACCCTTTTTATTTAAAAATTTTACCAAATTAGGTCCATCTACAATATGAGCAAGTGACTTTCTTCGATCATAGATATATTCTTGTTTTCTTATGATTTTTCCACTACCAATATGGACCGGCCCATATACTTTTAGCTTGACCTGATAAACTTTTTCAATCATATTTTTCCCTCCAACCAAAAAGCTTTGGCATAACGATAAACTGAATGACGTCCATTGTCTGATACATCAAAGATTTTTCCATTAAATTTTTGGTAGAAAGTTGAACCTGCTGAAAAGGCATAAAAATCTTTCTTTTTCACAAGTTGATCAGCGTAGGTCTTTGATTGTACAAAGCCTGTGCGTTTTTTTAATAGATAACGCGCATCTTCTAAACAATCGACTAGTTCTTCATCAGACGCCATCGCTGAGGATAGAAGAATCGCTATATTCCCTGTTTGCGAAAGAAGGGAGTCGAATTTACCACTGTCTTCGATAGTACAACGAAATTGACCATATCCCGCAGAACGTTTCCCCCCTATTCCTGAATATTGCAAGGCATGCATTAGTATCTCAAGTTGTCCAATCGTATCGGCATTTCCTTTTGCCAGAAAATACAACCCCGATTCTGGATAAAATGTAAAATTTCCCACTGAATATGGTTCACTTTCACCGTTGTGATCAACAGCTTGGAGCGATACCTTGGTCGATAGACTCGCTTTTCCCAGATTTAAAGATTCTGCTATTTTGCTTGCTTCGAGACTATCAATTTCTCCTCTTAAATACTCCGAGTAATTCTCCACGGGAATATAGGTTAGTTTTTTAAAGGCTTTGTACCCAGATTCATCCCCTTTTTTCCCTTCAATTCGAATCAATGGCTTGGGTAAAAAATAGGACGTTTTATTGTAAGGAAATAAGTCAGTTATCACTAAGTTATTTAGCAGATGAGATAATTCAAGTTGTTGTTGAAGGGCTTCAATAATCAGTGCACTGAACAATGTATCCGCAGCTATTGTGTGGTTCGAATCACTCAAGCGCTTCATTCCAAAGTGTACAGGTGATTTAAAAGTTAGTTTTACTAATTTGACTACCAATTGATTCACCTACTTTATACTTAAATTCGAGCTATCAAAATCACCTACTACGGTGTCAATCGAGTCAATAACAAAACGAATTCTTCCATTTCCTCTAGTACCACCACCGCCAAGATAATCATTTTCCAATAGGTGAATAGCAGTTTTAATGTTTTCAAAATCCGCCATTACTTCGTTTATATTTTCGACATTGTAAATAATATGAAAATCAAACGATGCTCCACGTGTCACTCGCTCAATTTGTCTAGGGTTGGCAACAGCAGTTAATCGGCTAATTGTATTTTCAAATTTTGTTTCTGTGTAGGCTAAATCTTTTTTATCAAATTCTTCTTGGCTTGCCTTTGAAAAGAAAGCATCTGAAATTTGTAAACGTGAGCTTTGAATTGCTCCTTTTTGGCTAGAACCAAAAAGACGTAGAATTTCTGGAGCATCTTGGTTATGCATTTTTTGTCCAGGGATTAACCCAATGTGTTTTGCTAATAAACTGCGCATTTTCCCTTTAATTGAACTACCTGGTATAATAGGCAAGCGTGAATAAGGATCACGTACTACCGGTGAATCAATTGCTCCAATCATGCTTGTCTCACCGCCACCGCCAATATGTAAACCCGTCAAAACGTCAATCTTACCTACAATTCGAATTTTAGAATACATATTAATCTCCCATTCTATAAAATTTTGCATAAGCAACTAGTGCCTCGAAATACTTGCAATAATCCAAAAAAATTTTCTTTGTATTTTTCTTTAGAACAACATCTACTAATTTATCTACATATGTTTTTTCAATAAACGTTCGCACAGCTGGCTCTCTGCCCGATTCATAAGCAAACTTAACTTTTAGGTATTCTAATTCATCTCGAACATCTTCAGATAAGGTTGTATCATCTGAATTGTAAACCTTTGTATAGACGTGATTAATCAGTTCAAGTAAATTTCTCAATTTACTTGTAGTTAACCCATTAAAAAGAACGATTTCTTGTCTTCCCCGATTATCTTTGACACGTTTGTTTTCTTCGACAACTTTCCGAGCGAAATTCAAATCAATCATTTCACCAGTCTTCGTTTTTGCCAGTTCCATTAATCTGCCTCCCTTATCTGATAAACAAGATATTCTATTGCTGTTATTAGTTCCACTTTTTGTTGCTTATTCTGTGACCATGCAAAAATGGATTGTGTAAGCTCTTCGGATAACGAGCTTCTAGCCAACAAATAAGCTAACCGTGCAATATTTATTTGATCTTCATTTCTAAGAAGTTCCAACATTTTATAAAGGAAAGATTTCCCATGTTCCTGACTATTAGTCAGTGCTTCTTGAAGGGGTATCATTTTTTCTTTCAGTATCTGTTCTTCTAACTGTGACCAACCAAATACTTTTGAGTCATTCCACAAAGCTACTTGATTTTTTTCTCCACGTTTTGCAAGATCTTCCAACACTCCTGTTTCACTGGCCATTTTTGATATAGGGTATTTGACAGGATACATGCCAATACCTGCAGAAAAAGTTAACTTTCCAGCAGAAAAACGAGTAAATGCTTTTCTTAAAACCAGTGCTTTAGAAATGACATCATCCCAAGCCCCAATTAAAAACAGATCATCTCCACCTGAATAGATAACAGAAATGCGTGCTCCTTTTAGGATATTGGAAAGCTCAAACTTGAAAAACATTGAGAGTTGTCTTGAAAGTGTTGCTGTTCTTGAAATCGAACGATATTGTTCAGGAATTCCCTTAATAAAAGTCGTTCCCAAATTATCAATATCTGCTCGCAATACGCCCAATCGAGGAATGCCCACTTCTCGATTCACATAACTAGCAATGCCTTGTTTTTTAGTTTCTGGATTCAGTGTAGAAAAATCATAATCGCACATCCATAAATTCGTGACCAGTTGTTTCCCCACAAAAGGCTGATTTTTACTGTAGATACGTGTTTCCTTATTCATTTTTATTTTTCTCTCTGCCCCATCTTGATTTTCGACGGATAGGTATCTATTTCTTGGTAAAGGAACCTTTCCCTCTGGAGAAACCACAAAGAAAGAATAATCGCGTAAATCATTGGAAATTGCAATAATCCCCTCACAGATTTTACAAAGCGAGTCCTCTGAAATATCAATATCGCTACGTAAACATTCTTTGCATTCTTGTGTACCAGCATGAATGGTTGAGTTAAATAGTTTTATTTCATTTAGCGAGTATTTGTGTGCTTTTTTATCTGACAATTTTCGACTGACAGTTTGCCACAAATCACTATACGTGCCATTCGAATTCATCAAGTCTTCACCGGTACATGCTTTATAAGCTATGGCCACACTCAAATCTGTTTTGAAAATCTTAATAAACCATTCTTTCATTTCCCCTTCGAAAGACGCTAATACGTCCCTTGCTCTTTCGGTATTCGGTAATAAAAGATAAGCATGTCCCCCACCTGTATATAAGAGATTCGCTCTCGAAAGTTCCAAATCTGAAAGAAGATCATCTACCAGAGATTCAAGCATGGTTTCTAAATAAAAACTTCTTGAGCGTAAACTCTTTAATGCTTTTGAACCACTAATGTTATATATAAAATCTTGAATACCACTCATATCGAGACTGACAAGTAAAAAAACGTCCTCTTGATAAAATTGTTTTGTTTTTTCATACGGACTAAATAGTTCTTTTCGATAATTCACGCAATTCATTTCAGTCAGATAATCATAAATACATGAAGCAATCGCACAAGTAATTTTGGAATGGTCATATAAAGAGACGTCCATCACTTGATTCGTGTCTGTTGAACTTGGAATATAGCTCCATAAACTTTCCGTCCACTGGAGTAAGGAAGAAAAAGAATCTGGTCCAACTTTTAGCTTATTAGATAAATCATCTGTCATTTTATTTACTAAAGCAGCATATTGCGAGCTCGTGTATTCCTTCTTTGCATCTGTCGGATAACGATAGACCTGCTCCTTCTCAAATGAATACGTATAATTGGCAAGGCCTTTGGTTTCACTGTTTACCACATTGAAAATACTTGCTAGTGGTGCTCGTTTATCAAAACGCTGTCTGTTCCCTTCCCCTTCATAATCCCCCTCGGAAGCTCTTCTGTCTGTTCCACTAGCTATATTATCGGCAATATAAGTAATATAGGCTACACTATCATCTAAAAGTGATGAACTTGCCAATTCTTTATAATGATGATAGCTTACGGAATCAACAATTCCTGACAATTGAAAAGGCTTAAATTTATTCAAAAACTGCGACCCAATCTTTGAATGCGTACCTTTAGCAAAATCAACCGAATTACTCCGATAAACGATTTTCCCAATGTCGTGTAACAAAGACCCATACATTAACTCTAACTTCTTATTCATTTCACCCTCCTAAATAATAGTAATGTAAAATGTACCGCTTTAACCATTCTTACTTTTTATAATACTAGAAACTTGGCTCTTCGAAAAGTTGTTCTTGCAACTTTTTCACCCAAAATCGTGATTTGTTGATCATTCACTTCATCCGGCAACTCATACAATGTTATTTGCCCTTCTTCTGGTAAGCACTCCGATAAAGTTGCAATCACTTTTCGACGAGTATCCGTCTGTCGAATTTCTCTCTCATACAGACTAAATTGTTTCATAGTAAAGCCCAACTCAACTAAACGTTTTCTGTATTTTGTTGCATCTTTGCGGTTCTTGATAGTCGCCCTTGGTAAATCAAAGCATACCAATAACATCATCACCTACCCACCTCCACAAATTGAGGGACTGTTAATGCGGTCGCACTGTTCTGATCAATTGATTTTACGAAAGATTGCACTGCTTGATTAATGGCATCCGTCAGTTGAAACACTTTTCCTTGAATGATGCATGAATCAAAAAAAACTTGAAATAGTGCTTGTTTGTCAGTATGTTCGAAAGTCGTTTTTTCTGTCAAATAAAAATTTTCATACACACTTCGATCTACGAATGGTCGAAAAGGTTCAATAATGTCATCAGCTAAATTAAACGGATTTTCACTTGATTTATGATGGATGCCAAAGCTCTGTTCTACACCATACCTTGCCAGTTCTTTTTTGATCATTCCTCTAACAAGTGCATACCCATAATTTAAGCCACTATTTACAACATCATCATAGCGTCCGCGCCTAAAGTTTTCACCAAATAATGCAGTGAAGTAAATCTTAGCTGCCACCGCCTCTCTATTTGAACTGTCTCCTTCCTGCACAGAATTTGACAGAGACATAAGGTAATCTCTGCTCTTCTGGTTATCTGTTAATTGATCAATGCATTGGGCTTGATTATGAATTTTGGTCCTGATTATTTTCTTCCATAATCGTTTTTTTGTTCGATTCGATACAGATAATTGATGATTCACTCGCGTTAATCTTTGTCGATGTCCAAACTGATTCAGTAAAATAGCATCTGGTGAATGCTTGCCATCGCAAAAAAGCACACCTATCCCTCTAACCATACATTCAGTAATTAATTTGTTTGAAAAATAACTACTAGGATGATCAAAAATCAACCATTCCACATCATCAAGCGGGATGTATTTTTCCGTTTTGTCCATCACGTTTACGAATTTTATGGACTCCCCTTTTACGGTTAAAAAATACTTTCGTTCAACATAAATAATATCCTTCATTTTCTATCATCTCCCTCTGGTTATTTTTTAAATCGCTTACATTCCCCCATTACAAACTCCTTCACATAAACAAAATCAATAAGTGTCCCCTCTTATACGGGGTGGGTTCCGATTGCAAGAACGATTGTAGATAGCGATGCATTTCTAGACGTTCTCGTCCCCTCTTATACGGGGTGGGTTCCGATTAGGAATCATTAAAGTGAAAAATATCAAAAAAGCAGTGTTCTCGTCCCCTCTTATACGGGGTGGGTTCCGATTCGTGAACCAAGAAAATGAATTGTACGTAATGAGTGTTCTCGTCCCCTCTTATACGGGGTGGGTTCCGATTAGATCATTGGGAAAACAGCAATGGCTTAACATCGGCGTTCTCGTCCCCTCTTATACGGGGTGGGTTCCGATTCAAAAATGCCAATCTGATTTATCCTGGTCAAGTCCTGTTCTCGTCCCCTCTTATACGGGGTGGGTTCCGATTGAATACTTACAACAATATGACGATGAAGCATTTGAGTTCTCGTCCCCTCTTATACGGGGTGGGTTCCGATTACTTTGACTGGTGAAGATGAAATTAGATACTAAAAGTTCTCGTCCCCTCTTATACGGGGTGGGTTCCGATTCTCTTTGTCAATTTCTTTTAACGTTTTCAGTGCTTCGTTCTCGTCCCCTCTTATACGGGGTGGGTTCCGATTTTTACGCATATCAAACATATTGCTATTAGTATCGTTCTCGTCCCCTCTTATACGGGGTGGGTTCCGATTAACAGCAAAGCACAAACGGAATCATGGCACAAGCAGTTCTCGTCCCCTCTTATACGGGGTGGGTTCCGATTAACATCATTGCAAGAATCATGGTAGAACGTGGATTGAGTTCTCGTCCCCTCTTATACGGGGTGGGTTCCGATTAAAACTTACCAAAATGCTAAGATTTCTGTGACGATGTTCTCGTCCCCTCTTATACGGGGTGGGTTCCGATTAACAACTTGAAAACTTAATAGCTTTCATAAGTCGTTCTCGTCCCCTCTTATACGGGGTGGGTTCCGATTAGGAAATAAAAATGACAAACGAAAAAGTAAGAGGAGTTCTCGTCCCCTCTTATACGGGGTGGGTTCCGATTATACAGACAAAGCAATAGATAATTACAACTATTTGTTCTCGTCCCCTCTTATACGGGGTGGGTTCCGATTACATACTTTAAAGATAAAGAGTTTGGATACGCAATGTTCTCGTCCCCTCTTATACGGGGTGGGTTCCGATTAGATAGCCCTGAAAAGGCGATAATATCAGCGTCTACAGCTGGTTTTCCACGTCCACAAATAGGACAAACTGCTAGAATAGATTAGCTCATTTGTCCAATTTGCGGACAAACTGATAACTTTATTATACACAAAACAATAATTAAGGAAAACGATTATTTCACTATCCTCATACTGTCCAAGTACTCTTCTAAGTAGGCAATAAACTTCTTGCCTAAAAATGAGAATGTTGCTTGGTTTTTATAAATCAACACGAGCTGGTTATCTTCCTCATTTTCTAAAGGAATTAATTTAATGCCTTGCCTTTCGGGGTATTTCACAAGACCTGAACCGGAACCATAAGCATCTGTTTCATGTAAGATGCCGACCAAGGTGGCACGATCAGTGGTATGGATGACTTGTTCTGCATCAAAGAAGTCCAAGATATCCTCTGAAAAGAAGGTGTAATGGTTGTCTTCTTGCGTAAATCGTACTTGCGGGAAGGGTTCTAAATCTTGGACGGTGACTGCTTTTTTACGGCTTAACGGATGGTGCTCACTTAAAAAGATATGGGTTTGAAAATCGCCCATGACTCGATAGGTCAAATTGCCGCCTTCTAGCAAACGTAACAACCCTCGCCGATTGCGATTGTTAAAATACATCACGCCAATCTCGCTGCGAAAATTTTCAACATCTTTGATCACATTCATAGTCGTATTTTCAAAAATTCGAAAATTGGTGTACTCAGGAAACTCTTTAATTAAGCGGCTCATCACTTCAGCAACAAAATCGTAATGCTGACTGGCAATAGAAAAATGATGCTCGCGCTGTTCTTTTGATAAGAAGCGATTCTCCAATAAGCTCACTTGGGCCAAGACTTGCTGCGAGTATTGCAAGAAATCTTTCCCGTCAGCCGTTAATTTGGCCCCGTGATTGGTTCGCTCAAATAACGATAGCCCAATTTCATTTTCCAATTCTTTAATCGCATGCGAGAGACTCGGTTGCGAGATGTATAATTTCTTGGCTGCTTCTCGAAAGCTACCATTGTTGGCAATTGCGATAACGTAACGCATTTGCTGGATGTTCATTGCTCCCCCTCCTCACCTTTTCCTTTTCTACTATTATACTGTAACCCAACTAATTAATAATATACTGTAACCCAACTAATTAATAACTTTTTTGTGCAAGATTTTGCTAAGAATACCCTCGTTAGAAAAGGCCTGTCTATCACCAACAGGCCCATTCCTTGCTTATTGAACTGCGGCGAAGGCTTCATCTAGCGCGGCAATCAAATCATCGACTCGCTCAATACCGATCGATAAGCGGATGGTATTTGGCTTAATCCCTTGCTCGGTCAGCTCTTCTTCTGTCAGCTGGGAGTGAGTTGTGCTGGCTGGATGAATCACGAGAGACTTCACATCGGCGACATTCGCTAATAAAGAAAAAATTGGCAAATGATCAATGAATGCTTGCGCTGTCTTGGCGTCACCTTTTAATTCAAATGTAAAAATTGATCCTGCTCCATTGGGGAAGTACTGCTGATACAAGTCATAACTGGTCTCTGTCGGTAACGATGGATGGTGTACGGCTTCAACCTGGGGATGGTTAGCTAAATACGACACGATTTTCAATGCATTGGCTACATGGCGTTCCACCCGTAAAGACAATGTTTCTAGCCCTTGGAGAAATAAAAACGCATGGAATGGTGACAACGTCGCGCCCGTATCGCGTAGCAAAATCGCACGGATGTATGTCGCAAATGCGGCTGGTCCGGCTGCTTCAGCAAACGAAATGCCATGGTAGCTTGGATTGGGCTTAGAAATCCATGGGTATTTGCCCGAAGCTTTCCAGTCAAATGTCCCACCGTCGATAATCACACCACCAATGGCTGTCCCGTGTCCGCCGATAAATTTTGTAGCGGAGTGAACCACGATATCAGCGCCATACTCAATCGGACGAATCAAATACGGTGTAGCAAATGTCGAGTCAATGACTAGCGGAATCGCGTGCTGATGAGCAATTTTGGCGATGGCTGCGATATCCAAAATATTGGAATTTGGATTGCCTAAAGTTTCAATAAAGATTGCCTTGGTATTTTCTTGGATGGCTGCCTCAAATGCCCCCTCTTGGTAGGGATCGACAAAGGTCGTCGTGACCCCAGCCGCTAGTGGCAATGTATTGGCTAATAGGTTATACGTGCCGCCATAGATGGTTTCAGAAGCGACAATGTGCTCACCTGACTTAGCCAATGCCGCAATGGCGTAATGGACTGCCGCCGCACCAGACGCGACTGCTAGTGCTGCAACACCACCTTCTAATGCGGCAATCCGCTTTTCGAAAACTTCCTGTGTTGGATTCGTTAAGCGTCCGTAAATATTTCCCGCATCGCGTAGCCCAAAGCGATCGGCTGCGTGTTGGGAATCATGAAAGACATACGAGCTTGTCGCGTAGATGGGCACAGCTCGTGCATCCGTTGCCGGATCTGCTTGTTCTTGTCCAATATGCAATTGCTTTGTTTCAAAATGCCAGTTTTCTGATTGATGTTTGCTCATGTCTCATTCCTCCATTTATTCATCCTTATAAAAAAAGCCCTTCCAGATTCATTCTGAAAGGACGTCATCACGTGTTACCACCTTTTATTTATCAGCTACAAAGCTGACCTTACTAAGTATCAAAATACTCGGTGTCAATAACGGACACACCCGTTCATTTCTACTCCATTCGAAATGAAATGCTCCAAGACCATTTTCACTATGCGCCATCTACTCGCTCTCACCTACCCGAGTTCTCTTTAAGATCGTTGCTTAGGTACTTATCTCTTCATCGCAGCCTATGAAATTGTTGTCATCATAGCGAGAAATTCATCCAGAGTCAATCATTTGCCTGATTGCCTTTCGCTATCACGACGGATAAAAAATGATAAAAAACTGCGATTATCTATTATTATCTCATTTTTAGGCTATTCTTTATTTCTATCACACCCAATCACTCACTCATCACGATTCTTCTCAATAGCATTTAGTTCCCTAAGAATCCAAAATGGATTACACTGTAGCTAGATTTATCGAAGGAGGCATTATTATGGCAAAAGAGGTCATCTTACAAGGATTCGAATGGTATCTACCCAATGACGGATCCCATTGGCAACTACTCGCATCAAAGGCTGAAGAATTTTCTAAGCTTGGATTCACTGGTATTTGGTTACCACCTGCTTACAAAGGAGCAGCCGGTAAAGACGATGTCGGTTATGGTGTCTATGATTTATTTGATTTAGGTGAATTTGATCAAAAAGGGACCATTCCGACCAAATATGGCTCAAAAGACGAGTACTTTGCCGCAATCCACTCCTTGAAGGAAGCCGGTTTAGCTGTATATGCCGATATTGTCTTCAATCATATGCTTGGCGCTGACGAGGTGGAGAAGTTCCCCGCCGTGCAATACAATCAAGACAATCGAAAGGAAGAAGAAAGCCAAGAAGAAGAAATTGAAGCCTGGACAAAATTCACCTTCCCTGGTCGGAAGGGTACGTATGATGATTACGTATGGACATGGCAAAATTTTTCAGGCGTGGACTATGACGAGCGCACGAAAAGCCACGCTTTGTTTAATATTGGCGACAAAGGCTGGAACGAGGAAGTCGACGGCGAAAAAGGAAACTTTGATTACTTGATGGGCTGCGACTTAGATATGAATAATGCCGACACCATCAATCAATTAGAAAAATGGGGCTCTTGGTTTTATGAACAGACGGGTGTCGATGGCTTCCGACTTGATGCAGTCAAGCATATTGAGTTCTCTTATTATGTCGATTGGTTAATGAATCGTAATAAGCAAGCCGATCGTGAGCTCTTTGTCGTCGGTGAGTACTGGTCAGAAGAGACGGCAAAACTAGAAGAATACTTAAAATCTTCCGGCAATATGGTCAATCTCTTTGATGTCCCCTTGCATTTTCAATTTTACAATGCAGCGAACTCCAATGGCGAGTTCGACATGAGCACGCTTTTTGATAATACATTTGTCTTCAACCAACCCGATTTTGCGGTCACTTTTGTCGATAATCATGACACGCAAATTGGACAAAGTCTTGAATCTTGGGTCGATGGTTGGTTTAAACTACACGCTTATGCCTCTATTTTACTAAGACAAGAAGGAACACCGGTTGTTTTCTGGGGCGATTTATATGGGATTCCAAGCAAAGACGTCGCACCTGTCGGTCAACCTTTGCATGATTTATTAGCCGTACGTCAACAACTTTTAGATGGCAAAGAAATTGACTCCATGGATGACCCGAATGTAATTGGTTGGGCTTGCATCAGTGAAGAAAGCCAAGAAGACGGCGGCTTTGTCGTCTTGATGACAAATGCCACCGGTGGCGAAAAAGAAATGACGCTCCACCCTCGTTATGGGAACAAAACCTTTGTTGATATTTTGCATAACAATGAAGCAAAGATTACCTTAGATGAAACAGGCAAAGCAATTTTCCCTGTAAATGATGGGCAAGTCTCTGTCTATGTCCAAGAATCCTTTGCCGAAAAACTAGGTAATACGTCTGCTGAATAGAATTTCCTGATTTCTTTCAAAAATACTTGCATTTTGCCATCCATTTCGATAAAATTTTGATAATTTGGAAAACTTTTCCAAAAGAAGGGATGGCATTATGACAAAGTATCAGAAAAAGGTCTTATTTTCTACATCTGCAGGGATTGCACTCGAGAACATGGATATTATGTTTTTAGCTTTTTCACTGTCTTCAATTATCACAACCTTTGGAATTAGTAGTACGTTGGCAGGCTTTATTTCGACGATTACGAATTTAGGGATGTTAGTTGGAGGCATTTTTTTCGGACTGATGGCTGATCGCTTTGGTCGCGTCAAAGTTTTTTCTTACACGGTATTACTTTTTTCGATTGCATCAGTATTGATGTACTTCGCATCAAATATTTACCTCGTTTATTTATTCCGTTTTATCGCAGGAATTGGTGCAGGCGGCGAGTATGGCGCTTGTATGGCACTGCTTTCAGAAAGTATTTCTAAAAAGCATCTCGGCATCGCTACTTCGATTGCCGGAGTCGGCGCACAAGTCGGAGCTGCACTAGCAGCAATTTTGGCATCATTCATTATTCCCACTCTGGGTTGGGAAATGCTTTATGTGATCGGCGTCTTACCGATCTTCATGGTGCTCTACATTCGTCGTGATCTAAAGGAACCAGGAGCCTTCCACGACAATCAAAAAGAGCAAAAAACGAGTCGCTTGGCTGATTTATTTACCACCAAGGAACTCACCTTACAGACGATTGGTCTTAGCATTATGGTGACCGTCCAAATCGCTGGCTACTTTGGTCTAATGAACTGGCTGCCTTCCATTATGCAACAACGACTCAATCTTTCAGTATCAGGGTCTTCTCTTTGGATGGTGTGCACGATTCTTGGCATGTCGCTTGGTATGCTAACGTTTGGTACGATTATGGATAAGATTGGCCCACAAATCGCCTTTGCTATCTTTTTATTATTCTCTTCGGTGAGTGTTTATCTTTTGATTTTAGCAACCAACAAGTTCACCTTAGTTGCCGCAGCAATGATCGTTGGATACTTTATTAACGGTATGTACGGCGGCTATGGCGCAATCATAAGTAGTCTTTATCCGACAACTATCCGCGCCACAGCAAATAACTTTATCATGAATTTAGGACGAGCAATCGGTGGGTTCTCTTCTATCTTGATTGGCTTTCTGATTGATCATTACTCACTGACAGCAGTGATGCTCTTTTTGACAATTATCTATTTGATTAGCCTAGCAGTTGTTTTACTTTTACCTGGTATGAGACAGCTCCAAAAAGCAAAGACATCCACATTGGCTTAATTTCTCTATGAAAATTAATGCAAACCTTGTTACGGAATGTTTATTCTGTAACAAGGTTTTTCTTTCGTCCTTTTCGCCCTACATAAACAAAAATAACTCGTTTTATGTGATTATTTTACTATATATTGTAAATATTTTAGATTTTACCCCAATATCCATTGACAACAAGACACTTCATTCTTTAATATCATAGATAGTAAAAAAGAAACGAGGCGAATGATATGGTCACCATTAAAGAGATTGCAAACAAATCAGGTTTTTCACAAGCAACCGTCTCTCGTCTATTAAATGGCGACGAATCTCTTTCCATTGCCGAAGACACCCGCAAAGCAATCATCCGATCGGCTCTAAGCTTGGGCTATGATCGATCAAATATCAAGACACCTATCGATAGAATTGGCCTGCTCTTTTGGATGAGCGAATCGGAAGAGTTACAAGATTTGTACTTCAAACAATTACGAGAATCACTTGAAAAATACGCCAAGCTGAGCAACATGGACTTGATTGCAATCAAAAAGACCACGAAACTAGCGGACTTACCTTCAGACATCAATGGCTTCATCGGCGTCGGCGGGTTTCGTTCTGATGAAATGCACGCGCTAAAAAAGAAATACAAACGAGGCGTCATTCTCGAAATCAATCCTGAGCCTGAGCTTTTCGACACTGTCCGACCTAATACTGATCGCAGTGTCGCGGTCGCAATCCAATCATTTTTAAACAAAGGCTACCAATCAATCGGATTCATCGGTGGCTCTCACTATCATCCTGACTTGCAAATTGAAGAAGAAGATAGTCGTGAACACGTCTTTCGACAAGAACTCATAAGTCGTGACCTGTATCAAGAGCACTACATGTTTACCGGTGGTCCCTTCTCTGTAGACAATGGCTATACGTTGGCTAAGCGGCTCATCGACAGCTGCAGAGAAGACTTACCAGAAGCAATTTTAGTGGCCTCTGATACACTCTCAGTCGGTGTCTTACAAGCATTTAATGAAGCTGCAATCAATATTCCTAATGATATTGAACTATTAAGTATCAATGACAACGACATTGCAAAATTTGTCTCACCACCATTGTCCACGTTCCGCATTGATGTCAATGAGATGGCCAAATCCGCTATCGATCTCCTTTTAGAGCAATTGGTTCATCCAAGAACCATTACCAAGACGGTCCTCATCGGAACAGAATTAGTGATTCGAAAAAGCTTTCAACCATAAAAAAAATCGACATCCTAGGTTTGTGTTACCCGGGATGTCGATTCTTTTTATATTAATTTATTGTTCTTACATTTTTACCCATCTACTCTTGATTTTCTAGCTATTATCGTTTTCACCACTATAATGCCACAAATACTCAATAACAGAGAGCCAAGCAACACTAATTTCATACTTCCACGACTACCCGTTTTCGGCAAACTCTCTGCTTTTGGTTCATTTTTTTGATTACTAGTTCTTTCTACCACTTTCTCAGAGTCTTGTTTTTCATCTTCAATTGATTTTGTTGATTCCGTACCTGTATCTTTTTCACTTGGTTTCGTTACTTCCGGTTCTGTTCCTTCTTCACTTGGTGTCGTTTCTTCCGGTTCTGTTCCTTCTTCGCTTGGTGACGTTGGAACGGCCGATTGAATTAGGCGAATATCATCTATTGTGCCCCAAGAACCCGCATCACCTTGAAGTTCAATTTCAATAGTCACATTTTTTGTCGTATCGCCAGTTAGTTCAAATTGGACGATTGGTGTTTGCCAGTTTCTCCAACCATCTAGTGTAGCACCAGTTTCATATATATCGTCACCGACTTTTACACGCAACATTGCTTTCGGTTCGTTTCCTTTTAGTTCCCCTTGGATGGATGCTATTAATTGATATGTTCCTACTGTCAAATTCGAAATGACCTGGCTTGCGACACTATGGATAGCTTGCTCACTATAAAAGTGTAAAGACCAAGTCCCCTCAGCTGGATCATCCCATGAGCGGCTCATTCCAGTTGCAGTATCATTAGGATCTAAAAGGTTTTTTAGTTGCCAAGTAGCTAATTCTTGCTCAAAACCTCCATTTGTTACATAGTTTTTTGCTAGTATGGTGACAGTTGCTGTGGCCTGTTGCTCATAACCTTGTATCGCTCCTTTCACTACGTAAGTACCCGGTTCATTCGCATTGATGTTTGCTAGATCATCTTTATTCCACACTACTGAAACTTCCTGGCTACTGTTATCATTAAAGTTCACTTGTACCGTTTCGGGTAAAGATAAAGCGGAGCCTACCTCAATCGTTGGTTTAACTTCTGAGACTGAAACGACTTTTTTCTCAGCAATAGAACCAGTCTTGATGTATTGGAAAATATTCGCACTTGCTAGTGGTTTTCCTACAAAGTCAAAGAGTGCTTGATTATCAATCGCACTTCCTCCGTACCATTTACCTGCATCTGCACTATCATATTCTCCTGCAAATGAACTAGCCCATCCCGAACCATATGTTTCCCACTTTTCTTGATTTGCTGTTTTTTGATTAGGTATTCCTACTGGTATCCATGCTGGTTCCCAATAAAAGACACCTAATCCTTTCGTTCCGACATTTTGAACTGCCTGAAATACTTCTCTAACTGCAGTTGCTTGTCCTTGAACAGATACCGGATAGTATAAAGTGGAGTCATCATTTTCTTGAATAGTATTTCCATGCCCATCCCCTTCAGCGAACGTATACGCGTAAGACGTCTCAGCTATCATCACTTCTTTGTCATACCTTGTTGCGTAATCAGTTAATACCGATTGTAAATTTTCGATTGTTCCATGCCAATAGGGATAATAAGAAGAAGCAAAAATATCATAATCTACATTATTCTCTTTCAATTTTTGACCAATACTGTGGTACCAATCTACTTTTTCTGGATTAGTGAAATGCAACGCAACTTTGATCAATGTATTTTGTTCTGCGCTTATTTTTCTAACTGCTTGGCTCCCTTTATTAAATAATTGACTCATTGCTTCCCAACTAGTTTCACCCGCTAAGCCATTATTCGTCTCGTTTCCTATTTGTACCATGCCAACATCAACACCCGCTGATAACAACCTTTGTATACTTTCATATGTATAATTGTAAAGCGCTTCCTTTTTTTGGTTCAACGAGAATGACTGCCAAGCTTTAGGCGCCTGTTGCTTTGCTGGATCTGCCCAATGCCATCACACTTAACAAACCGATACCAAAATGTTTCTTCATTTCCTTTACCCTCCAATTTTTGTAAGCGTTTCTACATCCTTATAATAAATTATTTTGCTAAAGATGTAAATATATTTTATTATAAAAGTTACTTATTTTATTAAAAATTGAAAGGCCGTGGTTGAATAGAAGAGTTCATCCTTTTTTAAGATCACATTACCAAAGTTATCATGATGGACAGCATCAGGTAGGACTTGGGTTTCAAATGCAATCACATCATGCTGACAGATGAGTTGGTTGTCCATGTTTCGGTGCTCATCTGCACCATTAAATGTATAAATCACCGTGCTTGGACGATCAGTAAACATCTTTAGTCGATAGTGCGGAGTATCCAGCCACACAGCTGGTTCATCCTCTTCCCGCTTGTCTAATACAAAGCCATGATCAATGCCAGCCACAAGTCGAATTTGCTCGTCTTCACTTGCCAAGCAAGCCAGCAAATCGACTCCTGAATCATCCCGCAAATCAAAAGCAGTATTTGCGACAGAAGCAATCGTTAGTGGGATACCATCAGATTGAATTGGTGTGTAGCGACTTGCCTTGACATGTAGCCGAACGGCATGATTGGTTTTCTCATGCAAGCCGGTATAAAAGTAGGCATGATTGGTCGGGTTAAAGAACGTATCTTGATCACTTTTTGCTTCATATTGGATTCGCCATTCATTTGTATTCGTTAAATAGTAATGAACGGCTACATTAAGCTTACCTGGATAGCCACTTTCTCCATCCACACTTGTATAAGAAAAGATAAAATGAATCTGATCACGCTCAATGGTATACGTCGCTTGCCATAACTGATTATGAAACCCTTGGAAGCCACCGTGATGACTGTGCGGTCCTTCTACTTTATCAAATTGGTACTCCTGACCATTGAGCTCTGCTTTGGCGTTAGCAATCCGGCCAGCCACACGACCAATTGTTGCACCAAAGTAGACATCTTGCTTGCGGTACTCTGCTGCCGAAGCAAAACCCGGAATAATCACTACCTCTTGCTCTGCTTTTTCCCATTTTAACGAAACAACACGGGCACCATAATTGGTAACCCGTAATGTCAAATCATGATCATTTGTCAGTTGATACACATATTCTCCCTGTGTACCAAATACTTTTTTTTCGACTTTCATCGCTATGCTCCTTTTCTATCGGCTTGCCATCTGGAAACAAACGCTCGGAAAGCGTTTTGTCCTGCTTCTGTCCGTTTAAAAACACCCGCATTTTCCAAAATTTGCTCAAAAATTTCGCCTAATGATTGCTCAATCAGTGCATCCGCTTGCTCTTCGGATAACGGTCCGTCCACTTGCGCTTTTAAGTCTTCCACCCAATCTTGATGTGCTGATACAACTTGGCTATTTTCTCCTATAAGGGTTTTTTTCACTTCTGCTAATTCATCTTTCAAGCGTGGTGGCAAAATCGCTAAGCCCATTACTTCTATTAAACCAATATTTTCTTTCTTAATATGATGGTATTGTGGATGTGGATGGAATAGACCGTCTGGATAAGTCGCTGTCGTATGATTGTCGCGAAGCACCAGATCAAGCTCATACACCCCATCGCGCTGTCTCGCAATCGGCGTAATCGTATGGTGTCTTGTACCATCTTCTGCATGCGCTACGATATCTTGTGATAGATCTGAATACTCATCCCAGTAAGCCAATACCGACGTCGCACAAGCCACCAACTCTTCTTTGCTTGAACTAGACAGGCGAATGACCGACATTGGCCAGTTAACAATTCCTAATTGTACAGAAGCAGATACCGTATCAGGTTGCAACCAATCAATCGTCGCTTGGCTCATCGGAAAGACATCTAGTCCGCCTTGGTAATGATCATGCGACAATATAGACCCTCCGACAATCGGTAAATCAGCATTCGATCCGACAAAATAATGCGGGAAGCGATCAATAATTCCTAATAGACGCTCAAACGTCTGTTGAGTGATTTTCATCGGTACGACTTTCTGATTCAAAAAGATGCAGTGCTCTTGATAATACGCATAGGGGGAGTACTGAAAGCCCCATGTCTCTGCCCCCATCGGAAACCAAATAATACGATGATTGACCCGTGATGGATAATCCACCCGTCCTTGATAGCCTTCATTTTCTGGTGCTAACATCGTCCGCGGATACTTGCTTGTTTTCATCGTTCGTGCCAAAGCAATTTCTTTCGGATCTTTTTCAGGCTTGGATAGATTAATCGTAATCTCGTACGTCCCATATTTTTGTTTTGAAAAGAATCGGATATTTTTTGCAATGGCTTCTGTCTTAATGTAATCATTTTGGCAGCTTAATTGATAAAAATAATCCGTCGCTTTTTGAGCATCTGTTTCAGCATATTGATGAAACGTTTGATTTACTTTTGTTGGTGAAGGTGTAATCAAGTCCATCAGTGTCGCACCTAGTTGGTCACGTGCGCTAAATGAATCAGCGATTGCACCATTGCTCACAGCCATCTCAACTAAGTGATTTTTACATGTCACTAGTGCTGGCAGTGGTGTTGGTCTACTATAATCGTCAGCTGCAATCTCGTTCATTCCAATCAGTGCTATCACGCGATTCACCAAATAATCGCGGTCATACTCTGTCCACTCAGCTTCATGAATAACGCCATCGACAAAATAGTGAATCCATTTATCGTTGCTCATCTCTACTCCTCCTTTGCATACCCGTGTGGATGTGTCTGATGCCACGACCAAGCAGAAGAGAAAATCGTTTCAATCGTCGTATACTCTGGCGTCCATCCTAAAATTGTTTTTGCTTTTTGTGGTGATGCGACAAGAACAGCTGGGTCACCTGCACGTCGCGGTCCGACTTTGACCGGAATTTCTTTTCCAGTAATCTGACGTGCTGCAGTCAGCATTTCTTTGACACTAAATCCTTCATTGCTCCCTAGATTGAATGCATCACTTTTTCCACCGTTCACCAAATAATCATAGGCTTTTAAATGCGCCTGAATCAAATCTACTACATGAACATAGTCGCGCACACAGGTACCATCTTTTGTCGGATAATCTTCCCCAAAAATCGTAAAAGACTCTCTTTGGCCGAGTGCCGTCTGTAATAATAGCGGGACAAGATGTGTCTCTGGTGTATGATCTTCACCGATTGAATGGTCTAATTTCGCTCCTGCGACATTAAAATAACGCAACGCAACATAACGAATGCCATACGCCTCATCACACCACCGCATCATATTTTCCATCATTCGCTTACTTTCCCCGTATGGATTCTTCGGCGAAGCTGGCATATTTTCGGTAATAGGAGTTTCATTGGGTTCTCCATAAGTCGCAGCAGTAGATGAGAAGACGATTCGTTTGACTCCATATTCATGCATCACTTCCAGTGTCACTAGCGTCCCGTAAACATTGTTGTCAAAATATAACAACGGTCGTTCCATGGACTCACCAACTAATGAACTCGCCGCAAAATGAATCACCCCTTCGATTGATTCTTTTTTAAATACAGACTGCATAAATGCTTTATTGCGAATGTCGCCCTCATAGAAACGAGCTGCTGGATGTACCGCCTTACGATGACCAGTTAATAAATTATCAACGACTGCCACATCAAAGCCAGCTGTAATAAACTGATCTACTGCATGAGAGCCAATATAGCCTGCTCCACCAAGTACTAAGATTGTCATACATGTGCTCCTTCACTAAGCAAGCTTGTTCCATCAGCAATATCTGCAACATAAAAGGCTGCTGGATAGCCAATTTCTTGTTCATAGGCTTGGCCGACATGATTGATGAACGTTGTGACAGCCTCTTTTTCAACCAATGCAATGGCGCAACCACCAAATCCTGCACCAGTCATCCGAGCTCCAAGCGTTCCTTCCTGTGCTTGTGCATGTGCAACAATTGTATCTAATTCTTTCCCAGTCACTTCATAATCATCACGCAAGGATGTATGGGAAGCATTTAATAGTTGGCCAAATACTGTGAGTTGGTTTGCTTCCAATGCTTCTTTGGCATCTAGGGTTCGTTGATTTTCACTCACAGCATGGCGAGCCCGACGATACAAGGTTTCGTTTGATTCAAATAATCCTTGGACTTTTTCTAATTGTGCAATGGTCAATTGACCCAGTGATTCGACCTGTTCGACTGATTGAATGAGTTTAAGTGCTTCTTCACATTCAGCGCGTCGCTCGTTGTATTTTGAGTCTGCAAGTTCTCGTCGTTTATTTGTATTCATAATAACGATGACATGGTTGTCCATTTTTACTGGCACCAAATCATACGCTAAGGTCTCACAGTCAAGTAATATCGCATGGTTTTTTTGCCCCATACCGACTGCAAACTGATCCATAATCCCTGAGTTAACCCCTATGAATTCATTTTCGACTTTCTTACCTAACTTAATCAACGCTAAGCGTGAAGCATTTAGTCCATACTCTTCATTTACAATGACACCGATTAATAATTCTAATGAAGCAGATGAGGACAGACCAGCTCCATTAGGAATTGTTCCATAAATATAGCAATCAAAACCATGTGGCAAGGTGCCATAGTCTTCTGACAGATAACGAATCATCCCTTTCGCATAGTTTGCCCATTGATGGTCTTTTTCAAATTCAAGATGATCTAAGTCAAACTCAATCACGCCAAGTGAAGCGAAGTTGCCTGAAAATAGACAAACCTTACGATCATCTCTTGCACGATATACACCATATGTCCCTAAAGTTATCGCACTAGGGAATACATGTCCGCCATTGTAGTCGGTATGTTCACCAATTAAATTAATCCGTCCTGGAGAAAAATACGTTGCTTCTCCCGCCGTACCAAACTCTTGCTCAAACGCTTTCAGTAAATCGCTTTCTTTTTTACTCATCTTAAAATCCCTCCTAAATATTCTGTTTCATTCTCGTTTATTATAGATTATCAGCCTTTAAAATTCAATACATTTAGTAAAATTAGTAAATGGTTTTACTATATTAGTATAATTATTTTATAAAAGAGCATGTCATCTTCTATCACTACCTTTTTATTCTACTTACAACTATTATGCTTTACATACTAGTTAACATCTGCTACACTGTGATTATCAACTAAGTTGTATTACATACTAGCTATTGGAGGGATTATGAAAAGTACTCAGTTATTAAAAGGTGTCTTAGAGGGATGCGTTTTATTGTTTATTCAGCAAAAAGAAGTATATGGCTATGAGCTAGTCCAGAATTTAAAACAATTAGGGTTTACTGAAATAGTCGGTGGCACCGTCTACCCTCTTTTGCAAAAATTAGAGAAAAAAGGGGCCCTGACTAGCTACATGAAGCCATCACCTGATGGACCCGATCGAAAGTATTATCAAGTCACCCCTTTAGGAGCCACATTGGCCAGTGATTTTTTAGAGGAGTGGCAGGATTTATTGCGGACAGTCGCACATTTTCAACAACTTAAAGGAGCGATGAACAATGACGAACAGTGAAACAGAACAACTTATCGAACAAAATAATCAACTACGGGAACAATTAACAAAAGAAAACGAACGCTATTATAGCGATTTGCTTGTGTATACGCGGATTAGAGGATTTTTCTTGAATGAGCAACAATTGGAAGAGCAACTTTTGCAAATACTACAAGATATGCTTGATGCTCAAAACGATGGCGTAAGTGCCGCCGATTATTACGGACATCAGCCCCAACAATTAGCCGAACAATTACTCGATACGTTCCCTAAAGCTAGTAACTATACGTTAGTCAAATGGGCTGGTTATATCTTTGGTCTAAGTAGTTTTTATACACTCCTCTCTCAATTTAGTGATGCGACAAATCAATTACGTGTCGGGAGTTTCGTACTGAATGGGCTTTTAACGATTCTTTTTATCGTTTGTGTCTTTTTGATTATTCAAAAGAGTATCTACCAAAGACTGATACAGAATAAAATCATTTTATACACGGTTTGCTCGTTGTTAATTGGTGGGTTACTAGTTGGTGTGATTGGCTCACAAATCTTTCTACCATCTTTTATAACCATCTCCGTTTCAAATCGCTTTATGGTTACGTTGATTGGTTTATTTTTAGTTGTAATTACAGTCTATTATCTTAAACATTGGACCAAGCAAAGAGCTATCCTTGTAGCAATTGGACCGTTTCTCTATTTTTCAGCGCTCTGTGGCTTACTGATTCGTACTGCTAGTTTGCAAGAACTGATGAATAGTTTACCAGGAAAAACATTACTTGTTGCCGGCAACATCATTTGCTTAATTTGGTTCTATATTCGCTTTTTCGCGGCAGCAAAAAAAGAATAAAAAGCAGCTAAGGCAGACTCAACTATAAACAAAAAGCCAGAAAATCCAAATTTTTTTCAAACATTTGGATTTTCTGGTCTTTTTATCATAGTGCCTAATCCTGTTTTGCTATTTCCTTAGGCGACAGATTGGGTGGTAGCTTCAACTTCTTTCACAGCTTTTTCATCGCGGCCTTTCCACCATGTAGCTAAAACAGAGCCTGATAAATTGTGCCAAATCGAAAAGATGGTTGCGGCCACTGCTGCTTGTGGTGTAAAAAATTTCAAAGCAAGTGTAGCAGCTAGAGCTGAATCTTGCATTCCTACTTCAAAGGTAATTGCCTTTTGTTGCGCATGATCGAGCTTGATTGCTTTGGCAAAAACAAAACCAAGTGCATAACCACATAAATTATGCAGCATCACGACAGGAATAACTAGTAACGTCGCTGCATTGGTAAATGTCGCATGGTTCGCTGAAAAGACTGCAACGATCAATGTTAAGATTGCCAGTTGAGAAATCATTGGTGTCACTTGATTCACCTTATCTAGCTTATGACCAAAGAAAGTGTGCAACACAACACCTAAAACGATTGGCAATAAAACAATTTTGATTGTGTTAAAAAACATTGCAGCTGCCGGGACATCAATGTAACTTCCTGCTAGGAAAGATACCAATAATGGTAACATGACAGGCGCTAACAAGGTAGATAGCACACCAATCGACACATCGAGTGCCACATCACCACCTGCGATAAAGGCCATAACATTGGAAGATGTTCCAGATGGTGCTGAGCCGACCAAGATGACACCGACAGCTAATGCACCTTCTAAATGGAATAATTTCACTAAAAGAAACGCCAAACTGGGCATAATCACATAGTGGGCAACCGTTCCTAAAATTACTGGTAAAGGATTTTTCGCAATCCGTTTAAAATCGGCCACATTTAAGCTTAGTCCCATTCCGAATAATACAACCATTAACAAATACGAAGCGTACGGTACAATTGCTAAACCGACTGCTGGCACCATAAATGCAAAGACGGCGGCTACGACCACCAAGAGTGTAAAATATTTTGAAACCCACTTACTTGCTGCTGTTACTTGTTTCATTTTTATTCCTTCTTTCTCTCTCCAGTACTAATGAATACACAAAGGTAAAATCTGACAGTCAATCATCTCTAAATTTTTCTATAAAAAAAATCCTATTCGACAAAAGCGAATAGGACCTAGTCATTAGCAACATTGCTTGCCAATTCTCTACGTCCTACTCTTAATAATAATGACTAAAGCGATTGATTGATTCATGTCGTTTCATCCTTTCTTTTTAAAGAATTTTTCATTAGTTGTCTATTAAAATAATCCTAATTTATAAAAAAGTCAATTATTTTTCAGAAAATTCTTTCATTTTTTTGTTATTTGTCTGATTTTGCCTAAAAAAAGCAACTTTTTCATGAGCGACGGCAGTCTTACGACTACACTCACAAAAAAGTTGCTTTCATTTTTGTTCAAAAAAACTCGTCGGAATAAATAAATTTCCCAATGTTGCTGCCATGATGGCCTTAATGGCATGCATCCGATTGCCCGCTTGCTCAAATACTTTGGACCGTTCACTTTTAAAAACATCATCGGTTATTTCCAAAGCAGGAACTTGAAATTGCTCCGCTAACTGCTTGCCCATCACTGTCTGCTGATCATGAAACGCTGGCAAGCAATGCAAGATGATGGTATCGGCCTTGCCAGTTTTTTTCATTAACGAGGCATTTATTTGATATGGAAGCAATACGTTAATTCGCTCAGTAACATCAATCTCTTCCCCCATTGAAACCCATACATCTGTATACAAAGCATCGGCGCCTTTAACAGCTTCTTCTACTTGATCGGTGATAAAGATTGTCGCACCTGACTCATTGGCATACTGCTCAGCTAGCTTACGCACCCATTTTTCTGGTTGCAGCGAAGCGGGTGCGGCGATATGAATCGAGACTCCGAGTATCGCGCCGGTGACGAGTAGACTATTGGCTACATTGTTGCGCCCGTCACCGACATAAGCAATGGTCTTATCAGCTAATGTCCCAAATTGCTCTTTCAGTGTCATAAAATCCGCAATCATTTGCGTCGGATGCCAGCTATCTGTCAAGCCATTCCAGACTGGTACATTGCTATCGGCGGCTAGTCGTTCGACTACTTGTTGATCAAATCCACGAAATTCAATGCCATCAAACATACTACCTAATACTTTAGCAGTGTCACTGACTGATTCTTTTTTGCCTAATTGGATATCCTCTTTCCCTAAAAATTCAGGATGCGCGCCTAAGTCACTCGCCGCTACGGTAAATGCTGACCGCGTACGAGTAGAAGTCTTTTCAAATAATAGCGCGATATTTTTACCGGCTAAATAGGGATGGGGAATGTGTTGTTGCTTGAGTGCCTTTAAGTGAATCGCAAAATCAATCAAGTATGTCAGCTCACTAGCGTTAAAGTCGATTTCTTTTAAAAAGGATTTTTCTTGAAAATGCATACACTACCCCCTATTGATGGACCATACTTGTTTGTAAGACTTGTTTTATTTTTTGACTAGCTTCGATTAATTCCGCACCTTTGATTACAAGGGGTGGTAATAGTCGTAAGGTGTTGCCGTGTGCCGATAGAGTCAGTATACCTTCTTGATGCAAGGCTTGAATGACGTCGGCTACTGGCAGTTCTTTTGCCAGATGAATGCCTATCATTAACCCTTTACCCGAAATCCCTTCAACGAACTCGATATCACTTAACTCTTTCTCTAAGTAATACCAAAATAAATCTGCCTTTTGTGTCACCGCTTCTAAAAATTCATCATCGATTATCGTCAATACTTGGTTTGCAGCAGCCATCGCTAGGGGATTGCCACCAAATGTCGTACCATGAGTGCCGGCAGAAAAGGCAGCCGCCAGTTCCTTTTTACCAATCATCGCCCCGACTGGAATGCCATTTGCAAGACCTTTAGCCGAGGTAACGATATCAGGATCAAGTGCGTAATGTTGATAGGCAAATAATTTTCCGGTTCGCCCGATACCAGTCTGTACTTCATCGATAATCAATAGCACACCTTTTTCTTTGCATTCGGCATCTAGCGCTTCTAACCAATCCGCCTCTCCTGCTGTCATGCCACCTTCTCCTTGAATCACTTCGACAATCACTGCCGCATACTCACTCGTAATGGCTTGTAAGGAGTGAAAGTCGTTATAGGCAACGAACGTCACATCGGACAATAAGTCGCCAAATCCTTCCTTTATTTTCTCATTGCCAGTCAGTGACAAAGACCCTACTGAACGGCCGTGGAAAGAATGCGCAAATGACAGAATTTTTGTTTTGCCTGTCGCTTTACGGGCTAACTTTAGGGCAGCTTCATTGGCTTCTGTTCCTGAGTTACAGAAAAAGACGACCTTTTCTGTGCCTTGGGTCAATTTTTCAGCGACTTCCTCTTGCAAGTGGCTTTCATATAGATTAGATGTATGCCAGATTTGACCGAGTTGCGCTGTGACTGCTTCATTTAATTGTTTGACATTATACCCTAAGTTACAAACGCCAATCCCACTCGTCAAATCCAGATAGGAATTGCCTTCTTGGTCAAAAACGGTCACGCCTTCTCCAGAAATAAGTTCAAATGGAAACCGGTTATACGTTGGAAATAGTGTAGCCATAAGTCTGTGCCCCTTCCTTTAAAATCGTTGTGCCTGCTTGTGATAAGACGTTGGTAATCACGATTTTTTGTACGCCGCTTTTTAATGCATGAAACGCCGCTTTCAGCTTCGGTTGCATGCCGGCTGTAATGATATTTTGTTGTTGCAACGTGGTGGTTTGCTTTGCTGTGAGTTGTTTGATAACTTTGCCATCTTTTAAGACACCGGGGACATCTGTCACCAGATAAAGAGCCTCCGCTTTTAGAAGACTTGCTACACTCGCTGCGGCCGTATCTCCATTGACATTTAGCCAGTTACCCGATTCATCGATGGCTAATGGTGCCAAAACACCAATTTCATTTTCTAAGATCGACGAAAGATACGGCTCATTTACTTGGGTGATTTCCCCGACAAAGCCATAGCGGTCTCGATCAAGACATGTACCTAAAAGCAAGTGATTGCTTGCTGCATGTAAACCAATCGCTGCTAGATCATGCTGAGCTAATTGTTGCAATATTTGTGGTTGCGCATAGCCTAAGAGAACCATTCGGGTGATTTCTAATGTGGCAAAATCAGTCACCCGAATGCCATTTTCTTTACGAACGGGGAGGTGTACTTTTTGAGAAAACTCCGTAATTTTATTGCCTCCACCATGGACAATCGCGATCTTTTTGCCCATTCTACGCCATTCGGCCAGTTGGCTATAAAAAGCTTCGGTTAAGTCATTCATCGCATTGCCACCAATTTTTATGACAATTACATTTTCCATATGCTCCCTCTTTTCTCTACTTTTCTCTACTCTATGCGTAACCATTTAAGTCGAATACGTGGCATTGATTTTGACATAATCATAGGTCAAATCACAGCCCCATGCCTTACCGGAGTGTGCACCTGCGTTTATATCCACGTGTACAAAGACTATCTCTTGTTCTAGTGACTTACTTGCCGCTTGTTCCGAAAATGCGACTGGCTGGCCATCTGCCACCACGGTAATTTCATTCAATTGTACGGCGACCTTATTTGGATCAAATGTGGCACTCGTGGCACCAATCGTGCTAATGATTCTACCCCAGTTTGGATCATTGCCAAACATCGCTGCTTTAACTAAATTAGAACCGACAATTGCTTTTGCTATCGCCTGTGCTTCTTTTTTGGTCTTGGCACCATCGACAGTTACTTCAATTAATTTGGTTGCTCCTTCACCATCTCGAGCAATCATTTTTGCTAGCTCCGTTAGCAAAAGGTGATACAAGTTTTTGACGAGCGGATAGTCTTCGTGCTCAGTCGTCACTTCTTGATTACCCGCCACACCATTTGCTAATAAGAGCACCATATCATTGGTTGAAGTATCGCCATCGACAGTGATTTGATTAAACGTCTCATCGGTAAGAGTACTCAGCATCGTTTGGAGACAATCAGGCGCAATCTGACAGTCGGTCACGACAAATCCTAGCATGGTCGCCATATTCGGGTGAATCATCCCCGACCCTTTGGCAAAGCCGCTAAATGTACATTGTTTTCCCCCGATTGTAGCTGTTAGGCAAAGTGTTTTGGTCTTGGTATCAGTCGTCAAGATGGCTTCTGTCAAAAGGGTGTTCGATGTTTGTTTTAATGCTTGAATTCCTTTTTCCATCTTAGCCATCGGTAAATAGCTGCCGATGAGTCCCGTCGACGCTACTCCGACTAAATCAGGCGTAATCGCCAACTTTTCGGCGACCCATTGTTGTTCTTGGGATACATCTTTGACACCTTGTTCTCCCGTACAGGCATTGGCGAAGGCACTGTTCATCACAAGTGCTTGAAGCGTATGTTTTTTTTGGATTAATTGCTTGGTGATTGCTGTCGGTGCGGCACAAAATTGATTGGTCGTATAGACTCCCGCAGCCGCGGCCGGCACCTCAGATACTAACCACCCGACATCTAATTTGCTATATCGTAACTTAGCGTGCACTGCATCACTAGTGTATCCTTTCGGCCAAATAAACGATTGTTCTTCCCACTCTGTCATCATTTGTTCCTCCTTATTATGGAAATTGAGGAAGAAGGGGGAGCCCTGTTGATTCCTCAAATCCAAACAACTTATTAAAATTCTGCACTGCCTGTCCCGCCGCACCTTTTACTAAATTATCAATGACAGAAACAATCGTTACGACTTGGGTTGCTTCATTCATGACAAGCCCGATGTCGCAAAAATTTGAGCCAGTAACCTCTTTAATGGTCGGTAAATGCTGCTCTTTAAAACGAACAAATTGACTAGCTTGATAATAGGATTGATATAGCTGGTTCAGTTCTTCTTGGGTTACTTGTTTTTTCAGCCTGACGTATTGGTTGGCTATAAGGCCTCGTGTGATTGGTAATAAAGTCGTCGAAAACTGAATGGCTTCGATTTCTTGGTCCCATTGGTGTAGTTGCTGTACCATTTCGGGAATGTGTTGGTGTTGATTTAGTTTGTACACCCAAGCATTTTCATTAATAAAGGTAAACTGACTGGTTGGCGCTAATTTTTTTCCTGATCCAGAAACGCCGGATTTGGCATCAATAATAATCGATGTCGGATCTAGCCAACCTTCAATTGCTAGTGGTGCTAAGGCAAGTAAAGCCGCTGTCGCGTAGCATCCTGGATTGGCTACATAAGTCGCATAAGATTTCGTAAATTCACTTAAGCCATAGGTGACCTTAGCAGCATCTGGTAAGGTGCGATTGGGTTGACCATACCAAGTGTCGTATTCATCAGATGAGGATAGACGGTAATCCCCGGACAAATCAATCACGGGAAAGCCACACTGAATGAACTCGTCGGCTAATTGACTAGCTATACCAGAAGGCGTGGCAAAAAATAAACAATCGACTTGCTCCATCACTTTTTTTGAGTCAAATGGATAAATCATTTGCTCGCTCATCCCAAAGGCCGGCACCTCATCTGTCAGTCGACGAGGTTCTTCATTCTGTTGATTTCCATATAAATAAATATGATCGACTTCTGAATGATTGATGAGAAAAGAGTACAACACCATTCCGCTGTACCCCGTAACTCCTACGATACCGATATTCATTAAAACTCACTCTTTTCTGAATAAAAATCCA
This sequence comes from Enterococcus italicus DSM 15952, assembly GCF_000185365.1. Classification (GTDB taxonomy): domain Bacteria; phylum Bacillota; class Bacilli; order Lactobacillales; family Enterococcaceae; genus Enterococcus_G; species Enterococcus_G italicus. The sequence goes on from NZ_GL622241.1 coordinate 2,023,603, forward strand.
ATAATTATCTAACAATATAATATATATTCTTTATTTTACAATCTATTTTATTAATAAATATTACTATTT
>NZ_GL622241.1:2023721-2064797 GCF_000185365.1 Enterococcus italicus DSM 15952
TATGAAACTCAAAATAAGTCCTTAAAAACTAAGTATTTTTGGTTTTAGGTTGAATAATCCTAACTTTTAATTTTGTATAAAAATAATAAAAAATAACCATTTTATACAATCAATTTCCATTTACATTCAAGGGTCAAACTTGCATTTTCATTAAAATTCGATTATAAAATAAGAAATGATTGCGTAATGATGTTTCTACTTCTCATTCACGCTAGAAAGTAAGGTGACACCATGAAAAATTTTGTTTTGATTTCTCCTCATTTCCCGACGAATTTCCTGCCTTTTTCTGCTCGTTTAAAAGAAGCTGGTATGCATACATTAGGCATCGCTGACGTGGCCTATGAGAGCTTACCTGAGGAACTTCGTCAAAACTTAACAGAGTATTACCGTGTCGATAATATGGAAGACTATGAACAAGTCTATAAAGCTGTAGCCTTCTTTGCTTTTAAATACGGCAAAATCGATCGCATCGAATCCCATAATGAGCACTGGTTAGCCCTTGATGCCAAACTTCGCCAAGACTTTAATGTCCAAGGCTATCGCCCAGAAGACGTAGCTATTGTGACACATAAGTCAAAAATGAAGTCTGTCTTTCGCAACATCGGCCTTCCTGTCGCAAACGGCCGGGTGTTTAGCGACGCTGAAGATGCCCTCTCCTTAGCAAATGATCTTCACTATCCAGTCATAGTCAAACCCGATAACGGCGTGGGGGCTGGTGACACATTTAAGCTTGATGATGAAGCTGCTTTAACACACTTTTTAGCAAATCATGCACAAGAATCGACCTATATTATGGAAGAATTTATTCCAGGCGAGATGGTGACCTTTGATGGCTTAACCAACCAAGAAGGTGAGATTGTCTTTTATTCTTCCTTGACGTATAACGCGGCTGTTTTAGAAACTGTGGAACATGATGAAGAAATGTATTTCTTTTTACCTCGGGAAATTCCGGCTGATTTGATTGAGATGGGGACGAAGATTGTCGCTGGTTTTGGTATTTACGAGCGTTTCTTTCACTTTGAGTTTTTCCGCACGTATCCAGACGGTGCCCTCATCCCCTTAGAGGTGAATATGCGCCCACCTGGTGGACCCACAATCGATATGTTTAACTATGTCAATGACTTTGACATCTTTAAAGAATATGCAGCCATTGTGACCAAAGATCAATTCGAAGCACCGATTCGCCGTCTCTATAATTGTGGCTATGTCTCGCGCAAATACGACAAGCACCACTATGCCGTATCAGCTGACGAGTTGTGTCAAACACTAGGATCCGCCTTAATCTCAATCCAGACGATTCCAGGGATTTTCTCTGCTATTTTAGGGGATGAAGGCTACTTGATTCGCTACCCAGAGATTGACGACTTGTTCAATACCATTCAGCTCATCCGTAAAAAAGCCGAATAGCTCGTTTCATTTAAACTACTCAAACGAAGGAGATGCATTATGACCAATGACACATCTTTTTATAGTCAATCACTTAACAGAGAAATGAAGTTTCAAAAATATGGCTATGCGGGAAAACCCATCCTCGTCTTTCCTTCCTCTGGCGGTAGTTCGTATGAATTTGCTGATTTTGGCATGATTGATGCGTGTCAGTCTTTTATCGACCGTAGCTTGTTACAATTTTATACCGCAGATTCTTATGATAATGACTCATGGCTGAACTTAGGGTTATCCGGCCATGAAAAAGTCGAAGCACATGCTCGTTACGAAGCGTATATTTTGCATGAACTCATCCCTTACATCGCGTACGACAGCCAATGGTACGGCAAAATTGCTGCGACTGGCTGTAGTATGGGGGCGTTTCATGCGATCAACTTTGCCTTACGTCATCCAGATATCTTTGATTTGAGCATTGCGATGAGTGGTGTCTATGATGCGCGTTTTTTCACGGGTGAATTTGGTGATGATTTAGCCGTCCATTATCAATCACCACTAGACTATTTGCCGCACACGCATGATGCTTGGTATCTAGATCAATACCGGCATCGTTGCAGTCGGTCAAGGAGCTTGGGAAGGTCCTCATATCGCGGACACAAATAAGCTAGAACACGTCTTTCAAGAGAAAGGCATTTCTGGTTGGTTTGACTATTGGGGGCCGGATGTAGCCCATGATTGGCCTTGGTGGCAAAAGCAGTTACCTTATTTTCTGACAGCACTAGCCAATCAAGGAATTATCTAAAAAAAGACTAGCGCGTTGTCACACAACTTGCTAGTCTTTATTCATCATTTCTCAGCAAAAGAAAATGCTAAAAATTCGCCAAAATGATCGGCCCAATACTTTTCAAAATGTTGTTCATCCGCTAGAATTCTCAGCCAGAGATGATCCATCTCGTGCCCACCTCGTAATAGTGTCTGATAGTACCAGAGTGAGCTATCGATATACGCTTGATTGCTATTTTTGTTTAACAATGCTTGGTCGACCTCGTTGCCTTCATCGGTCCCTACTTGGATGTAAACTTTGGTGTCTTTCTGTAAGGGATGTTTGCTCACGAAGTCTAAAAAGGCTTCCTCTGAAACCCATGAGGCGAGCGAAAAAATCCCTAAAGAGCCGAATACCTCAGGATAGGCCGAGCCCATATACGCCACAATTAACCCGCCCAGTGAGCTCCCCGCACAAAGCGTATACTCGCGGTCTGGCTTGGTCCGGTAGTGCGTATCAATGTAAGGCTTGACGACTGTCGCTACCCACTCGCTATAGACTTGTCCTGCACCTCCACTAAAACCGATTAACGCCTGGTTTTCCACAGATAAAGGCCACGGGGTATACTCATCAAAGCGCGCCTCGCCGGCATTATCAATTGCGACAATCAGCATATCAGGGAACTCGGCCGTCTGTTTCAATAAAGGAATCAATTTCCACGAATGACCCGAGTATGCCTCTTTGCTATAAAAGACATTTTGACCGTCATGCATATAGACGACAGGGTAGTGTTTTTGCGCATGCTTTTCATAATCTTTCGGTAACAATATCCGCACGCGACGTTGATTACCATACGCATCAAGTAAATAATGCGTTTGAATTGGTAAATAATAATGATGATAGTTCTTCACATCCTGACCCCTCTCGTTCACCCTTTTCTTTTATTGTAACAGTTTTTTTCTGTTGTCATGGAAAGTGCAAAAAGAGGTTGTGTCAAAAGCGAATTTCTCGGCGATTACTCAAAAATTTTGAACGGATCGACCGAAGACGCTTTTGTCACAGCCTCTTTTTTAAACCAATAAGGTATATAAGGATTGATTTTCGCTTAGATCAATAAAATTTGGATCAAAGCGAGCAATATTTTGTCTGAGCGGATGAATTGCTTCTCGCTGTTTTAATTGAATACCAATGACAACCGGTCCTGTCCCTCGATTGACTTTTTTTGTGTACTCAAAACGAGTAATATCATCCTCTGGTCCCAAAATATCTGTTACAAACTCACGTAATGCGCCTGGTCGTTGAGGGAAATTTACTAAGAAGTAATGTTTTAACCCTTGATAAATTAATGAACGCTCATCGATTTCTTCCATCCGACTAATATCATTATTCCCACCACTAATGACACAAACAATGGTTTTTCCTTTGATTTCTTCTTTTAGTTGATCTAAGACTGCTACTGTCAATGCGCCTGCAGGTTCGGCGACGATCGCTTGCTTGCTATATAATTCTAGAATTGTCGTACAGACCTGTCCTTCATCTACAGCATCCATGTGATCGACATAAGCCTGAGTGTGGCTAAAAGTGAGTGTCCCAACTTCTTGTACTGCTGCACCATCGACAAACTTATCAATGGTCGGCAAGTGGACGGGGTGGCCTTCGTCTAACGCGCGTCGCATTGATTGCGCGCCAGCCGGTTCGACACCTATGATTTTCGTCGTTGGTGAGGTCGCTTTGACATAAGTGGCGATTCCACTAATTAAGCCGCCACCACCTACTGCAGCGAATACATAGTCGATTTCCAGCTGTTGCTTGGCCGCGTCTTGCATCATTTCGACAGCAAGAGTCCCTTGGCCGGCTATAATATCTGGGTGATTGAACGGATCAATAAATGGCAATTGCTGAGCCGTAGCATATTCCTTGGCAGCGGCAGCCGCCTCATCAAATGTATCACCAATTAAGCGAACCTCAATGTGATCTCCACCGAAAAATTGAACCTGAGAAATTTTTTGATTAGGCGTTGGTGTGGGCATAAAAATCACACCTGGAATTTTCATCTCTTGACATGTATACGCCACACCTTGTGCATGGTTGCCTGCACTTGCACAGACAACGCCCCGTGCCACTTCACGAAATGGCCGATTTTTAATTGCGTAATAGGCACCTCTTAATTTGAACGAGCGTACTTTTTGCAAATCTTCTCGTTTTAAATAAACTTGGCAATCATATTTTTCAGATAGGTAGCGATCAAATTGTAGTGGTGTATGGGTCACTGAATCTCGAATCGTTTCGTAGGCCTCTTCAATCGCTGTTCGCGTCACTAACGCATCTTCCCCTTTAGCCTGAGCTGTACTCACTTGTTCCACTCCCTTGTGATTAGTTTTTTTGTTTAACGAATGGCATCATTTTACGCAATTCATTGCCGACAGCTTCGATTGGATGACCCGCATTTTTCTCACGCATTGCGTAGAAGTTTTTGAAACCATTTTTATTGTCTTCCACAAATCCTTTGGCAAAGTTTCCATTTTGGATATCAGTTAAGACAGCTTTCATATTGGCTTTTGTTTGTTCTGTGATGACACGTGGTCCAGATACATAATCACCATATTCTGCAGTGTTTGAGATTGAGTGACGCATTTGGCCAAAGCCACCTTCATAAATCAAGTCAACGATTAGTTTCATTTCATGACAAACTTCAAAGTATGCTAATTCAGGTTGGTAGCCAGCTTCTACTAATGTTTCAAATCCTGCTTCAATCATACTTGTTAAGCCACCACATAGGACTGCTTGTTCACCGAATAAATCAGTTTCTGTTTCCTCTTTAAAGGTTGTTTCCAATACACCAACTCGTGTTGCGCCAATTCCTTTTGCATAGGCAAGAGCTAGTTCAGTTGCATCGCCAGTAGCATCTTGGTAAACACCAAATAATGCTGGCACAGCAAAGCCTTGAACGAATGTCCGACGTACTAAGTGTCCTGGTCCTTTAGGTGCCACTAAAAAGACATCTACATCAGCAGGAGGAGTGATAACACTAAAATGGATATTAAAGCCATGCGCAAAAGCTAGTGCGTTGCCCGCTTCTAAGTTTGGTGCGATTTCATTTTCGTAAAGGTCACCTTGAATTTCATCTGGTGCTAAAATCATCACGACATCTGCTCGTTTGGTTGCTTCGGCTACTTCATAGACGTCAAATCCGTCTTCTTTAGCTGAATCCGCAGATTTCCCTGGACGAATTCCAATAACCACTTGGTGTCCATTGTCTCGTAAGTTTTGTGCATGCGCGTGTCCTTGTGAGCCATAACCGACAATTGCGATTGTTTTCCCTTCTAGTTTGTCGCTTGCTACTGAGTCATCATAATAAACTTTTGCCATTTTGTGTTCCTCCTTATTTTTTCCCTCTTATTTATTCAAAAAGCAGCTATGCTTAGTGACCTCTTGTAAACCCAGTGGCGCCTGTGCGTGCGAGTTGTTTGATGCCATATGGCGCGACAACTTCGACAAACGCTTGAATTTTTTCGCTGGTGCCAACGACTTGTATCACGATTGTCTTTGAGCTTACGTCGATGACATTGGCCCGAAACGGCTCAATCATCGAGAATATCTCCGCTCTGACTGCTGCGGGAGCATTCACTTTGACCAGTGCAAGCTCTCTTTCAACATGACTCTCATCTGTAATATCCGAAACTTTGATAACATCAATCAGCTTGTTCAGCTGCTTGGTGACTTGCTCTGCTTCCGCTAAATGATCCACTTGTATCACGATGGTAATCCGAGAAGTATGATTCTGTTCGGTATGACCGACTGAGATGCTTTCAATGTTGACTTGTCGGCGACTAAGGACACCACTAAAGCGATTCAAAACACCACTTGTATTGTTGACTGTTGCTGTTACGATTCGTCTCATTTAGTCCACCCCCAGCATTTGATGATTGGCTTTTCCGGCAGGTACCATCGGCAAGACGTGCTCTGTCGGTGATACGAGAACCTCGATGACCATCGGACCTTGATAATGAAAGGCTTCGGTCAACTCTTCTTCAAAAGTCGCAGGGTCAGTTAGTCGTACTCCTTTGATGCGGTAGGCTTGTGCCAATTGCACAAAATCCGGTTGTTCATCAAAGGTTGACTCCGATCTTCTTCCCTCAAAAAAGCTCTCTTGCCACTGGCGAACCATTCCTAGCGATTGATTGTTTAGCAATACGACTTTAATTGGTAGGTTGTATTGATTTAAAATAGCTAGCTCTTGATTGGTCATTTGGAAGCCACCATCACCAACGAACAGTACGACTTCTTTGTCTGGCTGACCAATTTTAGCACCGACCGCAGCCGGAATCCCATACCCCATCGTGCCTAGACCACCGCTCGTAACGAGTTGATGATCATAGTGGAAAGGATAAAACTGCGCTGCCCACATTTGGTGTTGGCCTACATCGGTCACGACGATTGCTTCGCCGTTTGTTAATTCACCGATTTTTTCAATCACCCGTTGTGGCTTGATTTCTTCTGTTTGTGTCCGATCAAAGTTAAATGGATGACGCTGTTTGCGCAATGCATTTAATTTCAGCCAATCCTGACGAGGTTCGATTTCATCGTCCATCGCTAATAGCGCCTGTAAGGTCTGCTTAATATCGGCAACAATTGGAATAGTTGTCTCAATGACTTTTCCAATTTCGGCTGGATCAATATCCACATGTACAACCTTGGCATTTGGCACAAATTCTTTTGGTGAACTGGCGAGACGATCATCAAAGCGTGAACCAAAGTTTATTAGTAAATCACAATCGGTTAACGCCATATTGGCAGCAAAGGAGCCATGCATGCCTCCCATCCCTAAGAAAAGTGGGTGTTCTGTCGGCATGACACCTAAACCGAGCAAGGTCGCTAACGTCGGTAGCTGATACCGTTCAACAAAGGTTTGTAACTCTTTTGCAGCTTGGGCATGAATCACTCCAGCCCCGACAAGTACCAATGGTTTTTCTGCTACTTTTAGTGCTTCCATCACTTTTTTCAGTTGCAATTGATTTGGCTGTGTCGTAGGTTGATAATTTGGCAAGTGGACTTTTTTTGCAGCTTCAGGTACCGTCCGAGCAATACTCATATCTTTTGGCAAATCAATCACGACTGGTCCTTTACGTCCGGTTGTTGCTAAATGAAAGGCTTCTTTGACGATTCGCGGCAAGTCTTCTACCGCGCGTACTTGATAATTGTACTTTGTAATAGGCATGGTAATACCAGTAATATCCGCTTCTTGAAAGGCATCTTTGCCGATTCCTGGTGTTGCTACTTGACCGGTAATGACGACCATGGGCACTGAATCACTCATCGCATCAGCAATGCCGGTAATTGCATTCGTCGCACCCGGTCCACTGGTGACTAAGACGACACCGGGCTTGCCAGTTACTTTGGCATATCCTTCCGCCGCATGAGTCGCCCCTTGCTCGTGACGAGTCAAAATGTGTTTGACTCCTTCGTAAGAATAGAGTGCATCATACAGTGGCAAGACTGCACCACCAGGATAGCCAAAAATGTATTCTGTTCCTTCCGCTTTTAAGCTATCTAAAAGTATCTGAGCACCAGATTTCATCTGATTTTGCTGATCCATAATTGGCCTCCTTAATCAATTAAGTCCTCAGGTAGCTGCATCACACCACCTGTATGAGCAGATGTCACCAGCGCAGTATAGCGTGCGAGCCAACCTGATTTTACTTTTGCTTTGAATTTTGGTACTTGATCCATGCGTTCAGTGATTTCTTCATCAGATAACGCGACATTTAATGTACGGTTCACTAAGTCAATCGTTATTTCATCACCATCTTTGATTGCAGCAATTGGTCCACCTGCAGCTGCTTCTGGCGAAATGTGACCGATAGCAATTCCTCGTGTGGCACCTGAGAAACGACCATCTGTAATTAATGCGACATCTTTCCCTAAGCCGCGACCGACAATACTTGAAGTCGGTGCGAGCATTTCCGGCATACCTGGACCACCTTTTGGTCCTTCATAGCGAATGACCACCACATGTCCTTTTTGGACGGTATTATTATCAATTGCCGCAACGGCTTCATCATGTGAGCCAAAGCAGATGGCTTTTCCTTTGAAGACCTTGATTGAAGGATCGACACCACCGACTTTGATGACACTTCCTTTTGGTGCGATGTTGCCGTATAAGATTGATAACCCACCGACTGGACTATATGGATTTTCTTTTGGATGAATAACTTCAGGATTTTTAATGGTTGCTTCAGCGACATTTTCTCGAATCGTTTTACCTGATACGGTCATGCGATCTGGGTGGATGCAGCCGTCAATAGAGACTAGCTCATTGATAATCGCCGATACCCCACCTGCTTCATGCACATCATGCATCGAATATTGTGATGATGGTGCAATTTTTGATAAGTAAGGTACACGCTTAGCAATCTCGTTGATGTCTTCTAAGCGGTAATCAATTTGAGCTTCATTGGCAATGGCTAACGTATGTAAGACCGTATTTGTCGAACCACCCATCGCCATATCTAACGCAAACGCATCATCAATGGCTTCTTTGGTTACAATGTCCCGTGGCTTAATTTGTTTTTTCACTAGGTCCATTAAATGGAACGCTGATTGACGAACAAGATCACGACGTTCATCCGAGACAGCAAGCACCGTCCCATTACCCGGTAAGGCCATACCTAATATTTCCATTAGGCAATTCATGGAGTTCGCCGTAAACATACCAGCGCATGAGCCACATGTCGGACAAGCATTTTGTTCTAAAGCTTTAAATTCTTCTTCCGTCATTTGACCATCTTTAAAGGCACCGACTGCTTCAAACATCGTCGATAGTGTCGCTGTATGTCCCCGTGGATCAACCCCAGCTTTCATCGGACCGCCTGAACAAAAGATAGCTGGTACATTGGTCCGCATCGCTGCTAATAACATTCCTGGGGTAATTTTGTCACAGTTTGGAATATAAAAGACACCGTCAAACCAGTGAGCATTGATGACTGTCTCCGCTGAATCGGCAATCAATTCACGACTTGGTAATGAATAGCGCATGCCGATATGTCCCATCGCAATCCCATCGTCTACGCCAATGGTATTAAATTCAAAAGGAATCCCTCCTGCTTCACGAATCGCTTCTTTTGCGACATCGGCTAATTCTCGCAAATGCACATGTCCTGGCACAATATCAATATAAGAGTTACAGATGGCTATAAATGGTTTTTGCATATCTCGTGCGCTTTTTACGTGTCCGGTTGCGTATAGTAAACTTCTTGCAGGTGCTGCTTCAATTCCTTTTTTTATTTGATCACTTCGCATGTCTCTCTCTTCCTTTCCTCACTTAACAAAAAAAGCATCCCACAAAATCATGTGGGATGCTGTCAGTCAGAATCCCATCAAAAGCGAATAGGACTCGAACTGTCTCAGTAAAAAACCTGAAAAACATTCTAAGCCCTGGTGCTAATTAATAAGATAATGACTGATTCAATTTTTGGATACTTATTCATAGCCCCTGCTCCTAACTGGATTCTTTTTTAACGTTTGAATTATCTGTCAATTTGTAAGTTGTTGTCAGTTTATAGTTTCTTTCTACCAAAGTCAACTCTTTTTTTCATTTTATTTTTAAATGATTTTAATCTTTCTCTCAAAATATTTGTTTTCTTCGGCAATATATTAGAATGGCTATAAATAATTTATCCGAGTTATAGAAAGAAAAATAGTTATCCTCGTTTAATTGGGAATAACTATTTTTAATTGAAAATTTTATTTTGCTGTTGATCGCAGCGTGATTCCACAATTTTTTTCAATTTCATTTGTGAAGGCCGTTAGGATTTTTTCAGAAACTGGACCAATTTTTCCATTTCCGATTGTCACGTCATCGACTTGACCCACGGCGGTGACTTCGGCCGAGATACTCGAAATAAATACTTCATCCGCTGCTTTTAACTCTGCCAAGGTAAAGGGCCGTTCTTCAAAAGGGATACTCAGTTGCTTAGCCAATGACAATATGACTTGGCGTGTAATGCCATTTAAAATATATTCATTAGCAGGATGGGTAATCAAGACGCCTTCTTTGATGATGGACACATTTGAATGAGAGCACTCAGTCACGGTATCAGGCGAGCGGTAGAAGATAGCTTCTTTCGCTCCTGCTTTTGCAGCTTGATTGGTCGCCATTAGATTGCCGAGTAAGTTCAGACTTTTGATGTCGCAATGGAGCCAGCGTGTATCAGGGACTGTAATCGTCTTAATCCCTTTGCGGTGTTCAGATAAATCACGTGGTGCAGCCATCGTAGTTGCCATAATGGCTGGCGTCAAAGATTCTTGATAGATATGATTGCGTGGCGCTTGCACCCCACGAGACACTTGAAAGTAAATCATCCCAGTCTCCAATTGATTTTTTGCAATCAATTCCGTAAACCAAGCTTTAAACATCTCTTGCGTATACGGAATTGTTAAATCAATTTTTTCGGCGCTTCGATAAAGTCTTTGCATATGCTCTTGAAATGTAAAGAGCTGTCCTTGATAGACGCGGATTGCTTCGTAGATTCCATCACCGAATTGATAACCACGGTCTTCGATATCGACTTTCGCGTCTTTTCGATCAATTATTTTCCCGTTCAATAATACTTTCATCACAATCACCCTTTCTCTTTTAGTATGCTTGAGTCATTAATAATCTTCAACTGTTTTGCGATCATGGATACGACTTTTTTTGCCGATTCTTCCGGCCATCTCTTGCTCGATTGCCTCCAAGCTCACGTCTTTTCCCACTAATAAGACCAATAGATGATACAGTAAATCACTCGTCTCACTGATTAATTCCGCTTGCTCATTTTTAGCAGCGATGACGACTTCTATAGCCTCTTCACCTACTTTTTTTAGAATCTTATCGTCACCTTTTTCAAATAAATAAGAAGTGTATGAGCCTTCTTTCGGTGCTTGTTTACGAGCCAAAATTTCTTGGTATACTTCTTCAATTACAGTCATCTGTCTCTCCCCTTTTCGCTGTCACTGTTCGATAAAAACAACTGTGTGCCCCTGTATGACAAGCGGCACCAATTTGTTTGACACTCGCTAATAAGGTGTCTGCATCACAGTCTACTTTCATTTCTTGCAAATATTGGAAATGTCCACTCGTTGCACCTTTATGCCATAGTTCTTGGCGACTACGCGACCAATACCACCTTTGACCCGAAGCCAGTGTTCGCTCTAGGCTTTCTTCATTCATATAGGCCAATATCAATACTTCTTTCGTCTCAACATCGGTGACAATCACTGGTAGTAAGCCATGTTGCTTTGAAAATGCTAATTCACTGCTCTTCATCCATTCACTCCTTTATAAGCGCACGGGAATACCCGCTTTGGCTAATGTTTGTTTGGTCTGGGCAATGCTTAATTCTCCATAATGAAAAATACTCGCGGCGAGAGCTGCCGTGACAGGTGTTGTTTGGAATACTTCGACAATATCTGCTTCGTTCCCCGCACCACCAGAAGCGATGACTGGCACAGATACAGCCGCACAAATTGCCTGATACAATGCACAATCATAGCCCGACTTGGTACCATCTTTGTCCATCGATGTCACCAATAGCTCACCTGCTCGTAGCAAACGGTGCCACTGCCATTGAAATCGGTGTACCTTTTTCTGATCCTGTTGCAGATGGCCCAGTGATTCAGTTAGCCGGCATAGCAGCTAGATAACAAGGAACCACCTTGAAAAAAATTGTGCACGCCCTACAAGAAATTCATTCACCTGTGCCGTTGATTCTCATGGGCTACACCAATTCCTTCTTTCGTTACGAATTAGAACAATTGGTAGCCAATCTTGCAACGACCGATGTCCAAGGATTCATCATCCCTGACTTACCCTGCGAACATCGCCAAATGATCTTGCCTCTCTTAGAAACGAGTAAGATAGCGTTGATTCCACTTATTTCGTTAACCAGTCCGCTCTCACGCATCCATCAGTTAACCAAAGATGCAGAAGGATTCGTCTATGCCGTGACCGTAAACGGGACGACAGGAACTGGACAATCTTATAAAAACTCCCTAGACGAACATTTACGGCAAGTCACTAAAGAAAGCCCTATACCCTACTTGCCGGCTTTGGTATCTCCACTCCTGAACACGTCCGTCCCTTCCTCACCTGCTGTGACGGTGCAGTCGTCGGATCGACTATCGTCGCATCGCTGAAAGAAAACGGCATCGAAGCAACAGGTGAACTAGTCCATCAATTAACCAAGCCTATAAGATAAAAAAAGGCCAAAAAAATCCAGAAGCAGTTCTCAAACTTTTGGATTTTTTGGCTGTTTGTCGTAGCAACTAGTCTCGCTATTTATTCAGTCTCTTAGCAAAAAATTAAATATGTCCTACTCGAGGCATCTTTATTTCGTGCGCAAAATTTTTTCTATCTTTTTTCCCTTAGCTAATTCATCAACCAACTTATCCATGTAACGAATTTTTTTCATCAATGGATCTTGAATTTCTTCAATTTGCACACCACAAATTTTTCCTTTGATTAATCCAGCTAAAGGATGAATCTCGGCCACTTCAAAAAATTCTTTTAACGTGTGTTTTTCCGTCATCAATGTCTGAAACTGTTCATCTGAAAAACCAGTAAGCCAACTCAATACCGCATCCAATTCCTCTTTGGTACGTTCTTTCCGTTCAATTTTCTTTAGGTAAAGATCATAAACAGATGCAAATGACATATTGTATAAACGCGTATAATCCATATTATTCTCCTTTTTGAGGGTGATTATTCTCAGAGATTCTATCCTCTGTATTGATTATACAAGATATTTTACATAGCCTATGTATTCAAGTCTATAGAAAACACTATTCGAATCAACATAGCTCTAAAACGACCAACGTGTGCAACTGGAAGAAGCATTTGTTTTGGAAGCATTCGATTCAACATAGCTCTAAAACAGTAAAACTCGTCATAGTAAGCACACAATAGTTTTGGAAGCATTCGATTCAACATAGCTCTAAAACGTATCAAAGCCCATCTTGAAAATACTTCCAGTTTTGGAAGCATTCGATTCAACATAGCTCTAAAACTTGCAAGTCTTTCTGCTCTCTCTACAATCGGTTTTGGAAGCATTCGATTCAACATAGCTCTAAAACAACTCACTATGGATGGCGGCTTATCCAAATGTTTTGGAAGCATTCGATTCAACATAGCTCTAAAACTATTTTCGAGGATGATTCTTGCTTTTTCTTGTTTTGGAAGCATTCGATTCAACATAGCTCTAAAACATTTTTATGTACAAACAGGCACACAAAACGGTTTTGGAAGCATTCGATTCAACATAGCTCTAAAACCGGCGTGACAACCGGCAACAATTTTTCGCCAGTTTTGGAAGCATTCGATTCAACATAGCTCTAAAACTGGCATATTGTGCGTAAAAAGCGTAAATTTGTTTTGGAAGCATTCGATTCAACATAGCTCTAAAACCAGGTCTATATGAAGCGTTTAAAAACGTGAGTTTTGGAAGCATTCGATTCAACATAGCTCTAAAACACTATCAGTGTCGTGGATATCCTTTACAGAGTTTTGGAAGCATTCGATTCAACATAGCTCTAAAACATCTTAAAATTAGATCTCTTTGCTTTATCAGTTTTGGAAGCATTCGATTCAACATAGCTCTAAAACCCGTTTTCGGAAGGAAAAATCAACTCGTCGGTTTTGGAAGCATTCGATTCAACATAGCTCTAAAACAATACGATATGGATATTCTCACTAGCTATGGTTTTGGAAGCATTCGATTCAACATAGCTCTAAAACAATTGTACGGCGTAACTCCTGACACCGTAAGTTTTGGAAGCATTCGATTCAACATAGCTCTAAAACGATATATCACCATTTTTGAACAAGGGTATAGTGTTTTGGAAGCATTCGATTCAACATAGCTCTAAAACACGAAAGGTAAAGGATTTGTCATGCTGGGGGTTTTGGAAGCATTCGATTCAACATAGCTCTAAAACGTACTTACGACCTTCAACATAGATCAAATTGTTTTGGAAGCATTCGATTCAACATAGCTCTAAAACTGACTATTGTAAATTCTTTTTTTGCAGTTTGTTTTGGAAGCATTCGATTCAACATAGCTCTAAAACAACCCTAGCGCCATAAGCACGCTATTTAACGTTTTGGAAGCATTCGATTCAACATAGCTCTAAAACTGGGACACTGGTTGGCTATCAAACAACATCGTTTTGGAAGCATTCGATTCAACATAGCTCTAAAACAAGGTGTGCGAAACACAATACAAGAAATAAGTTTTGGAAGCATTCGATTCAACATAGCTCTAAAACAAGGTCAAAGTCATCAAAAAAAGGAGTGAGGTTTTGGAAGCATTCGATTCAACATAGCTCTAAAACCTCGCAGATATTTTTTATCTCCAAAGTTCCGTAATCGCGCTATTCACTCTAGCAAAGTTTCAGAATCGAATGCAGTAAATTTTATCAAATATTCAATTGTCAAGGAACAATTATTTATCTATAAATCTAAATCCAAATAGTAGTCGGAATCTAAAATATACTGTGGCATCCCCTCTACTCTGTGTCCCTCTATCATCAATAATTTAACATGATTCAATTTTACATATTCGTCTAGATATTTCATTTCTTTTTTCGTTAAATAAGTACCCACATTAATAAAAATTAGCAGTTTCTTTTTAGTCAAAAATTTAAAAACTTGGATAATCTCAATTACCTTATCAAAAATTGTATCACTCTTCACCTCAATTTTAATCCCCAATGATTTAAAAAGTTCCTGTATAGTAATTTCGTCATACTCTAAATCCATTTCATTTTCAATCAATTCATAACTGATGATTTCGGTTATTGTGGAAGTCAATTTGTCAATCATCGATTTAACTTCCGGTTGTTGATTCAGCTGATCTTCCAAATCTGCATAGATTAACTTCAAAATCCCCGCAGAATTTATATCATATCCAAAAATATCTGTAATAGTTACTAATTCACTTGATTTTAGTGATTCGTACCTATCATTATATATTTTAAAATCGCCATCTAATTCATATTGATATACTTGCCTAATTATCTGAGAAAATATGATGACATCTTCAATCACTAAAATTGTTAAATCCTCAATTTGAATTGGTTGATCTAAAAGAGTAAAGTTAATCTTCAGCATTTTCACTCTCTCCTAAAATAATTAGTCTGGTATCTGTATTTGAAATGGCTGTATCTCTTTCGCCACTTAAATAAATCATTCTTGCAAATTGTTTTTCAGTCACCGTTAAAATTGTTATAGAGCCCGTATTCGGATTGTGCTCTCTTAGTCTTGCTATCATTGATTTGTTTGCAGTGTCATTTAGCAACAGCTTACTATAAACAGAGTATTGATGCATAATAAAACCTTCACTGAGTAAAAAATTACGGAATTTACGATAAGCTTTTCTTTCACTTGCTGAATCAGTAGGTATATCAAACATTAATAATAATCTCATATATCGATAACTCATATCCTAAATACAGGAACTCCTTTCTGCTCGTTATTCAATACTTTTATAGCTTTTTTCGTATAATCGCTAATGATATTATTCAAAAACATTTCTTTATCATTATATATATATGTGTTTGAAAAAATAGCAAACAATTGGGTTTTGATATGTTTAAAATCCTGATCTTTATTATCAAACACAATTTCGTCAATAATTATACGGAAAGGCTCCATGATATCGCTAGGTAAATTAAAATCATTGAACTGATTTGCATGCTTTAATCCAAACTGAGTCATACAGCCCATGCAAACAATTTCTCGTGCAAACATACTCATTAGTAACGTATATCCATAATTTAATGCTGCATTGATATCATTTTCTTGGTTGCGAGTAAACTTATTTCCAAATAATGCATTAAAATATATTCTCGCTGCGTGTCCTTCTCGATTAGTTGGATCATAAGTTTGCAAATTGTTATATAGCGACAAAATAGCCTGCTCTTTTTCTAGAAGTCCTCTTTTTTTGAGATGATTGCTTTGATTCAAAATTTTCTGACCAATGATTTCTGTCCATACCCAACTTTTCATATCTTCAACCCATGTAAGTTGCTTGGTCAACTGGAGACTACTATCGTGTCGTCCATAAAAAGGCATAATCTTTGCAATAGGTAACCGTTTATCATCACAAAAAATTAATAAGATTTTTTCATCAACAATTCGTTTCATCAGCATCGTTGTAATGGTTATATCTGTTGTCTCGAGTAGAATAGTATCAATTTCTGACAAGTGAATCATTTCTGTCTGCTTAGAACTACGAAAAATAAGATAATTATTCTTGTATGATAGTTTTGAGTGTGTATTGACCACAATCGTTCTCCATCCCATTGTTAGACCTCCGTTAGACGTACCCTTGTCTCATATAGTCCAGTAATCGATTGGTGAATAAAAACCGCATCTATTATTTCACTTATGGAGACATATCGTTTTCTAGGTATCTTCTCACCAAAAAATTCAAAATCTGCAGGAGCTCCCATAGCAGTAAATGTTAATAAGTTAATAAACGATTTTGCTATTTCTTGTTCACTTGCCTTGTGAAAATTATTTTCAAATATTTTTTCTATTTTATTTAGATTTGCATCTGCTGAAATATATTTGCTTGAGAAATCTACAATATATTCAAAAATTTCTCTAAATTTCTCTTTGTTATTTTGAATGTAACTCACGCTATCGCTATTTTTACCATTAATAATTTTTTTCGAATGGTACAATAACTCCATTAAATGTCCTGGAATGATCAACTGGTTTCCTTTTTGAGTTTCAGAAGCACTTGCCACCATTCTTCTACGGCCATTTTCAAATTCAAATAAAGAATATTTAGGTAAAATAGCCTCAACTTTTGGATTATGGTAATCTTTTTTTGATAAATAGAGAATTGGATTTCCCTCAAAACTTTCTCTATCTTGAATTGTTATGCCAACTATTTTAAATGATCTAGCTTTCCTTTTCCCTTTATCAAAACTAAGTAAAATAGCATAGGCAACTACTGGGCTATCAAATCCACCATATTTTTTTGTATTCCATTGCTGCTTTCTTCTAATCAGTTTTTGAGATTCACCTTTTGGTTGTATCGATTCTTTAGAGAACCCACCTTTTTGAATTTCAACTTTCTTCACGACGTTTACTTGATGCATACCTAGTGTCTTAATCACTTGTGCTATTGTTTCTTGCTTATTCCATAAAATTTCTCCATCATCATTGATAATATAGTCTTTGCTAGCAAAATATCTTGTGATATTGCTATAAAATTGTTTTTTTATAGTCGCCTTATTTTGATCATGTATGGAATTTTTACCATACTCTCCATAAACAAATTCTGGCTTCAACTGTGGGTACACTCTCAACAAAGATAGAGCTACTACTGCATTCAAATACGCATCATGAGCGTGATGTAGATCGTTTATTTCGCGCACTTTATAAAGATTGAAAGTCTTTCTAAATTCTGAAACAAGAGCCGATTTCAATGTAATTATCTGAACATCTCGATTATTACTATCTTCGTTAAATTTCGAATCTAAAATTGTCGCTACGTGTTTCGTAATTTGTCTAGTTTCAACTAACTGTCTTTTCAAAAATCCTGCTTTATCACTTTCCGTTAGTTCTTTTTTAGTTAGATTTGTATACTTACGCTCACTTATAAGTTTTGCATTTAGCAACTTTCTCCAAAAGCGATCCATTTTTCTGACCACTTCTTCACTTGGCACATTGTCAGATTTCCCTCTGTTTGACTTAGAAGTAGTCAATACTCGATTATCAATAGAATTATCTGTTAAGAAACTTTGTGGGATAATATGGTCGATATCGTAGGTCGATAGGTGATCGATATCTAATTCATGTCCAGTGTACATATCTTTTCCATTTTGAAGATAGTACAAGTAAAGTCTGTCATTTTGAAGCTGCTTGTTATCAATCGAACTCCCCTTTAAAACACTGTCAGAGAATTCTTTCAATCCATTTTCAATACCTTTCAATCTTGGCTTGGAATTTTGTTTTCCACGACCTGTTGTTTGGTTTTCTCTGGCCATCTCTACCACGATGTTTTTAGGCTTGTAACCCATGATAGCAACAAGCTCATCTACTATTTTTAAGCTCTGTAAGATTCCTTTTTTTATTGCTGGACTTCCACTCAATTCGGAAACAATCTCTTCAGCAGATTGCTGTTCTTTATACGGTTGGCTGTCTTCAATTATTTTCTTAAAAGATAGGTGATCATCGTTAATTAATTGCATGAAATTACGATTTACTATATACGAATCAGATTCATCTTCAATTAAATAATCCAAAATCGTCTTGCCAGAATTTTTGTCGTGAATTCCATCAATTAGTCTAGCTGACAATCTGCCCCACCCAGTATATTTTCTGCGGCTCAATGCTTTTATCGTTTTTGTCGATAAATTCAGTGGTAATTGTTCAAGTTGATTTTGAATCATCGAGCGATCTTCAAAGACAGTTAATACTTTTATTACTTCTTCCAAAGTATCTTGATATTTTTCGTCATCTAAATAGGGATGCAGTTCATCAAATTTTTTCAAATCTAAATATGTCCCAAAATTGGCATTAAATTGCTCTTCAATTCCTTTTACTGATGGGCTTGATATTGATAGTTCGATACGTAAATAGTTTTCTAATTTTTTCTTTGTTACTTTCCTTTCACTTTTAAATAGTTTTTCAAAGATATCTTCTTTTTCTTCGGCTGAAAATCGTTGGAAAACACCTCTATCATCCGCATACAATACTTTTGTCAGTTCATTAAAGACTGTAAACTTTTCATAGATTAAGCTATGTCTAGGCAAAACATTTTCGTTAAGATAAATATCTTTTATCGTCATTCTTTCAATAAAGGCTACTGCTGAAGCATTCTCATCGACAACATCATTCATATTCCAAGGTCGAATTGGTTCATCCGATTTTCTTATATTCCAAGCAAACCTACTTTGCTCATTGTGTTTCGCCAATGGACCAACATAGTAAGGAATTCTTACTTTAAATATTTGTTCTATTTTTTCATGATTTTCTTTCAAAAATGAATAGTATTTTTCTTGTTTTCTCAGTATTGCACGTAATTCTTCTGCATGGACTTGATGCGGGATAACACCATTATCATATATTCTTTGCTTCCGTAAAAAGTTTTCTTGTTCTATTTTCTCAATAAAATACTGGTACCCGCTCTTCTGAACCAAAGTGGTTTTCAAGTATTTATAAAATTCTTCCTCTTTCGTCTTTCCATCAATGTATCCGGCGTATCCATTTTTTGTCGCATCATTAAAAATCTCAGCATACTTATCTGGAATATGCTCTTTTACAAACCTTTTTAATAACTTTAAATCTTTGGCATGCTCTTCATATCTTTGGATCATCGAAGCTGACAACTTTGCCCTTGTTTTCTCCGTTGAAGTTAAAATTCCAGCTAATAAGATTGCTTGATACAAATTTTGTGCTGCTACAAATATATCGCCGTATTCATCACCAATTATTGCTAATAAATTCTCAATGTTTTCTTCATAATCATCCGTTGATAGCTGCAACTTTTGATCTTCTTCAAGTTGGAAAACTTTCTTGAAGTTACCTTGATTTCCTACAATCAACTTGATAAATTGCGCGAAGATTCCTGTTCCTTTTTCATCTGGAAAAAGTTTAAGAACATTATCAGCTCGTTCAGACTTACTTAACTGCTGGGTTAATACTTCAGAAAAATCGATGGACTCATCAATGAATTGAAACCCTTCTAACTCGCTTAATGTCTGATTGTATAGCTGAACAAAAACTTTGGAAAGCTCGATAACTGAGTTGTTCTCAGTATTCAATTCACCTTCAATTAAAAAGTTCCCTCTAAACTTAATAATATGCGCAATAGCCAAGTAAACGAGTCTTAGATCAGCTTTTTCATCACCGTCAGCTAAGTATTTTCTCAAATGATAAATAGTAGGGAACTGCTCATGAAAGTGGATTTCCTCATCCAAAGTACCAAAAATCGGGTGTTTATCATATTTAGCATCGTCTGCAACAAGAAAACTTTCATTTAGCCGATAAAAGAAATTATTGTCCAAATGATTCATCTCTGGTTGAAATATTTCTTGAAGATAGCAAATTCTATTTTTTCTTCTCGCAATTCTTCGACGCGAGGTTCGTTTCATTCTGGCTTCTTGTGCTGTTTGGCCGCTTTCAAATAATCGCACACCCCAAAAATTTTTTTTGATTGATTTCTTTTCCGTATTCCCAAATACGTTCATTTTTTTTGAAATCACTTTGTAATCATCCGTCACAACAGAATAGCCAACAGAGTTCGTACCGATATCCAATCCAATCGTGTAATCATTTTTCATTCTTTTCCCTCCTACTATTTAATTTTTAAAATTAATCGCTTGCAAAAATAAAAATATTTGTTAAACTATATTTGTTGGTAGCATTCGACTCAACATAGCAAGTTAAAATAAGGTTTAACCGTAATCAACTTTTTAGTGGCGCTGTCTCGGCGCTATTTTTTTATCCAAAAAATAAAATTAAATCGCTTACAAAAATTATATCACCTCTTATTTTTTTAATATAGCTATTTTTCATCCCTTTTGCGAAATTTGTAACAAGCGTACGATGTTCTCAACTGTACGAGCCAAGTTCTCTGGTCCAGAGCTCAATGCTTGATCTAGCGAACCCGTTTGTCCGAGGATTCCGAAGATAGCATCAAACCCTTCAGCGTAAAGTGAATCGATGCCCAATCCAATTTTTCCAGCAAATGCAATGGTTGGTTTATGATATTGACGAGCTACTTGAGCGACACCATACGGAGTTTTACCAAATTTGGTTTGGAAATCAATGCCCCCCTCACCAGTAAATACCCAATCAGCCTTTTGAATAGCCGCACTTAACTTTACTTTTTCTGCTACATACTGCACACCCGATACAAAGGTGGCGTTGCCTAGTGCCAGGAGTGGTAGTGCTAGTCCGCCAGCGGCCCCGGAGCCAGGAATGGTATGGAATTCTTTTTTCTCCTTCTTTTCCAATAATGCTACGAAACGTTTCATATTCTCTTCTAAGCGAGTGTAATCGGCTGCAACTGCACCCTTTTGTTTTGCAAATACCGCGGTTGCTCCTGTTTTACCTAAAAGAGGATTGTTGACATCGCTCACTAGCAAAATGGTTTTATTTGCCAGCAGCCTTTTGACTTCAATCAAATCAAGGTGAGCCAATTCTGAAAGTCCAGCATTTCCCCAAGAGATGGGTTGTCCATCTCGACGCATTAGTTTTCCTCCTAGTGCTTGCAACATTCCTGCACCCGCGTCGTTCGTGGCACTTCCACCTAATGTCAGTACGATTGTTTTTACTCCTTTGGCGAGAGCGTCCATGAATAACTCCCCTGTTCCATAAGACGACGTATCCAACGGCTGTCGCTTCTCTTTTGGAACGAGTCCCAGACCACTTGCTTGAGCCATTTCGATAATAGCCGTCTCGCCATTATTTATGATGCCATAAGAAGCCTGAACCATTTGATTTTCTAAAGGACCGTGAACCATCATTGACTGATAGCGTCCTTGTTGTGCCTCTACCAAAACAGCCATCGTCCCTTCACCCCCATCTGCCATAGGAACCTGAAGAATCGTCGCATCTGGCTGCACACGCCGAATCCCGACTGCCATCGCCTGGCAAGCCTCTTGTGCCGTCATACTTTCTTTAAATGAATCTGGTGCCAAAACGTAGACTCGTTTTCCCATCAGCCTTCCCTCCTTTTTATTTCTACAATAGCATGCTCATAAAAAAACCGACAAACTATTTTTTATAAAAAATAGCTTGTCGGTAGCTGTGAATACTGCCAATGGTAAAAATCGCAATGCCTATCCAGATAAAAACAAAAACAATCAATTTATGAGGATCGAATGCTTCGCGAAAAAAAAACACTGCTATCAATAACTGAATTGTTGGATTAATGTATTGAATAAAACTCAAAGTCAAAAAATCCAATGATTTTGCGGCAACTGTAAATAACAGCAAAGGAACAGCTGTAATGACTCCACTCAATACGAGTAAGGAAATCGTTAACCCATCATAAGAGAAGAGAGAGGGTGTCTTTGAGAAAAAGAAATACCCCACCGCCAACGGAAAACAGACTATCGTTTCTAACGTTAGCGAAAAACTAGCTGGTAGTGCAATTTGTTTTTTTAGAACACCGTAAAAACAGAAGGCAAATGCCACAATCATCGTATTGAAAGGAATCGAACCTGTCTGAATCGTTAATAATACCACGCCAATTGTCGCAAACAAAACAGCCAGAACGCTTGTCTTTGTTAGTGGTTCCCGGAAAAAAAACACCGCCACGACCACGTTCAATAATGGCATAATATAATACCCTAAGCTTGCTTCAGTGGCTTGACCATGTCCAACCATATAAATATAGGTTCCCCAATTTAAGGCAATGAAAAGGGAACTTAAAATGACCCAAATAATTTTTCCTGATTGCCATAATGTTTTGACACTCGCAAAAAAAGATGTCCACTGTTTCTGAAAAGACAAAATAACCGCCATAAAAACTAGAGAAAAAATAAAGCGATACCCCAAAATATCAAGAGCTGGTACTTCTTTTAGCAGTGACCAATATAACCCTAACACACCCCAGAGAATATAAGAGCTGACACCTGTTACGATTCCTTTTGTTCGATTTTGCATTGCATCTACTCCTTAGTAAATGAACTTTTTTCTATCATATCAGGTAATGAAAAAGACAACAATCATTTTCTGAAATATCTACTAACACCATCAAAAAAGGAAGAGGCAAGTATGCACTCTTCCTTCCTACGTTCTTTAATGGCGAATCAAATAATCAAATGCACCTAATGCTGCGGTAGCTCCTGATCCCATCGAGATAATAATTTGTTTGTAGGCACTGTCGGTGCAATCTCCTGCTGCAAAAATCCCTGGGACACTTGTTTGACCACGCTTATCGACTTCAATTTCGCCCATTTTTGTTTTGGCAAACCGTTCATCCAAAAATTCGGTATTTGGTACGAGTCCGATTTGGACAAAAACACCTGCCAAATCCACGCCATGAATTTCTTCCGTTGCGCGATCTTTATAAGTTAAGCTCGTTACTTTTTTATCACCTAAAATTTTCATTGTTTGAGCATTTTTAATGACTGTCACATTCGTTAGTGTCGCCAATCGTTTTTGAAGCACTTCGTCAGCTTTTAATTCTGGTAAAAATTCAATGACAGTGACATGTTTCGTCAAACCTGCCAAGTCAATGGCCGCTTCTATTCCTGAATTTCCTCCACCGATAACTGCAACGTCTTTGCCTGCAAACAAAGGTCCATCGCAATGTGGACAATAGGCAACGCCTTTATTTTTGAATTCGGATTCACCAGGAACATTGACATTACGCCATCTTGCACCCGTAGCAATAATCAATGCCTTTGCTTTTAATGTCGCACCATTGTCTAACGTCACGACATGCATGTCACCTTCCACTGATAAAGAAGCAACTTTTCTTGCTTTGATGATATCAATTGGATATTCCTTGGCATGAATTTCTAACGCTTGGGCTAATTTTTCTCCTTCTGTATAAGGCGTACCAATCAAGTTTTCAATTCCTACTGTTTCCAAAACCTGACCACCAAATCGTTCGGCAATGATTCCCGTGCGGATTCCTTTACGCGCAGCATAAATCGCAGCACTCACGCCAGCTGGTCCAGCACCAACAACAAGTACATCATATGGATCTCGCGTTGACAAATCATCTTCAACTTCCGCTTCGATTGGTAATTTATCCAATATTTGTTCAATGGACATGCGGCCACTTGCGAATTCCTTACCATCTAAAAAGACTGTTGGTACGGCCATAACCTCTTTTTCTTCAACTATGTCCTTGAACATGCCACCTTCAATCATCGTATGCGAAATAGATGGGTTCAATACACTCATAATATTTAGTGCTTGGACAACATCTGGACAGTTGTGGCAAGTCAGACTAACAAATGTTTCAAAATGAAATTCTTGCTCGATATTTTTAATCCGTTTCGCAGTTGCCTCATCTATTTTCGGTGCACGTCCACCCACTTGTAACAAAGCCAAGACAAATGAAGTGAATTCATGTCCTAGTGGCACCCCAGCAAATACGATGCCAGAAGAGCCGTTTTTTGTGTCTATTTGAAAGCTCGGCGTATAGTGCAATTTTTCTGTTTGCAATGAAAGCTTGTCAGACATTGAAACAATCTCTTCCAAGAAGGCTTGAACTTCCTTTGAATGCTCACTCGTATCAAAGCTAGCCGTAAACACCACATTATTTTCTAACAATGCAAGGTATTGTTGCAATTGGCCTTTAATCTCTTGATCTAAACTCATGAGAGACCCTCCTTAAATTTTCCCAACTAAATCTAAGCTTGGTTTTAATGTTTCAGATCCTTCTTTCCATTTTGCCGGACAAACTTCTCCTGGATGTGTCCGAACGTATTCGGCAGCTTTTACCTTATCAATGTAGTGCGCTGCATTTCGACCGATACCATCAGCATTAATCTCAACTGTTTGAATCACGCCATCTGGATCAATTAAAAATGTCCCACGTTGAGCAGCACCAGCTTCTTCATCTAAAACATCAAAAATACGAGAAATATGGTGGTTTGGATCACCAATCATTGTATAGGTTATTTTTCCAATCGCATCTGAATGATCATGCCAAGCTTTATGCGTAAAATGCGTGTCGGTTGAAACAGAATACACTTCCACGCCTAATCCTTTCAATGTTTCATATTGTTCTTGTAAATCTTCTAATTCTGTCGGACATACAAAGGTAAAATCAGCAGGATAAAAACAAAAAAGACTCCATTGACCTTTTAAATCTTCCGAACTTACTTCTACAAAATCTCCATTACGATAAGCATGTGCTTGAAATTCTTCCACTGGTTTTCCAACTAATGACATTGTTCATTCCTCCTAATTTTTTATTTCTAGGTACAATACTATTGTGCCTTTCAATAATAATTATTATCTTAAAACAATTTTAAGTCAAGAAAAATAAGAAAAATCTATGAATATTATTCTTCATCTACGGATTTTTTTCATTTATATTTTTTAATTGATAATAACAGCTTTGCTACAAGTTTTTATGTAATAGTTTTAAACTATTACATAACCAAATAAATAGCTATTATCGCAAAAATAAAATTCTTGTTACAATGAGCCTATCGTAGCACGAAATAATAGGAGGTACTCAAATGACAAAAACAGACCGTTTCCAATTAGTAGGATCGTTATTACGCTCAAATGATTTATTAACTTACAAAGAACAAATTGAACAACGCGAAGATATCCGCTATCCATTTTATGATTCTTTCCCTGGATACAAAGAAACTGAGGAAGCTGCAATTAAAAATGTGATTGAAGAGCAAAAAAATCAAGGAATCACGGTCTTAACTGATGGTGAATATTCAAAATCGATGTGGCATTTGGATTTCCTATGGGGATTTGCGGGCATTGAACGCTATATTGCAGATCAAGGTTATAGCTTTAAAGATCTAGATGGTGGGCATTTTGAAACCCGTAAAGATATTGGCATTCGAATCACGGCACCACTTTCGGGAAAAGACCATCACTTCTTAACCATTTTCAAAGAACTACAAGAACAAGCTGGGGATACCGAAGTGAAACTAACTGTTTGGGGAGCAGCGCATGCCTTCACTGAACTAGCAATCTTTGATGGACTATATGGCGAAAATCAAGTCTACAAGACAAAGGAAGCCTTAAAAGAAGGTCTGCTTCAGGCATACAAAGAATTTTTAGATGATTATCAAGCAGCCGGCGGAAAGATTATTCAATTTGATGACTGTTTATGGGAGCTTTTTGCTGAAGATAACGACTCCAGTTTTTTTACTGAGGGTAATGGTGGATTAGAAGACTTAGCTGACGAATTTGTAGCAATCAATAATGAAATTGCAGATTATGGTCATAAATTAGGCTTGCATGTTTGGACACATAATTGTCGCGGAAACTACCAAAGCCGTCATGCTGCAGGTGGTTCCTATGCAGCAATTGCTGAAAAATTTTTACGTGATCAACATTACGACCGTTTCTTTTTAGAATGGGATGATGATCGAGCTGGCGACATTTCTGCATTGGAAGTCTTAAAAGATCGTCCAGATGTTTCAGTTGTTCTAGGTCTTCTTTCAAGCAAAACAAATACATTAGATGATGAAACACGCGTTGTTGCATTATTGGATAAAGCCAGCACCATTTTACCAAAAGAACGTCTGTATCTTTCTCATCAATGTGGGTTTGCCTCTTGTGATTGCGGGAATGAGTTGACCCAAGAACAACAATGGCAAAAAATTAATCAAGGACAAAAAATTGCCCAAGCTTACTGGGGAGAATAATCGATAAAAAACCTATTCATTCATACTATTGCGTTCTTTCAAATCGTTTCTTGACGAAGAACGATACGCACTGGTTATGAATGGATAGGTTTTTAGTTATCGACTTTGCAAGCTAGTCATCACTAGGCATCTGCTTTTTTAACAAATTCTGCTTTTAGTTTCATCGCGCCAAAGCCATCTACTTTGCAATCAATTTGATGGTCTCCCTCAACGAGACGAATGGATTTCACCTTTGTCCCCTGTTTGATGGAACCACTTGCGCCCTTCACTTTTAAATCTTTGATCACGATAACATTGTCTCCATCAGCTAAACGGGCACCATTGCGATCAAGGACAACTACTCCCTCTTCAACCTTTTGTTCTTCACCAGCAACCCATTCATGAGCACACTCTGGACAAATCAATAAGCCGCGATCTTCATACGCGTATTCACTGTTACACATTGGACAATTTGGTAGTTTTGACATAAAAGACTCCTTTCGTATTTATTTAAAAGTTCAGTTTTTTTCATAAAAGACGCCATCTAAAAACAACCCTTGAGCAGGTACAGTTTCCCCTGCTGCCTGGCGAATTTTGGCTTGAAAAATATCGTCAATCTGATTGACGGTCATTTCACCCTTCCCCACCGCTAAGATTGTTCCCATCATAATCCGCACCATTTTGTATAAAAAGCCATCGCCTCGGAACACAAAGCGAATCATCGCTTCTTCTTTTTCCATCTCGATGGACTCAATCGTTCGAACGGTTGATTTTTTAGACTTCTTTAAAGCGGAAAAACCAAGAAAATCATGCGCTCCAGTTAATCTTAGACAAGCTTCTGTCATAGCCTCCCAATCAAGCGGTTCTGCTACATAAAAATGATAGTTACGATCAAACGCAGAAGGAAGCTCTGCGTGTCGTACATAATAACTATATTGCTTACTCACCGCATTGTATCTTGCATGGAAACGTTCTGGTACCTCGTCAATACTGGTCACTACAATGTCTTTTGGCAAGTACGTCAAAAAGAAATGATGCATCTCTTCCAACGATTTATTGCAATTTGTTTTAAAATTGGCGACCTGACCGCGTGCGTGTGTTCCTGCATCGGTTCGACCAGATCCGATCAACTCAATGGTTTCTCCCGTTAGTTGACTGACAATCTTCTCTAATTTCCCTTGTATGGTTTTATCCGAGTCCCCTAATCGTTGCCACCCTTGGTATCTGGTTCCATCATATTCAATGATTAATTTTATATTTCTCATGTACCTACTCCTTATCGTATTTTGCACACTCTTTAATCTACCATATTTTTAACAATTGGATAAACAATGCTACGATTTTTTTTGTTTTCTTGCTATACTATTTAGATATCACTATGTTCAAAAAATGCTAAGGAAATCTTCAAATAAATTTCAAGCTTTCCTTATAGAATAAAAGAAAAAAGAGGAAACTTTGTGAAGAAAAAACGACGTAGATTAAAAAAGAAATACCGCAGACGATTGCAACTCATCCTCATTCTAGGCATTGTTGGTTTTGTAGTAGTCTATCAACTAAATAATCGTTCTACCGATACGCAGCAAACAACGATGGCGACTGTTGTCCCCAAAAAAATAATCAAAAGAACATTTACGAAAACACCATATGTTCAGGCAACAGTGGATACAAGCAATTTGGATGTAAACACAGCTACGGATGCTGACTACTCTGTGCCAATTTATGAAACGGCTTCAACTTCAAGTACAGTCATTGGTCAAACATACGATGGCGTATGGTCAGATTATCATGGAACAGAAGGGGCATTCTATAAAATAAAAACACCAGATAATCTAGTTGGATACATTGAAAAAGAGCATGGAAAAAAGGCAACTTATAAAGTACAAACTACCATCAACTCGTTAGATGAATTGACCGTTGTTTTAGATCCAGGACACGGTGGCGATGATGTCGGATCATTGGACAACACGGAAACGATTTATGAAAAGACCCTAACACTTGCAACGACGAAAACAGTTAAAAAAACACTGGAAGCGGCCGGTATCAATGTAATCATGACACGGACAAAAGATAGTGAGTACACGCGTCTGGCCAAAGTTGCTGAAATAACCAATAATGCCAATGCCAATTTATTCATTAGTTTTCATTACGATAATTATGATTATGCTAACCAAGCAGAGGGCTATACGACCTATTATTACTATGACCATTCCGAAGCGTTCGCCAATACTATTCATACTCAACTAGCTGCAAACAATTCATTGTCAGATCGAGGAGTTCAAGTCGCCAACTATATGGTCCTACGAAACACATTCGTCCCGGGTATTCTATTGGAATTGGGTTATTTAAACAACGACAATGACCTTGCAATTATGAATACAGCCAACTATCGACAAATGGTGGCAGACGCCATCCTTGCTGGCATCGAAAATTATTATAATCTTTCTAAGTAACTATCTCCACGAAAAAAGAGTCTCTCCTTTGTTTTCTGATGAAACCAACAAAGTGAGTTAGACTCTTTTTTTGTGATTCTTACAGACGTGCAAGTGCATCGCTCAGTGAATAGACTGTTTTACCATGGATATCACATGTCGATTGTGCATGCATTAAAGAACTCACCACGGCCTCTTCTACAACAGAAACCGTCATTCGAAAGCAATCGTCCATGAGGTTTTCAGCAAGAACGGTTCGCATTGACCATGCAGATTCGGCAAAATGTGCCACCCGATTTGCAGTAGAGAAGGCAAAACTAACTTCCCCACTTCCATTGCCAATAAACGAGCCAGTTCGAGTAATCCCGACGCTCGTCCGTTTGGCAAGTCGCTTTAATTGCCTTACATCTAAAGGCAAATCAGTTGCTAGAATAGTGATAATACTGCCTTTTTCTACTTTTTTTTCTGCCTGAATGACTTTTTTTAATTCTTTGCCAATAGCACGATGATTAATAACCAAATCTTCTAGCGAACCAAAATTTGAAAGCACCAATGCCCCCATCGTAAAGGTCTGACCATCGAAGGTAATTTGCCTAGATGCTGAACCAATCCCACCTTTTAAATCATAACAGCACATGCCAGTCCCAGCGCCAACAGCACCTTCCGCAAATGTTTCGGTACAAGCTGCAAATGCTTGCTGAATCGTTTCTTCCGTTACTGATAGTGTTCGAATGGCATTGATTTGCCCATCATTGCATTCCATAACAATTGGATTGACCGTTCCCGTAGAGATCCCGATTTCTGGATTTTCTGCTAACAGGCGCCGTACCAGCGCTTGATAAGCCGTTCCGACAGCCAACGTATTCGTCAATACAATCGGTGTCTCCAGTGTTCCGAGTTCTTCCACCTGCATAAAACCAGTACTTTTTCCAAAACCATTGATTACATACATAGCTGCAGGTAATTTTTCACGAAACACATTGCCTGTTGCAGGTTGAATCACTGTCACACCAGTTTGAACCTTGCCAAGCCGTACCGTTTGATGTCCGACAGTAATCCCAGGAACATCGGTCAGAAGATTCAACGGACCCTTGTGCCAACGTGTATCAGGTTGATTATAGTCATCTTGAAAGTCTTGCCATCCCATCGTTTTTCTCCTTTTGATTTTACTAATCCAAATACAAAGCTTGCAAGTCTTTTTGATCTTGAGTACTTAGTAGCAACGCTTCCTTCGCATACTCTTGCATACTGCCATATTTCGTTTTAATCAATTGATACGCGTGATCCAAATAACTGGCCGATACTTCCATCGCAATTTTGACACCTGCAATTTGCTGTTTGGTCGCTCCTTGTTTCGCCAACTCAGCAAACATGCTCTCATTTGGTTTTGCCCGCTGGATATTTGTTTGCAAATAATCTTGATAAATCGCGTCACGAGAAATTCCTAATAATTCTAACGCATAGACAGCCGCCATTCCTGTACGATCCTTACCAGCAAAGCAATGGAACAATACGCCTCCGGTTTCTGTTGCGAGCAATTGCTCAAAATATTGGCGATATCCTTTTTGAGCGCCTTCATTCATCACTAAATTGGTATAAATCTGCTTCATGTGACGATCGACAGCTTCTAATTCTCCTGCTTGCAACAATGCATCCATACTGGCATTTTCTTTGACATCTTTCATAATATCAATCCATTGGTAATCAATGGTGTGTAGCGCATCATCTGGCCGTTTTTCCAGTTCGTCTTCACTACGCAAATCAATCACTTTTGTCAGTTGATGTTGGGCTAAAACTTTTTTCCCTTCTTCGTCTAGTTGCACCAATTCTCCTGAGCGCAAAAGACGATTGGGTTTGATGACTTTTCCTTCTTTTGTTTTTACCCCACCTAAATCTCGAAAATTCACTAAATTCATGCGATACCTCCTGTATTATTCTTCCTCTTTTTGCATATGTTGGCGATTTAATTCCGCTTTTATTCGTGGTTCTGGGGCGTATTGCTCCTCCCAACCACTTGGTTTTAAAATTTTATGTGTCTTTTCATCATAATGAGGTTGACCATCAGGAAACATTTTCCCCATATTTGCATCATGAACAATTGCAAAGAGCGGTTCTGGGTTGACACCCATGAGGACAAACGATCCATAGGTAAAATACAGTAAATCAATTAAAGCATCCACCTGTCCAACCAGTACATCATCAACCGGTTGATGTTTGGTTTGAATCTTTTGAACCGCTTCATCGATTTTTTGATGAAGGCCATCAACCAATGATTCGAATACCTCAGGTTGATTATTCGCTGTTGCATAAAGCGATTCAACGATTTCCTCTACTTTAAATCCTGCGCGGTTCAACATCTGTTCGGCTTGAAAAGCCTGCGGTATTTGACTTCCTGGTGCATCAAATTTTTGATGAAATGCTTGAACTTTTTCAAATGGTGTCTGTGACATGCTCTATTTTTCCTCCCTTTCTTGTGACTAGGTTGTTATCAATCTATCATATTTTTGGCAAAAAGTAACATCTTTTCAAGCAACTTATTTCGTGCTATAATTTATCTAGTTTTAATAACTAGATGAAACTATTATTGAAATAAAGAGGATGCGTTTATGGAACAGATACATGAAAAACTATTAGCTTGGGCAGATGAATTACAGTCTTTTCATTTGCCTAAATGGGAAGAATTACCTGATTTAGAATTGTATATGGATCAAGTTTTAACCCTAATCGACAAATACCTTTCACCGGTAATTCAATCAGAAAAGCATCCATTGCTAACTGCAGCAATGGTCAATAACTACGTCAAATTGCACATTATTCCCGCACCAATTAAAAAAAAGTACAACCGTAAACACTTGGCCTTTTTATTGGCCATTACTTCGCTCAAGCAAGTGCTAACAATCAATGAAATTCGAACAGGTATCCTTTTTCAAGGGAAGCAGGTCGGCATTCGTAAGGCCTATGATCTGTTTTGTTGCGAGCAAGAAGAAGCCATTCATTTTATCAAACAGCAAATTGATGGGCCTATCCGTTTGGAAAAACAAGCAACTCCTTTGGAATTAATTGCAGTAAAAGCAGCCACTCGCTCCTTTGCAGAGAAACTGCTCGCCGAAAAAATGATTGAACTGGAACAACAGTATTTAGAGAAGGTGGAAAAAAGTGAATAAAGAAAAAATAGCTATCTTAGTTGACTCAGGTACGGATTTGCCTACTGCATATAGTCAATTACCCAATGTATATACGATACCCTTACAAGTTATCTACAAAAATCAAGTATACCGTGACAAAATAGATATTACCCCAGAGGAAGTCTACAAACGATTACCAGAAGAAATTCCTTCAACTTCGCTGCCAGCGGGATCAGAAATTGCTAAAGTACTGACCAAAATTATGACAGATGGTTATGAAAAAATCATCGCCGTCGCTATTTCAAGTGGATTAAGTGGAACGTATAACGTTTTGCGATTGCTCGCCGAAGATACAGAACTGGAGATGTTTGTCTTAGATACCAAAAACATTGGCATCGCCGCTGGACTACAAGCCATCCATGCGATTGAGCTGATTGATGAAGGAAAATCTTGGCATGAAATCAGCCAGCAATTAGAAAAAGACGTCCCTAAAACAAAGATATATTTCAATGTAGCCACGCTGGAATATTTACAAAAAGGGGGCCGGATTGGCTTGGTTTCCTCCTTGATTGGCACGGCTTTGCGTCTGTTTCCAACTATCTCCTGTAATGAAAATGGAATTTATTATACCGTTGCTAAAACACGTGGAAGAAAAAAAAGCCTCGAACACTTACTTACGCTTCTAAAAAAAGATATTGGCACACATGTCAGATACCGCATCGCGATTGCCCACGGGGATGCGTTAGAAGAAGCGCTGTGGCTCAAAGGACTAATTGAACACACTTTTCCGACAGCTGAAAAAATTTTCTTTGATACAATCTCACCTGCCTTAGTTGTCCATACAGGTCCAGGGTTGATCGGACTGGGCGTGCAAGTACTCGATTAAGCGTCTATGAATTCTTAATAAAAGAACATGTTTCAGATGAATCCGGAAAGATTAACCGGAAAATCGAAAACATGTTCTTGTTGTTTATTCGTCAAACCATCGCATCTTTGCTAGATACGCATCTGGATAGGCTAACTGGAGTGATTTTAGAAAACGTGGCATCTCCTGGATGATTCGGTTTTCATCCTCTACTAATTGTTGAAACATTTGCTTTTCTTCGGGCGTTGCACGCTTTTTAAAGTATCCCCAGATATGTTCCGCAACAACACGGGTTGTCTTTGAGGTAGGGGACACTTCTTCTAAAGAGGCCAAAATCGTTGCATAGTGCACTTGCTTTTCATCAGACCACTGATTATTCTTGGCCAATTGTCGAATAGCATTGTATGCTTGTTGCGACCTTCCCATCACCCAATATTTATTTTGTGCCCAAGATTTTTGAAATTCTTGTAACCTTCGATTGTCATCATTCATATTCTTTCACTTCCACTTTGTTCGCACGCCAGATGGTCCAGCCAATCAATCCCAATGTAACCACCCCACCGATGACACTTGAAATTTGGCGAATAGTGGCTAACTACTTGTGATTGCACGATTGCCTATAATCTGTTCTTGTACTTGAAATAATTGTTGCAATGAAAAACCTTGAATATGACCGGCCAAAAGGAACCCCAACATGAGGACAAATTGATGCGTGATGGCTCCTTTGTTTTGAGTCACTTTTTTTACAACTAATTGTTGTTCTTTATGAAGCGTCGTTGTTGCCAAGTATTGGCGATTTAACCAAAGATTCAACAAGAACAGACCATAGTTTAAAAATAGAAATCCCCCAAAAATGCGTTTCTCAAAAAAGACGGTACAAAATCCCAAGAAAAGAATGCCAAATAGAGCCCCCTCAAAATAATTGCCCAAACGTCGCACCAAAAATGAGAAACTAACGGTTGCACCCAACATGCCTACAGCATAGGTACATATAATAGCCAAGCAGTGGACGATTGACCATAACATTGACTAACATAGATTGCTCCAAAAAGAATCAAATAATTTCCCAAAACACCATTGAAAAAACAAAGGACATTTATGCTTTTAGCCACTTTCCATTTCGTTCGCTGATTTTTTATCTGAATAAAAAACAAGAAAAATAAGATACAGAAACCGATAAGAGCCAATTCAATTTCTCGTTCAGAGTTGACCAATCGTCCAATCCAAAGAAGAAAAATCAACGCCCCCATTCCCAAAAACAACAAACTTTCCTTCTTAGAAACAAGCGTGTTCCATTCTTTAACGGATAGTCGTTGCACTTTCTCCCGCTGAATTGC
This sequence comes from Enterococcus italicus DSM 15952, assembly GCF_000185365.1. Lineage (GTDB taxonomy): Bacteria > Bacillota > Bacilli > Lactobacillales > Enterococcaceae > Enterococcus_G > Enterococcus_G italicus. The sequence goes on from NZ_GL622241.1 coordinate 2,057,966, forward strand.
TTCACGAATATACTGAAACCCAATAAGATAGAATAGGAAATAAAGAGCAAAAGACAACGTAAATCGCCAAGCACCGGCGATTGATAGACCGCCTAAAAGAAGCACAATCCCGATACTAAGCAAACTATAGTGAATTGTGACTTCTTTGTTAGGTTGATAGTGATTCACTGTCAGGTTGGCGATTTCTAGCCAGGATGAACTTAACCCAATCAATATTCCTGCAACAACATAGCATCCAAAGAAAAAGGTCCCCAACATTGCAAAAAATGTACCCACCAGACCAGATAGAAGTGCTAGCCGCTCGATGTAAACACTTGAAACAACTGATTTAGCTTCATTGATAAAGAAAATCCCCACAAGCTGTACAGTATAAAAACAACCGAAAGGCAAAACTGAAAGCAACGAGTGACCATCACTCAAGCCTAAAAACAATATAAATGACACAATATTTAAGGTATTCGCTAATAAAAATACATTCGTTTTCCCATATTTGTAACAGAAAGAGTTGATTGTCTACACGTTTCCCTCCAAATAATTATTTTTTTCAAACTTATTTCCGTTTATCACTTTCCTCATTTTTTCATATCCAAGAAAAACAAGCAAGAATTTAATGATCCTTTTCCAACCATTCACCAACTACTTTCCCCTTTTATTCGTGGCTACTATTTTTTCCTTTTTACAACAAAAAAGTTGAAAACACTGTAAACGCAGTCTTTCCAACTTCATTTTTTATTATTCACGAATCAATGACGTGGGACGGATTCACCAAAGCGATAAAATTGTGATTTATCCGAAAAATTGGCCATATATTGACTATTCCAACCTGCTTGCTGGCCAATGACACCTAATGCCATCATTGATTTTTCTTCCTCCGCTGGAAAATGTAGCCGACCTTTGATTGCCATACTACGAATGTAATTCACCATGTGGTTGATTAATACCTCAGGATCTTTCGCTTTATCTAATGTTGCGTGGACTTGATGCAAAACATCGATAATATCTAGTAACTCCGGCGATGGTTGCTTTCTTTCTTGTAATTGTGTTACTAATTTTATAATCTCTTGTTTCGCTTGCTCACAAAGCAATTGCTTTTCCACATTTTTCTTCATTTTTTCACCTTCATTGTTTTTTTAATTATCTATCAATTAAAAAATTTTGGCAACTAATTCAATAAACTAGTAATCATCTCAAACTTCAATAGTTGTGCCACCCTTTTTAAAAGTTACTGGCAAAACGGTTCTTTTAGATACTTCTTTTCCATTAATAACCTTCAAAAGTACATCGACTGCTTCCTGTGCCATCAATTCAATAGGTTGTGCAATTGTCGATACTAAATAGTTTGAACCCTCACTTGTTCGCTGACCATCAAACCCAATTACTTGAATATCGTCTGGAACTCGTTTTCCCATAGTTTTTAAAATTTCTACTACATCCAAAGCTATTGAATCATTTATCGTAAAAATACCATCTATCCCCGGATAGTTTGTAAGTAGCTCGCAGACCTTTTCCGAAACATTTGTTAAAGGCTCAAGCATATCCAGAATGTGGCAAGTGATATTTTTCGATTTACAGCTTATCTCAAAATACTTTCGTCGATTTTTTGTTTCATTCGGAGTATCTTGATATCCTCCAATGTAAGCTAATTCTTTGCAGCCATGTTTTAATAATTCATCCACTGCTAATCTTCCACCAGCCGCATTATCAGCAGTCACATAGTTTACATCTTCTGTAAAATAACGATCAATACTGACAAATGGAAGATTACTTGAAACATATTCGTCAATATCAGAATAAGTGATACCTATAATTCCATCTACTTTATTTTGTTTCACCATTTGTAGATATTCTCGTTCTTTAGCTGAGTTGCCATTTGAATTACAAAGATAGAGCTTATAGTTATTTTTTTCCAGATGACTTTCAACATGAAAAGCAAGTTCTGAAAAAAATGGGTGCCAAACGCTTGGTAAGATTAATGCCACTGTGTTACTTCGATTTGTTTTTAAACCTCTAGCATAGATATCTGGTTGATAATTGAGTTCTGCGATAGCACGTTCGACCCGTTTTCGTGTGCTATCTTTTACCGATCCATTATTTAATACTCGAGAGACCGTTCCAACACCTACACCAGCTAATTGTGCCACTTCTTTCATTGTTATTTTCATGAAATCCCTCACATTCTATTGATATTATTATAAACGAGAGATTTATGGATGGCTAGCCTATATAAAATCTATCAAAAAAAAACGTTCTCTAGTCATGTTGCCAATCAGCGACATACTACAAGAGAACGATTTCTTTATTATTTATCTACTAATCAAGCCTATGAATCTTTGCACATACAGATTTACTTAGCTACATCTCTTGCAAGAGCCAAACATCCAATGATGGCTTGATTTCCATCTAAACTTGCTAATTGAATATAGTCGTTAATATTTTCTATAGTTTTATATCCATTATTTAATTTAACAAATTCATTTTGTACCATGGGTAATAGCTGTTTCTGCTTAAACACTCCTCCACCCAAAATGAACATTTCAGTATCAAGTGTGAGGCTTGTATTCAAAATAGCCTGGGCTAGGTAATTAGATACAATTTTCCATATAGGATGATCTGCTGGAATAGTTTTTCCTAACATATGGGTTCTTTTTTCCAATGCTGGACCACTGATCATCCCTTCCAAACAGTTGCCGTGAAATGGACACACTCCAAAAAAGTCATCTTGTAAATCTTTTTGAATTATAACATGCCCCATTTCTGGATGTGAAATACCACCAACAAACTCTCCTTTGTTGATTGCACCACCACCAACACCTGTTCCCACTGTATAATAAACACAACTACTTTTTTCTTTAGCTGCACCATATAGATACTCTCCGTAACAGGAAGCTTGTACATCCGTAACAATACTTATTGGAATGGATAATTTTTTTTAATGTATCCCACTAAATCCGTATTTTGCCACTCAATTTTTGGTGTATTTGTAATCCATCCATATGTTGGAGAGTCAAGTCGAACATCAACAGGTCCAAACGTTCCAATGCCAAGCCCTTCTATTTGATATGAGGAAAAAAACTCGACTATTTTGGTCAATGTCACTTTAGGATGTTGTGTCGGAATTTCTATTTGTTTGATAATCTCAAAATTTTTATTTCCAATTGCTAAAATAAATTTTGTTCCACCTGCTTCAATTGCGCCATAGTATGTCATGCTTTAACCTCACCAATTTCAAAAGACTGAATTGTTGCTTTCCCAACAGCATTAAACGATAAGTCATTTCCCTTTTCAATTTCATAGAAGTTTAATGTCATTGATTCTACCCCATTGATAAAAAATTCTAATGAAGATGTATCCCTAAAAATTTCTAAAATTAATTGATTTGAAACTAATGGTGCTTCTACAGTTCTTTTATTTAAAGATGGTTTTTCATCGCCAATAATTTCGTGCCCTACTTTTTCTCTTGAAATGGAGAACAGGTTCCCTTCCACTTCATAATGACAGATAATTGCTTCTTTGGTATTTTTAGCAAACTCCATAGTAAATGATTGTGATTCACTCAAATCTGCAACTAAGTGCATATAAGTATTATCATGGACAACCTTTTTAAAAATAACCATATAATTGCTTACCTCAATATTTTCAAAACCATATTGATATTCAATATCACCATAAATCAATGAAACCGGTTTTTGAATTAATTGGCCATCTTTGACATGTAATTCTCTTGGAAGAGTCATCGTGCCTGCCCAGCCATGTCCGAGCTCATGAGGAGGAATAGTACGTCCCCACATTTGCATCCAGGCTATCATTATTCGCTGTTTTTTACTATCTTCTAGCGTTTGTGGTGCATAAAAATCTAAACCAAAGTCAATCTCTTTTGAAGTTTCTACCCTAAAGACACCTTTTTCCCAATCAACTCTACCAATACAGGCCATGGTTGAACTGATATTGTAATATTGAAATTGCTGTTTTTCGATTTGAATAGGAGACATGATTAACACATCTTTCCCATCTAAGTGAAATAAATCTGGACATTCCCACATAATTCCTTGTCCATCTAATCCTTCTAACAATACTGAGTAGAATTGCCAATCAATCAAATTTTCTGATTGAAACATAACAATTTTCCCTCGATTGTCAATCGTTTTTGTCGCAATGATTGCAAAAAAAGTCTCACCATGTTTTATTACTTTTGGATCACGAAAGTCATGGGGGATGCCCTCGCCCTTTAAGAGTCGATCATCAATAACGGGATTGCTCTCTAACTTGACAAAATTTATTCCATCTTCCGATACCGCAATACATTGGGTCTGAAACACGAGTTCTTTTTCAATGCGATGTCCCGTGTACATAAGATAGAGTTTGCCATCTTTTTCTATAGCGCTCCCAGAAAAGCACCCTTCTTTGTCATACCATTGATCAGGTGCAAGAGCGACTGGGAGATGATCCCAGTGCAACAAATCAACTGATTTCGCATGTCCCCAATGCATGGGACCCCACTGACTATCATAGGGATAATATTGATAGAATAGATGATACTCTCCACGAAAATAAACAAATCCATTTGGATCATTAATCCAACCGAGTGGTGCCATAAAATGATACTGCTCCCGATACTGAGGCTGTACTCGATTCTTGTGCTTTTCTATAAAACGATTGGCTTTTGCTACTGTATATACTTCATCAATCATCGATTACTCCATTCCTTTAACAAAGGTATCATATCCATCTTGTTTAATTTTAATCCAATCTTCAATTCCAACTCGTTTCAACTCGGAAAGATAATCTTTCCATTCATCATCAATTTTCCCATTGGTAATCCATTCTGCTCGTTTCCGATAAATATAATCCCACATATCCGTTTCAATTTTAGCTAACTTATCTGTATTTTCTTTATCTAAGAAGACTTTTGGATAGTTATTTTCATTTTCAATGTATGGTAAGTAGGTTTTATGCATTAAATCCAAACGCCATTTTGCGTCATCTGGAATTGTGGTAACTGAACCGTAATAAGAGTTTAAGACAGCGAGTGGGCCCGCTACTTCCGTTTTTTGACGAAGCTCTCCAGGTGCTGTGCCATTTAAAGAGAGGTGTTTCAGCATGCCATTTTGCAATTCAAAAATATTCGCTTGTTCTTTATCTCCATAAGTGCCCCAATTGTTTTGTACAGATTGTAACGGTTCATACATTTTATCAATCCATTTTGCTGTTAATTCTAAATTTTTATTTGCACTTGTGATTACGAAACGATCTCTAGAGAATCCCATACCATTTGTTCTAGTAACATGTTTCGTTCCATCGGGTCCAGCTAAAACCGGCAATACGTCATAACTGTCATTATCACCAGTAATATTCATTTTATCCCAAGTGAAATATACCCCGTATTTTTGTTCTTTTCCTTTTGCAACATAGGTATTCCAATCTTGTTCGAATGCCTCGTTATCAATAAGTCCTTTTTTGTACATTTCATGAAAGTATTTAATTGCTTTTTTATAGCCTTCTTTATCCGCTGTAAATTGAGCATTTCCGTCGTTATCAACAATTAAGTGGTCGTCATTATCCCCTTCACCAAAAGCGGCAAACAATAATTTTAAATCTTCATTTCCGCCATTATTGATAAAAGAAAATGGAATTTCATCCGCTTCTCCATTACCATTTGGGTCTTGCGTTTTAAATGCTTCTAAGACTTCCATTAGCTCATCTGTCGTTTCAGGCATTTTTAATCCCAATTTATTGAGCCAATCAACGTTAATCCATGCCATATCATTCACAGTATGAATAGATTCTTTTCCTTCACCTAACTCTTCAATCCAAGGTAAAGAATAGATATGTCCATCTGGAGCCGTTGATAATTGTTTGTATTGTGGATACTCATCAAAAATTTTCTTTAGATTTGGCATATATTTTTCAATTAACTCTTCTAAAGAAATAATTACGCCACTCTCTGCCCAATTCAACAAATCATAATCACTTGCTCCTGCATTGAAAATAGCATCTGGTAAATCACCACTCGCAATGTCTAAATTTCGCTTTTCCGCGAAATCAGAATTGTAGTTTGTCCAGTCAATATGCAAATTTGTTTCTTTTTCAAGCCGCTGAAAAATTAATTTATCATTAGGATTTTTAGGAGCGAGTGCGGCACTTTGAGAAATCATTTTTAGACTAACCTTTTCTTCAAGAGGAAAGCTCACATCTTTTAATTCATAATCTTGACTTGATTTGGCTTTGTTTTTAGAACTATTGCCGCAAGCTCCTAAAATAAATGTACTCACGATTACCGTTGCAATTACCCAACTTTTTTTCATTTTTTTCCCTCATCTTTCTATATTGTATTATTTTTTTATCCTTTTACTGATCCCACTAGTACGCCCTTATCAAAATATTTTTGGAAGAATGGATACATAACAATAAGTGGTAAACTTGAAACAACAATAGTGGCATACTTGATTAATTCAGCAATCTGTTTCATTTCTGCCATAGCTGTGTTGGAACCAACCATATCCTGTGATGGTTGATTTTGGATTAGTATATTTCTTAAAACCAATTGTAACGGCTGTAAATCAGGATCCTTTATATAAATCATTGCATCAAAATAAGCATTCCATTGTCCCACAAATGCATATAAAAATAAGACAAACATAATTGGTTTTGCTAAAGGCAACATAATTTTAAATAAAATTTGCATATCATTTGCACCATCAATAGTTGCAGCTTCAGATAATTCTTTCGGTAATGCACTGAAATAAGTCTGAGCAAGGATGATATTCCAAACATTGATTGCCCCTGGAATAATCAGTGACCAGACAGTATCTAGCATCCCAAGATTTTTTATTAA
>NZ_GL622241.1:2065459-2068522 GCF_000185365.1 Enterococcus italicus DSM 15952
TATAATAAGTAGGTTGGAATTAGTCCTCCCCCAACAAACATAGTAATAACAAAGAAAGTCATAATTGCTCCACGTCCCACTAAGTCTTTTTTAGCTAGTGGATAAGCAGTAATCATTGTAATAAAGACAGTAAGAAAGCTAAAAGCAAATGAATAAAATAAAGAATTTAGAAATCCCCTTATAATTGAGCTGTCCGCAAAAACTCTACTATAACCTTGAATGGTCCAATCTTTTGGGTTTAAACTAATTCCATGATTGATCAGAGTTGCTGGATCCATAAATGATGCTATTAACACATATCCAAGTGGAACGATTGTTATCAATACCAAAAAAATGACAATAATACGATTTACCCATAAAATTTGTTTATCAAATGTTGAATACATAGACTGTTTCATTTTTCTCCCCCCTTTTTTATAAGCCTTCACCATCATTTATTTTCTTCGTAATACTGTTCACTAGTAGCAATAAAACAACATTAATGACCATATTAAAAAGTCCCACGGCAGCCGAATATGCATAATTTCCAGATTGAAGCCCAATTTTATAGACATAAGTAGAAATAATTTCAGAAGTAGGAATGTTCATAGAAGTTTGCATTAAATATGCTTTTTCATACCCAACATTCATAATATTTCCTGCAGATAGAATAAAGTTAATAACCATTACAGGTTTCAGAGCAGGGAGATCAATGTACCAAATTTTATGCAAAATATTCGCTCCATCGATATTTGCAGCCTCATATAAATCTGAACTTACTCCCGCTAACGTTGCTGTATAAAGAATTGATGCCCATCCCATCCCTTGCCAAATCCCAGATAAAATATATATGGACCGAAAATAAGAAGGATTAGACATAAACATAATGGATTTACCAGTAAATTTTTCAACCAGCCCGTTTACAGGACCATTGGCCGATAAAAACAAAAACAGCATTCCTACAATAATTACGACGGATATAAAGTTTGGTGCATAGAGAATTAATTGTATTTTCTTTTTAATTTTCGGATTTAATATTTGGTTCAAAGATAGCGCTAATAAAACCGGCGGAAAAAATCCAAGCAATAATCCATATAAACTGATTTTTAGCGTATTTCCCAAAAGATTTGCAAAATTTGGTGACTGGATAAATTCTTTAAAATGGTCAAATCCTACCCATGGACTTGAAATGATTCCAAGCATGGGGTTATAGTTTTTAAATGCAATAATGGCTCCATACATTGGAAAATAGCGAAAAATAAGCGTTAACGTTACACCTGGAATTAATAGAAAATACAACCATTTGTCACGTTTTATTCGTTTTAGTCTATTGATTCGTCTATCCCTTCTTTCTGTCTTACTTAATTTGGGAGTTTTTTTTAAAATTTTTAACCGCTGTACACTTTCCATCACTTACCCACCTTATTTAGAAACGTTTCCAAATTAAATAATAAAAAAATGGAAACGTTTCATTATTTACAAAAGTAGCATAACAGACTGGATAATCAATTGTCAATACTTCTTTGGAAACGACTCCATTTTTTGATATTACTATTATTTCATTGTTTTTTTTTGAATTGATCTACTTTCAATTTACTATAATCATTTGAATCAATAATAACAACAACAACTATAGTTTTTTCTTGTATAGATAAAAATGACCAGCTCCATCATAGCGCCTAAATCATACTCTCCTATATGCCAAAAAGATATGGCTCATTGATTTGAAGAGATTCAATTAATTTATTGATGAGAACAGCGACATAATCTTCTTTTCAAAAAATAAAAATTGTGAATTGTAGAGAGCTGCATAATAGCCGTTTTGAGCCAATAATTCTTCGTGTGTGCCTTGTTCTTTGTATATCCCCATCTTGCATGTATAGAATCTTATCCGCATCTTTGATAGTAGATAGTCGATGTGCAATAACGAAAGAAGTACGACCAGCCATTAAATTATTCATTGCTTGTTGGATCAAAACTTCTGTTCTGGTATCAACAGATGAATTGGCAGGCCCAGAGTGGGGTGATTCATTTTATAATAAGTAAATCTTTTTTAGTTCGTTCAATATTACATATTTTCGTTTGTCAAATTAAGCTAGACAAATCATCTTTTGCTACGTAACTCAAAAATATTTCCAATGGCGTTTGATAGTTTAATGATTTTCTAGGGATATGATTTCGTTTTGATGCTACAGATTGAATAAAAATTTCGGATACACCATTAAAATCCATAGCTTTATATAAACCATCTTTACGTAATAATCCATTCGAGTTTTCGTTTAATCCTCGTTGAGAAGGTGTTCCTAGATCCGCGAAATAAATAGAAATATCATTGACATTACTGATATTTTTCCAATTAGAAAATTCTTTCCCACAATCAAACGTAATTGATTTAAATAAGTGTTTTGGGACACAACGAAACCATTGATTCAGCCTATTTTCAATGTCTTTAGCCTGTCTGCCTTCGGGTTTCAAGGTAATAATGACTTTAGATAGCCGTTCAACTAATGTGATGACCGCGCTTTTATGTTTTCCACCCACGATAGTGTCACCTTCCAGGTGACCAAATTCATGATCAAACTGGGTATAGTCTGTCTTTCTGTCTCGGATTGAACGGCGAAACGCTTGTTTTCCTCTTTTTTCTTTATGACCGTTTGGTTTTCTTTTTCCCTTCATTGGTAAATCGTGAGTGTCAAAGGTTTTATCTTTAAACATTCGATACAGTGTACGTACCGAACAAGCAATAGGAAACTCCGCTCGACCAATAAGGACATCCGGAGCCCACCCTTGAGCCACCTTTTTTTGAATGTATTCCTGTTGCTCATCTGATAACATAATCGGATGTCTTCCGCAGTTACGTTTGTTTTTCTTATATTGTTTATAGTAGCTCATTGCGCTTCCACCAGATTTAAGAAAACGATAGACATTATAAATGGTTTGTCGAGAACGTTGTACCAGATGGGCTACTTTTGAAACAGAGTGTGATTGATTGAAATAAGCTTCTATCATTACGAGTTCAGTTGGTGTAAGATGGGTATAGGTCATTTGTACTCACTCCTTATAATTCTTTCGACGGAACTATTT
>NZ_GL622241.1:2068647-2087206 GCF_000185365.1 Enterococcus italicus DSM 15952
TATATAAAAAAACACATGAAATGAAGAAAAATTCTTCATTTCATGTATTTCTAATTAGAATCGTATGTTTTGTTCTTTTCTATTTTTAACCGGCTAATTCTTCAAATTGTGAATTGTAGAGAGCTGCATAATAGCCGTTTTGAGCCAATAATTCTTCGTGTGTGCCTTGTTCTTTGATATCCCCATCTTGCATGTATAGAATCTTATCCGCATCTTTGATAGTAGATAATCGATGTGCAATAACGAAAGAAGTACGACCAGCCATTAAATTATTCATTGCTTGTTGAATCAAAACTTCTGTTCTGGTATCAACAGATGACGTAGCTTCATCGAGAATTAGAATCGGTTTATCTGCCAAGATTGCTCGTGCAATTGTTAATAATTGTTTTTGACCTTGCGAGATATTGGACGATTCTTCATTTAAAACCATATTGTATCCGCCAGGCAATGTTTCAATAAAGTGATGCACATGAGCTGCCTTTGCAGCAGCATAGACTTCTTCATCCGTCGCTTCTAAATTACCATAACGCAGATTGTCCAAGATGGTTCCCTTGAATAGCCATGTATCTTGTAACACCATACCGATGTTAGCTCGTAAATCTGTACGATTAAAATCTTGGATATTATGACCATCAATTTTAATGGCACCGGCATTGACATCATAAAAACGCATCAATAGTTTCACTATCGTTGTCTTACCTGCCCCAGTCGGTCCAACGATTGCGACCATTTCACCCGGATTCACATGACTCGAAAAATCATTGATAATAATTCGATCTGGCGTATACCCAAAGTGAACATGCTCAAAGTCAACTTCACCGCGAACGCGGCCGATTTTCACCGGATTTTCCACCGTTTGTGCTTCTTCCTCTTCATTCAAAAATTCAAAAACACGTTCCGCCGCAGCAGCCATGGATTGCAGCATATTTGATACTTGCGCCATTTGTGCAATAGGTTGTGTTAAGTTACGGACGTATTGGATAAAGGCTTGGATGTCTCCGACTGTGATTTTGCCATTGTATGCATAAATCCCACCGACAATTGCCACAGCCACATAGCCCAAGTTACCGACAAAGTTCATGATTGGTTGCATTAGACCTGATAGAAATTGAGACTTCCATGCAGACTTAAACAAAATATCATTTTGCTTCGTAAATTCATTTAATGCATTTTCTTCTTCATTAAACAAATGCACAATGTTATAGCCGCCAATAGTTTCTTCGACTTGTCCATTGATTTTTCCTAAATACTTTTGTTGCGTTTTAAAATACTTTTGTGACAATTTGACTACAAGTAAAATCAAGACCAATGAAATCGGCACGATTAAAATAGCAACTCCGGTCATCGGTACGGAAATTGAAAGCATCATCGCAATGACCCCAACGACTGTAAATGTCGATGTAATCAACTGTGTGATTGATTGGTTTAATGATTGGCCCAGCGTGTCCACATCATTAGTAATACGTGATAGTACTTCACCGGTCGTACGGCTTTCAAAATAATTCATCGGCATGCGATTAATTTTTTCTGAGATTTCTTTTCTCATACGATAGGTAATCTTTTGCGAAATCCCTGACATAATCCAGCCTTGAATAATCCCAAACAACGCGGCAATTGCGTATAAGCCGAGCATGAAAAGGAGAATTGAACCAATTTTGTCAAAATTGATACTTCCTGTTCCTTGGTATTTTTTAATCAAACCATTAAATAATTCAGTAATCGCTTTGGATAAAATTTTTGGTCCCCAGATATTAAAGATTGTCGATGCAGCCGCAAAGATCATCACAAAGAAGATAGCTACCTTATAAGCTCCCATATACGACAATAATTTTTTGATGGTTCCTTTAAAATCTTTTGCTTTTTCTACGGCGCCAATACCAGCACCTGGTCCCATACCACCACGAGGGCGGCGGGGTTGTTCTTTTTCTGCCATTTGGTTCGCCTCCTATTCTGCTTCCAAGCCTAATTCGGCATTACTTAATTGTGACGAAGCAATCTCTTGGTAAACAGCTGAAGTTGCCATTAGTTCTTCATGTGTACCTTGGGCAACAATTCGGCCTTCATTTAAGACGATAATTGTGTCCGCATGTAAAATCGTCGAAATCTTTTGGGCAACGATTAATTGCGTCATTCCTTGCGCATGTTCTGCTAATGCTTTCCGCAACGCAACATCGGTCTTATTATCCAACGCTGAAAGTGAATCATCTAAAATAAGCACTTTTGGTTGTTTGGCAAGTGCACGTGCAATGGCCAAACGTTGTTTTTGTCCCCCAGATACATTGGTACCACCTTGAGAAATTTCTCTTTGGTAGCCAGCATCGTTGGACTGGATGAATTCTTCTGCTTGTGCAATCATCGCAGCTTTCTTCATTTGTTCGTCGGAAATACCATCGACATTCCCAAATTTAATATTGGATTCAATGTCACCTGAGAACAAAATGCCTTTTTGTGGAACAAAGCCAATCAGCTTACGCAATTTATGCAAACTCATTTCTCTGATATCTACGTCATCAATCGTGATTCGACCTTCTGTCACATCATACATTCGGGGAATCAAATTCACAATGGTTGATTTCCCAGATCCAGTCGATCCAATGATCGCTGTCGTTTTTCCTGGCTGAGCAGTAAAGTTAATATGATGAAGAACATCTTCATTCGCTTCTGGATAACGGAAGGATACACCTTCAAACTTCACGACACCTTGGAAGTCTTCTTTATCATTTGGTTGTTCAGGATCGATAATCGTTGGAGTTGTTGCCAACACTTCATCGACACGTCCAGCTGATACATTCGCACGTGGTAAAATAATTGATACCATTGATAACATCATAAAGGCCATGACAATCAACATCGTATATGTGATAAAGGCCATCATATCACCGACTTGTAACTCGCCCGCTTCCATATTGTGGCCGCCAACCCAGACAATCAAGACTGATACACCATTCATCAATAGCATCATAACTGGGAACATGATAGACATCGCACGGTTTACAAACATTTGTGTTTTCATCAAATCTTTGTTAGCACGGTCAAATCGATTTTCTTCATATTTTTCTCGTGAAAATGCACGAATGACTGGCAAGCCTGTCAAGATTTCTCTTGAGACCAAGTTTACTCGGTCAACTAGATTTTGTAAGCTCTTGAATTTTGGCATTGTCGTACCTAATAACGTCAAGACTAATAGCAAGACCGCACCGACCGCGACACCGATAATCCAGCCCATTCCTGTACCTGTTTTGTATACGTGGTAAATACCACCCAGGCCTAAGATTGGTGCATAAAGCACCAAACGGATAATCATAACTAATCCTAATTGAATTTGTTGGATATCATTTGTACTTCTAGTAATCAATGACGCCGCTGAAAATTTATCCATTTCAGCATTTGAAAATTGCAAGACTTTTTTAAATTGACGCTCACGCAAATGCTTCCCTACCGCAGATGATACGACTGCCGCAATCAAGCCGACTAAAATTGACGCCAAAGCCGAGATGAACGTCAGCAATACCATTTCTGTACCTTTTTTGACCATGTAGTCTGTTTGAATCGATTTGGTATTCACTTTTAATGCTTTGTATTCTGCTAATGTTACTTGAATCCCAACTGTCTTTAACGAATCTTCACCCAAGTCGCCTAGTTCAGATTTGGTTTCTTTTCTTGCTGCCAAGACTTTCGCCGGCATTGCGTCACTAGTTGTTTGGATTTCGTTGGCTAATGTTTGCGCCTGTGCGCCCGCTTCTTTGGCCTGTTCACCTAGTGTTTGAGCCTTTTGTGCTTCACTTTGAGCCGTTGCTACATCTCCACTAGCCGCTGCCGCTTGCGCTTTTGCACCTGCTGTTTGCGCTTGGGCTGCAAGTGTTTTCGCTTGCTCCCCTAGCTCTTTTGCTTTTTGGCCATTTTCACTCATCGTTTGGTATTCAGTTAAAATGGATTTCGCAGACGATTCAGTTTTGGCACTACTAGATTGAGAGGATGCCAACATGAACATTGGAAGTTCAAAAATCTTTGACAAGTCTTCTTTGGTTGTTCCTTTTTGTAAATCTAATTTGTAGACAGTCACTTTTTTATCATTGATTGTCTCGGTCGTTTCTTTATAATTCTCGTTTATTGCTTTTTTCTCAGCATCGGTCATAAATAATTCAATCGCTGAGAGCGTGGATGCTCGAATTTTATCCGGGGCAACTTCTTCTAACCCACCTTGTTGGATACCCACATCAACAATGTCAGAGGTGATGCTTGGTAAAGACAAATCACTATTTGCCTGAACCACTAAAAGGAGTAAGGCAGCCAAAATGGCATACCAATATTTTCCTAGATACTTAAATAATTTCACTTCTGCAACCTTCTTTACTCATTATTTTCTTTTGTCATTGTCGGTTCAGGATTTGGCTGATAGGCACCTGATTTGATCCAACTGACTTTGCGTTGTAAGTCTCGCAAACTTTGATTTACATCGTATTCTTCATCCTCAGCTAAATGGCGATAAGCTTCAATAATAGTAGAAAAAACACTATGCATCAGCATATGGAGCAACATCCGTAACTCGTGAATGTTCGCTACTCTTAGTTTTGAATGATCAATAGATGTCCACATTTTTTCTTGTTCTTTTAAATGTTTCTCCCTTTGAACTTTTGCATCCATTTTTTGACCAGCGCTCATTTCAGGGGAAACTTTGTTAAAGGAGCGGTAATCCATGTTCATAAATAAATTCCGATAAAAGCTCGCATGTTTGTCATTTAAAACAAAGGTGATCATTTTTTCTGAAAAACTTTCAAAGCCCGCAAATAAATCTCCGTCATATTCTTGAATGGTCTTTAGCAAATCTCGAAAACTTGATTTACGCAAAAGATTAAAGTAGTAATAGTACAAATCTTCCTTGTCTTCAAAATACTGATAAAAACTTCCGCGCGGAATTTCTGCATCTTTCACGATATTGGCAATTGAGGCATCCTTTAATGGATTCTTTGAAAATTCTTTTTCAGCCGCCTTCATGATGCGATATTTCTTTTCCTCTGTTAAGTGGAAAAATGTTTCTTTTGGCACGTTTTCACTCCTTCACTCTATAAATGACACACTGTCATATGACATTGCGTCATTTATAATATTCTCAAATCATTTTTTTTGCAAGCGAAAAAGACTTAATAAAACAAAAAAAGATTGCAAACGGTTTACACCATTGGCAACCAGGAAAGATCTTAATACTCATTCTTTTTCTTTGTATTTACTAGCCAAAAAATTAAAATTGCAAAAACGGATATCGTCGCCGTAACTGATTTTTTCAGCTGCAGCTAGTGAAATTTGTAAGAAACCTAATGCTTCAAGTTCACGTGCTCGTTTTAGACTACCTGCGTCAATCACAGCTAAGCCGCTGCCATCTAATGCATCTGTCACTTGTTGTTTTGCTTCACTATCGTCAGAAGCAAGTAATACTGTCGTTTGATGTTCAGAAGCTACTCGTTTTGTTGCAAGTGTCGAAGCAAATGTCGTATTGAACCCTTTCACTACTTTATCAGTGCCTACTTTTTTGCAATCACTTCAGCAACTGAACTATCAGCTGGCACAACCAAGTCATCAAATGAATCAAAATTTACTGGGTTGGTAATATCAATAATTGTTTTTCCATCTAATTCATCTGCATACGTTGCTAAAATTCCCTCTACAGCTGGATAAGGAACGGCTAAAACAACGATTTCCCCTATACTATTTACTTTGTCAGACTCTGATGATGCAACGAAATTTACTTCATTCCCAGCATCAACAAAATTACTCCCAATTGCTTCTCCCATGCTACCTTTATCAAAAATTGTTACAGTTGCCATACTCTCATTACTCCAAACACATAGTTAATTTATTTCAACGTCAGTTTGACAATTTACTTTTTGTAAGTAAAATAGTTTGTATCGAGAATTAAAAAAATATCTCTACGTACTTAGTGCTGATTTTTTTATCAGATTCTTTTTTAACAGTGTGTTTTTTAGCATCACTTTATACCTATTTCAAAAGAGCACACAAAAAAGACATCTTATCTTTGAGATAGATGCCTGAATGACGGTCGACTCATTCACCAAAATGATGAACCTTTCTATAAGCAGTTTGAAAAAATGATTTTGGCTAACTTCCGCTTCCAGTACTCAAAAATGGCGTTAATGCTTCGCCAAGATTACGTAGATTGCGTGTTTGAATGATAACTTTGCCAGATCCTTGAAAAACATTTACTAATCCTTCGCCAGTCTTAAAGCCAAATGTGCCTGAAGCCACTTGAATGTCATACGTAAGATTGGTATCCCATGCAACAACGTGTTCGTTATCAATTGTCAGAGCCTGATTTGGTGAAACCGTCAATTCTAAGAGATCACCAAATGCAGAGACAAAGATAGTTCCATCCCCCGTGGTTTCCATGACAAATAATCCGCCCGTTCCACCAAAAAATGCTCCACTTATATTTTGTCTGGCCATCTTATATGTCACTTGCGAGTCACATGCAAGAAATGCACCGGTATTTAAGCAGTATTGCTTGGCATTCGATACTTGAAGTGGATGGATTTTCCCGGGTTTCCCGGGTGCGATACCGATAAAACTATCTTCAGTTAGTCCTGTGGCACTACTGATAAACAGGCTCTCACCACTTGTCATTGATCGACCAATCGCATGCATCAGTCCGCCCAAACCAGATTTACTTGCATTTAACTTTCCAGTCAACTCTACACCCGAATGGTAAGCCATGGCTCCTCGTTCAAGTTGAATCGATTCACCCGTTTTTAACTGAATCTGTAATATTGGAGAATCGGTACCTCCTAGTAACTTATAGTTCATTTTTTCTCCTTTGAAACATTTTCTTTTAGTATAGCCGACCGCAAACAATATAGCTAGCAACTCTCGAATAAAAAACGCTGAACAACCAAATGATGGACTTGCAATCACTTGTAGTTGTTCAGCGTTTTATTGTTTACTGCGTGTCCATTAAGGCTTAGTACCAGTTATTTGCTTGCCAGAAATCCATCGCATTTACAGGAGTACCATAGCGGCTTGCAATATAAGCCATACCATTTGCAGCTTGGACTGCTGGATCAGAACTTGTTTCAACTAACATTTGGAATAAGCCATATGCTGTTGATGTTGGGTTTTGAGCGTTTGGATTCCAAGAAGATTCATGTTGGATAATGAAATGAATTGCTTCCCAATTTGCTCCTGAATCCCAACCATATGCACTTGCGGCTGCACGAACGATTGATTCAACCGAACCATCTGTCGCTTGTGTAGTTGTTGTAGTAGTTGATTCTGTTGTTTCTGTAGCTGGTGTTGTTGTTTCTGTAGCTGGTGTTGTTGCTTCTGTCGCTGCTTCTTCAGCAGTCGCATCAACAATTTCACCAGTTGTTGTATCAATTTTTAATGTATCGCCAACAAAAATTAAATCAGCGTTTTTGATATTATTTGAATTTGCGATTTCTATGTAACGAGTGTAATCGCCAAAATATTTTGCAGAAATCCCACTTAATGTTTCGCCAGATTTTACAGTGTGTGTTACTTCATCGGCACTCACTTTCATGCCCATTCCTAAAAATGCAGCCCCTGTGATACCTACCATTAATGCTAGTTGTTTGATCTTCATAAAACGAATTGTATCTCCTTTATCTTTCAAATCTTTAGTGACATCTCTACGTAGCTGACTCTCTCAGCAACAGGCCCTATTAAAACATATAGATATTACAGCGATATAGAGCTAAGATAACAATTTGATGTTAAGTATTACAAAATATTACAGAACAAACTTTCTTTTAATACAGGTATTTATGGAGAGAAAACAAAAAAGAGACGAAATTCGTCTCTTTTCACTCATTCTATTCGTTATTTATCAGTATAAAAGATACTGATTTACAGCTTAGTTATGCCATCGCTTGATTGGCACCTTGTTTTGCTAACTGGTCTGCCAGTTCATTATACGTATCGCCAGTATGTGCTTTAACTTTTTTAAAGTGAACAGCAATCTTAGTCTGTAGCAATTGAAATTGTGCAGCGTAATATTTCGAAATAGGCTTGTTTGCGCGCCAATCACCTTCTGCCCAAGCTTGAATTCCTTGGTAGTCGTAGTAGATGGTTAATTGAGACTCACCTTGTGCGATGGCCCATTCCATCGCTTTTAGACACCCTATCACTTCGCCCGCAATTTGAAAGCTTTCTGTATAGTTTGCATCCTTTCCAGGAATCGCTAACTTCTCAATCACTTGACCCTCTTTCAAAAAGACGATGCCTGATCCGTATTGACCAAGCGTTCGATTAAATGAGCCATCGACATAGGCGACTAGTCCTTCGTCGGGTATGTCGCTTTGTATGCCGCCTTCTATAAAACGCTCGGCCTCTTCCTTCGTCGGGAATGATTTGAATTTCGCATTAGGAAATCCTTTGACTTGTTTTTGTGCTTCAGGCCATGTCTGATATATCCCTGGCTGTTTTCCAATTCTCACTGCATAATATTTTGCCATAGACTCTCCTCCAGTTGTAAGATCATTCTTTTATGTTAGCACGTTCGAACGAAAAAAAGCGACTGAAAAAAATAAAAAGGTAAAATACACGATGCTTCATAATCCCTACTTACCAACAAATAATTTTAGCGATACGGTTGCAATAACTTTGTCAATTCTTCTTGAGCTGCTTGATCTTCGGATACTAGAAATGCTTGATCCGGTGCAAAATAAATCGTTGCCCCTTCATCCCACTAATTACCCATTTTTTCTCCATTGATTCTCTTCCTCTAACTAGTTTCCTTTTATTATAGCACTAGTATGTGATCTAGCTTGCTGGATACAATGTTGCGAGGCCGTGAGCGACAGTCGGGTAGACTTCGCTTTCTGTTTCTTGCCAAAGGTGTTGCATATAATGAGCAACGTCTGGTTGTAGCGACGTGTACATAATTTTTTGTCCGCGAAGATTGGCCTGTTCTTGGAACTCTTCAAAAACGGCCAACGCCGTAATATCGATGTGTGGAACGCCACGTAGCGAAAAGATGACGCCTTCGTGTTCATCTAGTTGTTGCAAGGCTTGCTTCAACTTTTCAGCTGACATAAAGAAAAGTGGTCCACTAATATAGACAACCGTCCATCTAGATAAGTGAGTCGCAGCTGGTAAGTTCATTCGTAGCCAATCAACAGGTTCCAGTGCGATCTTGATAGCTGAGCTCCGTACTAGGAAAATAATCATGCCACTAATGACACCGATAACGATGGCAATACTCAAATCGAAAATAACCGTAGAAGCCATCGTGACAAAAAACATCGCCAATGATACCCAATATTTTTTGGTAACAAAGGTCTGTATCGTGTGCCATTCATTCATTCGCCATGCGGTAATGATCAAGACACCTGCCAGTGCTGGCATCGGTATCATAGACATGATTGGTGCTAGTACCATCATCGAAAGAAATAAAACAAGCGCGTGTATAATTCCAGTTAGGCGTGTTTGTCCACCTGCTTTAATAGCCACACTTGTTCTAGCAATCGCCGCTGTCGCTGGAATACCACCAAAGAAAGGCAAAATCATATTCCCGATGCCTTGCGCAATAAGCTCTTGATTGCTATCTAGTGAACGATTCGTCATGCGGCCAGCCGATGCTCCACACAAAAGACTTTCAACCATACCCAGCAAGGCGATGCTAATTGCCGGTACAAGTACATTTTCAAGTGAGCCAATCGAAAGTGCCTCTATGCTCAACCGATTGGTGCTAATGATTGATGTTGGAATGGTTCCGACTGTCGCAATCGGCAAGTGAAAGAGAACCATCACCAGAGTCGTCACAATAATCGCAAAAAGTGAGCTTGGTAACAAGGTTGCGAGTTTCTTAGGATAGACAACCATTACAATCATAACCAAAATACCCATCACTAACGAAGCTATCGCTGGCTTGAATCCTAAAATTTGATAGCTAGCGAGTTTTTCGAGTACATTGGCTCCTTTAGACTGAGTACCAAATAAATTATCTACTTGACCAAGTGCGATAATAATCGC
The DNA here is from genome assembly GCF_000185365.1 of Enterococcus italicus DSM 15952. GTDB lineage: Bacteria > Bacillota > Bacilli > Lactobacillales > Enterococcaceae > Enterococcus_G > Enterococcus_G italicus. The sequence goes on from NZ_GL622241.1 coordinate 2,078,650, forward strand.
AATCCCCGATGTAAAGCCTGTAATGACTGGCGCCGGAATAAACGAGGTCAACACTCCTAATTTAAATACGCCTGCAAGTAATAACATGATACCGGCCAAAAATGTCGCCAATAATACCCCTTGGATACCTTCACTAGCGGCGATAGACATCAAAATAGCCGCCATCGCTCCTGTTGGACCTGAAATTTGATAAAACCCACCTGATAAACTACCAATCACCACCCCGGCAACGATTGCCGTAATCAGACCTGCCGCCGCATCCACACCGCTCGACACACCGAATGCAATCGCCAAGGGTAAAGCCACCGCAGCCACCGTTAAACCTGCGAGAACATCCATCCGAAATTTTTGAAGTGAATAACCAGTAAATTCGCTTTTCAATAATTGCACATAATTTTTAAACACTACTATACTCCTTTTCTACTATTTGTAGCCACGCGCTACATATGAACTCTGTTAGTTTACTAGACATTTCACAAGAAGGAAATAGCTTATTACTGAAAATTTTCATTAGAAGACCGACAAAAAAAGCTGACTCACTTAGAATCAGCTGTTTTTTGCTTTAGTTGATAATTTCACTTTTATTTTTCGTTAACTTCGTGCGCCATTGCGCCAATTCATCGTCATAGTCTTCGTTTCGTTCACCTATGATTCGTAATGGTGCAGTCGAACGATAAGAGCTAGTCAAATTACCCGGAAATTTCTTATCCGTCACATTGGGGTCATCTTCAAAATCGCCCATTGGTTCTACCTCATAGACTCGTTCTATCCCATCTCCTTTAGCAAGTAACGCTGCAAGATGCGCTCCTTTCAAATTCGAAGTGAAGTAAATATGATTCATCATTAAGTTATCTTCATAGTTCGACTGATGCCCTGCAACAAGTAAGTCACCTGTTGACAACTCTGCTCGTGTCCCATGATAAAAAGGTCCTTGATCAAATATTTTTCCAGTCCACTCGCAAGACAATTTGCGCATCTGTTCTGCTTTGTCTCGTTCGTCAACTTCATCGTACTTCTCTGCTAATTTCAAATAAATGGTCGCAAATGCAGACTGTCACTTATTTCGTTGGACTGCTTAGCATAGGCTAAAGCATTCTCAAGCCCTGCCACGTATTCATTGCTATCTTGTTCCAGCAACGCACACTCATAAGTTGCAAGAAATCGCTCAAAGTCCGACGAAGCCGCAGCGAACGCTTGTCTAAATAGTACTCGTGCTCCTGATGTGCCGCCGTTTGCTACCAATACCATTCCTTGCAGACATTGTTGCACAATTTTATTTCCTGGATGAAATGCATCGCTCATGTTTTGTTGCTCCTTTTGGTTGTCCTGTTTTCAAATCTACTATCCATTCGTCGATCCCATCTCACTCTTACTCGCCATCTGTTCTGTATAAAGTTTGCCATCGTATATCTTAAAGAATGGGTAGTAGCAAACAATCGAGACTGCTAAATTAAGAAAAGCGATTGAGATAGCACGGAAGTCACCACCAGTTCCTAAAAATGCCCCAATTCCAATTGGAGAAATCCAAGGAATCCCCGTAATTACTTTGTTCACCAATCCAAAGTCCGTAGCAAAATAGGCGATCGTAACATTCACTATCGGGGTCACAATAAATGGAATAATCAAGTACGGATTGTACACGATCGGTGCCCCGAAAATAACTGGCTCATTGATATTAAATAACCCAGGTAAAATAGCCGTTTTACCAAGAATCTTCAATTGATCTGATTTTGCGACAAAGATCATTAATAAGACCAATCCTAGCGTACTCCCCGCACCGCCAATGAAGATGTACATATTAATAAAGTCGCCAGCAAAGATATTAGACGAGCCATTAATATTTTCTGTCAGTGCTACTAACAAGATGGGATTGACGAAACTATTTTTGATAATTGCGGTCCCGTGAACACCCACAGACCACAATAAATGAATCAATAACATAATAACGACAATCCCCAACCATGAGCCCGTCAGATCTTTAACAAATTCAAATGGTTTCGATAACAATCCATGCAAATCCGTATGCAAAAAGGCCAGTCCAGCATTGATTCCTATCATGACAACTGAAATCAAAATAGCCGGAATCAACGAAGCAAATGCGCGACTGACACCAATCGGTACTCCTTCTGGCATGCGAATGGTAAGATTCTTTTTGACACAAAAGCGATAAATTTGCGTAGACAAAATCGCAGTAATAATCCCTATGAAGATTCCTACACCGCCAAAACGTGTTACCCACCCACCTAATGCAACTCCATTATAAATAATGGCTGTATCAGATGTTTTTTGGATTAATTGCGCACCATCGTTGCCGATATCTACTTGGACGATGGTCATCAAAAAAGCAAAGAGACCCAATACTGCCCCTACAAAGCTACTTAATTCCTTCGTCTCCTCTTTGCGGTAGATATCCGTCAAAAAATAAGCCGTTCCCAGACTGTAAAACAATGCCAGCGAACCGATAGACATCGTTGTTGCTACAGAATAAATCGGCGCAAATTTCAAAATAGTCGACTCAAAAAACGAAGCCAATTGCGGAATAATTTGTGGGAGATTATTAATAATCAAAAAAATAGAACCCACAATTGTGAATGGTACTGTAATAATCCCAGCTTGCATGATAGCACGAATAAAGCGCAGATTTGCGACCTTATTAAGCGGTGGCAATAATTTTGTTTCCAAAAATGAAAAGAAAGCATTCATCCTATTCCCCCACTTTCGGTAGCTGATTCGTCTGAATGACGTCTTGATACCAGTAAAAACTATCTTTTTTGTAACGTTTCATTTCTTTGGTATCCTCTTCTGTGCGGTCGACATAAATAAATCCATACCGCTTGCTAATTCCTTCATGCACGCTGACCAAATCAATCGCCGACCAAGGACTATACCCGATTAAATTCACACCAGCTTCGATTGCGGCACCACATTGCTCGATATGTTGCTTCAGATAATCAATTCGATACTGATCATGAACGGCTCCATCGTCTGTCAGTTCATCCTTAGCTCCCAAGCCATTTTCAGTAATGATGATTGGTAAATTGTAGCGATCATAGAGTGTTTGCAAGGTCGTCTTTAAACCTAGTGGATCAATCGTCCAATTGAATTCATTTTTTTCTAAATAAGGGTTGGTGAAGCCTTTATAAAATCCCCACTCCATTATGTCTTCACTCTGTTGATCGCTAATTCCATTCGCCATTTCTTTTTTCGCCAGTGGTTTTTCAACGGTAACAGTCGTATAAAAATTCATCGCAATGTAATCTGGAAAAGCCGTTTTCATCAGCGCTTCATCTTCTGGTGCAAACGTAATTTGCACGTCGTTTTGCTTCAAGTAATCTTTAAATACTGTATTGTAACGTCCAAAGCATGAAAAATCTAAGTACGCCCAATTTCGAACGCTGTTAAAATAAAGAGCTGCTTGGTTATCTATTGGCTTACTTGTTGCTGGATAGACGAGGGAAATATTTGGTACAGGACCAATTTTTCCATCTGTAATTAATTCATGGCAACGTTTAAAAACATACTTTTCCGCAATCATGAGATGATGAAATTGTTGATACTTTTCTTGGATAGGAATTTCTTTCCCCAGAATTTTCTTATCTACTAAAAGCATAATATTGGGTTCATTAATCGTTAGCCAATTTTTCACACGATCACCATAGGCTTGAAATACCGTTTCTGCATAATGTACAAAGGCATCGACCGTACTGCGAACACCCCATCCCCCCTCATCTTCTAGTGCTTGAGGCAAATCAAAATGATTCAATGTAATGAATGGTTGTATTTGGTACTTTAGTAGCTCATCGATGACATCGCTATAGTGCTGTAGCCCTGGCTCATTTACAGCTCCTCTTCCATCTGGGAAAATTCTCGTCCAAGCAATCGAGAATCTAAACACGTTAATTCCCATCTCTGACAATAATTTAATATCCTCTTTGTAATGATGATAATGATCGCTAGCCACCTTAAAGTCAGCTATCGCATGATTGTCTCTTTGACGCGTGTCTTGCACGCTTAGGCCTTTGCCATCTTCTTGATAAGCACCTTCTGTTTGATGGGCAGATATCGATGCCCCCCATAAAAAATTATCTGGAAATGTATGAGTCATAGTCTTTCTCCTAACTGTTTTTTTAGGCGTATCAACTAATTATAATATACAGTCTGCTCATCAGTGTTCATTGATGCTTGGGTGACTATATTGATTTTATAAAAAAAAAAGCCTAAATCTATACCTGAAAGAATTAACCTTCATATTCTAGATTTAGGCCATCCAAAATGCTTAACTAATTCATTTCACAGGAATTAGTTAAGCATTTGCATTGAAATATGCGACACATTATTTTTACATTTTAATCATTTTCAAAAGTTTTCCAGGTTTGACATTTCGTGAACTCTGCTCAGTTATTTTTTCATCTGAAAATCGGTATAGGTTATATCCATACGCTTCCTCAAAACGAACAAGCCCGTCTCCTTCATCCTCACCAATAAAAGACATTCCTGATACTGTGTAATACGGAATTCCTTGAATATCACTGATGAATGGATGGTGAGTATGACCATTCAATATACACTTAATATTATGAGACTGCAATAACTGAATTAATTGTTTTGAACCTGGCCATTCTGGCATAGTAATCTGGGTTGGAAGCAAATGGTGATGGGTCACAAAAATAATCGGACGTCCTTTCGCATTTATCAGCTGATTCTTTAGCCACTCAAATTGCTTAGAATCGACAATTCCATTTGGATAGCCAAAATACGAATTATCAAACGCAATAATCGAAACATCTGGGAAATGCATCACATCGTTATAAAAATCTTCTGAAGGAAGTTCAGCAAACCAGCCTTCACGAAAATTTGACTTTATATCATGATTTCCTAATGTCACGATAATAGGTATGCTACCTACAATATTTAATAACCATTGCTTTAAAAAATAGTAATCTTCAACTTCTCCATCCTCAGTTAAATCACCACTAATTATTAATACATCAATCCTATGATTAGCTAATACTTCCGTTAAGCATTCTTCTAAATGAGTCAAAGGCGATTGCATTTTAGCTAACATTTCTAAATAATCAGTATTTTTAAGTAAATATGTTTTTCTAAAATGAATGTCTGATATATGTAGTATATTCATCCTATTTCAGTCTCTTTCTAATGATTCCAGTGATTAAATCTAAAATAAATACCGTAATAACCACCCCAATTAAGATAATACTTACTTTGCTCCAATTGCGAGTCTGAATTGCAAAAATTAACGGTGCACCAATACCACCTGCACCAACTAACCCAAGAGTTGCTGCACTTCTGACAGCAATTTCAAAATGATTTAAGGCTAAGGAACTCCATATAGGTGCTAAAGATGAAAAACGAACAAAAAATAAAACTTGCCAAAAATTAGCACCGATTGCATGCATTTCTTGAACAATATTTTCATCCATGTTTTCCATTTCTTCAGTAAATAATTTACCTAGCATCCCTATTTGATGCGCGCCAATCGCCAGCACCCCAGCAAAAGGACCCGGACCAACTACTTTAACAAAAATAATAGCCAAAACCAATTCAGGAAAAGAACGCAATATATTACACACTAGCTTTCCAATTTTGGTAATATAACTATGATTTGGAAATAGATTAACTGCACTAACAAGGGCTAAAGGAATCGCAAAAAATGTTGCTAAAAAAGAGCCCAAAAAAGCAATACCTATCGTCAAAACGAGTAAATTAACCAAATCTTCTCCACTGCCATCATACATGAAGCTCCAATCTGGATGACTTAATCCTCTAATTACTTCCAAACCCATAGATAGAGAAAATGTGGATAAGCCCGAATAATCAATATTTACTGCAGAAATCAAAACTAAAAATAGAAATAAGCTGATGTAAAAATATGTTTTTTTACTGATATCACGAATTATCATACCAATGATCTCCTCACACGCTCACTCACCTTATCTACAATAATTACTGTAACTAGTATCGTTAAAATAATTATTGACACTCTTTCGTAATTTAATAATGCGAGTGAGGAATTCAAAATAACCCCAATTCCACCAGCACCAACAAAACCTAAAATTGTCGATGCTCGTACGTTTACTTCAAATGCGTAAAATGTGTAGCTTAAAAATTGATTAATTACTTGTGGCAATACCGCCCAAACAGTAATTTGAAACTTATTGCTCCCTACCGCAGCAGTCATTTCTATGGGACCATAGTCAATCGTCTCCACAGCTTGAAACATCAATTGCGACACCATACCTAAAGTAAAAATTGCAATTGTGATAACTCCTGTCGATTCACCAATCCCAAATATAGCAACAAATAAAGCAGCCAAAAGCAATGTTGGAATCGTTCGAACTAAACCAAGTACAAATCGAATACTAATTGATAGCGTCTTATTTTCCGTTAGTATGGTTGTTGCGTAAAAGCTAATTGGAAATGCTAAAAGAACACCTACAAATGTTCCTAGTAAAGACATTTCTAGTGTTTTTATCATCGGTAACACAAGTCTAGGAAGGAAACTAAAATCGGGTTTTGCCAAACGTGACAAAAATATGACTATCTGATTAGAATTTGAAATTACTTTATAAAAATCAGCATTTGTTAATCGGACACTTCCCAAAAAGCAAATAATTATTATCGTGCCGATCAATAATTTCTTATGCAAATTAAAATGAACCGTGTCTTTTAACTTCATAGACTGCCTCGATCCTGTGAACTACCGTAAATAGTATCTAAGCGAGTAGGGGTTAGTTCCTCCGGAGGTCCATCAAAAATAATTTCTCCATATTTCAAGGCAATAATTCTCGTTGAAAATTCTTTAGCCAATGGAACAGAGTGCAAATTAACAATCACTGTTTTGTTCATCTTCAGATTTATTTTTTTTAAATCTTGCATTACATTTTGTGTCGTCACTGGATCTAAAGAAGCAACGGGTTCATCGGCTAGTATAATTGGAGCGCGCTGAACAAGGGCTCTTGCTATAGATACTCTTTGTTGTTGCCCTCCACTCAACTCGTCGCTTCTAGCATGTAATTTATCGCTAAGTCCTACCATCCTCAAAGCCTCTTCAGTCTGAGAATAATCCTCTTTTGTAAATAAACCAAAAGTACTTTTAAATGTCGAATAGTATCCCAAGCGCCCAGACAACACATTTTTTTGAACAGTACTTCGTTTTACCAAGTTAAAATTTTGAGAAATCCATCCGATTTGGCGGCGTAACATACGTAATTCTTTCTTCTTCGCATTTGTAATTGAGGTATCATTAATAATGATATCGCCTTCCGTAATGCGTTCTAAGCGATTAATTGAACGAAGCAAGGTACTCTTCCCTGCTCCACTCAATCCAATAATAGATATAAACTCACCATCTTGGATAGTTAAATTTATATTGCTTAACCCTTTAACACCATTAGGATATATTTTTGATACATTATTGAAGGTAATCATACAAACTCCTTTTTGAAATTAATTGTTTTTCTTTATTCAGATGCTTTTTTTGTGTATGAACGAATAGTATCGTACGCTGAATCTGCAGCTTCCTGGTATCCTTTATGTCCCCATATAGCCATAGCTTCAGCTCCTTCATCATCATCAGTCATATTTAAAAAAACTTGTTTTACTTCTTCTTTCAATGTTTCATCCATAGAAGGTTGGACTGCAATCGCATCATTTGGAATATCACCCTCTGTTAAATACAAAACTCGCAAATCTTCGAATAAATCATTGTCTGGAAAACTTGATGCAAAAACATTACGAGCTCCTTGGAAAACAAATGCTGCATCCATTTGTCCATTTAATACGGATGTAATTTCACTAGGGATATCATTTACAGTCGTAATAGTTGATTGAGTCGTTGGATCTATTCCCGCATCTTTTAACTCTGCTACAGGATAAATATATCCACTGGCTGAATTTGGACTCAATGCAGCTATTTTTTTCCCTTTTAAATCAGATAATGTTTTGATTGAACTGTCACTTTTAACTAATATTTCTCCTTTAAATGTACTAGTCAATTCTCCTTCCAATGGCAACCCAGTCTTCTCATCATATTTTCCTAATTCAGAAGTTAAAATAGCTTCTGCAGCTCCCATATCTTTGGCTTGTACATAGGCAGCAGGCGGCATAATACCAATATCAACTTGCCCTGAAGCCATGGCTTCAACAATTGTTGAGTAGTCTGTAGCTAGCGTCACTTCGACATCGCGATCAAGCTTTTTCGATAGGTATTCTGCGAAAGGCTTCGTTTTTGCTTCCATCGATCCATCATTATTTGTAGGTACAAATTGAACTACTAACTTCTCTTTATTCGAAGAGTCACTATTCTCACTATTTGATCCACATCCTACCAATGTACCTGCAAGTATAAGACCCATACCCATCAATGCTAACTTTTTCAAACGCATGCTTTTTCCTCCTGATTGAACATGATTTTTTGTACATTTAGATAGTATCAAAAAAACATTCTTTTCGATGTGACACAAGTCATACCTATCTATATTTTACATATATTTTACAAAAAATTAACTTTAATTATTCGTATTGAGAAGATATTTTA
>NZ_GL622241.1:2088251-2094909 GCF_000185365.1 Enterococcus italicus DSM 15952
ATATTTTATTTAAGTTATACTTAATAAAAACCAATAAGGAGTGTATTTTAGTGAAAAGAATAAATGATTCCGAACGTTTATCGTCCTATATCATGAATCATGAATTGAACCATTATATGCATTCAAATTTACAGGAAATATCAACCTTACAATCATTCGAGAAAAATGAACATCTTATTCAAAGTGGAGAAATTTCTGATTTTCTCTATTTTTTGGTTGAAGGAACTGTAATTGTATACTCGTATGCATCAGATACTCAAAATATTTGTATCAATTATGCCTCAGCAATGATGCCTTTAGGTGAAGCGTCATCATTATGGGGAATAGAGCCAAAAAGTAGCGTAAAAGCAGCGACAAAATGTATTTGTATTTGTATATCATTGGCAACCTATCGGAATACATTACAGCAAGATGTTCTTTTTTTACAAAATACCTGTCGGCTTTTAAGTACTAGACTCAATACAAGTATTACGGTGGCTAACTCATTAGCTGAATCATTTGATATGCGTTTAGCGAAGTTTATCCTAGAAAATCAAAAAAATGATATTTTTACTTTCCAACTTACTACTTGTGCAGCTATATTGAACGTAAGTTATCGCCATCTTTTAAGAATTATCATGCAATTCCGCGAAAAAGATATTTTAGAAAAATTTGGAAATTCGTATATTATTCGTGATCTTAACGCTCTAAAAAACTTAGCCAACTATGATTACTAATAATTTTTATTCACTAGTGAATCCAATAGCTGTTACCGAAAAAATAATCTTACTGCCCAAATATATCCGTATTCTTAAAATTAATGATTAATCCACTTCTTCTCTCGTAGTTATACCACGTTTATTTTTGGTTTTTCTCTTCTCATCCAACATACTTTTCTATCAATTCCACTGATTTATTCCATAAAAGATGAATTTTTTGTTAGTTATTTTATCTATCTGTGAAAAAATACTTAAAAAATTGTTGAAATTTTCAGTCAAAATTAATATGCTATAAAAGAGAATGAGAATCATTTTCAATTAAGAAGTGAGGCCGATATATGAAAAAGTGGTTAGTGGTGCTGATATTTTTAATTTTAGCGACTACTTCAATTTTTGTCGGTGTAAACGAAGTGACAGTCAGTGGATTGATGGAAGGCAATCGCATGCAATGGTTACTTCTAGCCAAAACCCGCATACCACGAACGATCAGTTTGATTTTAGCAGGGGGAATGTTAAGTATTTCTGGTCGTATTATGCAGCATTTTATGCAAAATAAATTTGTCTCGGCAAATACTATTGGCATGATGGATAGTGCTCGTTTGGACATTTTGGTCGTGATGCTTTTTTACCCAACAGGTTCATCATTGATGAAAGCATTCGTAGCATTTCTTTTTTCCTATGCAGGGGTCTTGTTATTTTTATCACTTAGTCGTCTACTACCAAAAGGCGATTCAGTAATTTTGCCACTCGCTGGAGTCATGTTTGGTAATGTCATCAGTGCGATAGCTATTTTTTTCGCTTATCACTATCAATTGATCCAAAACATGTCCGCTTGGCTACAGGGGCATTTCGCCACAGTCATGGCAGGTAGTTACGAATTGATTTATTTAACCGTCCCCGTGGTGATCGTGCTGTAAGTTCTAGGGTATCAGATTACTGTCGCTGGACTGGGAGAAGAATTATCGACTAGCCTTGGTATGAATTATCAGCGATTGTAGTTTGTGACGTTTGCCTTCGTAGCATATGGTGAAGGTTCTCGCTTTGCAATAGTTCACGATACATTTGGCTTTGCACAAGCAGATGATACAATTGAGGCTTCTACTCATGGACAAAGCGTTTCTTATGAATACATTTTAGAAAAAAATCCCGATATTCTTTTTGTAGTGGATCGCACACAATCAATCGGGGGCGATACATCCAACAATGATATGGCTGATAATGAAATAGTGAAACAAACAAACGCAGGTAAAAATAACAAAGTCATTCAACTAGATCCACAAGTGTGGTACCTTGTAGGTTCTGGCTTGGAATCATTAAAAATCATGATTGACGATGTGAATCAAGCATTTGAATAAAAAAAGATTGTTTCAGCAAGTAAAACCGCTGAAACAATCTTTTTTTATTGCTGTTACAAAAGACGTGTGATAAAACACTATCCCACCTTACCTAAATGCCATTTTAAAAGAAGAAATTTTTAATTAATTGACTACCACCGATGATATTTCCGATTGCACCACCCATGGACGATAAGAAAAATAAAGCAATAATGTGCAAGAATCTGTTCTTGAAAATTGTTTTGATATGGCTGATGTCGTTAAAAATGTCAGACATATCTTTAACAGTTGGTTTTTTTCTCCATGCTTCAACGAGTGCAACAAACATACCCACATTTAGGATAGGATGGATGGTGCCAATGGGCGCAGTCACAAAGGCTGTAATGACGGACAATAGACTTCCTCTCCCTAATAAGGTGAAGAGTGCCGCAAGCGAAGAGTTCCATAAAAGCCATGTTTTGAGTTGTTCCATCCCGACTGTGTAATTTCCAAAGAAAAAAGATGCTAAGATTAAGCCAATAATTAAGGCTGGAAATAGATATTCTAGTATTTTTGACCCCATGGTTTTCTTTGGAATCGTATCTAATTCTTGGTTTCTATGACTATTTTTATTTTGTTTGATCAGTTCTGCCATACCATTAAGGTGGCCTTTGCCAATCACAACGACAATTTTTTCATCAGTATGTATATCGAAAATATTGTTAACCATGTATTCATTTCTTTCTAAAATTAATGTATCGTGAATCACGGGTAATTCTTCTCTTAGTGATGAAAAAGTCGTTTCAATTATATCCTCATTCATGATTTCTTGTAGTTTGTTCTCGTCGAGGTTCGCTTGTTCGCCATTTCCAAAAAGAAAAGCGACGATTAATTTAGCTTTTTGCCAAAAGGTCAAACTTCGCCAGATTCTATTCAAGGTTATATTGATGTTGCGATCCAATAATTTTAGCTCTGCTTTGTGTTCATGGGCTTTTTCTATAGCCATTTTAAATTCTGCCCCTGGTGCTGATTCAGTATTTGCAGCAAATCTTTTTTGAAAAGCAGCTAAAATAATTTGCATAAGTAACGGTGCTACTTTTTTCTCTTTGATGACTTTGACAATATCGGTATTTTCCCATTTATTGTTGTTTTGCATTGTTTCAAAACGTTCTTTATCAAGTTCAATTCCTATGTATTTCGGTTGAATCGCATCAATTGTTGCTTGCACTTCTTTCACACTCTCTTTTGATACATGAGCGGTTCCAATCAGAGTGATATTATTAATTGTAACTATATTTGTCATCAGCTAATTCCTTTCCTTCTGTCTATTTCTTTTTCAGCTAGTAAGATTTTCGTTTAATACGTTCATTTTAGGATAAAATAGAATAGAAAGATAGCTTGAAAAAATGAATTACGTTAGATAGTTGGTTCCGAAAAATCAATACACTCATGCAGAAAGGACTACATCGATATGACTTAGACTTATTTTGATTTACCAGAAAAAATTAATGAGCAATTACTCACACGCGCAAAAAAAAATAAGCCCTGCCTTGCTTTGTGATGGGATGCAAAAATTAGGAATCGCAAAAAATGGGGCCATGGACGCTTCTCTTATGCCTATCGATGAGCAGAAATTTATGGTCGGTACGGCTTGTACAGTTGATACAGAGGATGGCGATAATTTCCCAATTCACGTCGCCATATACCAAGGAAAGCCAGACTATGTATTGATTGTAGCTGGGAAAAACTCTATGGAGAGAGCCTACTTATGCGATTTGTTGGCTAGAGCAGCGGATGCCGTTGGACTAAGTGGTATCGTCGTTGATGGCTGTGTTCGTGACAAATTAGGCTTAAAAGAATTAGCTATCCCTGTCTACTCTAAAGGGATTATGTAACGTAGCCCAGCAAAAAAAGGACCAGGGAAAATAAATGTTCCCGTATTTTGCGCAGGTGTCTCTGTAAATCCTGGTGACTTAGTGGTCGGTGACGCTGATGGTGTCACCGTAGTTCCTAGAAATGTAGTGGAAAGAGTAATTGAGTTAGCAGAAAAAATTGTCCTATGAATTTCAACGAGCAATGCTAGTAAATGACTATAAACAAGCACGAGAAAATGGAACTGAGCTACCTGAATTAGCACCTTCATGGGTCATCGATATGTTGGGTAAACAATCATAATCTACTGAAAGCTAAAAGATCGTTTCCAGCTCATAAAGCAACAAAAAGGCAAAACATCCGAAAGTTGATTCTGGTGTGCACCCCGTCAATAGGACAATGAAATAGTATAAGATTTTTTCGTCGAACTACCCTGAGTTTTGGGGTAGTTTTTTTGATTTTTTCGTTTGTCAAATTAAGTTAGACAAACGAAATTCTAAAAAAAAATAGATTCAATATCTATATTAACATCAAATCTATTTTTAAAAATATCTTATCACTTTATTGGTTAGACTTTCTTTTTAAATCTTATCTGTTTCATTAAAGAACGCATCCACCTCTTTGAAATGCCACCTCAATCGACTATAGACATTTAGTGGATGAGCGATTTCGTTATTATCAGTAACCAATAATGAAGTCATCTTCTTCAATTTAGCAGGAAGCCCTTCATATAATGACTTACATTGATTATACGCTATTTTATTCGTCATTAGTATCGATCCGCATGCAATCACTATCTGTGTAATTGACTTATCTTTCAATACCGTTTGAATGGCCTCCTTATTCTCGTCATTAATCATCTTTCGCTTACTCCCTGTATTCGAGAATAAATTTACTGCTAGAAATCCCGAATAACCTAATGACCGAACATGCTTCTCAATAAATAGTGTCGTTAAATCTGAAACGAATGGATCAGTTGATCCGGGATGAATGGTAATCACAACCATATTATTTTTAGCATCACTGCACCACGTCTTTTTGAATAGGTAGCGCTGCTTATCACTAGCCGTTCCACTAGACCATACCTCAACAATTGCGGTGTCCATTGTTTTATTTATCATGTGCCTTTTGATTCTCCTTTCTTTCTTGAATAATACCGATAACTAACACACTAAATAATCTAATTCCCAACTTGATATAAACACTCATAGTTCTTCCTCCAATTCTGCTAGTATATCTGCTAAGTTGTCGATTAGTTCAGTAACAATTACTTCCCAGTCCATACGAGTACCTCCTCTATGATGATTCCTTTGTACAGTAATTGATGAGTAGTTGGCTCTACGATGAAGAATACTAAGCTCTCTTTTTCGTCATAACTAAAGACATGTGTTTCAACTAATTCTGGTAGTTGATTGGCCCATTCTTTAGGTACATAGTTTTCATCTAATTCATCATTGCCTAGTAATACACTTTCTATTGATAGTTCGGTTACTTGGTTTACTTCGGGGTAATAGTGCTTTAATAGTTCTTTGGCCTCTTCAAGCATAATTGCCTCTCTCCTTTTTGATTTATATTTTAGTAGTCGTACCTATATAAAAACCCCTAACAGTAAATTTACTGTTAGGGGTTAAATGAACTCTGCGAACACACCATCTCTTCTCATTGAAGAGTAACTACCATCTGCGGCTATAATAATGTGATCTCTTAGTCCAATTTGTAATAGCTGACATGCATCCAATAAATTCTTAGTAAAACGTCGATCTTCACGTGAGGGTTCCGTTGAATTACTCGGATGATTATGGGCTACGATAATATTGACTGCATTGCATAGTAAAGCTGTCTTCACAATTTCACGTGGCACTGCGAGTGATTGATTAACTGATCCAATGTGTACTGTTGAAATATTGACTACTTCGCCTTTCGTATTTAAACAAGCTACTACTAGGTGTTCCGTTGCTTTCTTCTCGATAAACTGTGAGAACAACTCGTAAGCGTCCTCGGGTGAAGAACACTTTCGTGGTTCATACAAAAAGCTGCTTTCTCTGATTAGTTGTAAGCTGACTACGTTTACTCGTTTCTTGACTGTCATTATCCTATGGCCTCCTTTTAATATTCTTCCGGTAGTAACATCGTTTGCGTCGATCCATCATCAATCACCCATAATTTTTCAGTATCAAGGATCGTACATTCAATCAGTTCAATAATGATTCGATTGATTCTTTCAGGTTCTTCTTGTCGATGAATGATAGCTAAGTGGCGGGGTGTGAGTACTTCGAACTCAAAAATTTGTAGGTAATCCAATTCATTATCTAGTTGATTCTCTCGATCAATTAGCCTCCAACAAGCTAACTGAATCTGATGACTAATTTGCGTATTTACTCCTCTCGTTACATATCGTTTCTGACTATTATCAAACATCACTAACACTCTCCCTTGATAAATAAAAATAGACCTAGCACCCGAGTATGGGTGCTAGGTCTTCATGGGTATAATATATGTTTGAAAATTTTATTGATACATAAGCATTAACGTTTTTTTCCTGCATCACTTCGCTTTTTTCTCCAAGCTCCGTCCTTATTCCTAGAACGATTTTGTCCCGCTGTGGGCCCAGTTTTCACAATAGGTCCATGTGTATCTCTTGGGGATTTAGATTTATTAACATCACTGCCTAAATTTTTTAATATATCACTTAATAAACTCATTAATTAATCAACTCATTTCTTCTTAGTTATACTTATATTATTCAATTCAGATTCCTTTCTGTCAAATAATCTT
>NZ_GL622241.1:2095954-2106935 GCF_000185365.1 Enterococcus italicus DSM 15952
AAACCTGAATAATTCATAGCTTTAATTTTTTTGAATAGCTATTTAAAAAATGTGAGTTTTTTAAATTCTCTCTCTATTTCTAACAACATTTAATTTTTCGTACTACTTTTCTTGTCTATTGCTATTAAAGTGAAAATCAATTCAGTTTTTGGGCAGACTCCACCCCTTTGATTTTTCATCCTTTTTTTCTAAGGTTAGGAAGGATTTATTGACACCGCCTTAGGCGCCTGAAAATTGCATAGAATTCGTTTTGTTGAACATGATAGCTTGGTAATTTAAGGTATATTTTTCTGGCTGTTTGAACAAGCTTTCCAGCAATTTTAAGAAAATGTAAACGAATCGTCTGGATAGTCATTCCTTGGTCTATTTTTTTGAATGCAATCTTTTTTAAAAAATTAACAAGGTTGTAAGCAAGAACGCTTATCATCATTCTCGTATGATTTTCTACAAAACGTGGACTATCTGTCTTGTCAAAAAAGAAAACCGTTTTGGCTTCTTTGATAAAATTTTCCATCGTTCCTCGTTTTTCATAAAGAGAGAAGACAACTTTAGGTGAGACATTTTCGGATAAATTGGTCACAATGAATGCGTGATGAAAGAGAAGTTCACCACTCTCACGAACCGATCGTATGCAGACACGACGAAGTTTTGACCAAGATTGTGCTTGGTAAAAGGAAGAAAAATAATATACCTCTTGTTCATCCCATTTTTGATTGTCATCGTATTGAACAAATTGTTCTGCCAACTGGCTTAACTTGTTATTATTTTTCAATCGAATGACGTAGTGACAGTTGGTATTCTCGCAAGGTTCATACACCTCTGGTGTTGCAAACCCACTATCACCACGTACGAGTATATCTGTAGTAGGTAATTCTTCAATATAATGAGATAGCAATGGTTCAATGAACGCTTTTATTCCTTTCGAGGTGTATTGATTTCCTGGACGTAGTTCTGCTTTTAAAAAGTCACCAGTTAGTCCATTAAAGGCAACTAGCGGATGATACCCATAGGTTTGATAATGTGCATTGTAATTTGTTTGTTCTTGACGTCCAAATGTATCGGAGTGAGTGGAATCAATGTCAATCACTAATTCGGTGTTATTGCGAATCAAAACGTACTTGATTTACCAATGCTTGATTTAACGCTTGCAATTGATGAATAGTTTTCTCCATAAAACGATCGAAAAAACGAGAAAGTGAGGACTGAGAGGCTAGTTGCTTCTTACCTAAAATAGCTTGAAATACAGGGTCTTGTCTTAAAATATTTGCTGAAGAATCAGGCGAATAACCACTAATCAATTGCAAGATAAGTTGTTCCAATATTTCCACGTTATCATGTGTATAATAATTGCGCTTGTCCTCTATGTGAAGGAAATGCTTTGCTAGTTTTGAAAATTGAGGAGTATCCATTAACTCCTTCATTAGAACTAACCCTGAATCACTGGATAAGCAACCACCTGTGTATGAAATTATCATCGTTGAATTGAATTACATTTTGATTGTCATGTAAACTAGTCATCAGAAAAACTCCTTTCTTTTGGTTGGTTTAAGCACCTTTAACATAACAGAACGAAGTTCTTTTTTCATCACCTAATGGGTAAAAATGAAAAATGAGTGTTTTGCTTATTGTTAAGCGATTTGTGAGCATTCGAAGAGAATATATGAATTATTCAGGAAAGAAGGTTGTTAAAATGTTTAATGAAATTAAAGCTAACTCTGAAATAGCGATTGTAAATAAACAAGGTGATCATCTTACTTTTTCAGCTGTAGATATGGATCAAGATATTGACTTATTAAGACTTAAAAAATATAAAGAAATAAAGATATCTAACAAAGGTATGATTACAAGTGGTATTGCTCAAACTGGGCTACAAATTGGTAATCAAATATTATCTTTATCAAAAATTGCTAGTCAAGCTCCTAACGGCTTATATTCAGCAACTACTAATCCCGAAACACTATCTAAACTTAGCAATGGACTAACCTCAACTATCATTAGAAAAAATGGTAAAATTGTTGAACACGCTGGTTTTAAAGAAGTTGGATTACATCTAAATCTAAATCCTGCTATGGCACTTTCTATTGGTATGCAAGCAATGTCAATGATATCAGGAACGTATTATCTAAATAAAATTAACAGTCAATTGACTAGTATTAATTCAAAATTATCTGAACTGATTGAACTACATCATGATGAAAACATTGGAGAGTTACAAACCATTCGCTCGGGCTTAGCAGATATCTCTAATAGAACTACTTTTGATGATTCTGATATTGCAACTATTCGCGATTATAAAAAAGATGCTGATAATATTGAAAAAGAGTACATAAATCGCTTAGATAGATTTTCTAAAGAAAATGTTATAGAAAAAAAATTAGATGATTTAGACCAATTTATTTTAAATTTAAATAAGACAACTGAAATAGCTAATCAAGCAAGTATTTACTCTTTGATGTGTGAGTTAAGTGAACTTTTTATTAGAATGAAGCGCGGTGATGACTCTTTACTTATTGAAGAATTAATTTCACAACTTGAAAAACACTATCAGTCTAGTTTCTATAACAATTCTACAAAAAAGAACAATCATATATATAATTCATTTTTACAATCTATAAAAAATGAAGTTACGAAACTAACTAAAAAAAAGAAAAAAAGTTTTGGAAAACTCGCTGCTACTACTGGAACCTTTTACCTATCTGGTTTTATTGGTTTAGGAGCAGTTGCAGGTACTAAAAAAATAAGCAAAGAACTGAAATTATCAAAATTAAGAAAAAAAGAATTATTATTAAATAATAATTATACTTCTATAAAAAGCACTATATCTCTTTCTAAAAATCAACTTAATATTCCTAAAGTACTTCAAGAATTAAAAACATTACCTACTAAAAATTCAGATTTCTTATTATTAGACGATGGTAGTCAACAGAGAATTTTTATTGAAGAATAGCATCTATAAAAAAATGGAGGTTTTATTTATGAAGAAAAAAAATGAAAATAATTTACCAGATTTATATATTCCAAATTTAAGTGAAAAAGAAGTATCCACTGTAAAATCTGAGATTAGTCACTTTGCTGATAAACGATTAGATCGAGCTGAAAAAATACTAAATGAATCACCTGACTTATCAGAAAAAGAATTAGCTATTCATTTAGCAAAAGAAGATTTAAAAAAGACTAAAAAATTAAGCTTTAAACGTCTGGTACTTAAAAAAATCATAAAAAAATTGGAGGCTAAATAAGATGGCTAAATCTGATATATTAAAAAAAGCCTTAAAAATAATATTATCTTATTTTAAAGAGAATCCAGATAAAATAGACAAGGTGATAGAATTTGGTGTAGCTATGTATTCTAACATAGCTAAAAGGGCAAAAAATAAACAAAATAAAGCTAAATAAGAATAGTCCTTACTGTAATATGTCATGGGCGTTTTAATCAATTAATCACCAATAATCTAACTAAATCTTATGACTAAACTTTGGATTTACTCTTCTAGTCATGCATCGTTTCTGCTATTATCAAACATCATCAAGACTCTCTCTGATAGACAAAAATAAGCCCAGCACCCGAGTATGGGTGCTAGGTCTTTATGAGTATGAGATATATTTAAAATTTCAGTTGAAACATATTATTTTTTTAAATATCGCCGATTGTAAAATTAAGCTAGCCAAATAAAAAAGTCATTTTGTGCTACACTCAAGATAGTTCCGTCGAAAGAATTATACGGAGTGGATACAAATGATCTATACCCATCTTACACCAGACGGCTCGTTATGATAGATGCTTATATGAAAGCCCATGAACCGGTTGCGAAAACATCTCAGATGTTGAAACGTTCAAGACAAACAATCTACAATGTTTGCGTTTACTTTAAGGATGGTCACACTGCATTAGAATACTACCAAAATTACAAGAAAAAATGGGCGAAATGTAGAAGACATTCCATCGTTTTACCAGCAGAACAAGTAAGTTACATTCGGAAAAAAGTTGTTCAAGGGTGGTCTACGGATGTGATTATTGGTCGGGCCGTGTTCCCTATTGGTTGTTCTGTCCGTACCCTTTATAGAATGTTTAAAACTGGTATATTTGACTGCTCTGATTTACCGATGAAAGGGAAACGAAAACCTAATGGACATCAAGAAAAACGCGGTAAACAAGCATTTAGAAGCTTAATACATGACTGTTCGATGATATCATCAATGACTCAGGTCAAACAAATAATCCAGTAAATCCCACTCCAAAAAATAAACTACTTATCAATAAATACTTCAAAAATAGTCTCATATTACCCCCTGTTTTCCCTATCAACAAACACACCCGTATCAATTTATCCTGTGATCCTAATCAAGAATCGCTCTAAATCAACATCCGTATATCCAAAAACCTCATCATTTATGATACGGTTCGCCTTTAATAATCCGAAAGGCACGGTATATTTGTTCGACTAAAATGAGGCGCATGAGTTGATGTGGGTAGGTCATTTTTCCAAATGAAATTTGGGCATCGCTACGTTTCATGACGGCTTGGCTAAGTCCTAGTGAACCACCTATGACAAAGACAAAGCTGCTTTTCCCTTGGATCGTTTGTTGGTTTAGTTGTTGGGCGAAGGCTTCACTGGATGGGTTCTTTCCTTCGATGGCTAATGCGTAGACGTATTCTTGGTCTTTGATTTTGGCTAAGATGCGCTCGCCTTCTTTGTCTTTGACTTGGATCATTTCGGCTTGGCTTAAGTTTTCGGGTGCTTTTTCGTCAGATACTTCGATTAATTGGATTTTTGCATAGCCGCTTAGGCGCTTGGCGTATTCATTGATGCCTGCTATGAGATACTTTTCTTTTAATTTTCCGACAGAGATTATTTTGATGTTCATTGTATCCGCCTTTCTTTTACTTTCTTATTATACACAACTTTTCCACAGGTTTTGAATTTTCTGGCTAAAAACATTGCTGATTTTATTTATAAAAGGTTGTTATTTCGCTTATTTTTGTAAGAACACCCGTTTGTATCCACAGATTCCATGAGTTATGCACATTTCTGTGGATAACTATGGTCGACATATCCCATACTATCCACATAGTTATCCACGTGAATGGTGGATAATCTTTCGAAGGTTTTTCATTAAATTAACCGCATTTCAGCAACAATTCTTCATATTTTTTTCAAATTCTCACAGTAGACTAAAAATGAAAATAAGCTTATACTATTAGTAAGTTATCCATATGGGAGGAAACAATATGAAAACCAAATCTTCTTCACTAGTTAAAAAAATAGGTATTAGCCTACTTAGTGGTGTTGTCGGTGGTGCGTTAAGTTTTGGTGGGTTGTATTATATCGCAAATGGCAATCAATCCAGTAGCTCAACATCAAGTGTTTCATCCACTACTAGCTCAGGCAAAACAACTGTCAGCAATGTAACATATAATGTGACGAGCGATGTAACAACGGCTGTCTCAAAAGTCCAAGATGCCGTTGTATCCATCATTAATTTGCAAAGCACTTCAAGTAATGATCAATTGGGTGGATTATTTAGATCTGATGAGAGCAATAGTTCTTCCAATGATAGTACGCTTGAGATTGCCAGTGAAGGTAGTGGTGTCATTTACAAAAAGTCTGGTGACACTGCCTATATCGTAACCAATAATCACGTTGTTGAAGGTCAAAAGGAACTACAAGTTGTCTTAGCTGATGGTACGAAAGTAACCGCTACGCTTGTTGGGACAGATTCTTATACTGACTTGGCTGTCTTAAAGATTTCTTCAAGTAAAGTCACAACAGTCGCTACGTTTGGTGATTCATCTGCCTTGAAAGTTGGTGAACCTGCGATTGCGATTGGTTCTCCATTAGGATCTGAATACGCAAATTCAGTAACAGAAGGAATCATTTCTTCCTTAAATCGCCAAGTAACTAGTACCAATGATGAAGGGGAAGCCGTTAGTATCAACGCTATCCAAACCGATGCCGCGATCAATCCTGGTAATTCTGGTGGCCCACTGATTAACATTGAAGGCCAAGTCGTTGGGATTAACTCAAGTAAGATTGCAAGTTCATCTTCTTCAAGTTCTGGTGTAAGTGTTGAAGGAATGGGCTTTGCTATTCCTAGTAATGATGTCGTCACAATTATTAATCAATTGGAAAAAAATGGTAAAATTACTCGACCTGCTTTAGGCGTTTCCATGTATGACTTGAGATCGATTTCGAGTGAACAACAAGAAGAAATTCTAAAAGTACCAAGCACTGTGAAACAAGGTGTCGTCATCTTAAATGTGGCAAACGGCACTCCTGCTGAAAAAGCCGGCTTAGAAAAATATGACGTCATTACAAAGATTGACGGCAAAGAAATCACTAGCACGACGGAATTACGAGCAGCACTTTATGCCAAATCAGTCGGTGATACGATGAAGATTACATTCTATCGTGAATCAAAAGAAAAAACAGTGACAGTTGAATTAACTGTCGATCAATCGATATTGAATCAAAGTAGTTCATCCTCATCTAATTCTGGTGAATAAAACAAACAGTAAAAAAAGCGTTTAGCCCGACTTGTTATTCGGAGCTAAACGCTTTTTTTTACTTAAATGCCGACCCTGTTTCGGCATCTTGAGGCAATTCTAAGATGCCTCTTTTTTTAGGCGCATTCGTCAGTTGCAATTCTTTTGCGGAGCAGATCATCCCTGCACTCGCTACACCACGTAGTTCTCCTGGCCAAATAAGTAGACCATCTGGCATCATTGCACCTGGTTTGGCGACGACGACTTTTAGTCCTTTACGGATATTCGGCGCACCACATACGATTTGGAGCACTTTGCCTTCATCGACTTTTACTTTGGTAATCGACAAGTGATCACTATCTGGATGAGCTTCACACTCTTGTACATAGCCCACGACAAATTTTGGTTCAGCATCTTTGACGACTGTTTCTGAAAAGCCAGCTTCTTGAATGAGTTCATTAATGGTAGCTAATTGAGCATCTGTCAGCGTTACTTGGCCGTTGCCTTCTATAGTCATTTTTTCAGAAATGGCAAATAGATTCCAGCCAATTGTGCGGCCGTCTTCTGTTGTTAATTTAGCGACATTTCCTTGACGTTGCACTTGTTGTTTCATTCCACGATCGTCAGCTAGTACAATCAATAATGTGTCACCGACGTATTCTTTGTTATATGCAAAAATCACGTTTGTTCCTCCTCAGTTTTCATACGCTTTCTATCTTACCAAATTTTTTGTGATTCAGCTTGGTTGATGAAAGAATTTTTAGTTTTTTGCCTGCTTGTCTTGTGTTGCACTCGGTTGGGTATAACCATATAGATGCAAGAGACCGGATATATATTCCCCCAGATAGACTGCACCCATCGTCTCAAAGCCTTGTTTTTGCACTTGTGAAATCAACCATTCTTCATCTTTGTCAATTAATTCTAACACGTCTGTATTCGAAAGACCGTCGACAATGATCGAGTAGCGCAAATTTTCATCGCCAAATTCAATAATGGTTAATTGACCGTTTTGTTCCAAGATTGCCCGTTTCACTTGGCTAATTTCATAAATACCATTTGAGCGTAACTTAAACATCAAATCATTGGCCGAGATGCCATTACTTAAACAAACGTCCACCTGTACCTCCCCATTTTGAATAAGGGTCATTGGCTTGCCATCGACTAGCATTTTGATGAAGCGATTGTGTTCTTTAATAAATTTAAGAATAAATGCAAGTAATGTCCAAATAATTAATACGAGCACAAATTGCAATACCGTAATCGTATCATTGTAAATAATCCCGCCAATAATGCCCCCGAGAACATAGTTTTGGATTTGATCGATGGCGGATGTCGGCGCTAAGTTGCCTTTGCCTAATAAATTAATTTGCACAATCAGGCATAAAATACCTAAAGCAAATTTGATAAAAATTGGCGTATAAAATTGCATAGCTGTCTCCTCTCTACTGTGTAACAAGCACAATATCTGTATTTACCAGCTGTGTTTTTGCTAATGTAAATGACTGTCCATCTTGGCTCAAGTCGACTCGATAATAGCTGTCGTCAATTTTCACTAATAATTCATCGACAAGTTGTGTGTTGTTCACATAGATTTCATCTTCAGAGACGTGTTTCATATGTGCGACTCGTTGCACGAATGTCACCATTGTGGAAATGCCAGTGTGTTGACTACGATTGGACTCATAGTTTGAAAATTGAATGCCGGTGATTAATAATAAAATCAAAAAGAAAATAATACTTAGATCACGATATTTTGTCTGCAAACGATGCTTCATATAAAGACTAAATACCAAAAGTAATAGTCCAAGTACGACAAATAATAATCCGTATTTAAAAAGGTCATTGACCGTCGCTTGGTTTTTTAAAAATTCTACGCTGTAAAAAGACATCTGCTCACTTCTTTCAAGTCTAGTGTAGCATTGGACGAAAACGAAAAAAAGCCTTGATTACCAGACTTTCACAAAGAACTTCTTTGCTCCAATCTCGTAATCAAGACAAATAGCGAATTATTTTTCTTCTTCCTTAGGTGAAACGATCAACACATCGCAACGTGCTTCACGTATGACGTAGTTTGCGACACTTCCTGTAATAAAGCGTTCAGCGGCATTTAAGCCTGATTGACCGACCATAATCAAGTTGGCATCAAATTTTTCTGGCAATTCTTTCCCAATCATTTGCTTCGCAGAGCCAAATGCTAAGACTGTTTCGACATTTGTGAAATCAACAGACTTCGCGTAGTTTTCTAATTCTTCCAACAAGGTACTGCCCATTTCTTTTTCATGATCCAAGACGGATTCATTTAATGGTGCATAGCCCATAAATGAAGACATTGGTTGATCCACGATATACGCTACAACGACGCGGCCATTGTTCCGACGTGCGACCTCAACTGCTTTTTTGTATGCATCTTCTGCTTGAGAAGAGCCATCTACTCCAACTAAAATTGTTTGATATCTTTGTTCCATTGTCGTCACCTTTTCTCAATTTTTTGGAAGATGGGTTAAAAATTCCGCGATTTCAGCTTTCGTCTTGCGGTCTTTATTGACTAAGCGGCCTAATTCTTTGCCGTCTTGAATCACGACAAAGCTTGGAATACCAAAAATATCCCATTTGCTGGCTACGTCCATGTATTTGTCACGATTTACCTCGATAAATTGATAATCAGGAAACATCGCTTCAATTTCTGGCATACTTGGATGAATGTAGCGGCAGTCGCCACACCAATCTGCCGTAAAAAAGAAAACATTTTTCCCTTTTTCAACGTAGCTAGCTAACTCTTCAAGACTTTCTGGAATAATCATATGTTCACCTTCTTTTCGTAGTATACTCTTTTTTTTCTTTTGCTCATTTGCGTTTCATACAGACAATTCTTTTCAACAAAAGTTATTTACCTTTGACGATGGTATCGACTGTCGAGCGGTCTAAGCCTTTGAGTGTTTGGATTAACATTTCTCTCGCCGCATCAAAATCACGAATGCTAAACATCGTTTGATGAGTATGGATGTAGCGACCACAGACACCGATCACACTACTTGGAATTCCTTCATTGGCTACATGGGCTGCTCCAGCATCAGTGCCACCTTTGGATACAAAATATTGATAAGGAATATGATGTGTACTAGCAACGTCTAACAAGTATTCTTTCAGCGTTGGCAACATAATCAATCCTGGATCAAAGATACGCAACAATGTGCCTTCTCCGAGGTGACCAAATGTGCCATTTGTCGTGATGGTATCATCGGCCGCTGAACAATCGACTGCGAAGAAAAGATCTGGTTTAAATTTTGTTGCCGCTACTTTTGATCCACGTAACCCAACTTCTTCTTGAACATTGGCACCTGCAATCAATGTGTGACCCAAAGATTCCTTTTGCAATACTTCCAAGGCTTCTAAGACCACTGCACAACCATAGCGATTGTCCCAAGATTTTGAGATAATTCTCTTGCCATTGGCTGTCTTAATGGTTTCTACTTTTGGTACGATGGTGTCTCCTGGACGGACACCGAAAGATTCGGCCTCTTCTTTCGACTCAAAGCCAGCGTCAAATAAAATATCTGCCACTTCTAGTGACTTTTGGCCGCTCGTTCCTCGTAGTAAATGCGGCGGTACTGAGGAAGAGATACATGGGTAATCCCCTTGACTAGTCTTTAAGGTAAAGCGCTGGGCTGAGACCACATACGGATTCCAGCCTCCTAGTGGTACCACTTTAAACAAACCGCGTGCGGTAATTTCTGTCAGTAGAAAGCCAACCTCGTCCATATGAGCAGCGACCATCACTCGTGGTGCATCCACTTCTTTATGGTGACGAATACCAAATAAGCCACCTAAACCATCTTGTTGGACTTCATCCACAAGAGGCGTCAATTCATTGCGCATATAGGAGCGAATGTCTTGCTCAAATCCACTCGTCCCTTGTAGTTCTGTTAGTTCTTTGATTCGTTGAAAGGTTTTTTCTTCCATGCTTTGATTGGCTAGTGCCAATTCGCCTCCTTTAATTGAATGATTCGTCCTTATTATAACTCAAATTACTTTTCAAAAAAGGTTTTGGAGATTATTTCTCTTCCTCAGCGAAAAACTATGGTAAACTAGAGCAAATACAATCGTTGTGTTGAGAGGAGCTGACAAGATGTCTGTTGAAAAAGAAACACGCTCATTATTTACTGATGGATTAGCTGTTGGTATCGGGATTGGTCTATTTAGCGGTATCGTCTCGACGATTTGGGCTAAAAAACGTAGCAATCAATCTGCAGATGAAGTACTTGATGAAGTAAAACTGGCTTTTTTAAAGGAAGGACCGATTGAAGGATCTTGGATTCAATTTCAAAAGCAACCTTTTCGGAAGTTTGCGATTCGAACAGAAGTCTACGCTGGCGGTATTTCACGTATAGAAGACCAAACCTTGGTCACCTATGAGTTTTTAGCCGATGCTCGCACTGGCACGGTCTTAGAAGTCCATCGCATCCCAGTAGAACAAAACGACTCCGTACTCGGTTTTTA
>NZ_GL622241.1:2107118-2127321 GCF_000185365.1 Enterococcus italicus DSM 15952
GACTTATTAAGGACTTGAACTAACTATTTTTTGCTACATCCAATTAGCAAGACAATTATAAAAGACCAGATCATCCAAAAGTTGTGCCAACTTCTGGACGATCTGGTTTTTTGCTTGTAGCCGAACAATTCTGTCTCAGCTTATTTGGCTAGTCGATAGATAGCATCCGCAAAAATAACGGCTGAATTGAATAAATCATCCAAGTCCATAAATTCATTTGCTTGGTGCATCGTATCAGTATAGCCTGGGAACATCGCGCCATACGCAACACCGCGTTCTAATAGACGGCCAAATGTTCCGCCACCAATAATTTGTTCGTATCCTTTTTGGCCAGTATGGTCTTCATATACTGAAAGCAATGTCGCAACCAATGGATCATCAACTGGTACATAGTGTGGCAACATATGATGTGGCTCACGCGTCGTTGTTACGCCGTAAGAACCAATAGATTCTTCAAGACCAGCTTCTAAGTTTTCAGCCGTCGTACCTTGAGGGTAACGGAAGTTTAAGTTGATGGTTGCTTCTTTGGCGCCATCTTCAAAATGAAATAGACTAGCATTCATGGTTAATTCGCCCATCTTTTCATCATTGTAGGCCACGCCTAATTTTTTCCCATCAAAGTCCTCATGCATGTACGCACCTGCGACATGTAAGAAGCTCTTTGCTCCGCCAGCAAAATCAAAGTGATCTAGGAATAGAGCCAAAAATGTACCGGCATTAATCCCAGCGGATGGATGTGCCCCGTGTGCGCTCTTACCGACAAGCTCAACAGTTACTGTCGCATCTGCTTGAGTAGCCTTAGCCGTTACTGGATGTTCATCGGTAAATGCGTTTAGTGCGACTTCAAATTCCGCAAAGTCACTTGCTGCAGGCAAGGTCACTTTGGCAGTGGCAGATCCTGGCACCATGTTTGGACGCAAGCCGCTCTTGAATGATTGCAATGTATAGCTGCCTTCATTTGATGAGCTGAAGTGAGCGAGCAATGAGATATTTCCTTTTTCCCCGTTAATGATTGGAAATTCGGCATCAGGTGAAAAGCCGAAATCAGGTTTTTCTTCGTGTTGGAAGTAATAATCCATATCCCCCCAGCCACTTTCTTCATCAGAACCGACAACAAAGCGGACTTTTTTCGATAAAGGTAGACCGAGTTCTTTGATAATTTTCATCCCATAGTATGCAGCGATACTTGGTCCTTTGTCATCAGATGATCCACGAGCATAGATTTTGTTGTCTTTAATCACTGGTTCGTATGGATCAGTATCCCAGCCATCGCCAGCAGGCACGACATCCATGTGACCGAAGATACCTAGTGTTTCGTCTCCTTCACCAAATTCAATGTGACCAGCATAGTTGTCGACATTTTTGACGGTGAAGCCATCGCGTTCACCAAAGCTTAACATTTTTTCTAATGCAGCCCGTGGACCAGGTCCAAAAGGTGCATCAGCTGTCGCTTTGTCATCTTCCCGTTCACTTTTTACACGTAATAGTGCTTCTAAATCACTTAATAAGTCGTCTTTTCTCGCAGCGACTTCTTTTTTCCAATCCGTTGTCATGAAAAAAACCTCCGTTCTTAATCTCTATCATCATATCACTTTTATTTTCCAAATGAAAATTCTTTTGTAGCTGATTTGTGAAATTTCTATTTCAAAATAGCCTTAGCAAGTAAGCGCGT
Source organism: Enterococcus italicus DSM 15952 (assembly GCF_000185365.1). Classification (GTDB taxonomy): domain Bacteria; phylum Bacillota; class Bacilli; order Lactobacillales; family Enterococcaceae; genus Enterococcus_G; species Enterococcus_G italicus. Next base: position 2,108,791 of record NZ_GL622241.1, read on the forward strand.
ATAGGCAATCCGACCAGGTACGGTCGGATGCACACGGTCTGGTCGGAACCAGTCATCGTGATCATTACTTAAGTCATACCAATCAATGACTTTCATATTGCTGTATTGCTTCGCTTTTTCAGTCAATAAATCATTCACATCATTTTGCCAGCGCTGAGTGGGCACTCGGACATTCATAAAATAGACCTTGCGATCACCCAGGTAGGCCATCAATTCATCAAACTGAGCCGAAGTCGCTGGTCCATTGGTTCCTAAAGCAATCACGACCGTATCTTTCAGTAAGCCTTGTTCAGCTAATTTTTGCAACAATGGGACCGTGCCATAGAGTTGACGGCCGACTTGTGCATCGACGACAGCTTTAGGAAAGACTTCATTGATATTTTTTGCTGTTCCTAATGCGACGGAATCTCCAAAAATAGTCACTTCTTTTATCTGAGCTGCTTCGACTATCTTTTTAGATAGGTCATATTTTTTCATAATATCGGACACATTTGTGCTAAAGACTTCTTCTTCCTCTTCTTTCGTCGCTGAGTCGACAGTGTCCGTCGTTGCAGTAGAACTTTCAGTCGTTGTTTGTTGTTTGGTTTTTTCAGCAATCTTTTGATTTTGGGAAATTTCCGTTTGAAATTCTTTTTGTTCAGCATCGACTTGATCTTTTGGAGCGGTCACAATTCCGACTAACGCCACCACTGTCACAATCGCAGCTGGCAATTGCCAAGGCTTCGCTTTACTGATTATCGGACGAGCAAACCAATCACGCACGGTCGGCCATGTCTGACTATAGTCAAACTTCCGAAATGGCTCTTCAATAAAGCGATACGATAATTCACTAATGCCTAAAATCAAAAGAACTTCAATCAGTGTATGCAACCAGATATGATCAGCTAAATTGGAGACTTTCGCTTCATAGAAGATCATTACCGGAAACTGATACAAATAAATGCCATAGCTGCGTTTGCCGATATAGGCAAAGATCGGATTGGTTAGCCAACGATTCAAACTCGCGCCAGGATGGGCAGTGATAGCGACTGCAATTGTCGAGAGTATACTAATGAGATACAAGCCCCCATAGTAGACAAATGACGACTGATCACTTAAGAAAAAGAGCGCCACGAGTAAGAAAAGCACAGACGTAAAACCTGCTACATTTAATAACTTTTTAGCTTGGGACGGAATCTTTTCTTTTAAATGGTTGGACGGCCAGATAAAGGCTAATGCGCTCCCCATCCATAAAGAAAACAGTCGTGTATCCGTGCCGTAGTAGACCCGTGTCGGATCACCACTGGGCTGATAAAGAACAGCCATTAAGATGGCGGATGCAATGCCCATGCCAGTCAAAAAATAAAAAATCGTGCTGCGTTTTTTCACAAAACGAACCAATAAATAAAAGAGTACCGGCCAAATGAGATAGTTCTGCCCTTCTACAGCCAACGACCAGAGATGGGTAAACGGTGATTCATTGGTGAAGCGATCAAAATAGGAAAAGCCTTGCTTGATCTGCCACCAGTTATTGAGATAGAGTAAACTACTGACCACCACGCCACGCAAATTATTCAATAAATTTCGCTGAAACAACGTAATATAAAACGATGACCCTAGTAATAACGCGACCAACGCCGGATAGAGACGCTTCATTCGCCGATAATAAAATTGCTTCACGTTAATTTTTTGCGTCCGTTGCCATTCTTGACGCAACAAATCCGTAATCAAATATCCTGAAATCACAAAAAAAATGGGAACACCTAGATACCCCCCGCGCATCGTTGTTGGCATGAGATGATACAAAATAACCCCTATAACAGCCAAACTACGTAAGCCATCAATCCCAGTAATGTAACGACTTTTTTTCATTGTTTTTTCTTTCATCTTATAAATCCTTTATCTTAATCTAAAGTAGCTCACTACTTAAACTTTCTTTAGTAATCATGCCACAAAATGGCAAAAAAAGCATGAGAACAGCTACATAATTTAGCAAAATTTGGTAAAAAGTTAATCGTAAAAAACAAGCAGACCAAGTGGCCTCCTTGTTTTATAGTTGTTCTTCGTAAAAGCGGCCCAAAATTTGCACATTATCGGCAATACTGACAAAGGCCTTGGGATCAGACTCTCGCATAGCTTGTCTTAATAAAGGTAACTCATAGCGCGTCACGACTGTAATCAAAACAGTCTGCTTATCATGGCGATACGCACCTTCTGCTTCGTGGATAATCGTGATCCCTCGCCGGATGTGGTCTTGAATCGTGTGAACGACCTCATCAGGAAAACGCGTAATAATCGTGACTTGCATTTTCTTTTGCTTCGTAAAGACAGCATCGGTCACCTTCCCACATACGAAAATAGCAAGTGCGCTATACAATGCCGACTGCCAACCAAACAAAATTCCGGCTGCAATCATGATTAGAAAATTAAAAAAGATCGAAATCGAGCCAATCGACTTCCCTGTCTTTTTGCGCACCGCAATGCTAATAAAATCAAGACCACCAGAGGACAGACCATTTTTTAACGCATAGCCAATCCCTGCGCCCATCGTTGCACCTCCAAAAATCGCACAAATCACTGGATCTTTGGATAACACTTCACTGGGAATTACTTGCATAAAAACCGAAGTCAAGACAACGGTAATACCAGTGAAAAAGGTGAACTTGTGTCCAATTTTGTGCCACCCTAAAAAGAATAACGGCAAATTTAACAATAACAACATGAGTGATACAGGAACTTCAAAACCAATCAATCGATTAGACAATGTCGACAAAATCTGAGCAATACCGGTAATTCCACTTGAATAGATCTTCCCAGGTCCATAAAAAAGGCGCACTGAAACAGATGCCAGCAACGCATAGACTACCGCAAATGAAAATTTTGCCGCATAGTCCGGATGAGGGAAAAACTTAAATAACCAATTCATGAACGAATTCTTCCTCACTTTATTCTTTTTCTTTCATACCCATTATACACAATGCCCCTAAAAAAAGCAGTCGAAATTCTAGGCTTCCCTACAATTCGACTGCCAGTGCTTTTTTATTCGTCGTCTTCGCTTGTCGTCACATCAATATTTAATTCAAATAATTGAAGCGGTGATACTGTGCTTGGCGCTTGTGACATTGGATCGATTGCACGACCGTTTTTAGGGAAGGCAATGACTTCACGAATATTGTCCTCACCTGCTAATAACATCGCAAAGCGGTCCAATCCTAAGGCAATTCCTCCATGTGGTGGGAAACCATAGTCTAATGCTTCTAATAAGAAGCCAAATTGTTCTGTCATTTCGCGACGTGAGAAGCCTAATGTTTCAAACATTTGCTCTTGCACTTCACGGGTATGAATCCGCAATGATCCGCCACCTAATTCGTAGCCATTTAAGACGATATCATATGCTTCCGCATGGACACGCGCTGGATCAGTAGCTAGAAGTTCTACATCGCTCGCTTTAGGCATAGTGAATGGATGGTGAGCAGATACATAGCGGCCTGCTTCTTCATCGTATTCAAATTGTGGCCAATCTACAACCCATAAGTAATTGAACTTCGTCGCATCAATTAAGCCTAGTTCTTTACCTAGACGAGTACGAACGGCACCTAATGTCGCTGAAACGACTTCAAATGAGTCTGCTCCAAACATCAATAAGTCCCCGACTTCCGCATTTGTTGCCGCAATGATTGCTTCGGTCGCTTCTTTGAAGAATTTAGCAATCGGACCTTTTAAGCCATCTTCTTCGACTTTTAACCACGCAAGCCCTTTGGCACCAAACTGACTGACATATTGTCCTAGTTGATCCATATCTTTACGTGAGTATTTATCTGCTGCACCTTTGGCATTTAAGGCTTTTACGACGCCACCGTTTTCGATTGCCATTTGGAATACTTTAAAGTCAATGTCTTTCACTGTCTCAGAAAGATCAATTAATTCCATCTCAAAGCGTGTGTCTGGCTTGTCGCTACCGTAACGATTCATCGCTTCTTGCCATGTCATACGTGGGAATGGTAAAGTCACGTCGATTCCTTTAACGTCTTTCATGACTTTTTGAATCAAGCCTTCAGTATACGTTTGGATTTCTTCTGCCGTTAAGAACGTTGTTTCGATATCGACTTGGGTAAACTCAGGCTGACGGTCTCCCCGTAAATCTTCATCACGGAAACAACGGACGATTTGATAGTAACGATCCATGCCAGAAGCCATTAACAATTGTTTAAAGATTTGTGGTGATTGTGGCAAGGCATAAAAATGACCTGGATGAACTCGTGATGGTACCAAGTAATCACGTGCACCTTCCGGAGTTGATTTTGCCAAATAAGGTGTTTCGATATCTAAGAAATCATTGTCATCTAAGTAACGACGAATCGCTTGTGTCGTCTTTGTACGTAGCAATAAGTTTTTTGTCATTTGTGGACGACGTAAATCAAGGTAACGGTACTTCATACGAATGTCATCACCGACTTGATTTTCATCTTCAATAGGGAATGGTGGCGTTTTCGCCCGATTTAAAATCGTAATTTGATCAGCCATGACTTCATAGGCACCTGTCTGCATCTTCGGATTAACCGCTTCTGGTGAACGTTGAATCACTGTTCCGCTTATCTCAATGACGTATTCGCTACGGCATTTGTCCGCAATCGCCCATGCTTCTTCTGAAGTCGCAGGGTTAAAGACGACTTGGACAATTCCTTCACGGTCACGTAGATCGATGAAAATCACGCCACCTAAGTCGCGACGCTTTTGCACCCAACCTTTTAAGACGACTCGCTTGTCTAACCATTCTTCATTTACTAAACCACAATACACCGATCGTTTTTCCATTTGTTTCTATTCTCCTTTTGTTATCATTTCATCATATACTGTTGCAAATTCATCATAGATTTTGGCTAATGGGTACGTTGCTTCCACCCGCGTCGCCATATTTTTAATTTTCACTTGTTGCTCGGCCAATTCGGAATCACCGATTGTTACGACTAGACGGGCTTTGGCTTTGTCAGCTGATTTAAACTGAGCTTTCGCTTTGCGTCCCATATAATCACGGTCTGCCGAAAATCCTGCATTGCGAATCGCTTGTACTAATTTCAAGGCTTCTACATTTGTCTCGTCACCTAAATGCACCACATAGGCATCAATCGTGTCAATCGTTGGTAGCTCGATTCCTTCTGAGTCGAGTGTCAATAAGACACGCTCAATCCCGATACCAAAGCCAAAACCAGGAGTTGATTCGCCACCGAATTCTTCAATCAAATTATCATAGCGGCCTCCAGCACAGATTGTCGATTGGGTCCCTAATGCGTCTGAGTCATGCATGATTTCAAAAATTGTATGCGTATAGTAATCCAGACCACGCACCATGTTGCTATCGACTTCATACACGATGCCTAATGTGTCTAGCATCGCTGTCACTGTCTCAAAATGGGTCTTTGATTCAGTTGTTAAGTAATCTAAGATTTGCGGTGCATTGGCTACAATTTCTTTGTCCTTTTTGTCTTTGCTATCTAGCACTCGCAATGGATTTTCGTGTAGGCGTCGTTTTGAATCAGCACTCAATTGCTCTTCAAATGGCGTTAAATACTCAATCAATGCTTGACGATACGACACGCGTGTCTCACTATCCCCAAGTGTATTGATAACTAAGCGTAAATCGCTAATGCCGAGCTGTTCAAAGAACGCCAAGGCCATCGCCATAATCTCTACATCAGTCGCCGGATTTTTGGAGCCAAAGCACTCAACCCCGATTTGGTGAAATTGACGCAAACGACCTTTTTGCGGACGCTCATACCGAAACATCGGTCCAGTGTAGTAGACTTTATACGGCTTCGGAAATTCCGGACCGTATAATTTATTTTCCACAAAGGAACGGACAATTGGTGCAGTCCCTTCTGGCCGCAAGGTAATATGACGATCTCCTTTGTCATAAAAATCATACATTTCCTTGGTCACGATGTCAGATGTATCCCCGACACTTCTTGAAATGACTTCAATGTGCTCAAATAACGGTGTCCGAATTTCATCAAACTGATAATCTTTAAATAGCAGTCTTGCTGTTTCTTCTACAAATTGCCACTTCTCTGATTCACCTGGCAAAATATCATTTGTCCCTTTTGGTCGTTGATATTTCATATTCCTTTTTCTCCTCCTAAAAAATAAAAATCGCCCTTGTCTACACAAGGGCGAGTCAATAGTTACACGCGGTACCACCTAAATTTGAAAGAATACTGGATTCTTTCCTCAACGATTAACGCTCGTACACGGTCGTGGCTTTTCGCTCACGCATCTCCAGAATGTCTCCTCATTAATCTCACCAAACTACTTCCAGCCTCAGGTAGTTCTCTCTAGCAAATGAAAATTAATTACCTTTTCCTTCATCGATTTTCTCTATAATACGTATAAACTACCTGAAAACTATCAAAAAGTCAAGGTCAAACACAAGTGGCGATGGCAAAAGATTCTCACGGCCACAAATTCTGAAATGGTTGCTCAAATTTAACGGCTTGCCGCAAAAACTATGTCATTTGTAATTAGTTTTGTGCTAAGTTTTCACCATTTGAGGCAATGACTTGCTTGTACCAATCAAATGATTTTTTCTTCGTACGCTTTAAGGTCCCATTGCCTTCATTGTCACGATCGACATAGATGAAGCCATAGCGTTTTTTCATTTCACCTGTCCCCGCTGAGACCAAATCAATACAGCCCCAAGTATTGTAGCCTATCAGATCCACGCCATCTAGTTCTACGGCATCTTTCATCGCCTGAATATGGGCTGCCAAGTAATCAATACGGTAATCATCTTCGACATAGCCAGTTTCATCAGGTACATCGACTGCCCCTAGACCATTTTCTACAATAAACATTGGCTTTTGATACCGATCCCAGATATCATTCAATGTAATTCTTAGCCCTAGTGGATCGATTTGCCAGCCCCATTCACTCGCTTCTAAAAAGGGATTTTTGACAGAGGCAAAGATATTCCCCGCTGTCTCTGCTTGCTCTCCATCTTTGACCGGTGCGACACGCGAAGAATAATAAGAAAATGAAATAAAATCAACTGTATGTTCCGCCAATAACTCAAAATCTTTTTCTTCTGTCACCAATTCAATGCCTGCTTGTTCCATTTGTTTTAGCGCATAGGTCGGATAGTAGCCGCGTGCTTGGACATCAATAAAGAAATAATTTTGACGATCTTTTGTCCGGCTTGACCAAACATTTTCCGGATTGCAATTAAAGGCATAATACGATCCGGCTGCCAACATACAACCGACTTGGTTTTCAGGATCTATCTCATGAGCAATCTTGGTTGCAATCGCTGAAGCAACTAACTCATGGTGGGCGGCTTGGTACTTCACTTGTTCTTCATCCTCGCCAGGCTCAAAGCACAAGCCCGCTCCTAAAAATGGGGCATGCAAAATCATATTGATTTCATTAAAGGTCAGCCAGTAACGTACCAACCCTTTGTAGCGTGTAAAGACTGTGCGGCAAAGACGTTCATAAAATGTCAGCATTTTACGATTGCGCCAGCCACCATATTCTTTAATCAAATGAATCGGACAATCAAAATGCGTAATCGTAACTAACGGCTCGATGCCATGCTTTTGACATTCTTCAAACAATCGTTGGTAAAAGAGTAAGCCTTCTTCATTCGGCTCTAGCTCATCACCCAAAGGAAAGATTCGTGTCCATGCGATTGATAAACGATACGTCTTGAATCCCATTTCAGCAAAGAGCGCAATGTCCTCTTTGTAATGATGGTACATATCAATTGCTTCTTTCGCTGGATAAAAATGTGTGTCATCGAATGCCAACATTTTTTCTTTTCCTTGAATAATCGCTGAACGATCCGGACCAGTCGGAATGACATCGACATTCGCTAGACCGCGTCCACCTTGGTCATATCCACCTTCACATTGATTGGCAGCCGTTGCACCGCCCCATAAAAAATCGCTTCTAAATCCCATTCAATCATACCTCGTTTCTTTTTTGATGAAAGACTTTGATGAATTGATCGCCGCTATGAATCGCACCTTCGTTAATTGTTAAAATTTCTCCTACCTCATTGGTATTCGTAATCACAACTGGTGTAATTGGATTTAAGCCATTTTTGACAATGACTTGTGGATCAAATATTAGTAGCAAGTCACCCTTTTTGACTTCTTGTCCTTTTGCAACAGCATAGCTATACCCTTCACCATCTAATTTTACTGTATCAATTCCGACATGAATTAGCAACTCGATGCCATTTTTACTAGTCAAGCCAATCGCATGACCACTATCAAACGTCGAACTAACGGTCGCATCAAATGGTGCATAGACTTTTCCTTCGCTAGGAATAATCGCCATCCCTTGTCCTAAGATTTCTTCTGAAAACATGCCATCTGCTACAGCTTCAAGTGCCACAGCTTCTCCATTGATTGGGGCAAAGACATCACTATCTTCCGTTGTTTTTACGGTTGGTTGTGCTACTTCTGTGGTGCTTGTTTCATCTGTTTTTTCTTTAAATAAAATGAACGTGACGATAAAGGTAATCACGATACTAATTACTGCACCGATACAAGCAAAGTAAAAATGACTCAATGTATTGTCGCCAATGTAGCTAGGCAATGTTAGTAGACCTGGTGAACCACCTGAGAAGTTCTTCACGCGGAAAATACCCATAAATAAACCACCAACTCCACCACCAATCATTGCTGCATACAATGGTGTTTTGTAGCGTAAGTTAACCCCATATAAAGCTGGCTCTGTAATTCCAAAAATCCCTGTCAAACCGGCCGAAAAAGCAAGTTGTTTCGTCGCTTGATTTTTTGACTTCACCCCAACGGCTAACGCTGCCGCACCTTGGCTGACATTTGATGCTAACATCCCTGGGTAAATCACTGTGTCATAGCCCGATGTCATACGGTTATTGATTCCAATCGGTACTAGACCATAGTGTGTCCCAGTTGCCACAAACAATGGTGTAAATGTTCCTAATAACAACGGTACAATCCAAGGGCTAACACTTTCTAAGAACGTAATACCCGTTGAAATCCAATCACTAATCAAATACCCAACTGGACCTAAAATCGTTAACGTAACAATCCCCACAACTGCAATCGAAATCAATGGTTTACTAAAGAATTTGATTGCTTTTGGTGAAATTCGATCGGCAATCGGTTCTACATAAGATAAGAACCAAACAGCCAAGATAATTGGAATAACAGAAGAAGAGTAACTAACGGCTGAAATCGGTAAGCCAAACAAGCGAATGGCATCGCCACTTTCTTTAGCCGCTGTCACCATTGCAACAAAGTTAGGATGTAGTAAGATACCTCCTAACATCATTGCTAAATACATATTGGTTTTGAATTTTTGGGCAGAAGATGCTGCCAACAAGACAGGTAAAAAGTAAAAAGCTGCATCCGCCATAAAGTTCAAAATTTGATAACTTTGACTTTCCACTGTAAGGACTGAAAAGACCACCAATAATGACAAGACTGCCTTTAACATCCCCGCCGCAGTGATAGCTGGCAAGATAGGTGTAAAAATACCCGTAATTGTATCAATGACTTTGGCTACTTTCGATTTTGGTTCACTTGCTTCTTGTTTTTCATCGGTTTTTGATTCAAGTATCGTTTGCTTCATAATTTCACTGTAGACATTGCCCACGTCACTGCCGATAATTACCTGGTATTGTCCCCCTTTATTTACGACGCCCATGACCCCTGGCGTTTCTTTTAAGACCTTTTCTTTTGGTTGATTATCATCTTGCAAATTAAACCGTAAACGAGTAGCGCAATGAGTCAATCCTTGAATATTTTCTTCGCCACCGACATTTTCAATAATAGTCGCTGCTAAATCTTTGTAATTCATCCCTATATCCTCCTTTAAAATAAAAGAGACCTAACCACGTGATTCATCACATAGTTAGGTCTCGCCTGCAATGCAGTAACAATCCTACTCACTTGTTATTCGTTTAATATGAATCGTTAAATAGATCAATTCGTCATTGTCTAGCTTTCGTCCAAATTGTTTTTGAATGTACTCACCTATTTTCAATGCACATTGGTACTCTTTTGGATACTTATCTTTCAACATAAACATAAAGCCCGCTGTCTCATCGCCATCCAAGTGAACATCCGTAAAGACACGCTGAACAAAAAACTTCAAATGCGTGACAAAACGCTCAAAATTAAGAGAATATTCATCTAACTCCATATTAAAATGGTATTTTACAATATTTAAGATAGCTTGAATCGTTTGAGTCATTTCTGACACTTGGTTGACCTCAGATCCAGATAGTTCCGCATTAAAAATATGTAATGCGATAAACCCTGCTTCATCCTCAGGCAAAGAAATCTGTAAACGACTTTGGATCATACTCAGCGCTTCTTTACCAATTAGAAACTCATGGTTGTAAAATCGCTTAATCTCCCAAAGTACCGCATTCTTTAACTGTCTGCCCTCTTGATGACGCTCCAAAGCAAAATGAATATGATCGGATAACGTAAGAAAGAGATTCTCGCTGAGCTTTTTTCCCAAAGAGACCTTTGCAAAACTGATAATGTCATTGGCTACTTGTATTTCTTCCAAGGGAATCGCTGATAACAAATTGGTTAACTTGCTCACATTCCACTCTTTTGTAATACTATAGACTTTTTCAATAGCAGCCGCATCGACCTCATCGCCAGCCTTTCGCTTAAAACCAATCCCTTTACCCATGACAATTAGCTCTTGATTCGAGTGATCTAAAGAGACAACAATATTATTATTGATGACTTTTTTAACTCTCACTTCGTTACTCTCCTTTAGCTACGTGCTCTCCTCGAGTATAGCCCACAATGAAGCGGTAACAATCTCAAACGAACAGTACCATATCTTTTTTCATTCTGTCAATCACCCACGATGTAAGAGGTTGCATCTTTTTCAAACTTTGCTTACAATTATTAGGAACAGAAAGGAGTTTTCTTATGTATCCAGGATATTCACGCGAGCCACATTATTATGAAACCGATCAAATGGGTATTATTCACCATTCCAATTACATACGTTGGTTTGAAGAAGCGCGCGTCGACCTACTCGAATGGCTCAATCTTCCGTATCGCACCATCGAAGACGCCGGCATCATCATCCCCGTCTTAGCTGTTACTTGTACGTATAAGAGCATGGTGCATTATGGCGACTTGGTTAAAATACACGTATTTGTAGACAACTATTCCGGCACTCGCTTTGACTTTCGCTATGAATTAGTGAACCTGACCACCAATCAAGTAGCCACGATTGGCACAAGTAGTCACTGTTTCCTTAGTTCTGAAAGACAACGACTAGTTTCTCTCAAAAAATCATTCCCAGAATTTCATAAAATTTTCGAAACCTATGTTATGGACCAAGAAAATTAAAGGAACAACTAAAATAACTGTATTATTTTTGTATTTTTTCTATTTTTTAAAACGTTTCCAATTGTATTTCATCAAATTTTATGTATAATTCTAATAGAGTAGTCCCTGTACTACTAAATTCTACATATGAGGTGATGATAATGTATGTTGTAAAAGTTTTTCACGGCTATATCGACAAGACTGGGCATCGTACACGCGACAAGTCATCCGATAATTTATTAGTGTTTCCTGATCGAAAATCTTCAGAAGAATTTGCTAACAAAATTGGTGGTCGTGTCAAAAGATTAGAAGAATTAAAAGTTTGAGTCAGCCATTGTAGGTACTCAAACTTTTTTTGTTTATTTTTTCTATCTTTTCTCACTATCTTGTTCTACACTACAATCAAGACAAACAATAAAGGAGATGACTTTCATGAAAAGAATCGGCATTATCGGCGTAGGTCATGTTGGCAGTACGGTGGCCCATACACTAATTGAACGTCAAATTGCAGACGAACTCTATCTCTTTGATGAAAAAACAAACTTAGTAGAATCAGAATGCTTTGATCTTTGGGCTGGACAGATTGGCACTCACACCACGACACGTCTCTATGCAGGAACAAGTAACTCCTTAGCTGAGTTAGATGTATTGGTTTTTGCAGTGGGGGACATCGCCGTATTAAACGGCCAAGGCACTCGTTTCGATGAATTAGCAATTACAAAACAAGCCGCTGAACAATGGGGACCTATTATTCGTGCTTCTAAGTTTCATGGTATTTTATTGACCATCACGAATCCTTGTGATGTCATCACTCGTTACCTACAAGAACTCACCGGCCTACCCAAATCCAAAATTTTTGGCACTGGAACGTCTTTAGATACTGCTCGCTTCAAGCATGCGGTCGGCGAGATTTTGACGATTGCGCCAGATAGTGTCGATGGCCTTATTTTAGGGGAGCATGGTGAGACACAATTCATCGCTTGGCATGCGACGTCTATCGGCTATCGTCCGATTCTAGAGCAAATCAGTCCCGAGCAACAAGAAAAAATTGAAGCACTCACCTTCGCACTCGGAGAAAAAACATTCACCGGTAAAGGCTATACTTCATACGGCATCGCCAACCAGGCCGCACAAATTATCGATGCTATCTTGACTGACAGCCATCGCATTTTCCCATTGTCTGTCTACCATCAAGAGGCCAATCTCTACATCGGTCATGCGGCAAAAGTCGGCGCACAAGGCATCGAAGAAAGCTATCCGCCCATCTTATCTAGTGATGAAAAGCAAAAATGGGCCATCTCTGTCAACTGGATTCAAACCATGTACGATGCAATCGACCAAAAAGAATGAAGAATCCTGTTGCAGTTACAAAAAAATCCAGAAAATCCAGAAGCTGTCTTACAAACTTTTGGATTTTTTGGATTTTTATTTGTAACTAATGTTGTCTTGTGATGTAAGACATTTCTATCAGAGATTAAAATTGAGCTGTATCTGGATCCAAGGCTTTGCCGACAACACCATCTAATCCATCAATAATCTTCATATCCGCATCTGATAACTCAAAATCAAAAATAGCAGTATTTTCTTCAATTCGACTTGGTGTAACAGATTTTGGTAATGGCAAGAATTCGTGTTGTAGTGACCATCTTAACGCTACTTGCGCGATGGTTTTATTGTACTTTTGAGCCAATTCTTTCATTTCTGGCACATCAAAGATTTTCCCAGTGCCAAGCGGGCTATACGCTTCAATGACCATCTCATGATCACGGGCATATTGGACCGTTTCGGCCATTAATTCACCTGGTGCTAAGAAAATTTGATTGACCATAGGAAAGACTTTAGCAGTTTTACTCAAGGCGTCTAAATGATGTGGACGGAAATTACTTACACCGATTGCTTTTATTTTACCAGCTTCATAAAATTCTTCCATCGCACGCCATGTTTCAGCATTTGCTTCTTCCCAGTTGTCACGAAATGCAATTGGGTTAGGCCAATGAATTAACAGTAAATCTAAATAATCCGTACCCAATTCATGTAAACTTTTTTCGATAGATGCTTTAGCCAATTCATACGAATGATTGCCATTCCAAACTTTCGTCGTTAAAAAGATTTCTTCACGCGCTACGCCACTCTCTTTGATTCCGCGACCAACGCTCTCTTCATTTTTATATCCTTGCGCTGTATCAATATGACGATAGCCAGCTGCCAATGCTGCTTTGACTGAATCGACTGCGACTTGACCATCCGGCGTTTGCCATGTACCAAATCCTACTTGAGGAATTTTTACCCCATTCTTTAATGTATAGGTTGAAGTTAGACTCATATTTCTTCCTCCTTTATAATCTTGTCTTTCTATTATACCAAAAATCTTTACTTTGAAGGCTACAGATGCTTATAGAAAAGTTGTAACCACGGTATTTAGATTTAAATTTAGTTGCTACGAAAAAGCCAGAAAGCCAAAAGTTTGAAAACAACTTCTGATTTTCTGGTCCTTTGTAGCTGAACAATTCTGGCTCAGCCTTTTTTATTGATTGTCTGGTTCAACATGGACATCGATTTCAAAAACACCAAACTTGTCACGTAACAGTGCTTCAATCTGGTCTGCGATTGCATGACTCTGCTTGACACTTAGTTGTGCTGGCATTTCAACCACAACATCAACATAAATATTGGCCCCATAGTTACGCCCTTTGACACTTTGGACCCGAGTGATACCAGGGATTTTTTGAATTTCTTCTTTGTATGCCTGAATTAATGCAATATCAAAGCCATCGGAAAGTGTAAACGTACTTTCCTTAAAGATATCGATCCCTGTTTTGACAATTAAGATCCCGACTACTAAAGCGGCGACACTATCGACCCATGGCAAGTGAAATGTCGCGGCAAAGACGGCGACCGCAGTCCCGATACTTGTCCACGCATCACTACGATTGTCCTTAGCTGCGGCTAATAATCCTGAACTTTTAACCTTTTCAGCTAGCTTTTTATTATAGAAATACACACTATACATAATCACTGCCGAAACAATGCCGACAAGCGCGGCTATGCTGTCTGGTGATTCACTTCGCTCACTAATAACCGTCTGGATAGAGCTGTATAATACTTGTAACCCGACAGCAATCATGATTAAGGATGTAATAAGACTGGCTACGTTTTCTGCCTTCCAATGACCATAGCGATGATCCTCATCGGCAGGTTTACGTGATACTTTTAGTCCGATTAATACGGATACTGATGCAATAATATCGGTAGCATTATTCAATCCATCGGCTCGTAACGCTTCTGAGTCTGCCCAATTACCGACAAGAAGTTTTAAAATTGAAATGACAAGGTAAGCAACAATACTGATGATCGCACCTTTTTCTGCTTGCTTTAACTCTTGATACCGATCATTAGCCATTTTACTGCCCCCTTTTTGAATTGATGTCCATCATATCAAATTTAACCGGGATTTTTTACAGTATGGGAATTTTTTTATTATTTTGGGTTTCCAACATCGATTGGTCTATGCACCACAATTCGAGTTAAGGAGAACCTAATTTTCGTAAGTTTCATGAAAGCAAAACGAAGGATTACCATTGTCAAATTGGGCGCAACGTGCTATGGTTTTAACAATTATTTGACTACATTGGAGGAATTGAAATGACCATATTATCATGTGAACAACTTTCCTTTGTCCGTAACAAACAACCGTTGCTAAGTGCAATCGATTGGCAAGTAGAAGAAACGCAAAACTGGGCGATTTTAGGATTAAATGGTGCTGGTAAGAGCTTGCTATTGCAATTAATTACCGGTCAGCTCTGGCCATCAAGCGGCAAACTCACGGTACTGGGCACTGTCTTTGGTCAATCCTCCATTCCCGAATTACGGCAAAAAATCGCTTGGATTAGCCCCGCGTATTTGAATGAATTTCCTGAACATGAAACAGCCGAAAAAATCGTCGTCTCTGGTTATTTTGCTAGTGTCGGTGTGTATCAAAAAGTCAGCGATGAACAACTAGCCGCTGCCAAAAAATTATTAGTTGAACTTGGCTTAGAAGAAGTCATTGGCCGAACGTTCCACACTCTCTCGCAAGGACAAAAACAACTCGTAGGAATCGCCCGTTCCTTGATCAATCGACCAAAACTACTAATTTTAGATGAACCAACAAATGGCCTCGACTTATTTGCCAGAGAAGAGTTCTTAGCCCGACTTC
This sequence comes from Enterococcus italicus DSM 15952, assembly GCF_000185365.1. Taxonomy (GTDB): domain Bacteria; phylum Bacillota; class Bacilli; order Lactobacillales; family Enterococcaceae; genus Enterococcus_G; species Enterococcus_G italicus. The sequence goes on from NZ_GL622241.1 coordinate 2,124,310, forward strand.
ATCAATTAGTAACCAACAAACAGATTCCAAATCTCGTGCTGGTGACGCATCATACCGAAGAAATTACGACTGATTTCACCCATGTATTATTGTTAAGAGATGGCCAGATTGTCCATCAAGGCTTGCGTGGAGAGTGTCTGACAACCGCGCATTTATCAAGCTTCTATCAAAAAGAAGTAGTCATTTTACCTTATAAAGATACCCGCTTTTTGGTCTATCCTGCTTAATACAAGTAAGTTAGATACCTGAATGCGGATGCTTTCGATAATAAGTTATCTTTTTTCTGGCCCATTCATAGTGACTGATTGTATTAGCCGTAAAATAGCTCGCCGCATGTGAATGACCCGCCCAACGAAATCGCCCCTTTTCAAACAATTCTTCTTCAGACATCCGTTGCAGCTGATCCTCAATCCGCCGGTGACTAGCTTCAAGTAACTCACTTGCTTCACTGAGTGTCGTATGCTGGTGTTTTGTGACAAAGGCATCATTCATTTGACCATACGTCCGCCAATTATATGGCTCAGGTAGAAAACGATCAGCTTCCAGATTTTCTAAACAATGCAACAATAAGAGCTGCCACTCATAGAGATGAATCAAAATATCTCGTAAATTTTTGTCTCTCGTCCAATGTGCTTCCTTATGCTTCAAAAGAAACGCTTCTGAAAAGACAATCTCTTCTACTCGTTGCTCCTCACTCAAATTTGAAATAGCTTGTTGCAAGCGCTCATAAGCTTTTGGTAGCTCCGCTTGCAATTCAGCTTTTGTCTTTGGTCGTGCCATGATAGACCCCTTTCTCACCTATTCTAAAACGAAAAACACACTCCCTTAAATACACAAAACAGTGTTTCAAAAGCAGCTCTCTTGGCAATAATTCCTCCCTAAAATTGCGGACCAATTTCAGGGATTTAGGACGTATTGCGCGGAGCTAACCGCTTTTGTCCCAACTTTTTTCTCAAAAAACTAGTTCGTTTGTTCTTTTAATTCTTTTTCTAGTTGCAAACGTTGGACTTTCATGGTAGCTGTATGTGGAATCTCGTCAAACGCACGTACGATTGGGTGGTGCATGTGTGGTAGGTCACTGACTTTTTCCCACCAAGCATCCCAATCCATCTCTTGATCTGGCACAACAGCTAGGACCGGCTGAGCTTTGTCATCAATACCACGAATCAACACGACTTCTTCTAAAAAGTCTAATTGATCCAACAGATAATCCTCAATCGTCAGTGTGCTATTCACTGAATCAATTGGCGATCTTTTAAATACAAATGTCCTTGCTCATCCATGCTACCGTAATCGCCGCTATCCCACCATTTGCCGAAGACTGTTTTTTGGAAGCGAGCATCTTCTTTGTAATAGGTCAAAGCGCGTCCTTTTGATAAGAAATGGATATTGCCATCCGTATTCGGTGGCAAGACTTGGCCTTCTTCGTCACAAATACGTGCTTTCGTTAAATCTGCAAGCCCAACTCCCATGTCCCGAGCATTCGAATGTTCCAATGAAGCTAATGTGTGTGCTTTAATGATCATCGGACCACATTCACTTTGACCATACACTTGTAAAAATAGTGGATCTGTTGCTTGTGAAGCAGTTAAAAATGCACGCATGGTTCCATTATTAATGGCGTCAAAAGTGGAATGATAATATTTCGTCTGAGCAAATAGTTCTGGTTGCTTCTTGGCCAATTGAGTCCATTGAACAAAATGATTCGGATGCGTCTCTAGCGCTAACGGTGGATGAGCAGTTAGCATCTTAGACACTGATTCAAATTGAGGATTTGCAAGGGGCATCATTGGAAATCCTAGTGCCATTAAGGAAGAGACACCAATATTAAAGCGTGAATGAACCGGTGAAATATGAAAAGCAACTAGTCCAGGCTCCCCCATCTCGTGAATCACTGATTTTTGCCATGCTGTCCGCCAGCCCATTGAATTTGCTGAATGGCAGATTAATTTAGGAATCCCTGTCGTTCCTGAAGTATGTGTCATATAAGAAATCTCATCTAGCGCTAATTCTGCTTGAGGGACTTCAGGCGCTTCAGTCTCTAAAATAATCTCCACGGATAATGCCAAATTGGTGGTATCACGACGGACAGCCTTGACGCGCCCTTCTGTCACTTCATCGTAAATCAAAAATGGTTGCTCCAAACGATCAATAAAGACTTCAATCGTCTCTGCTGGTAAATGGTAAGAAATCATCGCTGGAACCGCACCTAAATAAGATACGGCTACCGCTAGTAAATACGTATCAAACTTGGGACTCTTGTATAATAAAACTTTGTCACCACGACCAATTCCTAACTGCGCCAATTGATACGCACGTTTTTGAATGATTGCCAAACTTTCCATATAAGTCGTGGCTGTCTCTAATTCAGGAAATGCACGTAACACTTCATCAAATAAGATCAGTGTGTACGGAAATTTTTGAGCAGATACTAAGTAGTTTCCGTAAAGATTTAATGGTTGATGGTCACATATTTTCAATGAACTACCTTCTTTCATATAATTACGGTCGTTACTATTTTATCGAAATCGCTAACAAATTAAAAGTGCATTTTTGCACATAGTCAATTAACTGGTAAAAAAACAGCTTAGAATCCAATTGTTATCAGCGTTGTTTAAAGGTATAAGCTGATACTCACGTTTTTGGTTTTCAGCAAGTTAATGAGATACAGGTTTTATCGGTTTTATCGGTTTTATCGGTATCATCACTTCAAAAACTTGTAACTCCTTTTCCGTTGTAAATACTTCATCTTGCCACAGTAACTCCCAAATCTCTCCATCTATTTTTAACTGATGTTGTTCTAAAAATAATGAAACACGTTGAGTAAAATCAAGGATTTGCTGTTTTTTATCGGTAGTAAACCCTGAAAGATAAAGGCCTGATCTATTTACTATAATTGAATAACGAAAAAAGAGAGTGCCGAAGCACCCACTTTCTCAAGACTTATATAAAAGGCTCTATAATATTTGGTGTTGTTACTCAAATAGAGTAGTGACATCAAATATTTTTTTA
>NZ_GL622241.1:2128819-2131733 GCF_000185365.1 Enterococcus italicus DSM 15952
ATATAAAACAACACTATTTGACAAAGAGCCTAATAAATCTCCTCTTACATAAAGTTATTTATGAACACTGATTTAAGCTAAGCTGCCGATATCACAATCTCATCATCCACTAAATCAGCCTTCAAGTTTTTGACATCTAAGTGGTCAAGGTAGAAATCTGTTACCTTATCACGAATTTGTCGTTCAATTACTCGCCGTAATGGCCGCGCACCCATTGCTTCATCATAGCCTTGTTCCATCAGCCAATCTTTGGCCGCTTCAGTTACCTCAAGTTTGATGGATTTTTTGGCTAAAGTTTTTTGTACATCCGCCAACATCAAATCGACAATTTGTCTTAAGTCTTCCTTAGTCAGATGTGAAAATTCCACGATTCCATTAAAACGGTTCAGAAATTCTGGGCGGAAAAATGGTGCTAACTTATCCATTAATGACTGATCTCGTTGCTTGTCACCACTTAATGCTTCATTACCAAAGCCAGCATTAGAAGTAGCAATAATAATCGTATTTTTGAAATTAATGACATTGCCTTGTCCATCCGTTAAGCGCCCATCATCCATCAATTGTAACAGTAACGTTAATACTTGTGGATCAGCCTTTTCAATTTCATCTAACAATACAATGGAATATGGATTACGCCGAACCCGTTCAGTTAGAGTATTACTATTATCATCATAGCCTACGTATCCAGCCGTGGTACCAATTAATTTCGACACAGCTGTACGATCAGCATATTCACTCATATCTAGCCGAATAATCGCATTTTCATTTCCAAACATATCTAAGGCTAATTGCTTAGCTAATTCAGTCTTTCCTACGCCCGTTGGGCCCACAAACAGAAAACTTCCAATCGGCTGATCACCCTCTGAAAAGCCCGCACGGTTACGCCGAATTGCTTTTGCTACCATTTCAACCGCTTCATCTTGACCGATTACCTTACTTTTCAGACGCTTATCAAGATTTTTCAAGCGCTCAATATCATTAGCGCCCATATCAGAAACTGGTATACCAGTTAAACGTTCAACCGATTGTGCCACATCATCAATCGTGGCAGTGATTTTTTCTTTTTGATCCGTTTCTTTAATTTTTTGCTTGGTTTCCTCGATCGACTTCTTGATATCAGCGGCTTTTGCAAAGTCCTCTGCTTTAATGGCGGCCTCCTTAGCTGCCTCTAATTTTTTAAGGCGTTGATCCAATGTCTCAACATCAGTTTGCGAATTTTTAGCCGCTAAATGAGCCGCAGTCATGTCGATCAAATCGATAGCTTTATCTGGCAAAGTGCGTTGTGGTATATATTGGATCGAATAATCCACAGCCGCCTTCAAAACATCATCTGGTAATACAACATGATGATGTTTTTCGTACAGCTCTTTAACACCTTGTAATATACGTAAAGTGTCAGCGGCCGTGGGTTCATTAATCACAACATCATTGAATCGCCGTGCCAAAGCCGCATTTTTCAAAATAGTATTGCGATATTCATCTTGAGTCGTAGCCCCGATTACACTCAGCTCGCCACGTGACAAAGCAGGTTTAATGATATCAGCCAATCCTTTGCCACCATCTTCACCACCAGTGGCACCCGTGCCGAGAATCTGATGAATTTCATCGAAGAATAGAATAATATTACCAGCTGCTTTAACTTCCTCTACCAGCTGTTTAATATTTTCTTCAAAAGAACCGCGATATTGAGTTCCCGCTTCCAAAGACGATAAATCAATCGAATAGATTTCTTTGTCTTGAATCGTTTCTGGAACTTTACCAGCCACAATTGCTTGTGCCAGACCTTCGACGACTGCAGTTTTACCTACACCGGCATCACCAACTAAGATTGCATTATTTTTCGTTCTACGACTCAAAATTTCTGCAGTGTCTTGAATCTCATTCTCACGTCCAATCACTGGATCTAGTAATCCATCACGAGCCTGTTCCGTCAAATTATTCCCTAACTTTTCTAAAATCCCTCCTTTTTTAACAGCCTGTTTACCATCTTTAGATACTTCTATTGTTTTATTATTTTGGGGTAGCTTACCAGTTGCTCGGTATTGAGCAAACTCATCCGGTGTCAACGATTGCCCATTAACTAAATACCGTGCACGCTCCGAATTTTGATTATCCATGCGCCGAAACAATTGATTGAAAACATCATCCATATCATTGTTGAAAAAAGGATCATTTCCATAGAAATTTGCCATATTAAAACACCTCCATAAAAATTTATAGATGTAACTTAGTGACCATAATATCCTCTAAAACTATAACTTAATTCTATCACAATTTAGTTGTATCGCTAAGCAAAGTGCTTACAGAATCAATTAGAAATAATTAGGATAATTTGATTCTGTTGCAAAATTTACTGATAAACTAGTTTTAAGATAAACTAGAGTCAAAAGCTAGCTTGGAGGAAAGAAGATGGATCACTTTAAAGGCAAACAATTTCAGGAAGATGTAATGATTGTCGCTGTAGGTTACTATCTTCAATATATTCTCAGTTATCGAGAAGTTCAAGAAATTCTTTATGACCATGGAATTGATGCAGATGGACTAACTTTAGATATTTGGTTACGTAAAAAACGAGATACACAATCAGCTTATGCCTTTTTAAAGCGATTAAATAAATAATTCGGAGAGCCAAAGGTTCTCCTTACAGATAAAGCCCCATCTATAGGTAGTGCGTTTAAAAAGTTACAGAAAAATGGATTCTATTTGAAAACAGAGCATCGAACAGTGAAATATCTCAATAACTTAATTGAGCAAGATCATCGTCCAATGAAACGGCGAAATAAGTTTTATCAAAGTCTTCGAACGGCTTCAGCCACGATTAAAGGCATGAAGACCATTCGAGGAATATACAAGAAAAGCCGAAAAGAAGGCACTCTCTTCGGCTTTTCAGTCTGTACTGAAATTAAAGTTTTGG
>NZ_GL622241.1:2133608-2135394 GCF_000185365.1 Enterococcus italicus DSM 15952
AAATTAAAGTTTTACTAGGGATTCCATCATAATTTATTGTAAAACACGTAGTAGTATGATTTGTTTTTAAACTTTGCAACAGAACCTTGAAAATTGTTGAAAATAAGATAACTTTTGATTTTGACAAATAAAATAGACGCTGACAGGACGATTTAGAGCCATTTTAAAATGATTAGGTAGGTAATTATGTATATATATGATCTACAAATAAAAAGATTAAAACGGCTCTACAATATATAGGACTGATGACTAAAAATGATATGCTCCCCCTGAAGTAGACACTTAATAAAATAAGTCTACTTTAGGGGGAGCATATCGCAACTTTCTTTAAAGGTATTGTAGTTTTATTTTTCATTATCTAGAATATTCAATTGACCAAAGTCTGTGTAAAAGTACTTGTATGAAAGATATACGGCAATTAAAGATGTAATAGCTGAGGTTGATACCATCATGAAGTAAATCAAAATCTGGTACATTATCGCACTTAGAGGTACTGCTCCCGCTAACATCATCCCAACCATCATTCCGGGGAGGAGTACCAAACCAACTGTACGAGCAGAATCGATTGTCGGTTGCAGTGATCCTTTAATTGATTCGCGCAGAATATCGGTAGAAGCTAATTTGATGGATGCCCCTAAAGCCAAACGTTCATTTACTTCCTGTTGTGCCTTAGAAAATTCATTATTTAAATTTCGGAATGACAAACCAATAACTGACATAGCATTCCCTACCAACATACCCGTAATAGGAATAATTTGCGCTGGTACAAATTGAATGGAACCTGAAATAACTAAGACTAAAATGGAAGCAACTACCCCCACTACAATCGCGGTTAAGGAAATTTTAAAAGCATTTGGTATTTTATCCGCACGTTTGTCAGCATTATAAGCCGCATTGATAATCATAAAAATCATAATGACTGCCGTAACTATTATAGAATCTATTTGAAAAATGTAAGTTAAAACATAGCCAATAATGATTAATTGAACAACCATCCGCAACATGGCCCACAGGATATCTTTTTCCAATCCTAATTTCTCTTTATAAGAGATAGATATGGCAAATAATACCAGAACAAAAGAGAAAACGAGTGATAATGGTGATACTGTCAATTCACTTGTCATATTATGCACCCCTTTCAATACTTAATGTGTGGTCCTGAATTTTGAATATCCGGTCTGGTAACACGGCGTCATCTTGGATATGACTCACCCACATAATAGACACTTGATGTTTTTGTTTATAGGCTAACAAATTATCCCAAACCTTATGACGGTTGTCCTCATCTAGAGATGAAGTGATTTCATCTAGCAATAAGACTGCCGGTGGAAAAATTAGGTGCCGAATTAAACCAATCCGTTGCTTTTCCCCACCGGATATTTTATGAATTGATTTATCCAAATCAATATGTGCTAAACCAAATTCCGCCATATAATCTAAAATGGTTTTTTCATCAAAAGCTTTATCATGTGCTTCAAAAACCAATTCAAAATTATCACGAATTGTTCGTCCAAATAAATGAGGATTTTGTGAAACATATGAAATGGATTTGCGATAGGTTTGATAATTCACTTCTTCCAAAATTTGATCCTTATAAATTATGTCGCCACTGGTTCTCGGGATCAGCGATGAAATCAGTCGTAATAAAGTACTTTTACCGCTTCCCGAAGGCCCCTCAACCCTTATCATTTCATTCGCTTTAATTTGAAAAGAAATATCCTCTAACAGACTTTCTTCTCCAGGTTTAAAGGTCACATTTTCGAACACTACTATACTATCCAAATCC
>NZ_GL622241.1:2136862-2143717 GCF_000185365.1 Enterococcus italicus DSM 15952
AAATCCAGAAACCTCCTTTATAATATACGAATATTGTATCATATATTATAAAGTGTTTTTACTTGAAATATTTAGCTAAAGATATAAGATTTAGAGTATAGGCGGGATAAATATGAATAATGATAAATTCTTAATCGGTAATGTTGATAACGACAAGAAACCTTATGTTATAAATATAGAGAAGGAAACATTAGATAATACTAATTTTCGTACTACTCTTTGGACTGGAGAGAAATTACAATTAACTGTTATGGAAATTCCTGTTGGTGGAGATATCGGCCTGGAGGTCCATAATGAAAATGACCAATTTATCCGTATCGAACAAGGGGATGGTCTATGCCAAATGGGACCATCTGAGGATAACTTATCTTTTGAACAAAAAGTAAGCGAAGATGAAGCTGTGTTTGTACCGCTTGGTGTATGGCATAATATTACTAACAAAGGAAATGTACCCTTAAAACTTTATACAATTTATGCTAGCCCAGATCATGTTCCAGGTACAGTTCATTCAACGCAAGAAGATGCTGAAGACGATCCTAACGAATAATTTTATAATAAAGAAAAATGAAGAAGCCCCTAATTCCTAATTGAATATAGGGTTTTTTGTTAACTTTCGGCAAAATAATGGTAGATGCTTTAAAATAATAATTAAATAAGACCTGCAAAAAAGGCTTGTCAGACTCTAATCTGGCAAGCTCTTTTTCTATTCTACTGAAAACAGCAATTCATCTAAATCCATAATTTCAATTCGATTCTTGGCATGTTGTCGAATCAAATCTTGTTCTTCCAAAGCTGAGAACTTCCGGCTGATCGTTTCTGGTGTTGTGCCTAAATAGGAAGCCAAGTCCTTTCTCGTCATAGGTAAGTCAACAAAGGTATGGTTATTCTCGTCTACCACATAATCAGCCAGAAAAGCTACAATTCTCGATGCCACATTTTCAATCCCCACTTGAGTCGTTTGTTTTTCCGATACTTGCAAACGTCGAGTCACATCCGCCAAAATCCGGCGCGTTATTTCAGGATAATTGTCTAAATGATTATCCAAATCTGCCTTACGAATCATACAAACGGTCGTATCCAGGGCTGCTAATGCATAACTGTGATGTCTTTTATCCGATTGGAAAATGGCTACCTCTCCCGTAAAATCACCAGGATTTAAAATGCGAATCGTTTGCTCCCGACCGGACTCGTTCAATTGGTAGATTCGAATCCGTCCCGAAGAAATAATATAGAGCGTATCGTCTTTTTCACCGACACGAAAGAGCAATTCATTTTTTGAAACTTTCCTCGTATGCGCCGATGCCGCGATTAAATCCATTTGTTCATCGGATAAATGGTTAAAAATGGGCACTAAGCGCACACAAGTCGTATGCCCTTCTCCATGGTGATGGTGGTGAGCCATAAACCTTCCTCCTTAACTAATCTTAGTCGATATAGTCATCGTCATCTAAAGCATCTTTTCCAACAAATGCTTGTAGTTTCCAAATATTTACATCCAAACTATCTTTATAAGCAATCAACTGATCTTCCAGCGCATCATTGGCCTCTTCTTGCGCCAAACGAATGGCTTTGATGGTGAATTCACGGTTAGACCGGAAATCTTCTACAATTTGTGCCACCATTTCTTCCGCCTCTAAATACTTATCAGCTGGACTTTCCTTAATAGTTGTATATTCTTGGAATTCAGCACTTGTCGAAGCTACCTTGTTACCATCCGCTAACAAGCGCTCTGCCAAGCGATCAAACCATTCTTCATTTTCATTATACAAGTCTTCAAAGACCGTATGCAACGAATAGAAGTGTGGTCCTTTCACATACCAATGATATTGATGTAATTTTACATGTAAGGTATGGATATTAGCAAGTATATGATCTATGACAGCTGCAGCATTAATCTTTGTATGATGAATGTGTTCTTTATATGCTTTTTCAGCAGCTAATTTTTCTTGTCTTTCATTTGCTGTTGTCATTTTATACACCTTCCTTTACTTTTGAACTAATAACTGAATATCCTAGGTTTTCAATAGCTCTTTCAATTGTACTCAAATTGACTTGTTCTTCATCAAAATCTACTTTTACCTTACTTGCATTGAACAGTACTTTTACAGAATCTTTTTCTACACCAGCTGTCTTTTTTAAACCACTTTCAATTTTTTGTAAACATGATGGACAAGTTAATGTTTCTAATTTTAACGTTGCTTTAGTCATATCTATCACTCCTTTAAATAAATTATATAAGGTATTTTTTTAAAAAAATTGATACGGATCAATTATTTTAATTGATATCCTCTTAATCTCATTGCATTTAAAATAACGACTAAAATACTTGCCTCGTGAACTAACATACCAATTGACATAGACATCCATTCACTGAATATTAAACTAAAGAGTAATATTATCACCACACCAACAGCAATCAGAATATTTTGTCTCATATTCGCGTATGTCTCTTTAGCTAAACCTAAAGCATGGGGGAGACGATTAAAATTGGAATTCATTAGAACAATATCTGAACTTTCAATGGCTACATCTGTTCCATTTCCCATAGCTATCCCTACTTCTGCAGTAGCTAGAGAGGGGCTATCATTCACACCATCACCAATAAACGCAACAATTTCACCAGTAGACTGTCTTTCTTTTAAAAATTCTTGCTTGTCCTCAGGTAGCATATCGCCATGAGCCTCGGTTAATCCTAGTTCCTTTTTAACTAAATTAACTGTGCCTTGATTATCCCCTGATAATACAATGAGATTTTTAACACCAAGTGATTTTAATTTTTGTAGGTCTTGTTTAACACCTGCTCGAACTTGGTCACGGATTCCCATTAAAATAATTAACTTACGATCAACTGCCGTTAATACAATTGAACTACCGGCTCTTTCTAATTTATCTAATTCTTTAAGAATATCATCAGATAGTGGTATATTTTCTTGTTCCATTAAGGTTTTATTCCCTACTGTAACAATGTGTCCGTCAACGTGAGCAATTACACCCCCACCTTTTATAACCTGCGTATTATCTACAGGTCTTAGTTTATATTGCGCTAATTTATTTGTAATAGCGACAGCTAAGGGATGATCAGATTCCCTTTCAACCGAGTATAATAGAGATAAATCCTCCTCTTGATTATTTCCATAGTAAACGAATTCGCTAACTTCAGGCTTTCCTTCAGTTAAGGTACCTGTTTTATCAAATAGGATTGTATCTACATTCGCAAAATGACTAATCACTTCAGAACCTTTAAACAAAATTCCATTCTTTGCACCATTTCCTATACCCGCGACATTTGAAACAGGTACACCAATGACCAAGGCCCCTGGGCAACCAAGTACTAATACAGTAACCGCAAGTGCTGTATCTTTAGTTAGTAGCCAAACTAATAGCCCAATGATAAGGACCACAGGTGTATACCAACGAGAGAACTGGTCAATAAATCGTTCAGCTTCCGATTTAGAATCTTGTGCTTCTTCTACTAATTCAATAATTCGACCAAATGTAGAATCTTCCCCAATTCTATCAGCGACTATTTGAATAGTCCCATTATCCATAATGGTACCGGCAAATACTTTGTCACCTTTCTCTTTCTTTAGAGGTAAAGATTCGCCGGTGATATTAGCCTCATTTACATATCCTTTTCCAGTAGTTACCCTACCATCTACTGGAATCTTGGACCCAGTTTTTACTAAGAGAATATCCCCTTCCTCTACTTTATCAATATCTACTTCTTCAAATTGTCCCTCGTTCAATTGCTTAAAAGCAGTCTCTGGAGCCATTTCCGTCAACTCTTTAATAGCAGACCTTGTTTGCTTAAGTGTACGCTGTTCTAAATATGACCCAAATAAAAATAAAAAAGTAACAATAGCTGACTCTTCGTAATTTTGAATAAAGAAAGCACCAATAACGGCTATCGTTACTAAAATATCAATACTCACTACTTTTACTTTTATAGCCTGATAAGCCTGTATTGCAATTGGTATAACACCCAATATGGAAGCAATTATAAAAGCACTATTAAAGATAACCGTATTGGTAAAGATGAAATGTGCAATAAAACCTATAATAATGAATAGACCACTAATAACTGTAATATGATTTTTATGTTTCAAAATAGTCTGTTGCATATAAACCCCTCCTATACTTTAGTACAACCACAGTATATTAGTTTTTAAGAGACATAAACTTGATTACTATCAAGTTTATGTAGTAGTTCTAAATAATTAGAAATATTATACTTATTAATTTAAATTTTATTTAAAATCATTATATTGTTTTTTCACAAAGTCAGATACAATATAACTAACATAGAGTATAATATTCAAGTTAGATTGGATAGATATGGAAACATGGAGGTAATACGAATGAATATGTCATAATAGGAACTTCACATGTAGATTTCTAAGCCTTTCAAACCCTTACCAAAAGCAGTCACAATGCAGAAATTTTTGTATTCGGAACTGATTCTATCGCTTCATTCTTATCATGTGGTATTCAATTGTATGTACTCTTATTTTGCATAAACAGGGCAAGCTGATGTCAGCTTAACCACAAAAAAAGCTGACCATAATACAGTCAGCTTTAAATCCAGATTCAGGTATTTTTCCAAAATAAATCATACGATACTTGCTCAGTCTCTTTTTCAGCATATTTAGATTTAACTACAAAGTCATTACGCATATAAAATTTCATTGCCTTATCGTTTTTTTTATAAACAGACAAAGTCAATTCGTTTTTTTCTTTTCTGGCTTCGTTTAATAATTCTCTGCCTATCCCTTTGTTGCGTGACTCCTTCTTGACAAAAATACCAGCGATATAATTATTATCCAAACCCAGAAACCCTATTATTTCATCATTTTGATAATACACATAAATGTCTGATTTGGGTAACATCTGCTCAACTAAATTATAGTTACCTACCCAATAATCCCTTGAAATAAAGCTATGAGCTTCAATATTACTATGCAACCAAATATTCATAATTTGACCTAATTGATGTGTACTCATTTCAGTTAATTTTTTAATCATTTAGTAATTCCTATTTTCATTTTTTACCCTTAAATATTTCTCCTGTTTCATAATCAACATTAAATCTACCGTATTTTCTTTCTTGATATACTGCATCAAAATATAATCTAATCAAACCAGTGTGAGAACGTAAAACAGAATTAATAACTTTCATACTTGATAAACCATATTCAGAACGGTTCTGTTGCAAAATTTCCTGATAAACTAATTTTAAGATAGAATAGAGAAAAAAGATAGCTTGGAGGACAAAAGATGGATCACTTTAAAGGCAAACAATTTCAGGTAGATGTAATGATTGTCGCTGTAGGTTACTATCTTCGCTATCATCTAAGTTATCGAGAAGTTCAAGAAATTCTTTATGACCGTGGGATTAATGTCTGTCATACAACCATTTACCGTTGGGTACAGGAATACGGTAAAGTCCTGTATCAAATTTGGAAAAAGAAAAATAGACAATCTTTTTATTCGTGGAAAATGGACGAAACCTATATCAAAATCAAAGGAACGTGGCACTATTTACATCGAGCAATTAATGCAGATGGACTAACTTTAGATATTTGGTTACGTAAAAAGCGAGATACACAAGCAGCTTATGCCTTTTTAAAAAGATTAAAGAAGCAATTCGGGGAGCCAAAGGTTCTTGTAACAGATAAAGCCCCGTCTATAGGTAGTGTGGTTAAAAATTTACAAAAAACGGATTCTATACTAAAAACAGAACATAGAACGGTTAAATATCTCAATAATCTCATTGAACAAGATCATCGTCCAATCAAACGTCGCAGTAAATTTTACCAAAGTATCCGTACTGCCTCTACCACGATTATGGGCATGGAAACTATTTGAGGAATATATAAGAAAAGCCGAAAAGAAAGCAATCTCTTCGGCTTTTCAGTCTGCACTGAAATCAAAATTTTACTAGGGATTCCACCATAATTTATTGTAAAACAAGTAGTAGTATGATTTGTTTTTAAACTTTGAAACAGAACCATATTACGAATATTTTTAATAGTGATCTCTTGCCGAATAAAAATAAATCGTCTCATCTTTTACAGCATAAATTAGTCGATGTTCATCCGTTATTCTTCTTGACCATTTCCCTGACAAGTCATGTTTCAATGGTTCTGGTTTTCCAATTCCTGAAAATGGTGTACGATCAATGTCTTTGATTAATTTATTAATCTTCTTTATATTCATTTTATTTCCTTGTTCATACCAATAAATATAATCATTCCATGCATCATCTGACCAAGCTTTAATCATCCTCTTCTACCTCAAGTAATTCTCGAGTAGTGAAATTTCCTGATTCAAACTGTTTATCTCCTCTTCGAATTTTATCCATCACATAATTATTCGATAATACTCGCAAAGTCTCCTGCATAGCATCATAATCCCTTTTTGAAAGTACAACCACCGTATCTTCAATATCTTTTGAAGTGACGATCAATGTATCTGCATCTTCATTGACTTGTTTCATATAACTTTTTAGATTTTGTCGGAAATTAGAATAAGCTACTGCTTCCATTATAAATCCCTCCCATTTATTTATCTTTCTATTTATTGTACAATATATCGTACAATAAATCTATAATTTAGTATTTTTTTAATATTGATCATTTAGGGTATACCCTTTTCTTACCTCCAGTTATAGTGTCGGAACCATAACTTTAGAGGAATTTCAGGTTGCCCGCAATGACTTTTTATTTTAACCTAGGCTTCTTGCGGAGTTGTGTACTTTTGCGTTGCAATTGGGGGGTGCGGATGTTTTTCTGGACCTTTTTTAACAAATAAATCCTTGTTTCTTCCGATATTGAAGTGGACTTAGTCCTCCTAAAG
>NZ_GL622241.1:2144886-2147171 GCF_000185365.1 Enterococcus italicus DSM 15952
GAGTTCATTTTTGGTCCAGGATTATGTCCGCACCCCCTTGTATGTACTCTTATTTTGCCATAAACAAATAGTATAATGTTCACAAGATACACTCCTTTAGAATATAGACTGAAATCAATAGTTGAGACACGTTTTTCAATTTACCCCGGAAAGGCCTACTGCAGGAGTCATTCAGAACATTCATTAACCCTCAAGCTGAAAACTGCTTACTCGCTGATAAACGATCTGAGTTTCTCCCTTTGCAGCCATTTTCAGAAAAATTGGATACGTGGTCTTTAAGTAACTTATTTTGAAGCTGCTTCCGTTTGAATAGGTGTGAGATACGATCTGGCGCTGTGGATTCGTTTCCGATTGTAAGACCGATGAATTCAAAAATAGTGTATTTTGAATTCATCAGTGTAATATTTTTGCTTAACATCAACCTTCCTTTTATGTGGATTTCAACGAAGTTGATGAATGTTTTATCCAATCTATTGCATTGAAAAGAAATAATATCCCTCGAAAATCATTAAACTATAAAACACCATTAGAAGTATTCTTGCGTCACATAAGCAAAGAGGACTTGTCTAACTTAATTTGACAATTAATAATAAAAAAAGAGAGTGCCGATGCACTCTCTTTTTCAATACTAAATTTTAAAAAATAATATTTATTATTTTATTATTTGCTTAAAGCGTCTTTCGCTTGGTCAGCTAGTGCAGTGAAAGCTGATGCATCGTTTACAGCTAAGTCAGCTAACATTTTGCGATTGATGTCGATTTCAGCTAATTTCAAACCGTGCATTAATTTAGAATAGCTTAAGCCATTCATACGAGCTGCTGCGTTGATACGAGCAATCCATAATTTACGGAAGTCGCGTTTCTTTTGACGACGATCGCGGAATGCGTAGTTGTATGAATTCATTACTTGTTCTTTTGCTGTTTTGAACAAAGTATGTTTTGATCCGTAATATCCTTTAGCTAATTTAAGCACTCTTTTACGACGTTTACGAGTTACTGTTCCACCTTTAACACGTGCCATGTTTAATTCCTCCTAAATGAATCTTCTCTTGAATTTTTTTCGATTGGAAAGTTTTAAGTTTGCGTATGATTATTTCATGCGCGCTAGTTGTTGACGGATACGTTTGTAATCGCCCTTAGCAACCATGCTTGCTTTACGCAATTGACGACGTTGTTTTTTTGTTTTTCCGTGGAAACGGTGACTTGTAAACGCACGGAATCTTTTCAATCCGCCTTTACCAGTACGTTTTACACGTTTTGCTAATCCGCGGTGTGTTTTTTGTTTTGGCATAACTAATTTCCTCCTCAAAATCCTTCGTTATCTAACTTTCACTGAAAGTAAGTGTAGTCTACTTGTCGTTTTTAGGCGCTAGCACTAAGAACATGCTACGTCCATCCATCTTCGCTTTTTGTTCGACTGTTGCAACATCTGCAGTTTCTTCCGCTAAGCGATCTAGAACTCTCTGACCAATCTCTTTATGGGTAATGGCGCGACCTTTAAAACGGATAGAAGCTTTCACTTTATCCCCTTTTTCAAGGAACTTGCGTGCATTCCGTAGTTTTGTATTGAAATCATTGACATCGATCGTTGGACTTAAGCGAACTTCTTTTACACTAATAACTTTTTGTTTCTTACGAGCTTCTCGTTCCTTTTTTTGTTGTTCAAAACGATATTTTCCGTAATCCATGATACGAGCAACTGGTGGTTTCGCTGTAGGTGCTACTAGCACTACATCCAAATTAGCTTGTTCAGCAATTTTTAATGCTTCAGCTTTAGTTTTCACTCCAAGTTGATCTCCGTCTTGACTAATCAAACGCAACTCACGTGCACGAATGCCGTCGTTTACCATCATATCCTTTGCTATGGTCATTCACCTCCAAGTTTTTTGAGAGAAAGAAAGGATTACCACAAACTGGGGTACAAAAAAACGAGCTCGTATACGAACCCGCACGTAACCCAAGTAAATTGGATAACTATCTGCCCAGCAACAATTGCTACAAGGCGAGAAGCGGGTGCTTCTGCTTTCATTTCTCAACTCTATCAGTATAACTATTGACAACTTAAAAGTCAATAGAAAACACCATACATGGATTAAATTTTTGTTCATGGTAAGTTGTAAAATGAAATGCATAAAGAAATAAGCAAAAAAATCATGTAGATACGTTATACTTAAAAGCGACAAAACCATAAGTATGAAAGAGGTATCTACATGACTCAGATCAATTATACCACAGAAAATCGTCACTTTAAGCACCTTTCTGACATCCAACGCGGAAAACTAGAAT
>NZ_GL622241.1:2148585-2218600 GCF_000185365.1 Enterococcus italicus DSM 15952
AATTTTTGTTCATTCTTCAAGAAACGGCCGAAAAAAATTCATTTTCTTGCCATCATTCTTTAAATAGTCTACGTCTTATTTTGTATCAAAAAAGACGTAGACTATTAATTATCGGTTTTGCAACTTGCTCAACAATTTGCCATTCACCAAATTATAGATGACTGTACTTATTGATAAATTGCTTTAATTGGATCCATTCTCGCTGCACTAAATGCAGGGATAATGCCAAAGATAAGTCCAGTCAGTGTTGAAACTCCTGTTGAAATAGCAAATATTGGTACTGTCATGACGGGGGTTATATCAATATAGCCACCAATAATCACCGATAAACCATATCCTAATGCTACTCCAAGAAAGCCACCTAATAACGTGATAAACGCCGATTCAAGTAAAAATTGCCATAGAATCATTCTTGGTTTGGCACCAATGGCTCTTCGAATCCCTATTTCTCGTTTTCGTTCGGTGACAGATACGTACATAATATTCATTACACCAATCCCACCTACTAAGAGAGATATGGCTGTAATAGCCATCAAAAACATTGTCATACTTCCGATTGATGCTTGAATTTGTTCCATGTTTTTCTTTTCTTGATTGTCTTCGCCAAAGGCACCTTGAATTTCTTCATGCGCCTCCATTAAAATGGTAGTTGCTTGATCAATCACTTGTTGCCGATTAGTGCCTTCTTTTAGTTTGAAAACGATCATAGTGATTGGTTTTGACTGGGTCAGCTCATTGTACGCATCTTTGGGTACAAAGTTACTCTGTGCTAGATTCCAGTCAGTTGTCATCGTTGCATTTTCATAGTCAAACGCTGGGAGAATACCGATAACCTTGAACATTCTACCGCCTATCGATACCGCTTGGTTAACCAATTCTTCAGCAGTTATCGTATCACCTAATTGTTGTTCAACAATATCTTTTCTGAGCAAAATAACATCTTTTCCACTATCTGAGGAACGAAAATCTCGACCATAAACAACCTCATTTGCACCAGGGTTAGGTGCAATATTCAGGTAGGCTTGTAACCCAAAATAATCTAGCACCCCGTCGATGACACCACTTCCCATGCCACTATCATAGAGTGGATAGATGGTCTCAACTCCTTCAATATCACGAACACGTTTCATATCAACTTTGCTAAAAGAAAATTCTGTTCCATCATTAAATGTGTATTCTTCTTCCGATTGGTCACTAGGAATATACTTTAATTTTAATTCATTGGCTGACAAGCTCTTATTGGTGGCATCCACGACTTGTTTTTTCATTCCTTCTCCCAAAGTGGAAATGGCAACTACTGAAGCGATACCAATGATAATACCAATCATCGTCAAGAACACACGTAATTTATGTGCTCGAATGCTAAGCAAGGTTGTTATCATAAGATTTCGAATCATGAGAGATAACCTCCTCTGTTTCGAAGCGACCGTCTTTCATATGAATGACGCGCGTTGCGTATTTTTTTAAATCTTCGTCATGCGTCACCATGACAATTGTTTTTCCTTTTTGATTCAGGTCCGTTAGTAATTCCATAATATCGCGACTTGTTTCCGTATCTAAGGCCCCAGTTGGTTCATCTGCCATAATTAACACCGGATCATTCACCAATGCTCGTGCAATCGCTACTCTTTGTTGCTGTCCTCCTGATAATTCCGTCACTTTTGCTGTTTTTTTGCTTGCAAGTCCGACTACTTCAAGAAGTGATTCTGATAATTTTCGTTGCTCTTTGCGGTTTTTCTTTCCTTCGTACACACAAGGCAACTCAATATTTTGACGAATATTTAAAGATTGAATCAAGAAAAATTGTTGAAAAATAAACCCCAAATGCCGATTGCGATAACTAGATTTGGTATTTTCATTTAATGTAGAAACATTTTTCCCTTGAAAACAATAGGTCCCACTATTCGCTCGATCAAGGAAGCCAATGATATTCATCAATGTTGTTTTACCACTGCCTGACTTACCCATAATCATAATGAATTCACCTTGATAAATAGTTAAATCTAACTCTTTTAGCACATGCAATTGTTCTTTGCCCATCGTAAAATACTTGTTCATACCAGTCATTTCGATAAGAGGAGTTTGCTTATTTTCCATCGCTTTCTCCCCCTATTCTATATCAGTGGATGTTGTATCAATGACATCCCCTTCTTTTACTTCCGTTTTAGACGAGACAATGATGCGATCGCCTGCTTCTAATCCTGAAACAATGTGCGTTGTCTCACCCTCTTCTTCGGCTAGGACAATGGCTTTACGAATCACTGAACCAAAGTCATTGACAAGGACATAACTAGTTTCTCCTTCTTGATGAATAGCTGCCGTCGGAATAAAAATAGGTGTTTCCTCTCCCACATTGATAGCTGCTTGAATATGGTACCCATTTTTCACTTTTTCAGGTTCGTCAATACTTAATTTCACTTTGTAACTAGATAAATTGGTGGCTTGACCTCCATCTCCACTAGCCTCACTATTTTGTTCTGGCGGATTGGCATCAATATATTGAATATGACCGGACAGTGTTGTGCCATTTGAAACAATCGTTAAATTGGCTTTTTGATTCACTTGAATTTTTTCCAAATCTTTTTCGTTCACTGTACCGGCAACATACAATGTCTCGGATATCAATCGCATGATTGGTGTATTCGCTTCTTTTACTTCTGGAATAGCTACCTTTCCTTTAAAATCAGCCGTTGTTTGAATAATTTGCTTTTCATTTAAATCAGCAAGTGTTTCATTAATATATTGTTCTTCTTCTAGAATCGTATCTAGTTCTGTTTGGTATTGGTTATCCAATTCTTCTTTTGTTGTAGTTCGTTCCTCTTCAGATGTTTTTTTCCATTGCTCAATGGCTCGGTTCCACTTGCCATAGAGCGCAACTTTGCGATTCGCTTGCCGGGTCAACGCATTCGTTTGATTTTCAACCTCACTTGTCACTGCTAGATCCTCAACTTCATATAAGACCGTCCCAGCATCTACTACTTGTCCATTTTGAACCTTTAGAGTTGGAACACTTTTTTTCTCTTCCCCCAATATATATGCTTGCGATTGTTCTGGTTGGACTTTTCCATTAATATACACTTGATCCATTTCTGGAACATCAAAATAAGTAATCTCCAACTCTTCTTTTGAAGGTGCATTTGCTTTTGAATCAGAAGATCCTCCATATTTTATTCCATACCAAATTCCTGCTCCTCCAAGCAATACGATTAAAACTGAACCCCAAATTAGCCACTTTTTCTTCATACTCCACCTCTTTTAAATTTAATAAAATGTAAGCCATTTTATTTATCTTATCATGGGAGTGTGCGTCTTTCTACGCCAAGATCATGAAAACTAGCTACCTTACATATCTGTTAGTTTAACAACAGTTGCTCAATTATTTTCAGTAAAAAAACAACGGCCTCACGCCGATAGAAACTCGGAATAAGATCGTTGTTTAAAAATTCAAATTCACTGTAAGACTAGTTCACTTAAAAAAATGTTGTAATCAACGCAAGTATCGCTAATCCACCTTGTTTCAAAATAATTTTTTTGTCACTTGTTAAACTACCATATAAAGCAACCAAAATGATGTATACCAACAATAGACGACTCAATTCAAGCGATGCCCCAGAAATAAAGACGCTGTACAATAAACCGACACCGATCAAGCCATTGTATACCCCTTGATTTTTGAAAAGCGTTTGGACAGATGGGCGATTTAGCTCATCTTTGGTCATATTAAAGACTCTGCTGGTCGCATCAGAGCTAGTCGCGATTGTTTCCAAATACATGATATAGAAAAATTCAAGTGCAACAAGAACAACTAAAATCGAAGTTAACGTAGACATCCTTACGCCTCCTTATCAAATGTGAGAATGCTCGTTTTTTGAGCAGCATAATCAGGCATATGTTGAAACAATTGTTGCAACAAAGGCTGTTGATTATGAGACTCGATTGCTGCTTGGTTTTTCCATTGTTCAATCATGACAAATTGATTTTTGTTTTCAAATGATTCATACAATTGATAATCAATACAGCCGGCTTCTTTGCGTGCTGCTTCAACAAGTGGCAAGATATCTGCTAAAAAGGCCTCTCTTTTTTCTGCTTTAATAAAAAAAGTTGCTTGAATTACTTTCATCATTCTCTCCCCTTATTTATTTAAATTCGGTAATTTTTTCTGCTGCTAAACGTACAGATGAATAACCTTCTTCTTTGGCTTTCCCAATAGATAAAATCATGACTGGTACGTAGCGCTCTTTGTCTAGTCCCATCGCTTCTGCTAACTGATCTGCTTCAAAGCCACCGATTGGATTGGTTTCGTAGCCGTGTGCGCGAGCCACTAGCATAAATTGCATCGCAGCTAAGCTTGAATCGATTTTGACAACGTCGTTCATTTGTTGGGTTGTAAAGTTTTTGTAGTAAGGAATAATTGCTGCAAGTTGTTGATCTCTCACGTCAGCTGGCATTTTTCCTTCTGCAACTGCTTGATCATAAATTTCTTCCCCAAGCTCATAACACGCCATATCTCCAAAAATTAGGACCATCGCTGATGAGGTATCGTTTTGACGCGTGTTAAAGCGAATCAATGGTTTTAAGTTGGCTTTTTGTTCGTCACTTTCTACGACGACAAAACGCCATGGTTGCATATTTACTGAAGATGGTGCGGTCGTTGCTTCTTGAATCATCGCTAACATTTCTTCGTGTGAGATTTTGTATGTTTCGTCGTAGACACGTACGGACTTTCTACCGAATACGATATCTGAAAATGTTTGTTCGTTTGTCATGTTTGTTTCCTCTTTCATTTCACTAATTTTGTTAATAGTTCTAATAAAGCGGCCCCCTCTTGATCATCTAAGGGCAACAAGTTTGCTTGGGTCTGTTCATGCTCGTTTTGACACGTCGTTAAATCAGTGAGCGCTTTTGACGTGGGCTTTACGAATACTTCGCGGTTATTTTCTGAGTTGCGTTTGCGAACGACGTATCCTTTTTCTTCGAGCAATTTCAGATGCCTAGTGACGGCTGCACTATCAATCTGCAATTCATTTTGCAAAACAGTCTGCGTGCATTCACCTTGTTCTTGTAAAAACAACAACAACTCATAGCGCGTGATACTAAATCCAGTCTCCCGCTCAAACTTAGTCGTCGTCTCTTGTGTGGCAAGCTTTAATTGATACAACAATTTACTGACTGCTCTTAAATCCATCGTGGCACCTCCTTTATATGACTAATCAACAATTGATTAGTCAACTATACTGCAAAAAAATTCATTTGCAAAGCATTTTGTTTTAAAAAAATCCAGAAGTTGTTTTTCAAACTTTTTGGATTTTCTGATTTTTTATAGTATTCAGATACGCCAAAAATAGTCTGGCTCCGTTCATTACGCTCTGATTTGTTTTAACGTCTGCTCGATCGTTTTCAGCACGGTTTGCGCTGCTTGCGTATCTTCGACAAAGTCCAAGGCATCGCCGTCGATTTGCATTTTAGGACTAGCATCATAGGCATCATACCATTGATCGTATCGCTTATTTAGCTCTTGATAGTAGTCATACAGACTAGGGTCGTGGGCGATTTGTTCATAAGGTCGTCCTCTTTTGGCAATCCGCTCCAACATTGTATCGAATGAAATACGAATATGGACCAATAAATCCGGATGTTTCTTTTGCGAAACGTCAGGCAGCTCTTCTAGCATATTGGCCAATAATTCATCGTACACCTTTACTTCAGTCTTCGTGGCACGACCGAGATCAGCGTTCAAATGAAACAACAGTGAATCTTCATAAATGGATCGATCCAAGACATTATCAGGATGTGAAAGCGCACGTTTGATGCTATCAAATCGCTTATTCAAGAAATAAATTTGCAATAAGAATGCATATTTTTGTGGCTCGGCATAAAACAAAGGCAATACTTCATTGTCCTCTACTGATTCATAAAAAGCTACACTACCTAAGTGATGTGACAACATGGCTGTCAAACTGGATTTGCCAGCACCAATTGTCCCTGCTAATACAATCATTGTATCCCTCCATCTTCTCTTCTACTTTTTTCAACCTATCCACTATAACGCATGTAAAAACGGGAAGCAATGACAGAAAGAGACAAAAAATTAAAATTCTTTCTTAAGAAAAGGAATTTTTTTTAAGAAAAAGAGGCGGAGAGCTTAACGTATCAGTCAGAATCTAGTAGAATAAAGCCTAGGTTTACTCGATATGACAAAATTGAAAGAGGAGAATTATGAGAGACGTGGGTATAGGTGAAGCAACAGGGAAAATTATTCTGATGGGAGAACATGCAGTGGTCTACGGCGAGCCAGCAATTGCCTTTCCATTCACTGGCACCAAAATAAGAGCCAGCGTATCTGAATCAGTATCAGGGAATGAATTGACCTCTAGCTATCATTCTGGCAGTCTTTCCAATATACCAGAAGCATTAGCCAATGTGCGTGCATTGACTACCCGCTTACAAAAGGAACTAGTTACTCCTGACTTTCAGCTACAAATTGATAGCACTATCCCGGCAGAACGAGGCATGGGATCTAGTGCTGCTGTTGCTGTCGCGATTACGCGCGCCTTCTTTGATTGGCAAGAGCGCGATTTGACAGAGGAGCAGCTACTTTTTTATGTCAATTACTCCGAACAAATTGCTCACGGAAATCCAAGTGGTATCGACGCTGCTGCGACGAGTGGTAGCCACCCTATTTTTTTCCGTAAAAATAAAGAAATTACGTCCTTTCCTTTGCATTTAGATGCGTATCTTTTAGTTGCAGATACAGGAATTAAGGGCCAGACTCGGGCAGCGGTGAAGTCTGTCGCCCAATTACATGAAGTCGATCAAGCATTTACTAGCAATCATTTGCAACAAATCGGGCGCTTAACCAAACGGGCACAAAAAGCCATCATGGGCAATCGACCGGAAGAATTAGGTTTATTGATGACTGAAGCCCACTTACGTCTTGCTTCATTACATGTCAGCAATACAACGTTAAATGAATACATTCGTCTTGCTCTCTCAGAAGGAGCATTAGGTGCCAAGTTAACTGGTGGCGGTCGTGGGGGTTGCTTTATTGTCCTGACAAAAAGCAAAGAAGACGCTGAACGGATTGGCCAAAAATTAAAAGTAGCTGGGGTAAAAGATACTTGGTTACAAGGATTGGGAGTTTATCAATATGTTTAAGGGAAAGGCACGTGCCTATACAAATATTGCTTTAATTAAATACTGGGGGAAAGAAAATCAAGCGCTGATTCTACCGAAAAACAATAGTTTGTCACTTACATTAGACGGATTTTACACCGAGACCGAGGTGCTATTTACTGAAGAAGCCACGAAGGATTGTTTTTACCTTGATGGTGTGAAGCAGTCTGAACAAGCGACAAAAAAAGTCACTACTTTTTTGAATTTAGTCCGTGAACGGGCCAACTGCCCGTTTTTTGCTGTCGTTCGTAGCCACAATCATGTTCCGACAGCTGCTGGACTGGCTTCTTCGGCTAGCGGGCTTGCTGCCTTAGCCGGTGCTTGCAATCAAGCACTGGGTCTTAATCTTGCACCTAAAGAACTGTCCAAGCTAGCACGACGCGGCTCTGGCTCTGCCTGCCGGAGTATTTTTGGTGGCTTTGTAGAATGGGATCGTGGTGACTCAGATGAGACCTCCTACGCCCTACCGATTGATGCCCAAGGATGGGAACAAGAGCTAGCGATGATTTTTCTCTTGATTAACGATCAGCCTAAAGACGTCTCTAGCCGCGAAGGCATGCAGCGAACAGTCGAGACTTCAGCATTTTACCCACAGTGGGTCAAAGAAGCTCAGGCAGACCTACACATCGCAAAAGAGGCTATCCAGCATCATGATTTTCAAAAATTAGGGACTGTCATGGAAGCCAATGCCTTAAAAATGCACGCAACGACACTGGCTGCCGTCCCTCCATTTACGTACTGGTCACCAGATAGTTTGCGTGCGATGAATCTAGTGCGCTCGATTCGTCAAGCAGGCTTGTTTTGCTACTTTACAATGGATGCTGGCCCGAATGTCAAAGTCCTTTGCCAGAAAAAAGATATTGCTGCAATTTTTGAAGTATTGTCTTCTACTTTTTCCGACCAGCAAATGGTTGTCGCATACGCTGGCCCAGGAATCGAACTTTTAGAAATGGACGTGACAAAATGATTGAAGTTTCTGTACCCGGAAAACTATACATTGCAGGTGAATACGCCGTTGTCGAGCCTGGTTACCCAGCTGTCATCGTCGCTGTGGATCAATTTATCACCGTAAAAATCGAAGCTGCGACAAAAAGTGGCACCATTCACTCCCAACAGTACAGCGATCTACCCATTCGATGGACGCGTCGCAATGGTGAACTGGTATTGGATCATCGGGAAAATCCCTTTCACTATATTTTAGAAGCGATTCGCTTAACAGAAAAATATGCGGCTGAAAAAGGTCGCTTACTTGCCTTTTATGACTTAAAAGTGACGAGTGAATTAGACAATTCCAATGGACGTAAATACGGTCTTGGATCAAGTGGTGCGGTGACTGTGGCGACCGTTAAGGCCTTGAATTTGTTTTATGATTTGGAGATGGATCAGCTGACGGTCTTCAAGATTTCAGCGCTGGCTCACTTGGCCGTGCAAGGAAATGGCTCTTGTGGCGACATCGCCGCTAGCTCATATGGTGGTTGGATTGCTTTTTCGACATTTGATCATAAATGGGTCTTAGATAAGCAAGAAAAATGGCCAATCGGACATCTCTTAGCTGAACCTTGGCCCATGCTCACGATTCAACCATTACCAACACCGAAAAATTTACGACTAGTCATTGGCTGGACAGGTAGTCCTGCTTCGACATCTGATTTGGTCGACCAAGTCTCGCAATCGCGCGGAGAAAAGCAAAAACTGTACCAACAATTTTTAGATGAAAGCAAAGACTGTGTGCAAACTCTGATCGATGCT
The DNA here is from genome assembly GCF_000185365.1 of Enterococcus italicus DSM 15952. Classification (GTDB taxonomy): domain Bacteria; phylum Bacillota; class Bacilli; order Lactobacillales; family Enterococcaceae; genus Enterococcus_G; species Enterococcus_G italicus. The sequence goes on from NZ_GL622241.1 coordinate 2,157,508, forward strand.
TTTATGGAAGAAGATGTTCCGACAATCAAACGCATGATTTTAAAAAATCGTGAACTACTAGCCAATCTATCTCAGATTACTGGGGTCATCATCGAAACGCCTTCGCTTGAAAAGCTGTGTCAGTTAGCTATCTCTTGCGGGGGTGCAGCGAAGTCATCCGGAGCTGGTGGCGGGGATTGTGGCATCGTGATTGCTGACCAACGAACCGGTATCTTACCTTTGATGAGTGCCTGGGAAAAAGCAGACATCATTCCTTTACCACTGCACGTCTATCATTATCGAGGAGGAAAAAAATGAATCGCAAAGACGAACATGTTTCACTAGCCAAAGCCTTTCATAAAGATCGTCCATCCGACTTTGATCATGTTCATCTTATCCATCGTTCCTTTCCGCAAGTGGCTGTAGATGACATTTCGATCACCTCGGAAATGGCTAGTTTGCCATTGAAGACCCCCTTCTTTATTAATGCGATGACCGGTGGCAGTGAAAAGACCAAGCAAATCAATGAGCAATTAGCCACGCTTGCTCGTGAAACATCCTTGGCGATGGCAACAGGATCGGTCTCGATTGCCTTGAAGGATCCGTCTGTCCAAGATAGCTTCACAATCGTAAGAAAAACCAACCCCACAGGCATGATTCTTGCCAATGTTGGTGCGGGGAGTTCGCTAGAGCAAGCACAGCGAGCCATCGATTTACTTGAGGCCAATGCCTTGCAAATCCATGTGAATGCACCTCAAGAACTTGTCATGCCAGAAGGAGATCGTGATTTTCGCTATTGGTTAGAAGATATCGCTAAGATTGCTAGCACCCTTTCCATCCCCGTGATTGTGAAAGAAGTTGGGTTTGGTATGACCCGTGAAACCATCCAACAGCTTATCGACTGTGGTATCACCAGCATCGATGTCTCCGGCCAAGGGGGCACTAGCTTCACCCAAATCGAAAATGCTCGCCGAAAAAATAGAGAGTTTGGCTATTTAGATTCATACGGTCTTTCGACGGTTCAATCGCTACTAGAAGCTAATGAAGTCCCTTACCCATATGAATTCATCGCTTCTGGTGGCATCCGCCAGGCATACGATATCTTCAAAGCATTAGCATTAGGTGCCAATGCAGTCGGCATTTCAGGAACTATTTTGACTCATTTGTTAACGAAAGGTCTCGACGAAACAATCCTACTCGTCCAACAATGGCAATCAGAGTTAACGACGCTCTATGCCATGACTGGTAGTAAAACCACCGCGCAAACACGAACTGTGCCACTATATTTTACCGGCTCAGTTCGTGAGTGGTGCGATGCGCGTAGAATCGCACCCGATAGCTACAGTTTTCGAACTAATTGACTGGATTTAAAGAAAAGTTTTTGACAAAAGTAGTTGGCTCCGAACAATAAGTTAAAAATTACTTCTCAAATTTTTAACTTATTGCTGAGAGAATTGCTTTTGAACACTATTTATATATGTTTAAGGGAGTGTGATAGACTCTTATCACACTCCCCATTTTTGATAAATCTCAGCCCTTTTACAGATGTAACTTTTTTATACATCCTTAATGATTTTTCTATAAATAAAAGAAACTGCATTTGATTCATACGTTTTCTCCCCAATTTTCTTAAAGCCATTTTTTTCGTAAAAGAAATGATTTCTTAGTGAGAAAGCTGGCGTTTCTAATTGCCATATTCCCTTCTTCTCCTGTTCTAACTTCCTCCAAGCTAAACTACCAATTCCCTTACCAATAAATACTGGATCTAAACAAAAATAATTTACGATATTAGGAGTACCTATTGTATAAACTAACACACCACATTCTTCCTGATCGGCAATTATTATCAATGTAGTAAAAGAATCACTATTTATAATTTTTTTACTTAAGGTGCCATTATCATATCCTGGAGGACCTAATCTTATGGATTTTCCAAAAGCCACTTCACTATCAAAGTTAAAAGATTTTTCTAATACATCATTTAAAAATAATTCATCTTTTTCAATAAGTTCTCTAAACAAAATTTGCATGATTTTTCTCCTATGTTCACATCCACTAATACTCTTGCTATTGATGCTTCTCTGATTTAATCTTACACTACCCATATAGAAAACGCTATCTCAGTATTACCAATTACCTTATTTAGTTATATTATCTGAAAAAGTAGGAGGAGCAAATTATGTTCGAATACATTTCATTAAAATTTAAAAAAACCAAGCAGAAAGATTAAGAGAGAAAACTAGTTTATTACGAAAAAATGCTATGAGCGAGGTTGTTGTAAAAGCGGTGGATTCATATTTAAGAGCTTGTGACAGACTGTTGTCACACTCCCATTTTTTTATAAAAAGCAGCCCAGATTCTTTTTTTAAGGTTATCTTTAGTTGGACATGCTACAACCGATAGTATATGGGAGAGGTGAAAGAATTGATTAAATTATCGGTAGTAGAAGATGATGCTGTATTGTCTGAAAATATTTTAGAAATTATTGAACCTCTTGGTGAAGTTACCCAAGTCTATACGGGGAGTGAAGGGTTATTTGAATTAGAAACCAATATTTATGATTTAGTTATTTTAGATTTAATGTTGCCTGAAATGAATGGCTATGAAGTACTTGCACAAGCGCGGAAGCAAAATATTCAAACCCCTAACTTAATCTTAACCGCAAAGGATGCCCTAGAGGATAAGATTACCGGTTTTGAAAAAGGCGCCGATGATTATTTAACAAAACCATTTTACCGCGAAGAATTACCCATGCGTGTAAAATCATTACTCAAACGCTCATTAGGATTATTTGATGAAAATTCATTGGTCTATCGAGACTTGACCTGTTCGTTAAATACCAAAGAAGTGACGTATAATGGCGAAGTCTTACCGATCCAAGGGAAAGAATTTGAACTGTTAGTCTACTTCATTCAAAATCAACGCGTCATTTTAACGAAAGAACAAATCTTCGACCGTATATGGGGATTTGATTCTGCTACGACATTGACCGTGGTTGAAGTCTACATGAGTAATCTGCGTAAGCACTTACGGACAACGGGAATTGATAAAGACCTACAAACTTTAAGAAATGTTGGTTATATGTTAGCCGGAGCAGATGCAAATGAATAAAGAGTTGTCAAAGAAACATCGGATTCGTTTTTTCTTGATGAATGTGCTAGCGTTCGCCTTGATTTTCTTTGCTCTTGGATTGATCGTTCTAAACGTCTTTCATCTTTCCGCTTATCGCGAAACAGATGATGTCTTAAATTCCACGAGTATCAGTTCCCCGATCGTGAAACTAGAGATAGAACGCTACGAGCAACAAGATCCGTCTTACAAAAATACCATGAGTAAATCATCCACCCCTTTTCGTGGTGGCATGAGTAATAATTTCAATACCCAAGTCATTCTCTGGTCCCAAGACGGTGAAATTTTAAATACCGACACATTAGTCGGCCGCTTTACCCAATTTCAAAATCTATCTTTGAATACCAAATCACTAGATGCTATCGACACGATTGAGCTACAAGATACTGCTTCGGATAACACTTCTGTCTTTCATTCAGTTACTTTAAAGAATACAAGTGACGAAGATAGTGAAGTTGCCTATGTCCAAATTTTGGCCAACACCAATCAAATTCGTTCAGCGTTAGCTAATTTTCAAGTGATTTTAATTTTGTGCATGGTTCTCTTTTGGTTCCTTTCGATTGGTGTGAGTTACTATCTCTCTAGTCTCTCCATGAAGCCCATCTTAGCTTCTTGGAAACAACAGCAAGAATTCGTAGAAAATGCTTCTCATGAATTACGCACACCTTTAACAATTATTCAAAATAGCTTGCAACATTTATTTACAAAGCCGAACCGTACGATTATCGAAGAATCCGAAAGTATCGCGCAAGCACTGACGGAAACAAGACGCCTGACAGGACTGACCAATGATTTACTCGTCATCGCTCGTAACGACTCCAATCAACAAACCTTGCACAACAAAGCGATTGCAGTCCAAACTTTCCTGACAAATCTCATGAAGCCTTTCCAAGAAATGGCCGAACTCGATCAAAAAACATTTGTCTATGAATCGACGGTCGCCCCCAATGTTACTTGGACATTTGATGAGAAAAAGATGCACCAAGTAATCGTGATTTTGTTAGATAATGCATTGAAGTATACCAATAGCGGTGATACGGTCAAGCTTATTAGTACGATAAATAAGGAATGGCAAATCGAAGTTCAAAATACCGGACCGTCGATTTCAGATCATGACAAAGAACATATTTTTGATCGGTTTTATCGTGAAGATCGTTCCCGTTCGAAAGAAACTGGCGGCTACGGCTTAGGTCTAGCAATTGCCAAACAAATCATCACCGAACACAAAGGGACAATCATCGTCAAAGATGTGCAACCAAAAGGGGTTTGTTTCCAAGTGAAATTACCAAAACGTGTAGCGAAAGTGGACGCCACCAAGAAAAAGTAAACAAAAAATGCTAAGACACACTCATTCAACTACAAGCAAGAAAACCAGAAAAGCTAAAAGTTGTTTCGACACCTTTTAGTTTTTCTGGCTTTTTGTTTGTAGCTAATTTTGTCACAGCTTCATCTATTCACTTTTCCCAAATAGTCGTTTAAAAAAGCTCGCTTTTGGTTGTCTAGGTTCTTCTTTGATGGCCACTTCATTAGCGACTGCTGCTTCAAATTGTTTTGCGTCTTGTAGTAGTAGGTGATTCAATTCAATCAGGCCTTTTAGACTAGCTTCAAGACGACGACCCTCCCCTGTCTCCAACGATTGCCCTTGTTGCACTACAAGTCGCAAGGAATGCTGCTGTGCTAGTAATAAGGCGACTGTATCTTTATCTACAGGAATATCGGTAAATTTCCCAGATGAGTCATCTGCTAGTATCTCGACCGCTTCCGTGTAATCTCTCAATTCAAATACAAACCGTTGTAGTTGCTCTTGCTTCATCAAGTGTGGGTTTTGACTATAGCTTTCTTGCAGTTGTTTCAGCCGTTGATTCAAAGCTAAGCTAACGAAAACTGGTGATTCTTCTGTCATTCTAATGCTCCTCTCTGTCAATATTTTTATCATAACCCAATTCAATCAGGAGGTCTATTTGAAAAAAACACTGCAAAAGCTCGCTCTCTCGCTTGCTTTTGCAGTGTTCGGATTACAATCATTAGCCTTCGTATGCGTCTAAGATAATTTGTTTCAACTCAGAAATAAGTGGTTCTTTTGGATTTGCTGTTGTACATTGATCTTCATACGCTAATTCCGCCATACGGTCAACTGTGTTATCCAAAATTTCTTGTGTCACACCTTGAGCCTTTAAGTTCATATCAATACCGACATTGACACCCAAATCATAGACTGCTTTAGCCAAAGCTTCTACTAACTCTTCAGTCGTTTTTCCTTTTAGACCTAAGAAGCGTGCAATGTCCGCATAATCAGTATCCGCACGGAAGTAATCATATTTAGGGAACATCGCATGTTTTTGTGGGTCTTTTGCATTGTAACGAATAACGTGTGGCAATAAGATTGCATTGGTACGACCATGAGGAATACCATATTCTCCACCAATTTTGTGCGCAATCGAGTGAGAAATTCCTAAGAAGGCATTGGCAAAGGCCATCCCAGCCATCGTTGATGCGTTATGCATTTTTTCGCGAGCTTCCATATCGGCTGTATGTGTTGATTTTTCTAAATAATCAAAGACAAGTCGGATTGCCTGTGAGCTTAAGCCACGGGTATAGTCTGACGCCATTACTGAAACGTATGATTCAATCGCGTGCGTCAAGACATCCATACCTGTATCTGCTGTCACTGACGCTGGCACTGACAAGACAAATTGCGGGTCAACGATTGCAACGTCTGGTGTTAATGCGTAGTCAGCTAATGGGTATTTCACGTGTGTTTCACTATCTGTAATTACTGCAAATGGTGTTACTTCAGAACCAGTTCCTGATGTTGTAGGAATGCAGACAAATTGTGTTGTTTCAGGTTTGTCAATTTTGTATGTTCGTTTACGGATATCTAAGAATTTTTGTTTTGCTCCGAAGAATGATGTATCTGGGTGTTCGTAAAACATCCACATGCCTTTTGCTGCATCCATCGCAGAGCCACCACCAAGAGCGATTACAGTATCTGGTTTAAAGTCGACCATCATTTTTGTTCCAGCATAGACTGTATTGGTTGATGGGTTTGGTTCAACATCTGAGAACACTTCAATTTTTACATTGTTTGAACGACGAGCCAATACTTCACGAACCGTGTCTGCATAGCCAAATTGCACCATACCAGGGTCACAGACAATCATCACGCGTTCAACATTTTCCATTTTTTCTAAATACAACAATGAATTTTTTTCAAAATAAATTTTTGAAGGTAATTTGAACCATTGCATATTATTTCTCCGTTTCGCTACTGTTTTGACATTAATTAAGTTTACTGCAGACACATTCCGAGAAACTGAATTCTTACCATATGATCCACATCCTAGCGTCAATGATGGAATCATTTCATTGTAGATATTTCCGATTCCGCCTTCAGCAGATGGTGTATTGACTAATATACGACAAGCTTTCATTCGTAAGCCAAATTTGACTTGTAGCTCTTCATTTTCTGTATGAATAACAGCTGTATGTCCGAGTCCACCAAGCTCTAGCATCCCTTCGCATAGTTCAAAGCCTTGCTCAGTTGAATTAGCTTTGATCATCGCTAGCACTGGTGATAATTTTTCACGAGACAATGGATAATCAGGACCAACACCTGCTAATTCAGCAATCAATAATTTTGTTCCTTTTGGTACGTCAATACCAGCTAAGCTCGCAATCTCTTCAGCTGAATGGCCAACGATTGCGGGATTGACTGCGTATTTTCCTTCGTTCATTACTGCATCTTCTAATTTTTGTAACTCTTCTTTTTTCACAAAATAGACTTGATGTGCTTGGAACTCTGCTTTGACTGCGGCATAGACTTCTTTGTCGACAATCACTGCTTGTTCAGATGCACAAATCATTCCATTGTCAAATGTTTTCGATACAATCAAATCATTGACTGCTCGTTTTAATTTTGCTGTTTTTTCGATGTATGATGGTACATTTCCTGGTCCAACACCTAATGCCGGTTTTCCTGTTGAATACGCTGATTTCACCATGCCCGATCCACCAGTCGCTAATACAATGGCGATGCCTGGATGATTCATCAAGCCTTGCGTTGCTTCAATCGATGGGTATTCAATCCATTGTACACAATGCTCTGGCGCACCTGCTGCAATCGCTGCATCGCGCACGATTCGCGCTGCTTCAGCGGAACATTTTTGAGCGCTTGGATGAAAAGCAAAGACGATAGGATTACGAGTCTTTAAAGCAATCATCGCTTTAAAAATCGTAGTAGATGTTGGGTTAGTCGTTGGTGTTACCCCACAAACGACCCCGACTGGCTCTGCAATTTCGATAAGACCTTTTTGTTTGTCTTCATTGATAACGCCGACTGTTTTGTCATGCTTAATAGAATGCCAAATATACTCTGATGCATACATGTTTTTGATTGCTTTGTCTTCATAAATGCCGCGGCCAGTTTCATCGACTGCTAATTTTGCTAAATACATGTGTTTATCTAAGGCAGCCATTGCCATTTCATGCACAATGTGGTCAACTTTTTCTTGATCAAAATCAGCCATTGCTTTTAGTGCTTCATTACCTTGTGCAGCTAATTTATCAATCATTACTGATACATCAATCGCTCCTGTTGTCTTTTCTACTTTTGTTTTTGCCATAATTCGTTCCTCCTAATCCTCTTAAACATTGTTAATATATTCACAAATAGAGTGTACAACAGATACCAGTAGTTGTAAAGAGTTTATTGTGATGTTTTTCACTTTATTTTTTGCAAAAAAAAATTAGCCGCTGAGGACTAATCTTCTTTCGTTGTTGGTTCAACTGTTGGTTCTGTTTCTTCTACAGGAGCGTCTACCACTGGCGCCTCTTGTGTAACGATTGGTTCTTCTGTTGTTGGAGGCGTCACTGTACGAATCGCTGCTCGTTCAAACTCTAAATAAACGCCTTCGCAATCCAATGTAACGGTTTTTTTGTCATCATCTACTTCATAGATCACTCCATGCAAGCCACCAATCGTGATGACTTTACTGCCCGGTTGCATAGAATTTAATGTTTCTTCTCGTTGCTGTTGTTGTTTCTTTTGTGAACGTTGGAAAAAGAACATCATTCCCGCAAAAAAAACAACCATAATAACTACTTGTAACATCTCTTCACCTCATTTTTTTATCTCTTTCTACTTTATCACATACGTTTCAAGAAACTCTAGCTTTTTAGAAGTTTTTCGCATTTTCTTTATTAAATCCATACTCTTCAAAGAAATGTTGCCGGAATTCCAATAAATTATCGTCCATAATTGCTTGACGGACTTGGCGCATAAGATTTAACAAGAAGTACAAATTGTGATAAGAGGTCAATCGCATACCAAATGTTTCATCACATTTGATTAAATGACGGACATACGCACGACTATAATTTTTACAAGTATAGCAATCACAATTTTCATCAATTGGTCGGAAGTCGCGTGCATATTGTGCATTTTTGACAACCAGACGTCCTTTCGAGGTCATACATGTTCCATTTCGAGCGATACGAGTCGGCAAGACGCAATCAAACATATCCACGCCACGAATGACGCCATCAATTAAGGAGTCAGCGGCACCCACACCCATCAAATAGCGCGGCTTGTCTTCTGGGATCAAAGGCGTAGTAAATTCTAGCACACGATTCATTTCTGATTTTGGTTCTCCTACTGATAAGCCACCGATTGAATAACCTGGAAAATCCATACTTATCAAATCCTTGGCGCTTTGTCTGCGTAGTTCCTCAAAACCTGCTCCTTGAATAATACCAAATAGGCCTTGGCGATCGGGATGCAAGTGTGCTTCAAGCCCTCGGGCAGCCCAACGAGACGTACGCTCAACGGATTTTTTGACATAGTCATAGCTTTCATCAAATGGCGGACATTCATCAAAGCTCATCATAATGTCAGAGCCTAGCTTATTTTGAATGTTGATGGCTTTCTCTGGAGACAAGAAGAGCTTTGAGCCATTCAAATGATTTCTAAAATGAACGCCCTCTTCTTCAATATTACGCATATCAGCAAGAGAAAAGACTTGAAATCCTCCTGAATCAGTCAAAATAGGCTGATCCCAATTCATAAACTTGTGCAGTCCGCCTGCCTCTTCGACAATGTCTTCTCCCGGACGTAACCATAAATGATAGGTATTGCTTAAAATAACACCTGCACCCATCTGTTTTAATTCTTCAGGAGCAATTGTTTTAACAGTAGCAAGTGTCCCTACTGGCATAAACATTGGTGTCGGAAACGTACCGTGTGGTGTAATCAGCTCACCGAGGCGCGCACCGGTGTGTTTTTCTTTTTTTATTAATCGATAACGAATGGCTGGTTGCGACATTCATTTCCCTACTTTCTATTCTTTTTACGTATACAATTCATCATACGTTTTCTAACGATCATTTGCAAGTCACAGTTTCCTCCCAACAACTTTGTAAGTTGTATTCAGGCCTTAATTTGCTATACTTAATGGTAATAGGAGGAAAGTTATGAAATCAAATCGCGAAATCAAAAAACAGGCCAAGGAACTGTTGGCCGGACGCTGGGGAAGTGCTATTTTATTAAATCTTGTCCCCACCTTGTTAGTTATTGTAGTCTTTGTTTTGATCGGTATCCCTAGTATCTGGGCTTTATCGTCCATAACTCAGGATACAAGCACCACTATATTAACGAACGTCAGCAGTGACAATGATCCAAATTATATGGTCACACTAGGTGCCAATATTATCGGAACATTATTTAGCACCGCCATTACGTGGACATTTTTAGACTTATTGCGTGGAACAAAGCAAAAAATCAATCCACTTTCGGATGCCTTTCGTGCATTTCAATCACCATTTTTATTGGCTGTCGTTATTATCTGTATTCTAATCAGTATTTTCCAATCACTCTGGTTCCTTTTATTTGTTATTCCTGGAATTATTAAAGGGTATTCGTATTCACAATCGTATACCATTTTTTATGACACGTATCAACACACCGGTGAAAAGATGGGCTATTTGGATAGTATCACGGCAAGTCGTCGACTAATGAACGGCTACAAAATGCAATTATTTTTATTAGATTTAAGCTTTATCGGCTGGCATATTTTGTGCCTATTCACCGCAGGAATCGGCTACTTATGGTTAACACCGTATATTGCAGCTAGCCATACCGCATTTTATGATAGCTTACCAAAAGAAGAAGCACTGGTTTTCTAATATCAAAATAGAGTCGAGCAATAGGATCGGAATGTTCGAACAGTGATTTGTAAGAAGAAACGAATACATTTTGACAAAGAGCAAAAAAGAGCAAAAAAAACCAGAACGTCCAGAAGTTTGAGTACCAACTTCTGGACGTTCTGGTTTTTTTGCTTGTAGCTGACTGTCTCGCCAGTTTACTCTTCATCTGGTAAACGGTGGAATTTAATTAATTCATTAATGGCAACCGGAATTATCGATAATGCAATCGCCAATAACCAATGATTAAAGCTGATTCGTACCAAGCTAAATAATTCTTGCGTAATTGGTAGAATCGCGATAACAGTCGTAATGACAATGGCCAAAATAGCCATTTCAAAGAGTGATTTGTTTGATTCAAGTTTTACTTTAAAGATAGAACGATCACTTCGAACATTAAAGACGTGGATAATCGATGAATATGCCAATACTAAAAAGGCAACTGTTTGACCGACTTCATGGCTTGCCTCTACCCAGGGACTAATTGAATTCACAAATGTTCCTAAGTAATACCCAATCAAGGTAACTACCGTAAAAATTGACGCGTTCACGCCAATTTTTTGCCAGAGCCCACGTGAAAAGATGCTCTCGCTTGGTGCAATCGGATCTTCATTCATGATTCCTTTTTCAGCTGGTTCTTTTCCTAATGCAAAACCTGGCAAGCCATCCGCTACGACATTGACAAATAGCAATTGCACCGCGGTAAATGGTGCCCCCCAGCCAAATAGTATCGCTAACAACACAATAAAAATCTCAGAAATGTTACAGCTCAAAAGGAAATTGACTGCCTTACGAATATTTTGATAGACGGTACGCCCTTGTGCAATGGCATCGACAATCGTAGCAAAATTGTCATCAGTCAAGACCATATCCGTTGCCACGCTTTGACAATTCTGATTTTGTCTTCAGGTGTCACGCGCGCATAGACTGATAGTTGTTTGACTTTTGTATCTAGTTCTTCTTCAGACAATTCACGTAGCTGTGCGCCGGTCATTGCTTCACTGGCTTTTGATAAAATACCTAGCTCTTTGGCAATTGTGCTTGCTGTTACAACGTGGTCACCAGTAATCATGACTGTCTTTATCCCTGCATGCTTGGCACGTGCAATCGCCCCTTTACTTTCCGGACGTGGTGGATCAATCATACCGACCAAGCCTAAGAGATGCAGATCTTTTTCCAGAAATGCTGATGTCAGCTCAGTCGGCTCTTCATCAAATGTCCGGAAGCCGACTGCAATAACGCGTAAGGCTTTTTTCCCAAAGCGATCATTGACGACAGCGGCTTGCTCCACATCACCATAGCGGAAGCGTGGCATCAAGACATCAAAGGCGCCTTTGGTCACAGATAGATACTTCTTGCCATGCTTATGAATCGTTGTCATCATTTTCCGCTCTGAATCAAACGGAAGCTCTCCAATTCGGACATAGGACTCATCTAATTCTTTTTTAGTATGGTAATTTTCTTCTAATGAACGAACAATGGCTACCTCGGTCGGGTTCCCTTTGTAGCTTTTTTCATCGCCCGGCTCGATAATAACATCTGTACATAGTGACGCAAGCTTCAACACTTCGATGGCTTCTTCTGTCATCGCATCTTCCGCATCTACGACCTCATCACCATGGCGCCAAATACGACGGACAGTCATTTTATTTTGCGTTAATGTCCCGGTCTTGTCTGAACAAATCACACTCGTTGATCCTAGTGTCTCTACAGCAGGCAAGCGACGAATGATTGCATGTTTTTTGGCCATTTTTTGGACACCAAAAGCCAATGCTAGTGTAACAATTACCATTAGTGTTTCCGGAACTGCGGCTACTGCTAGTGATACAGCAGTCATAAATAGTTCTAAGACTGGTTCTTCTTGTAAATAACCAATCAAAAAGACAATCGCAGCGGCACCAATTGCAACAAAACTAATTCGTTTGCCTAATTGATTTAATCTTTTTTGCAAAGGTGTAGCGGTTTGCTTCGTGTCATTTAAGAGACTTGCTACTTTCCCCATCTCAGTCTGCATGCCTGTCGCCGTCACGATCGCTCTTGCACGACCATTAACGACAGTACAGCCTTTGAATACCATATTTAGCTGATCGCCGAGACTCTCGTCTTCCGTCGTCATAAAGTCAGCATTTTTTTCAACAGGTTCGCTTTCCCCGGTTAACGCAGACTCTTCAACACGGAGTTGGGAAGTTTGAGTTAGCCGAGCATCAGCGACGATCATTGAGCCATTTTCCAGAACAAGTATGTCCCCAACGACAACTTCTTCTGCATCTATCTCAGTGACGTGGCCATCCCTCAAAACAGACGTAACTTGCTTATTCATATCTTGCAAGGCTGCAAGTGCTTTTTCCGCATTTCCTTCTTGGACAATTGCTAACACTGAATTAATCACGACAATGGCGATAATTAATAACCCTTCAAATAAATCCCCATGTTCCGTCGATACCGCTGTGTAAAAAGAAATTGCGGCGGCAACTAATAAAATAATCGTAGTAAAGTCCGATAAGCTATGCAAAATCTTACTAATTAATGACTCGCTGGGCGCTTGTTCAAATTGATTGCGTCCATTTTCTTGCAAACGATTCGCCACCTCTTGCGATGTCAACCCATTCTCCATCGATGTTTGCTGCTCTTTGGCGAGTTGCGCGTAATCTTTCTTGTATGCTTCCATTCCATTCCTCCTATACTATTGACATGCAATTTAACTATAGCATGATTGTTTTATCGGATTCAATGAATACCCCTTGTTAAATCGAAACGTTTACGTTTTTTTAGAAAATTGGTGACTTTTTTCACTTTCGTTACGAAAAAACGTCCATCCCGAAAAATTCTCTCGAGACGGACGGTATGATTTATTTTACAAACATGGCATCGCCAAAGCTAAAGAAGCGATACTTCTCATCAATGGCATGTTGGTATGCTTCTAATACAAACTCTCGACCCGCAAAGGCACTAACAAGCATTACCAATGTCGATTTCGGCAAATGAAAATTAGTCGAGAAGGCATCGACTAGTTTAAATTGGTAGCCTGGCTTAATGAAGATATTTGTCCAACCACTGTCTGCTTGAATGGCTCCATCAAACTTCGTGCCAATCGTTTCTAGCGTGCGAATCGATGTAGTACCGACTGCCACGATTCTTCCGCCTGCGTCACGTACAGCAGTTAGCTCATCCGCAGCTTCTTGTGTCAGACGGTAAAACTCACTATGCATCTCATGCTCAGCAATATTGTCGACACTGACTGGGCGAAACGTCCCTAAACCAACATGTAGTGTCAAGTAGACCAAATGCACACCTTTTGCTTGAATTTTTTCTAATAGTTCTTTCGTGAAATGAAGGCCCGCAGTCGGTGCGGCAGCTGAACCGTTTTCTTTGGCATACACCGTCTGGTATCGCTCTGGATCTTCCAGACGTTCTTTAATGTATGGCGGCAATGGCATCTCGCCTAGTGATTCCAAAATTTCTAAAAAGATGCCCTCATATACAAAGCGAATCATCCGTCCGCCATGATCCAATTCTTCTTCTACAATTGCTTTTAAGCGACCATCACCAAATGTAATTTCTGTGCCGACTTTGGCACGTTTGGCTGGTTTGATGAGTGTCTCCCACGTATCTCCCTCGGTATTATTTAAAAGCAATAGTTCTAAATGAGCACCCGTCTCTTCTTTCACGCCATACAAACGAGCTGGTAGTACCCGCGTGTTATTCATAACCAACGCATCACCAGCGTTTAGCTCATCAATAATTTCATAAAAGTGCTTATCCGCCATTTCTTTCGTTTTGCGATCCAAAACTAATAAACGAGAACTTGCTCGGTCAGTCAAAGGGGTCTGTGCAATCAATTCCTCTGGTAAATCAAAATCAAAATCTTCTGTTGTTAACATTCGTTCTCTCTCCTTACTTTCTTGCTCTTTTATTTTAGCATGTTTTGTGGGCCAAAAAGGACTTAAAGCATAAATAATTTAGCTCTAATCATTCCATATAAACCGTGACATAAAATGAGACGTTTTGACCAAAAACCAAAAATCCAAAAGTTTAAGAAACAACTTTCGGATTTTCTGGTCTGTTTACTTATTGCCGAACATTCAGTATCTTACGAATGATTCATCGTGACGCACCCATTTTTTAATGGAAGAGATGGCTTTGTTTTGCTCGTTCGCTCATCCGTTTTTGCAAGTCAGTAACCTTTGGAAATAGATAGATACCGACTGCAGCAAAGCCTACGAACATACAAACTAAAAAGATCAAATCTTGCCAAGCATTCGCCCAATAAATGCCACCCGCCGATTCACGCAATAGATTCACAGCATACGTAAATGGTAAGAGTGGATTAATCATCTGGAAGAACTTTCCGGATACTTGGATAGGATAGTTCCCGCCACCACCAGAAATAGAGAGCACGAGAATAATGATTCCGATTCCCTTACCGATATTACCAAACATGGCGACGAGTACATAAATGATCATCATAAAGCTCAGCGCCACTAAGACCGCAAAGAATACACTCCACGCTGGCTGTCTCACATCTACACCAAGTAAGAAATAATTTCCGAGTGTCACGATCAACGCTTGCCCAATCGCCATTGTCAAAAACGTCAACATACGAGCAATAAATGTTTCTCGCTTGGTGAATTGATTCTTTTGTTTGTCATTGAGGAAGTAACCCGTTGTTGCCACACTCGAGAAGAGCAACGCGCCGACCCAAAGACAAAGAGCCGTGTAAAATGGTGTACTAGCCGAACCATTATTGGCAATCGGGTACATCGTAGTTGTTTTTAGATCGACCGGATTGGTAAAGAAGTCACTTTCTTTTTGAATGTCTTGCTTCATTAATTTAATGACTTGACCTAAATCAATGGTCTCTTCTCCCTTACGGATTGCTTCGGCTGCTTTATGAATTCCTGCTTGAATAGAAGGCCAGTCATTTTGAATGAGGTCGTCTGCTAAATTCAATGCCTTTTCTACGTCAGGGAATTTTTCATTCATCAAGGCCAGCGTTGAGGTCAAATCATTACGTACCGAAGACCAATCGTTTTTCATAAAGTTCGCTGCGAGCTGCAGCTTTTCAGCTACTGTCGGCAATT
Organism: Enterococcus italicus DSM 15952; assembly: GCF_000185365.1. Classification (GTDB taxonomy): domain Bacteria; phylum Bacillota; class Bacilli; order Lactobacillales; family Enterococcaceae; genus Enterococcus_G; species Enterococcus_G italicus. Next base: position 2,172,894 of record NZ_GL622241.1, read on the forward strand.
CATTGTTGTAAAGATCTGCCCCCTTATTGATGGCATCGACAATTTGCGTCATATGGCCATTTAATAAGGTATTCGCATCTGAAAGTTCTTGACGAATCGCTGGTAGCTGCGCTTGATACTTCTCTAAGATACTGATGGCATTTTTCACCGTGCCATGAGTGGCAGTTAGTAATGATTCAAGTTGTTCAAAATTCACTTGTGACATCAACGAAGAGGCAGTCGTTAAGGTATCAATTAACTGATTGACAATTGTCGTGATAGAATCGCCGACATTTAAGGCTTTGACATTGGTAATTGTTGTTTGGACAGCACCGGCTGCTTGATTAGCTGAAGTTAACAGTGCAGAAATATCTGTTTTGATTTGATCAAACTCACCATTTTTAGCCTGTTCTGCTAAGCTTGTCGCTCGTGTAGCAAGATCACTCACTGTCTGTTCTACTGTTTTTAGCTGCTGAATCACACTATCAAGAGCGGTACTACCTGTCGCCTGCTGCAAATTCTCTAAGAGTGTAATTACAGAATTAAGGAGTGTCGCTTGAGTGTTAAAGTGTGCGGCCAATGCTTCTAGCAAGGTCACAACTTGCTGTTTCTCCGCATCGGTCAATTCATTTTTATCCAATAAGGTTTGTAAATCACTGGTAGTTGTTTGGACATCGCCTGCCGCTTGCGAGATAGCATCTAGCGTAGTATCCACTGAGGTAATAATAGTCGGCAAGGCCGTTTGCAACTGCTTGGCAAAGGCTAGGACAGATTCCGAGGTACCAGATGCCTGACTGCCTAATTTTTCAATCTCTGGCCAGAGTGATTGGACTTTCTCGATAATCGCTAAGCCTTCTTTCGCTTCTGACACCCCTTGATTCATCGTCTGTTCTACTGATGAAAAGTCCTCATTGATTTCAGCTAGTTGATTTCCAGCCGCTTGCAATTCTGGAATTTTCTCTTGGAGTGTCAAAATAACCGCCGCTTGTTTTTCCAGCTCTGGCATTTTATCATTCAATGCGATAATTTTTTCACCTAAGGCATCCACTTCTGGCAAGTAACTACTAAATTCATTGGCTTTTGCGAGCTTTTCTTTCATCTCAGGTAACTTATCATGAAGTGTGACAATTTCTTCAAGATACCCATTAATTTCAGTCGCGTGTTCATCCGTTGTCAAAATCAGATTTTTCACTTTGTTAATCGAGACTAAGTTTGCTTCAATATCATACCCGACATCCTTTAGGGCTGTAAATAAGGTCGTAGTCGCAGTACTTATAAAGTTTTCAGCGACTTGGTCTTTTAAGCTATTTGCACCTTTATCGGTAATTTTTGGTGCAATGGCATTAATTTTTTCATTAAAATAATAATCAATTTGAGGTTTTTTGATTTCCCCTTTCGTAAAACTGATTAAATCTTCAGAGAAGTCTTTCGGAATATAAATACCAGCATAATACTTACCTGATTTCACTCCTTCTGTAACAGCTTTTTTGGATTTTACAAAGCGCCATCCTAGTTGATCATTTTTCTTTAATTTCTTTAATACTTCTTGGCCGACTTCAATTTTTTTATCATTCAGCGTCGTACCGACATCATCACTATAGATGGCGATTGGAATTTCGCCTGTATTCCCATATGGATCCCAAAGTGCTTTAATATTAAACCACGCATAAAGTGATGGTAAGATCATCAATGCTACGATTAAAAAAGTAGCTAATGGAATTTTAAAAATTCGTTGCCAATCCAACTTATATAAATAGAAAATACGTTTTATTTTTTTCACTTTCTCACCTGCTTTTTTTCAGTCGCTTGCTACTGTATCATATTTTCAAGCTCTGTTTCGACTTTTTTGCTCTCCCATACAGACACTTACTACGATTTGTCTAATAACACAGATTCTTACGTAAAAAATCCAATGAAAAAGATTCTTGTTACTAGTTTATCATGCCTCACGGCGACAAGTTAGTAGCGAGCCTTCTCTTTCACTGGATGTTAACCGTTGTTTAGTTGGACATAGCTGCATTTTTCTGAGCGGCCGTACGGACGGCCTTGATAGTAGCTGCTCGAAATTGACTTTCTTCTAATGATTGCACTGCTGCAATCGTCGTACCGCCAGGCGAGCAGACCATATCTTTTAATTCACCTGGGTGTTTGCCTGTTTCTAATACCATTTTCGCCGATCCTAAGACCGTCTGTGCAGCAAATTCATAGGCTTGCTTACGTGGCATTCCCTCGGCAACTGCCCCATCAGCTAGTGCCTCAATGAATAGATAGACATATGCTGGCGCTGACCCACTGACACCGACCACTGCATCCATCATAGATTCTGGTACGACTTCTGATTTTCCAAAACTGTCAACTACTGTATGAACTTCTTCCAACACATCAGCCGTCACTTCTTTTGAAGAAGAGATACTACTCATACCTGCTCCCACCATAGCTGGTGTATTAGGCATCACGCGAATCACTGGATTACTAATTGTTGCTTGAATTTGTGCAATAGTCACACCTGCTGCAATCGATACGATGACTTGAGTGGGTCTAAGATGATCTTTCATTTGCTCGATTACTTGGGGCACGATTGGTGGCTTGACTGCCAAAATAATTACCTCCACTTCAGCTAAAAAAGTAGCCAAATCCAACTGAGGAGTAACCTGATATGTATGAACGACTTTTTCTAAAGTGGGTGCGTACCGATGATTGTATACTTGAATTTCTTCCGGTGCACATAATTGGGACGCTATAATACCTTGAATCATCGCTTGGGCCATATTACCGGCACCGATGAACCCTATTTTCTTCATGCTTGTTCCTCCGATTCCGTAAATGATTGTACGCTGTTCTCTTTTATGATTAAGTAGCCACGCTGAGGTGGTCGCATCTGAGTAAATTGCTGAAAGGATAGGAGCAATTGCCACTCTTTATCTCCTTGTTGGAAGACACCGACATAAGTGACCACATCTGTCTCTTCTTTTTTTAAAAGTTGTGTCAACAAACAGTACCCAATCGGTATGCCTCGTTTTGTGCACAATTGCTGGCTTTTCTTTCGTAGAAAATAAACAAAGAAAAACAGGGTAATCAAAACAATACTATAGCCTACTAATTGACTCATTTAGGCAACAATCCATTCTCCGATACTTTGATATCAATCCCTACACTTACTTTGATTGCTTTTTCGACTTCAATCATTTTTTCTTCATCAATGCGATAAATTTTATCCTTTAATCGCGACTTGTCAATTGTGCGAATCTGCTCTGTCAAAATCACGGAATCCCGTTCAAGACCCGATTTTGATGCCGGTAGTGAGATATGGGTCGGTAATTTTGGCTTAGAAATTTTTGCGGTAATCGCAACAACGATAACGGTCGGACTAAAGTGATTTCCTAAATTATTTTGAACGATTAATACTGGTCGAACTCCCCCTTGTTCTGAACCAACAACTGGAGATAAATCTGCAAAGTATACATCTCTCCGTCTTATCATACTCTTCCCCCTATTATTTACTCATATTCTCTTGGCAGTCGCTCAGATAATAAGCAAGCGACTTCATAATGAATCGTACCAATATAGCTTGCAATGTCTTGCAATGAGATAGTTTTGTCTCCATCTGTGCCGATCAGTGTCACCGTCGTGCCTACTGGTATATCAGCGGGTAAGCGAATCATCAATTGATCCATGCAGACACGGCCGACTATTTCACAGAACTGGCCATTTACTAACACATGAAATCCTTGTAACTTTCGGACATAGCCATCCGCATATCCAATCGGTACCGTTCCAATCCATTCATCCTGTGTTGTTTCATATGTATGACCATAGCCAACACCGGATTCACTAGGTAATTGCTTGACCTGAACTAGCTGCGAGGTCAATGACAGTGCGGGCACTAATGAATAGCTCGGCTGAAGTGCATCTGAGGATGGATTCAGGCCATACATAGCTACACCATAGCGAACCAGATTCCCTAATGGCTCATGCCACAACTGAGTCGCGCTATTGGTGACGTGAATATACCGAGGAGCTTCTAATACAGCGATAGTCTCAAAGAAGCGTGCCTTTTGCTCTTGCCAATAGGTCGCATCTGCTTGGTCGGCTGTCGCAAAATGCGTGAATACGCCCTCTAGATAAAAGCCCTCTGCTTGCGCTAGTGACACCTCTGCTTGCTTGACCTCGCCTGAATCAATAAAGCCAATACGACCCATCCCTGTCTCAATCGCCAAATGGACAGCAATCGGCTCATCCCATGGGTTTTTAAGATAGGCTTGTTCGGCTTGTTTCAACCAGTCAGTTGAAGCGACTGGAATCGCCAATTGATACTGACTGACAATCGGCAAGTATGCACAATCGACCAATCCTAAAATAAAAACAGGTAAAGTAATACCCGCCTCTCTTAATTCAATCCCTTCATCAATTGTTGCCACACAAAAACCAGCAACGCCTTCTTCTTCCGCAATTTTTGCTACTTGAACGGCACCATGTCCATAGCCATTTGCCTTTATTACTGCAAATAATGATTGATCTGCGGATAAATGCTCTTGAACAGTCCGTAAATTTTCACGAATGGCCTCTGTATGGATGGTAATCCGCGTGGGACGATAGATGGATTTCACCATACTCGTTACCTTCTTTCTATTCCTCTAGGATAATTTGTGCAAAGATCATGATATCTGTATGAGTAATACTGACATGTGCAACACCTGACTGAAATGGCGAACGCGTCACAATTGGTGCACCGGCTTCATTTGCCAACACTTCGATGTCTTGAAAACTCACCTTGCCAATACCAGTCCCCCATGCTTTTGAAAACGCCTCTTTGCATGCAAAGCGACCGCCTAAAAATTCCACTTGACGATGAAAAGGCAACCGATCATACCATTCCAACTCTTTTGAAGTCAAAACTCTTTTCGCAAATTGCGGCTTTTCTTTTACAATTTTTGCCATGCGCTCTGTTTCGACCGCATCAATGCCAATTCCCTTTATCATACTTCAATTGTCCTTCCTTAGTTAGTCTTATTCTACCCAAAAAAAGCGAGAAAATACAGAGGAATTTTCCTCACTCTTCGAATTCCTACTACCAAACAAAAAAAGCTATCGAAGCCCCTAATTTTGTAGGCTTCGATAGCTATCTTCATTAATCTTGGTTAGAGCGGATGACAAAGCTGCGTTTGCTGCTGTCATTTGTGCGACGACTTTTCTTGTAGCCATCTTCACGGTTGCTGTTAGCCGGCTTGCGGTTACGGCTACCATTTTCGCCATCACGGCTATAACGGTTGTCGCGATTTTCTCCTCGACCGCCACGGCTATCACGACGGCGATTGTTGTTGCCTCTGCGGTTGCCGCCACCATTTCCACCACGATTGCCAAAGTTTTTCTTCCCTTGTGGCAATGGTCTTTCAGGTGTAATTTTGACTGGCACTAAGTCAGTTGGGTCTTTGGCTAGTATTTTCACTAGTAAAGCAGCCAAATCTTGTGCAGAGTAGCGTTCAAGCAAATCATCTGCAGCAGATAGGTAACGGTCCAAGCCGTTTTCATCCATTTTTGATTCAATTTCTTCCAAAGCAGCACCAAGTTGTCCTTTAAATGCTTCTTTTTCGGTTGGTGGACGTAATGGTGTCATGCGTTTTTTCGTTAAGTTTTCGATAGTATGCAAGTAGCTCATTTCGTTTGGTGTCACGAATGTTACAGACATCCCACCTTTACCGGCACGGCCTGTACGTCCAATCCGGTGAACATAGCTTTCTGGATCTTGAGGGATATCATAGTTGTACACGTGTGTCACACCTGAAATGTCCAATCCACGAGCAGCCACGTCAGTCGCTACTAAAATATCTAAGTTCCCATTTTTAAAGCTACGTAGGACACTCATCCGTTTTTGTTGAGATAAGTCACCATGGATGCCTTCAGCTTTATAGCCACGTGTTTCTAGTCCACGAGCTAATTCATCTACACGGCGTTTTGTACGACCGAAAATGATCGTCAATTCTGGTGTTTGCACATCCAATAAACGTGTCATAATATCAAATTTTTCAAAGTCTTTTGAGCGAACATAATATTGATCAATTAGGTCTGCTGTCATTTCTTTGGCTTTGATTTTTACGTGTTCAGGATTTTGCATGAATTTCACGCCGATACTTTTAATTGCTGGTGGCATAGTTGCAGAAAATAATAATGTTTGACGAGTCGAAGGTACTTTAGAGATGATTGATTCAATATCTTCTAAAAATCCCATGTTTAACATTTCATCTGCTTCATCCAATACTAAGGTTTCGACAGTTTCCAATTTTAGGGTGTGGCGATTAATATGGTCTAACATACGTCCTGGTGTACCCACAACGATATGTGGACGGTCTTTTAATTGACGGATTTGGCGGCCAATATCTGCTCCACCGTAAACTGCCATTACACGAACCTTTTTATCTTTACCTAGACGATACAGTTCTTCTTGTGTTTGGATTGCTAATTCACGTGTTGGTGAAATAACCAATCCTTGAAGATGGGAACTGCTCGTATCAATTTTTTCTAACATTGGTAAACCAAATGCTGCCGTTTTACCGGTACCAGTCTGTGCTTGACCAATCACATCTCTTCCTGATAATGCTAAAGGAATTGTTTCAGATTGAATCGGTGTTGCTTCCTCAAATCCTGATCGTTCTACCGCTTTCAACAATTCTGGTGAAAGTTCTAATTCTTTAAATTTCAAATGAATCCTCCTATTATTTCCTCATACAGTTCATCTGTACGGTCCCTCTGTTCTGATTTCAGCGGGCATGTATTCTTTGAGGTGTTCGTAGTTCTCATCTACCGTCATCCAAGGTAGATACACACCGAAAAACCACCTCTTGAAGGCATTAGAAAAGGCTAGGACAAAATTGTACAGCCTTTCGTCTCAGCCTAGCTTTGAATATACAGTAGAATAAATTCTACTAGCTATCTATTAGTTCCTTAATTAAAAGGGTCAATCCGTTTCTAAATGAATACTTCATCTTTCGGCACGTAGATCATTGTATCATAGCTTGAAATTTTCATCAAGTTTACAGTCTTTCATTTCAAACGTTATCAGCAAATTGAGCTGTCGCCATCTCGTGCATTATTTGTTGCTTCAATTGCTCAGATGCATAAGAATACTGTATCGCATCTTGATTCATTTTTTGGATATCTTGCCAGCTTAATTGATGTGCTTGGCTAATTTGCCAATACTCGTTAGTTAAGGTCGTATCAGACACCGTGCGATTGTCCGTATTTAAGCAGACCTTTAAGCCATTACGTAGCCAGTCTTTGATCGGATAATCTTGGTAGTCAGCCACCGCTTTGGTCTGAATATTGCTCGTCGGACATCCTTCAATACAGACCGAGTGACTCGCGCAATCCATTTGTGCTTGCTGATTATTTTTTAGCGCAATCCCATGCCCAATGCGTGTTGCTCCAAAGGCAATCGCTTGATAAATATTCGCCACACAGCCGCATTCACCCGCATGTAGCGTAAATGGAATGGTTTTTTCTTCTATATAAATACGTAAATTATCACCTAGCTCTTCTAAGTACACATCTTCTTCCGGTCCAGCTAAATCAAACCCTACTACCTTCTCTTCTGAGCAATCGAGACTCTCTTGAAAGACTTGAGCAATCGCCCGTGCTTCTTCTTGGCGCATACCAATAATCAAAATATTACCATCGATGGGATATTGTTTCTCTGCTTGGGCAATGCCTTTTGCGACAGCTTCGATTGTCTCAATCACCGTCAACCCTTTTGCCATTGAAAGACTCGGTGCAAAGCGAATTTCAATATAGCGTACGCCGTCTTCAGCTGCTTGCTCCATTACATCGAAGGCCGCCATTTCAAGTGCCTTTTTGGTCTGTAAGTAAGGCAATACGAAATCAAAACACTGCAAATATTCAGCTAAATTTCGACAATCCTTTGGCGCTTGCATCTGTTGACGTATGTCTTCAATGTCGGATATGGACATGTGTTGCTCCTGAGCAATAGCTTGCAGCGTTTCTGGTCGAATCGAGCCATCCAAGTGACAATGCAACTCAGCTTTGGGGAATTTTTTTAGGGTTTGATAAGTGATCATGCGAACCTCCTGAAAAGTATATTGTTCGCATTATAGCGATATTCCAGATGATAGTAAAGGATATCTTCTTAAGATTAGGATTGTTTTCATTTAATTTTCCTAATTTTTTCATTTTTTTAAAAATGAGCCACAAACAAATAACAGGAACTCCCAAAGTTTGCGGGTAAACTTTGGGAGTTCCTGTTTTTTACTTCCAGCTGAGACTGTATCAGCCGCTAACGTTGTCATTCAGTTTCACTTGTCAGTGCATCAACAACTTGATTCAATTTCATCCCGTTGCTTCCTTTTAATAGCAGCATATCGGCTGGTTGAAGTAATTGCTTTAAGTCCTCAATCAGTGCCGCTAATTCATTTGCATCATACAGTTCGAGTGGAACGTCACTGTCTCTAGCAGCTAATTCTTTGGCCAAATAATCCATTTGTTCTCCGACTAAAAATAAGCCATCATAATTTTGGACGTGATCAGCCATCGCCGCATGCATGACTGATGACTCTGGTCCTAACTCAAGCATGTCCGCTAGTACTGCAAAGCGTCGGCCTTGGACTGGCAGTTTGCCAAAGCTATCTAATACCAACCCCATAGCAGTAGGATTGGCATTATAGACATCACTTAAAAGCCGTGTCCCATTTTCCATCTCTAGCCACTGCGTACGATTTTTGGTCACTTGCACGTTTTTCAGTCCGTTGGCGATTTGCTCAGGTGTGACGCCAAATTTTTCACCAATACTATACGCAATTAAGGCGTTTTTGACATTGTATGTTCCTAATAAAGGTATGCGGTAGTCTTGCTCCTTCACGGAAAATACCGTTTGTTCCGCATGCTCTTCAAGAATATGCGCAGCGACATCGCCTGCATCTATTCCAAACGTCACGACTTGTTGCGTCATCCCTTGGACAAGTGGGGCTAACAATGGCTCATCGCAAGGAATAATCAAGCACCCATCCGCTGCCAATGCTGTCGCAATCTCCATTTTCCCTTGGGCAATCTTTGCTCTAGACCCTAAGTTTTCAATGTGTGCTTCACCAATCATCGTAATGGCTGCGATATCTGGTCTGGCAATTGTGGAGAGGGTCGTAAGGTCACCTGCATGATCCATCCCCATTTCAAGCACGACAACTTTGGTATCTTTTGGCATGTGTAAGATGGTGTAAGGCAAGCCAATTTCGTTGTTATAATTTCCTTGTGTTTTATAGGTGCGGAATGCTTGTGACAACACAGATGCCGTAAGATCTTTGGTCGTCGTCTTCCCGTTACTCCCCGTAATAGCGACAACTTTTGGTGCAAGCAACTCACGGTAATACGTCGCTAGTTTTTGCATCGCTTCTAGACAATCAGTCACCTGAATGACTGTGATGTCTTCTGGTTGGTCTTGCACACTCCAAAACGTTGCAATCGCTCCAGAAGCAATCGCTTGGTTAATAAAGGTATGCCCATCCCTGGCACCGGCTAATGGGACAAATAAACTTCCTGCCACTACTTTGCGGCTATCAAATTCGACACTTGTGACAATCCGGCTATCTTCTACTTCAAGACCAAATAATTGGGCCACTTCTTTTACTGTAAACATCGAGCTCTCCTTTAAAAAAGAGCAAAGCCACTAATAAGCGGTTGCTCTTTTCTCATTTATTCGTTCGTAACATCCATTAATAATGCTTGTCGTTGTTCAAAGCGATTCATTCCTAGTTGAATTAATTCCTCAATTAAATCACCATACTTCAGTCCAGTTTGCTCCCATAACGAAGGATACATACTAAATTGGGTAAATCCTGGCATGGTATTTAATTCATTTAAGAACAATTCATTTTTGCTAGTCAAAAAGAAATCACACCGGCTTAACCCACTACCACCTAGCATCGTGTAGGCTTTTTTGGCATACTCTTGTGCTTTCACTTGAACTTCATCAGGCACAGATGCTGGGATTTGCATTTCAATTTTGTTATCAATGTATTTCGAATTGTAATCATAAAACGCAACGTCTTTAACAATTTCTCCAGCCATTGTCGTGCGCACATCTTCGTTTCCAAGAATGGCCACTTCAATTTCTCTAGCTTCAATTCCTTGCTCAATCACTGCACGCGTATCGTATTGATAGGCTTCCTCTAGCGCATGCTGTAATTCTTCGCGGTTTTCAGCTTTTGAAATACCTACACTCGAACCCATATTGGCTGGCTTAACAAACATCGGATAAAGCATTGATCCTTCGCATTGTTCGAAAACTTGCTTTGGATTTTCTTTCCATTGATGCTTTAAGACAGGCACATACGGCACTTGAGGAATACCTGCTGCTTGTAAAATGTACTTCGTCATAATTTTGTCCATTCCACACGCACTCGTTACGACACCAGCACCCACATATGGCATGCCGATGGTTTCCAAAAAGCCTTGGATTGTACCATCTTCACCATTTGGTCCATGTAAGAGTGGGAAGACAATTGCTTCTTCTTGCTTGATTTCACTAGGATGAATTTCTTTTGCTGATGCTTGTTCACCTTTCCAGGTTAATTGCAAGATATCTTTGGACTCTGGCTTCTCTGTTAAAAGCGGACCTTTCACCCATTCACCCTTCTTAGAAATAAATACCAACTGAACTTGGTAATACTCATAATAGATTGCTTGTAAAACAGAAAAAGCAGACAAAACGGATACTTCATGCTCCGCGCTTTTTCCCCCATATAACAAAATAATTTTCAAAAGTTTTTCCTCCTGTAAGGTCACTTTCCAGTAATTTTCTCCCTTATTTTAGCATAAATACAAGAATATGCCACTAACCCATCCAAAATAATCCAAGCAATTTCGTGCCATTTACTTTAAACTTTTGGTTAACTCTTCGCGTAAAATACGCAAAAAGATTTGGCGATTCTGCTGTGTAAATGCACTAGGTCCTTTCACTCTGCGATGTTGCTTTCGCATCTGCGCATGCTCAAAGCGCTGTAGCAATAGTAGATCAATCGTCTCAGAAAGATACTCCTTGCCTGAGTGGTGAAACACACGCACACCCTTAGGCAATAACAGTGAAGCCAGCCCATAATCTTGCGTAATCACCCAATCATCTGCTTGTACAAGCTTAACAATTTCATAATCTGCCCGATCTGCACCTTTTTCTACATAAATCAAGGAGACAAAATCCGGATAGTCTTTGACCGTATAGTGAGCAATACTCGTTACAATGACGACTGCTAATTGACATTCTTTGGCTACTTGGATGACTTCGTTTTTTACCGGTGAGCCATCTCCATCAATCATAATGCGCAACGCATTTCCCTCACTTTTCTTTGAAATAAAAAAAGCCAACAGACTCTCATCTGTTGGCTAGCCAGTGTTATTTCTAACAGATGACACCATTTCCACATAGCTGTCATCCGACACCCTACAATCCGGTAGGCGAGAATCTCTTGTGCCTCTGGTTGAGTGGTTAGCATACGCTAACTTCCTCGGCTCATCGCATAGTAACTATCATAACACAAAAGTGGACAAAAAACTAGTTTGCTTCAGCTTTTAAGATTGTTTTGACTTTTGTTGTAATCAAATCAATCGCCACATGATTCTTACCACCCTCTGGCACAATCACATCTGCATAGCGCTTAGTAGGCTCGATGAACTGATGATACATTGGTTTCACCACCGATAAATATTGATGAATAACTGAGTCCAATGTCCGACCACGCTCTTCCATGTCACGCTTAATCCGGCGAATAATGCGGATATCATCATCGGTATCGACATAAATTTTGATATCCATCAAGTTACGCAAACGCTCATCTTCTAAAATCATGATTCCTTCTAAGATAATGACCTCTTTAGGCTCTTGATGTACCACTTGATCACTGCGTGTATGTGCCACGTAGTCATATACTGGGATATCGATTGCTTGATAAGCTAACAATTGCTCCAAATGGTCAATCAACAAATCCGTATCGAAGGCTAACGGATGATCATAGTTTGTCTCCAAGCGCTCGTCAAAGCTTAAGGAACTTTGATCTTTGTAGTACGAGTCATGCTCAAGCATCATAATGGAATGATTTGGGAAATGGTCAAGAATTGCGCGACTCACACTTGTCTTCCCACTTCCTGATCCTCCAGTTACGCCAATAATAATCGGTTGCTTCTTGCCCATTCCATTACCTCTTTCATTCACATTTTTACACTGTTATCTATTATAGCGAAAATCTCAAAAAATACCATGTATAACAGCCGATTTTCTTTGAAAGATGTGTTAGATTTTTTTCAATAAGTATGGTAACTCCGTCAAGTGCTGAATCCAATACGTGCTCTTGGCAGACGGGGTGGGGTGCAAATAAATCGTATCAATCCCACTTTGGTGACCGCCTTGAATATCAGAAGTCAGTGAATCCCCGATAATGACAAATTGCTCTTTCATTATGCCTGGATTTTCGGAAAAAACTTGCTCAAAGAAGCGTGGATCAGGTTTTTGGACACCTAAGTCTCCTGATACAAATAGTTTATCAAAATAAGGCAAGAGTTGCGCTTTAGCTAGTCGCTCTCTTTGTGTCTTCCCATCACCATTTGACACAATTTGCAGTGAATATCCTTGCTTAAAAAGTCCTTGAATCACTTCTAAGCTCGCGCCCAAGCGTTGATGTTGCTGAGTAAGACTTGCTCGAAAGGTGCTGTCTAGTACCGCAGCGTCACCGACTAATTGACAATCATACAACGTCTGAGCAAAGCGCCAGATTAACCACTGTTCTCGAGTAGCCCGATTTTTTTCAATTTGCTGCCAAGCGAGTTGATTATATGTATGATATGTTTTAGCTGTTCGCTTAGTTAATGGTACTTGCTGCTCATAAAAAGCACTCTTCAAAGCTGCCTCCTCTGCCGCTTGAAAATCGAGTAACGTATCATCCACATCAAATAATAATACTTGGTACATCTTAGTTGCCACCTTCCATAAAGGGTCGTAATGCTTCTAATTCATGTTTCGTCAGTGACCGATATTCCCCGACAGGCAACGTCTTGAGTTCAAGAGGACCAAAGCTGATTCGCTTCAAAAAGGTCACTTTTTTCCCACAAGCTAAGAACATTTTTTTCACTTGATGAAATTTTCCTTCTGATAAGACGACTTCCGCCTCACTCTCCTGATCATGACAGCTCTTTAAAAGAAGCTGTGCTGGCAGACAGCGTGTCCCACCGTGAAAAACAATGCCCTCAGAAAAAGCCTGTACGTCCTTTTCAGTCAAGCGCGCATTCACTCGGACACTGTACTTTTTATCGACTTTCTTCGTTGGGTGAAGAAGTTGATACCCCAGAGGTCCATTCGTCGTCACTAAGACCAATCCTTCTGTATCGCGATCCAGCCGTCCCACTGCATACAGACCCGCTACCAGATCGTCTGTAGCGAATAAATCAAAAATCGTTGGCACCACTTTATCATGATTGGCAGTAACGTACCCAGCTGGCTTATTCATCAGCCAGTAGCGTTCATACCACTCGACTACTTGGCCATCGACAGTCAAACAGTGGAGATGACTATCAACATTAAAAGACTGATTACGCATAATTTCTCCGTCAATCTGCACCAATCCTTTGGCAAATAGTCGTTTCATTTCTTTCCTACTTGTGTGTAGCTGTGTCTCAATTACTTTGTCAATTCGCATGTGTTCCCTACTTTTATTCGTAATTTTTTATCATTATACCGTAGCTGCCATTGTGAAAAAAGGGTTATCGTTTGACTTTGAATTTGAAAAGGCCTATCGTTAATAGTGTAAAGTAAATAAGTTTCTCATACACAGCGTTATAACCTGGTGGAGAAAAGTTAAAAAAACTTTTTGGGGTAGCTGTGACTAGCTACCCTCTTTTTGCGTGTCTCACGTACCACTTAATGTGCAAGAGTAACAAAATTTGCTTAAAAACTACTACCCATTTGGTAGGAAATTTAGGAGGAATTGAGTTATGTCAGTATCATTGGAAGTAAGTAAGAGAGAAGTTCGCCCCCGTTCTTTACGGAACAAATTACGTCACGAAGGAAAAATTCCTGCAGTTGTGAATGGTTACCAAATCGAAAGTACAACCATCTCGCTTGATAGTGCAGAAATTGAAAAAGTATTGCGTCAACATGGATTGAATACTGTATTAACCATGAGTATCGATGGTAAAAAAGTCAATACGTTGATCCATAACTATACGACTGATACCTTCACTTCAAAATTAACTCACATTGAATTTTTATCTGTCAACATGAACGAAGTCACTGAAGTCGAAGCCGAAGTTGTTTTAGTCGGTGAAGCTGCTGGTGTGCGTGCCGGTGGAGTCTTAACCCAAACATTGTACAGTGTGACAGTCGCTGCAACACCAGACAAATTACCAGAAAATGTCGAAGTAGACGTGACAGACTTAGAAATTGGTCAATCACTAAGCGTGGCAGACTTGAAAGTTGATGGTGATTACGAAATCATCACTGATGCAGAAGAACAAGTCGTTACAATCACTGAAGCACAAGTAGAGGAAGAAGAAACAACTGAAGAAGCTTCAGAACCAGAAGTTATTGGTGAAAAAGAAGAAGAATAATTAACTTTAAGGGTCGAACATAGTGTTCGACCCTTTTTTGAAATGAACGTTCAAAGTTAGCCATTTTTGTTACAATTTCTTTTTTTGTACGCTATTTTTTACTTTTTTATTCTCTCAAAATTTCTAGAATGTTGGCGAATAGTCACATTCTGGAAATTTTTTTAGAATCTCGTTTGATAATTTAAATCTAATAAGTTATTTAATAATCAGGGAGGTTCTTTCATGCAGAGTTTATTTTTTTCAAAAGCTCATCTCAAAAAACTAACTGAATTAAAACAACTCAATTGCAGCTTACTTCCAACTACCAACTCCTTCACTGTGGCAGAAGCAGCTGTACCTTTTGGTGATTATGTCCATTTTTTCCAAGAATCCTTACAAGAAAGTCTTCATTTCCAATTGCTAAATCAGCTTTTACAAGAGCCTTTTTCAACTAATAAGGACCTGTGTGAAAAAATATTTGTTAGCAAGTCTACCTATCTTCGGAAAATAAAAGAACTAGGCAATCAATTAAACAAGTATTGTCTACTTACTAATGATCTGAGACAACCTTCCTCTAAATTAGCTGAAATTCAACGTCGCACGATGCTCATTCCTGTCATGGCGTTGGATCTACTGGATCTTCCAAGTGAAGAATCTATCGAACAGACGCTCTTTTCACTCTTATTAGAAGAAAAGCAAAAATGGAACAGTTCGTTAAATCGGTTTATGTATGAAAGCCTCCATCATCCCGCTTCGCTGTTTTTCCAAAGTGAATCAAATTATATCTACCTTTGGAAACTCATTCTGGGCATTGAGCATTATCCAGTCGATAGTCAGTTTTCCAGGTACTTAGCCTCTCATATGAAAAAAAGAACCTCTTGCACTTTTCGCTCTCTGAACAACGAGAGCTCGGACGCTTGTTCTTATTTTTTTTCGCAATCTATCCTTGTGGTATACCGGATTGTTTCTACGAGCTAATATGTAAGCGCTACAAAAATATAAAAAAGCACTACTCACCTGCTATCGATCAATACTCATTGCTACTTACCTTTTTTCTTTTCCCTTAAATACAAAAATAACGTCGTGCTATTAAATCCGCAATGGGAAGTCAAAAATGAGCTACTATTAAAAAAAGAGAATCCAAAAGTTCGAAAAACAACTTCTGGATCCTCTTCTTTTACTGGTACCTAAACGCAATTGTCACAACCTTGGTTAAACGGTGTTCAAAAGCAGCCGCTTTTAAAATTATTTGGAATCAGCGTCCACGATTTTAACGGAGCCTTTCCATTTTTCATTAACGTAATCTTTGATTTTATCTGAGTGTAACACTTCAACCAATTTTTTGATTGCGTCTTTATTTTCATCGCCTTTACGTACAGCAATGATATTCACGTATGGTGTGTTGTCTTTTTCCAATAGAACGGCATCTTTTTGTGGGTTTAAATCAATTCCTAAAGCAAAGTTGGCATTAATGGCAACAAGATCACCTTCGCCATTTTGATAGACTGTCGCTAACATTGCTGGTGCAATATCATGATTAAATTTCAAATTTTTAGGATTCGTAGCAATGTCATCAAATGTTGCGGTTTGTTTATCTACGCCATCTTTCAAAGTAATCAAGCCATTGTCTTCTAGAATCGTCAAAATACGGCCCCAGTCAGATGTCGAGTTCGAAGTAATGATTGTCGCTCCATCTGCTAAGTCTTTGATATCATCAATTTTTTTAGAATACAAGCCCATTGGTTCCACATGGACAGCCCCAGCATTCACAATGTCATACCCGTATTTTTCTACTTCTTGATTCAAATATGGAATATGCTGGAAATAGTTCGCATCAATATCACCTGCATTTAAAGCTTTGTTAGGAATTGCATAGTCGTCCATCACTGTAATTTCCAAGTCTACCCCTTCTTTAGCCAAAAGAGGTTTCGCTTGTTCTAATATTTCAGCATGTGGCGTACTTGAAGCTCCGACCTTTAGTGTTGTGGTTTTTTCACTACTTGACTCACTTGAGCTTGAGTTGCTACTGCCACAAGCTGCTAGCGTCACCGCTGCAACTGCTGTAAAAATTAATCCCAATGTTTTTTTCTTCATCTTCTTTTCCCCCAATTTTTTATCGTTTATCTGTTTGTTTCGTCAACGTATCACCGATTGCTTGAACGATAAAGACAATCACTAATATGATGACTGTTGCAACCATTGTAACTGTGTAGTTCCCTCGTTGAAATCCTTCTTGCCATGCCAATGAACCTAAGCCACCAGCACCGATTGTCCCTGCCATAGCGGTATAACCAATCATAGTAATCGTCGTCACCGTAATGCCCGATATTAGGGCTGGAATGCTTTCAGGAATTAATACTTTGTATACGACTTGCCAATAGCTAGCTCCCATCGCCTCCGCTGCTTCAATCACCCCTGCGTCAACCTCACGCAAAGCAATTTCGACCAGCCGTGCATAAAAAGGCGCTGCGGATAATACCAAGGCTGGAATCGCTGCTTTCGCTCCCAGCATCGTTCCGACTAATATCGTCGTAAAGGGAATCAACAAGACCATCAAAATCATAAACGGTGTCGATCGGAAAATATTGCTTATGATGGATACTATTGTATACGAGAATTTTGATGATGCTTTCTTTTTCCTTCCCAAACTATAAAGCACCAAACCTAGTAATAACCCTAAGACAATCACGAGAATTGTTGAGACAATCGTCATATATAAAGTGTCATAAAATGATTGCTTCATCGCTGACCAATCGACTTGGTCAAAACTAAAATACGTTTCGGCAAAAGACTTATTCATGATTGATCACCTCGATTGCCACTTGTTTTGCTTCAAAATAAGCAAGTGCTTGATTAATCTCTGCTTCCTCACCCGTCAGTAAGACAGTCAAGGAACCAATCGATCCCTCTTTGACTTGATCAATTTTGCCGAACACTACATTGACATCTATTTGATAGTGTCTGATTGCTTGTGAAATGACAGGCTCATTGGCATTGTGCTCCGTAAACGTCAACGTGACTAAGCGACCATTGGGATTTTCTTTGATAAAAGTAGCCAATAGTTCAGGATCGATAGGCTCCTCGATTTCTTGGCGCACAAAGCGTTTCGTGACTTCTTTTTGTGGTTGGCGAAAGATGGAAACGACTGATCCTTCTTCAACGACTTGCCCTTGTTCCATCACAGCTACTTTATTACAGATTTGTCTGACCGCATTCATTTCATGTGTAATTAGTACAATGGTTAAATGGAGTTCTTGATTGATTTTTTGCAGCAAATCAAGCACTTCTTCTGTCGTCTGTGGATCTAGCGCACTGGTCGCTTCATCACAGAGCAGAATTTCTGGATCATTGGCTAGTGCTCGTGCGATACCGACGCGTTGTTTTTGCCCACCGGATAATTGCGAAGGATACGCTTTTTCACGTCCTTGCAGCCCGACTAGATTTAATAACTCAGTCGCTTTTTGCGCACGTTCTTTTTTGGGAACACCTGCTAGTTCAAGTGGCAATTCGACATTTTCTTGTAATGTACGAGACCACAAGAGATTAAAATGCTGAAAAATCATGCCAATTTTTTTGCGGAACTCTCGTAATTCCTTAGGCTTTAAGCTCGTAATACTATGTTCGTTGACGATTACTTCACCCCCTGTCGGCAGCTCTAATCCATTTAGCATACGGATCAATGTACTCTTCCCTGCGCCTGAATACCCCACAACACCAAAAACATCACCACGTTCAATCGTTAACGATACCCCATCGACTGCGTGAATCGAGCCATTTTTTCCATCATATGCTTTTTTTACGTCTCTTAATTCAATTAATGCCATCTTACCACCATCTTCCTTGTCACTATAAAAAAACGCCCCTTGTACATATGTACAAAGGACGTGCATCATCTGCCGTGTTACCACCTTAATTCGTTCTATCATAGAACCTCTGCCGATACAGAATACTCATTCGATATCGTTACACTATAACGGGTGTGCCCGTAGCTTGCTCACCAATCAGCTCACTTGCTCTTGCTCATAGACCATCTTCTATCTTACCGCCATACCCTTTTCCACCAGTCAGGGCTCTCTTTGATTTAAGTAAAATATACTCATCTATTCGTTGCTTTTTTCTATTGAGCACATTATAGCAAGGTGTTTTGTGACTTGTCAACGTAAACAGATAGATTAGTCTTCGATTGCTTCAAAATCCGCTGCTTGAACATCTTTCAAGCTTAAGAACCATGCATTCATTTCATCTTCATCATTTAACACGTCGATGTCGTTATTGATTTTTTCATTTACCGAAGAAATGACACCTGCTAGTGGGCTTACGAATTCATTCACTGCTTTTTCAGCTTCCACCTCTAACAGCGTGTCGCCTACGTTTACTTGTTTGCCTACAGTAGGTAAAGTCGCAAACGTCACATTGCCCAGCTCATCTTGCGCTTCTTTGGTCAAGCCAACACAGTATTCTTTGCCATTAAATAAAATCCATAAATTATCTACTTTTTTTAAACATCTTTTTTCCATGACGCTAGCACCCCTTCGTACGTTTGTTCTTTGAAACCATTGAGGACAAATTGCCCATTCTTTAATAAGATTGGTCGCTTGAGTAACATACCATCTGAAGCCAATACTTCACAGGCCTCCTCTAGTGTATACCCATCGACTTTGTCTTTCAAGCCTAACTCTCGGTAACGAATACCACTTGTATTAAAGAAATGACGGATTGGAAAGTCAGTTGATTGAATCCAATCTGCGATTAGCTCTTTTGATGGTGTATGCTCTACAATATCAATCAATTCAACATCAACATCATGCTCGTGCAAAAATTTCATTGCTTTTTTACATGTCGTACATTTTGGATACCCATACACTGTTATCATTGTTCGTCTCTCCTATTTTCATTCTTTTGCTTGAAATCTCATTGATAAAATTAAGCCAATCCCAATCATGTTGCTCAGTAAAGCCGATCCACCTTGACTAATAAATGGTAATGGAATCCCAGTCAGTGGCAAAAGACCGATGTTGGCACCGATGTTTTCAAATACGTGGAACAAAATCATCATGATAATACCTGAAGCGATATAGGCGTAAAATTCATTATTTGTATCGTAACAGACACGGATCATCCGGTAGATCAACATAAAATATAAAAAGACCACAAAAGCACTACCGATAAAGCCGAAATTTTCACCAATTACTGAAAAAATCATATCCGATTCTCGAACCGATACATAGACATCACTCACATTGAAGCCTTTTCCAAGCAAACCACCTGACCCAATCGCCATGATGGCAGTCGCTACTTGTCGTGAACTCCCCTGAATATCATGAAATGGATCAAGCCAGGAGTCAATCCGCTTAAACTGGTACGTCTTCACAATCCCTAAATCTGAAAGAAATTTTCTTCCATCTTCATTAATGACCAAGAAGAGTGTTAAACCGGCCAACGCTAAAAATAAGACAATCACTGGCACAACAATTTTCCAAGAAATACCTGACATCAAAAAGATGCCACCAAAAATGGCTAGAAAGACCAACATCGTTCCAAAGTCTTTTTGTAGTAAGACCAAAAGCAACACAGGAACAGTCACGGCAAAGAGTTTCCCAATCAGTAATAAATCCGAGGTCAAGTTCCGTTGCCGATAGACCGTATTGTGCGCTGTCACCACACGCGCCATCATCAAAATATACGCAATCTTCATCAACTCTGCCGGCTGTAACGTAAAGGAACCAATACTGAACCAATTTCGTGATCCTGTTGACTCTGCTAAAGTACGATCATAAAACTCTAAAAGCAAGGTCATAATCACCAAGCCACCACCATAAATATAAGGTGTCAAACGCCAAAGGACTTTTGATTTTATTTGCATAATAATCATCACTGCAAACATCCCTAGCACATACCACAATGCTTGCTTGGCTACCCCAGCAAATAGACTACCTTTATAGTTAGGATTTTGTGCATAGGCAACGTATAGGGCAGATAAACCAATTAAGCAAAGTAAAAATACCGGTAAAATAACTCCATAATCAATCCGACTATCTAATTTCTTACTCATTCTGCTATTTTTTTCCATGAATTCTCTCTTTCCATCGATTCGTTCTTTTCATTATAGCGCTAGACCACCAACAAAGAAAAGTCTCATCGGCTCGCAATCAATAAAAACTTAAGTTTTTCATCTACTACTATTCATCCGATGAATCAAATTGTTGTTTCATGATTTTTTGGAATTGTTGCTTTTTCGTACGATATTTGTAAAAGAGATGAAAGGCCCCTGCCAATAATAAAGTAATCGCATAGGGTGCGCTGTCATTCCAAAAATAAATCATGTTCCAATAAGCCAACAAGAGTAACGCCATCCAATAATAGCCAATGATCCGGAAAAAGACTCCTTTTGAGCCAATTTTATGGAAATACTCCTGCCATTTTTCTTCTGTCATCTTTTGAAGGTGGCGTTTCACTTTAAAATGAAGCATCAAAAATCCGACTGATAACACCGCAGACAATCGAATGCTAATAATAAACAAGAGCAATGTTCCTAAAATAAAAAGCATATAAACACTCCTTTAGTTGTTGGTTCCTTTTCTATTTTACACGAAAATAAAAAAAATGGGAATGTGACAAACATCTGTCACATCCCCATTAAAAATGAATAAATAGTGCTACTTTATTTTTAAATGCCAGCTGCAGGAATCGAACCTGTGACCTACGCGTTACGAGTGCGTTGCTCTACCTACTGAGCTAAGCTGGCAAAAACCACATAGACGATTATAGAAAAGAAACGGATTTTTGTAAAGAGGAAATAAGAGAAAATAGATAAAAACCTACTCTCTCTCATTCATTCTATTATTTTGTTCCGAATAAACGGTCTCCTGCATCGCCCAAACCTGGTACGATGTAGCCATTTTCATTTAAATGATCATCTAACGCTGCAGTATAGATATCTACATCTGGGTGGGCATCACGTAATGCTTTGACACCTTCTGGAGCAGATACAAGGCAGACAAACTTAATATTCGTTGCACCACGTTTTTTAAGTGAATCAATGGCCATAATTGCTGAACCACCAGTGGCCAACATCGGATCAACGACAAGTAATTGACGGCTATCAATATCATCTGGCATTTTAATAAAATATTCATGCGGCTCTAATGTTTCTTCATCACGATACATACCAATGTGACCGACTTTGGCAGCTGGAATTAATTCTAAAATACCATCTACCATGCCAATACCGGCACGTAAGATTGGAATAATCGCTACTTTCTTCCCAGTAAGAGTCTTTTGAACAGACTTCACGATTGGTGTTTCAATTTCAATGTCTTCTACTGGCATATCTCTTGAAATTTCGTAGGCCATTAGCATGGCGATTTCATCGACAACCTCGCGGAATACTTTGGTCCCACAATTCTTATCACGAATAATTGTCAGTTTGTGTTGGATTAATGGATGATCAATCACTTGAAATTTTCCCATGTTCGTTCTCCTTTGTGTTTTTTTCTATTGTAAAACAACTTTCTCAATGCCGCAAAGAATTTTACCGTTTAATACTATACCACAAAATCGACTTGAAAAAAGAGAATCCAAAAAAAATTTGGATTCTCCTAAGATTTTACTTTTTATAAATTGGGTATTGATCGGTTAGTTCTTTCATCTTCGCTTTCACTTCTGTTTGAATGGCTTCGTCCTCTGGGTTGCTTAAGACTTGCACAATAAATTCAGCGACTTTCGTAGCATCGGTTTCTTTAAAGCCCCGACTAGTAATCGCTGGCGTACCGACACGAATACCACTCGTTTTAAATGGACTTAGCGTTTCAAATGGAATGGAATTTTTATTAACCGTGATATTTACTGAATCTAGTAATTTTTCAGCTTCTTTACCATTCATCTCAAACCCACGGACATCAATCAATAATAAATGATTATCTGTCGCACCAGAAACCAACCGCGCACCCGCAGCTTGATTAAATACTTTTGCCATCGCTTGTGCATTGGCAATTACTTGTTCACTGTATTCTTTAAATTCTGGTGCCAACGCTTCTTTAAAGGCCACAGCTTTCCCTGCAATGACATGCTCTAATGGTCCACCTTGAATCCCGGGGAAGACATTGCTATTGATTTTTTTGGCTAGCTCTTCATCATTGGTCAAAATCATACCACCACGAGGGCCGCGCAACGTTTTATGTGTCGTTGTAGTCGTGATGTCTGCATAAGGAACTGGGTTTGGATGCAATCCTGCAGCAACCAAACCAGCAATATGTGCCATATCGACCATTAGTTTCGCACCGACTTCATCTGCGATTTCTCTAAATTTTTCAAAATCAATGATTCGTGAATATGCACTTGCACCTGCAACAATTAATTTGGGTTGATGTTTTCTAGCTAAAATGCGAATAACTTCATAATCGAGCACTTCAGTCGTTGGATCGACACCGTATCCTACGAAATGATACGTTTTTCCACTAAAATTGACTGGAGAGCCATGTGTTAAATGACCACCTGCAGATAGATCCATTCCTAAAACAGTATCTCCTGGCTCGATTAATGATAAATACGCAGCCGTATTGGCTTGTGACCCGGAATGTGGTTGGACATTTGCAAATTTAGCCCCGAAGAGTTCTTTTGCTCGCTCAATTGCCAAATTCTCAACGACATCAATAAATTCACAGCCACCATAGTAACGTTTGCCGGGATACCCTTCTGCATACTTGTTCGTTAGAATGCTTCCTTGTGCTGCTAAGACACCTTCAGACACGATGTTTTCAGAAGCGATCAGTTCCAAGTTGTTTTGTTGGCGTACACCTTCTTGATCAATTGCCTTCCATAATTCTGGATCAAATGCTCGATAGTCCATATTTGCACTCTCCTTTTTGACTAATTATGTGAATTGTAACACAGGAAAAAACACCCGCCTAGTATTCACCCTAAAAAGTATTAAACTTCTGTTTCATTGTTCGTAAAATACATTTGATTCGCTGCTTTTTTCAAGCGATTCATATAGGCGACACCTAAGCCATCTTCTGGATACGTCGCCACATATAAGCAATCTAAGCCCGCTTTCGTCTCATCTAAGGCCCGCAACCCAGAAAATAATCCTTGCGTCGCTGCTTGGACAGAGTCGTCGGCATACATATAGACTGCGGCGGCCTCTCCTCGAACTACTTCAGCGGCAGTCGGGCCCGCGAGTATCCCAGCACGTATCGGATGATGAGCCAGATAGCTTGCTACTTGCTCCCACTCTTGTTCATGAACCATTTGTACAGGGACAACGGGCGCATAATGTTTGTACTTCATTCCAGGAGCTTTGGGCGCTTCATCGGCACGAAGCAAATGACTATCGACAGCGACTGGTGTGTGACAGGCTTGTTCAAGCATTTCTTTTGTTACTGCTCCTGGCCTTAAAATCATCGGCGGTTTGTTCGGATCACTGAGATCAAGCACTGTGGACTCCACACCAATCTTTGTCGGCCCGCCATCTAGTACACCTTTTATACTGTGCTCAAAATCATGGATCACGTGCTCAGCAGTCGTCGGGCTAGGATGACCAGACAGATTCGCGCTTGGTCCGACCAATGGCACACCAGCTTGACGAATTAACTCCAAAGTCAAGGCTTGATCTGGCATTCGAAAGGCAACGGTCGCTAAACCTCCCGTCACGACTGTATCAAACGTATTGGGCTTGATAGGTAAAATAATCGTCAATGGCCCCGGCCAAAATGTTTGAACCAGTACTTCTGCTAATGGATGGCTTTCTTGAATGTATTCTTTGACTTGTTCGAAGCTAGTCACATGGACAATCAACGGATTATCACTCGGACGGCCTTTGACTTGATAAACTTTTTTTACCGCTTGTGGATTCAATGCACTGGCACCTAAGCCATAGACGGTCTCAGTAGGAAAGGCGACTAACTCCCCTTGTTGTATGTAATGTGCTGCTTGTTTGACCTCATCAGTTGAAATTTTTTGAATTTCCACAGTTTATCCACACCCCTTATTGGTTAAAACATTTAGTTATTCACATTTCAATAAGTTATCCCCATTTTGTGGATAACTATCTTTGCTTTTATCTTTCTAATATTGTGTATATCTCAGACTATTTTTGCGATGTTTCTTTGAGTTTTACACATTATCCACAATTAGTGGACAATGACCATTCGCGGTTGACCGAACAAATCCTTTTTCACTTGAACCTCTTTTTGCGGAAAAGCTGCTTGAAAGATTTGCTGGACTGCTGGTCCTTGGCGGTAACCAATTTCTAAAAATAGCCAGCCGTTTTCCGCTAGACAGGATTGCGCTTGGCTAGCAATCTTCTTATACATCGCTAAGCCTTGGTCATCTGCAAAAAGTGCCATCTTAGGCTCAAATTGGCGAACACTAGCATCCATGATGGACCATTCGTCTGAGCTAATATATGGTGGATTCGAGATAATGACATCCCACGTTTGATTTTTTACAGGTACTAGTGTATCACCATGATAAAACGTCACTTCACTGCCGATGCGTTTGGCATTCTTTTGGGCAATGACCAGTGCCTCTGATGACAAATCGACTGCCGCGACCTGCCATAACGGCCGCTCAGCCTTTAGCGTCACCGCGATGGCTCCCGTACCGGTACCGATATCCACAACGTGACAGGCTTCGCTTTGCACGTGCTTTAGACATTGATCGACTAATTCTTCTGTCTCAGGACGCGGAATAAGTGTCGCGTCACTGACTACAAACGTCCGACCGAAGAACGCTTCTTGTCCCGTCAAGTATTGAGGAGGGACATCGGCTAATAGCTGACGCAAATCACTAGTCAGCTGCTCTTCATCTTCTGGAAGACTTGGGTTATGCATTTGAAGTAGCCATGTTGTTGTGTCCCATTTTTTTCGCGTAAGAAAAACAGATTGAATCGCATGGCCTTCTTTGCCATGCGATTCTAATTGAGATTTAGCCTCTTGTATAAGTTGAAAATAACTTTTAGCCATTTTGTAATTCTTCTAGCTTCGATGTTTGATCATAAAGAACCAATGCATCGATAATCTCGTCCAATTTTCCAGCTAAAATTTGGTCTAGCTTTTGGATGGTTAAGCCAATGCGGTGATCTGTGACACGGTTTTGTGGGAAATTATACGTACGGATACGCTCTGAGCGGTCACCTGTCCCGACTGCTGATTTACGGTTCGCATCGTATTCACTTTGTGCTTCGTGTTGCAATTGATCATAGACCCGTGCACGCAAGACTTTCATCGCTTTCTCACGGTTTTTCAATTGGGAACGCTCATCTTGCATCGCCACTACAATCCCTGTCGGTAAGTGAGTCAGGCGAACGGCAGATGCTGTTTTATTGACGTGCTGACCACCTGCTCCAGATGCATGATAAATGTCGACACGAATGTCTTTATCTGCTAAATCTAGCTCTACTTCTTCGGCTTCAGGCATGACGACCACTGTCGCTGTCGATGTGTGAATGCGTCCTTGTGATTCAGTCGAAGGGACACGTTGTACTCGGTGAGCACCACTTTCATATTTAAGCTTGGAGAAGACATTGTCGCCGGTAATCATCATGATGACTTCCTTGTAGCCACCGATACCTGTAATATTGGCATCCATGACCTCTACACGCCAACCTTGTGATTCGGCATAGCGTTGGTACATATTAAACAAATCACCTGCAAATAATGCCGCCTCATCTCCACCAGCAGCGCCACGAATTTCCATAATAATGTTTTTGTCATCGTTAGGATCTTTAGGCAACAACAAAATTTTGATGGTATCTTCTAAGACTTCTTTTTCTTTTTTTAAATCTGATAATTCTTCTTTGGCTAACTCCGCCATCTCAGCGTCTAGATTTTCACCTAGCAATTCTTCTGCGTCAGCAATCCCTTGAACTACTTCTTTGTAACGGCGATACGTCGCTACTGTTTCACGGGTATTGGCTTCTTCTTTTGATAATTCCATAAAGCGTTTCGTATCGGAAACGACTGCTGGATCACTTAATAATTCTCCTAATTCCTCATAACGGTCTGCAATCGCTTGTAACTGATCGTACATACTTGCTCTCCTTTATTCTTCCATTCGTTTGGGGTGAAAATAGTGGTGGCGACAAACAGGATAATAGGCTTCATTGCCACCTATCTGAACTTGATTTCCCTCGTAAACAGGTTTTCCGTCAATATAATGTAAGTTCATCGTCGCTTTCTTATGACAAAACCAACAAATCGTCTTCATTTCTTCGATTTTATCTGCATATAATAACAAATACTTTGAGCCTTCAAATAATTCATTGCGAAAATCATTCTTTAAGCCAAATGCCATCACTGGGATGTTCAACTCATCGACAATTTGGGTTAACTCTATTATATGGTGTTTTTGCAAAAATTGCGATTCATCAATTAACACGCAATAAGGTGGTATTGCTAATTTGCGAATCACGTCATAAACGTTGGTTTTCTCAAAAATAGGAATGGCTTGCTCCTCTAATCCAATTCGACTAGAAACATTGCCCACTCCTGACCGCGTATCCAAAGCACTCGTCATCAAGATGACTGATTTGTTTTGTTCTTTATAATTGTGTGCCACTTTTAAAATCTCAATCGACTTGCCACTGTTCATTGCGCCGTACTTAAAAAATAACTGTGCCATTTCTGCGACTCCTTTTTTAGCTTCTTTGGTATTATACTTGAAATAGCAGATTTTTTACAGTGGAAACATTGGTATTTGTCTTGAACAACTACTTTACGGTGCCCATTTTTTCGTTGACTTGCTCCGCTTTGTTCTTTCTTTTTTTCCTCAAATATTTGTCCTTTGTCAGCGAATGGTAGAAACAATCACTGATAAAAAAAGACCCCCAAAAATTGACTTGTCGGCCTAATTTTTGGGAGTCCGCATCCTCTAGATGAATTCTTCATTAAAAGGTTACTTAATCTCAATCTTCTTTAATGGTTCTTTCGCATCTGCTCGTTTTGGTAATTGCATGGTTAACACACCATCCTTGAATTCTGCCGCAATGGCACTTTCATCAATTCCCTTTAACATAAATTGACGATGATACGATTGACTACTACGTTCGCGCCGAACGAAATGTCCTTCTTCGTCTTTGTCTTCCACAACATTGTTGCGTTCCGCTGCAATTGTTAAAACATCATGATCATAAGTCACATTTAACTCTTCTTTTTTAAATCCTGGTAAATCGGCTGTTAATTCATATTCGGCATCATTTTCTTTAATGTCTACTTGAAATGTGTCATTACCAAAAAACCTAGGGAAGAAACTGTCGAATAAATCATCCATTCTTGCTAACCCACCATCATATCTTGATACTGCATTTGCCATTTTCACTTTCCCCTTTCAAAATTGGTTTTCTCTTACAAGTACAAGCGGCAACACCTGTAAGTCTGGAAGCCTCTCACTTCCTTACACTTATTATTGTACTCACCCTCTAAAAAAATGCAAAGATTTAGCACTCTATTATATTGGGTGCTAAAAATTATTTATTCTCTTGAAGGATTGCTAAAAAAGTGGTGCCATATTTATCCAGCTTATTTTGGCCCACGCCTTTTATTTGAAGAAGTTCTAGTGTAGTGGTTGGTTGTTTCTGTGCCATTTCTTGCAAAGTCTTATCAGAAAAAATGACATAGGGTGGCACCCCCTGTTCTTGAGCCAATATTAAGCGTAGCTGCCGCAAACGCTCGAATAATTCATCATCTATAATTAGCTGTTTAACGACTGTTTGTTTGCGATAAACCCGTTGTTTTCCTCGTAGAACATCCACACTACTTGCAGAAACACTTAGTAACGGGTACTGGCCTTCAGATAACATGAGATATTGTTCCGCCGTCAAATAATCAATCAAGTCTGTGACTTCTTTTTGTGACCAAGTAGCCAACAAGCCATATGTCGTTAGCTGGTCAAATTTCCATTGACTAATTTTTTGATCTTTAGAACCTGTCAAGACTTTGCTAACCAACCCTTTCCCAAAGCGTTCCCCCATCCGTTTGACACAAGACAATACTTTTTGTGCTTCCTGTGTCACATCAATCGCTTCACGCTCATCTAAGCAATTGCTACACTTGCCACACGCCGTACCTGTTTCACCAAAATAGCGAAGAATGTAACATTGCAGACACATTTGCGTATGCGCGTATTGATTCATCTCACGCAATTTCAAATATTCGTTTTGCTTATAGTCAATTGTCGCTTCTGATTGCTCAATAAAAAACTGCTGAATTTGCAAATCTTGGGCGCCGTACAGCAAGATAGCTTCACTTGGTAAACCATCACGACCTGCTCGGCCTGCTTCTTGGTAATACGATTCGATGTTGCCTGGAATTTGTGCATGAATGACAAAGCGCAAATTGCTTTTATTAATCCCCATACCGAATGCATTGGTGGCGACCATGACTTGAATCTGGTCGTACAAAAAAGCATCCTGATTGCGTGAGCGTGCTTCTTCGCTCATCCCACCATGGTACATACCAACTGCAATTTTTTGGTGTTGCAACAAATGATACAAGCGCTCCACTTCTTTGCGCGTACTGGCATAGACAATGCCCGATTGCTTATGATTCACCTTTAAATACTCAAGCAAATACACATCTTTTTGGTCTTTGACGACTTGGAAGGCTAAATTTTCACGTGCAAATCCTGTTTGTATCACTTGCTCTGGTGCAATCATGAGTAATTGGCAAATATCTTGCGCGACTTCTGGTGTTGCGGTCGCAGTCAGTGCGACAATCGTCGGCGTTGTGGCAAATTGCTGCAGCCACTGTGCGAGATACAAATAGCTTGGGCGAAAGTCATGACCCCAATGTGAGATACAATGCGCTTCATCGATTGCCACTAAGGATAAGGTGACGTGTCGCAATAATTCCGTGAACTCTTTGGTTGCTAACCGTTCTGGTGCAACATAAAGCAACGAGACCTCACCTCTTGCCGCCATCCCTAACCGTTGCTGACTTTCGGCAAAAGAGAGACTGCTGTTCACATAGGTGGCTGAGATGCCCATCTCGTTTAGACTATCGACTTGGTCTTTCATTAATGAAATCAGGGGTGAAATGACTAGCGTCAAGCCCTCCATCATCATCGCCGGCAATTGATAGCAAACTGATTTTCCACCACCTGTTGGCATGATACCTAGGACATTCTCACCATTAAGGACGCGTTCAATGATCGCCTCTTGTCCTGGACGAAATTGATCATAGCCAAATGTTTGTTTTAGTCTTTGTTTTAATTCATTCATCGCTTTGTTGCACCTCTCCATTCCTTTCGATTATAGCGAATTCTGTCATCAATTCCTAGCTTCAAAAAAAAATGAACACTTGAAGAGATATACTCTTCAAGCGTTCCTATTTACTTTTTCAGTAGGTAGAAATGTCAGCTGCGCTACTTCTTTTGCCGTCAAGCCATACTTAGTCAAATCAAGCGAGCTTGGCCTCATCTGAGGCTGAGCGACTAAAACATCAATTCCAGCCGGAGTAACGAGCGAGCGCTCAAAACGAATCACTAAGCAACGATCATCAAGATACACAATTGACCACTTGCTTTTTAGAAAAGCGAGTACCCCCCTGCCTCGCCAAGTAAAGCCGCTCTCAGTCCGCGTATCAATGCCACAAATCTGCTTTCGTTTGGCTTTTCTAGTGTAACGAACCGTATCGATCAGTTTTAGAGGCGCTTCTTGTAAAAACTCATACGTGATGGTAGGATACTGGCGCTTGCCACTCGTCCACATGGGAAAGGTCGTCGCTGCAATGTGCCATTTCTTCAGTGACTTCAGCTTGCTTCCTCCTACTTAATTAAAAACGACCGTCTCCGTTACTTGAATTCCTTTGTCCAGTGATTGAATCACGGGGCAATTTTTTGAAACCAATTTGACACAACGCAAGGCTTTTTCTTGGTACTCTTTCTCGATGTGTACAAAAAATGTAATGTCAATCGCTGATAATGGTTCAGCTTGCTTTGATTGGTCTCGATCATAGGATACTTCTATTTTATCAAACGTATAGGGGATGTGTGAATTTTCCAGTACTGAACTATAGACATACCCACCACACGTCGCCGTGGCTGTCACGAGCATTTGGACTGGGGAATAGCCTACCTCTCTAGCCAAGATCCAATTCGTCGGCTCAACGGGTAGCTCAAATTTTTCTTTTCCTTTTTGAATGGTTAATGTTTCAACTGACATGATGGTCACTCCTTACAAAATGATTGGGTCGGACTTCTTGCCACTGAAAGTCCGTCGTTAATTGGATTGGTTCTTGATGAATTGGCTGTTGCAATTGCTGTCTAGCTAACTTTGGATCGGCAATCGGAGCCGCCGCCAATAGTTTTTTCGTATAGGCATGCTGCGGATGTTCGAATAAATCATTCGTTGGGGCTAATTCGACTAATTGCCCTTGATACATCACTGCGATGCGGTCAGAAATATGGCGAATGACCGACAAATCATGTGAAATAAATAAATACGAAAGTGCATATTCCTTTTGCAAGCGTACCAATAACGCCATGATTTGCGCTTGAATCGAGACATCCAAGGCGGAAGTCGGCTCATCGCACAAAATGAATTTAGGTTGGCCGACGACCGCCCGCGCGATACCAATGCGCTGCCGCTGACCACCGCTAAAAGCTTTTGGATATTTGTGAACATCGGCTCCGCTAATTCCCACCGTGGTCAATAGTGCCAAGGCTTTTTCTTTGGCGCTCGCCTTTGATTCACGAAATAGTGGCTCCATGACTAGTTCCAAGGCCGTCATTTGTGGATTCAAAGCAGAATAGGGATCTTGAAAAATAATTTGCATTTCTTGCGAGAGAGTATGCTTTTGGCTAGCTGTCGCATGCTGCAAGTCAATACCATTAAACAACACTTGACCAGATGTGAATGGCTCTAGCTGAAGAATCCCTCTGCCTAGCGTTGTTTTTCCGCTACCAGATTCGCCCACTAGCCCTAGCGTCTCCCCTTTGTAGATGGTTAGACTAATGTCGTTGACCGCATGGACTTGCGTTGTTTGCCCCCGCCAGTTTCTCGACTGAAAGACTTTGTCGGCGTGGGTGACTTGTACGAGTGGTTCTTTATTCATGCGTGCTTCCTCCTAGCCAGACACGATGCGTTGGTGACAATACAGTCCACTCGCCCTCGCTTTGTATTTGGTGTTTTTTGGGCTCTTCAACTAGCTCTTTATCCCCTAAATGAGCCGCTGCTAACAGCTGTTGCGTGTACGGGTGTGCGGCATGATAAAAGATTTCTTCTGTCGTACCTTCTTCAACTAGCTGACCTTGGTACATAACTTTGATTGCATCACACATACCTGCTACGACACCAAAATCATGAGTGACTAACAAGACCGCCAACTGCTCTTCTTTTTGTAGTTGCTGAATGAGTGTCAAAATCTGTGCTTGAATCGTAACGTCTAGTGCAGTCGTCGGCTCATCGGCAATCAACAGTTTGGGTTTTGCTAAGAGTGCCATGGCAATCATCACCCGCTGGCGCATGCCGCCAGATAGTTCATGCGGATATTGCTTCATTCTTCGCTCAGGCAGCGGGATGCCGACTTTCGTCAATTCTTGGATTGCTAACTCTTTTGCTTGGCGCTTAGGGATTCGTTGTTGACGGCGAATCACTTCAATCAAATGATACCCAATCGTGCGGACCGGATTGAGCGATGTCATCGGATCTTGAAAAATCATCGAAATCGGCAGCTTATCTTTGGGCGTGACGGATTGTCCTTGAAAAAGAAAGGTATCATAACTCGCTTGGGCGCCATCAGGTAATAGATTTAACAAGCTTTTCATCGTGATGCTCTTGCCACTGCCTGACTCACCCACAATCCCGACCACTTCCCCTTTATTGACAGATAGTGATAGCGGATGGACCAAGACTTTTTCTTCGTTTTTTGCTGTGTTTAATTTTACTGTTAACTCTTCGATCGTAAGTAAACTCACGCTGCTTGGCCTCCTTGTAGACGACTCTTGACAAAGTCGCCCAGATTATTAAATGAATAGACCGTTAATACGACAAATAGCCCCGGTAAGATTGCCATATAAGGCGCGCTTTGTAGCGTTGCCTGCGCATTTTGCAACAAGCTACCCCATGAAGACATCGGTTGCTGGATACCCATACCTAAAAAGCTTAACGCTGATTCTGTCATGATGGCACTGGAAATACTATTGGTCGCTGCGACAATCAATGTTGGCAAGACCGATGGAAAGACGTGCTTGGCAATGATTGTGAGGGACTTTTGTCCGATAAATCGCCCATAGGCTACATAGTCGCGCTCTTTAGCCGCTAAGGTCTCCGCTCGAATCAAGCGAGCAATGCTCATCCATGAAAATCCACCAATCACGATGACGATGGTCGTTAAGCCTGGTTTTAAGAAGACACTTAAGACAATCACTAAGACTAACCATGGAATTGCAGAGAGCACATCGACCGCCCGCATCAACACATTGTCCAACCAGCCACCGAAATAACCGGCAACTAAGCCAATCACTGTACCGATAAAGGTCGCTGTTAACATCGCCAATATTCCGACTAATAGCGACACGCGCCCACCGTATACCACCCGAATAAAGTAATCTCGACCGACTTCATCGGTCCCAAATAAATGCTGCCAGCTCGGTGGCTGCGACATTTGACTGACGTTTGTTGCAGTCGGATCAAGTGGCAATAGTGGCGCCCCTAGCGAGAGACAAATAAGGACAAGTAAAAAGATGGCGGACAGCAAATAGATTGGATGACGCAAAATACTTTTGAAACTAGAGTGACTTGTATTCATTTCGCGCTCCCTCCTTTACGGATACGAGGATCTACTATCGAGTACAAGACATCGGCAAGCAAGTTCCCTAAAATAACCAACGATGCTGAAAACAACATAACTGCCATAATCACAGGATAATCCAAGCTTTTCGTCGCGCTCATCAAGTAAGGACCGACTCCTGGCCAGCCAAAGATGGTTTCCGTGATAATTGCCCCTGTCACTAACATCGGTAAAGCCATCCCAATTTGCGTCACAATCGGAATCAAGACATTGCGACTAATGTGCCGGCTAAATATTTCCCACTTGGTCGCGTGAAACGCCTTTTGCACCATAACGTAATCTTCTGAGACTTCCTTCATCGCTGATGCTCGAATGTAACGCAACAGCTCTGGGAAGAAGACAATCGTTAAGGTTATATATGGTAAGATGAAATGTGCCAAGTAGTCTGATAAACTCCAAGCTTGTCCGACCGTTTGCATCCCGATAATTGGGAATAAATTCAACTTGTAGCCAAAATAATAAATGAGCAACATCGCCAACCAAAAAGAAGGGACTGCAATACCAATTGAGGCAATCCCATCAATCACGCGGTCTAGCCATTTGCCTTTATTGGCCGCAGCTACTAATCCTAAAGAGACCGCTAAAATCAACGCCGTCACATATGCCGGCAACACTAGTCGAATGGTATTTGGTATTTTGGTAGCTAAATCATTGGCAATACTGTGTTGCGATGCCAATGAGTAGCCAAAGTCCCCGTGAAAAATTTGCTTAATCCATAAATAATATTGCACGAGAAACGGTTTATCCAGACCATAACGTTGACGTAACACTTCCACTTGACCTGGTGACATATTGGGTGTCGTCAATGAGTCAATCACATCATAAGGTGCAAGTTGAATCAAAGAAAAAACAATAAACGAAATCACTAGCAACAAAGGGATTGCTTGTAGTATTCGTTTGAGAATATAACGTAACATGCTTTCACATCGCTTTCTATCAAAGTCAATCAGACAAAACAGGCTGTGCGAGAAATCGCTCTTCTCCGCACAGCCTGGCATTTACTTAATGGTTAATTTCGCCATATCTTCAAACGTATAAATTGGGACAAGTTTGGCATCATCAATGCCTTGAATACGTTTGTTTGCCGCTAAAATCTTTTTGTTATCTACAATTGGGTAGATCACAGCTTGGTCGGCAATTTCTTTTTGTAGATCATCATAAATAGCTTCGCGCTTAGTGGTATCTAATTCAACCGCGCCATCATTGAAGAGTTGATCGACGGTATCATTGGCTAGCTTAAAGTAGTTTGAGCCACCACCCGTTTTAAATAAACGTGCGTATTGATCAGGATCATTTCCCATGATGTAGCCACCTAAGAACATATTGTATTTAGTCGAATCCGCTTTGCGCAATTCTGTGTAAATGGCTGTGCCATCGCCACCTTGCAACTCGACGGTAATACCCACTTTCGCTAATTGTTGTTGAATCAATGTCGCTTGTAGACTTTGCGCTGGATCTGATGCCGTAAAGGCTAGATTAATTTTTAGATCAGACACGCCGGCTTCAGCCAATAATTTTTTCGCTTTGGCATCATCTGTACTGTATTTTTCTACATCATCACTAACAAATTTATTCGCCGGTGGCAAGAATGAATACGGTGTCGCATAATATTTTTCATCTAAGTACGCCGCTTTGTTCATTTCATCTTTGTTTAGTGCATAGAAGATTGCTTGACGAACTTTCACATCTTTTAATTGCTCTGTCTGACTGTTTAATCCTAAATAGCCAATCCGGTTTTCGCTGTATGCATATGTGCTAATCGAATCTGTGTCTAGGTCTTTAATATCTGATGGTAAGACCACTGTCGCATCGACCTCACCCTTTTGTAAAGCAACTTTAGCAGTATTGGTACTTTCAATAATTTGTAACGTCACGTTTTTAATACTTGGCTTGGTGCCAAAATAGTTTTCGTTGGCTTCAAATTGTAAGTATTGTCCACGTTTGTATTCTTTTAATTTGTATGGGCCAGTTCCGACTGGTGTTTCAGGCAATTCACTCACTGAAAAATCAGTAACATCTTTGTAGATATGTTCTGGAATGATAAAGGTTTCAGTCACAATATTATTCACAGCTGCTGCACTAACGGTAGGAAAATCAAAACGCACCGTATAGTCATCAACTTTTACTGCTTTGATTGCTTGATCACCAATCCATAAACTGTCGGCATTTCCATTAGCTTTGTCAGCTTTTTTTGTATACGTAAACACGACATCATCAGCCGTGAATGCTTCCCCATCAGACCATTTGATCCCTTGTTTTAGTTTCACGGTCACTGATTTCCCATCCGCTGCTGGTTCAACTGATTCTGCTAAGACATTTTCTGAGTTGCCGTCGCCATCAACCGCTACTAATGGTGAGAAAATCATATTCGCTACAGTGAGCCCCCATCGATCACTAGTATTGATAGGATTCATAGAACTAGGATCACCACTAATCGCATACGTGAACGTCGATGAATCTGCCGTTGTTGTAGAAGACGTTGTCGTTGATGACCCTGAGCCACAAGCAGCTAAAAAAAGTCCCAAAGCTACGAGCCCCACGCTCAACCATTTCTTTTTCCCCATATATACATTCTCCTCTTCACAACAAAATTTTCTTTCATTTGTACAATATATGTACTGTATATGTACTGTAATCAACCTAACGTCACTTTGTCAAATAACAGAACTTTTTAAAAGAGACTCATTTTTCTGCGATAGTATATATCTATCGCTACTTCTTGTCATAGGCCGCTATTACACTAGCTATCTAGACATGTCCGAGCTCGCCTGATTCTTTTTTTCTATCGCGGAACAGGACTTAGCTCGCTTTGTGCTGCTAAATCAGAGTCAAACAGTACGACAGAATCTCCCATAAAAAAAAGCAGTAAATCCAAAAGTTTGAGCACTAACTTTCAGATTTACTGGTCTTTTATTTGCTGCTGTTGTCTCGCATTTTTAAAATACACTTAGTTGTTTCAATGGCCAATAGCGTAACAGTACTTCACCTTGAATATCGTCTTTGGTCACAAAGCCAAAGATACGACTATCTTTAGACACCAAGCGATTGTCCCCTAAGACAAAATAACTTCCCGCTGGCACCGTCACTTCAAAGTCGGAGGTAAAGCTCGTCGCGGCTTCTGCACGTTCTTGGAATAATGTGCTATAGCTATACTCTGATTGTAATTTATCATCCGCAAAGGCTTTTTTAAATTCGTTTAGATAGGCTTCTTTATAGGTCTTCCCGTTGATTGTTAAGACATCTCCACTCATCTTTACCGTATCGCCTGGCAAACCAATCACACGCTTGACCGCCGTCGTCGATTCATCGTCCGGCTCTTTTGTGGTAATAATATCAAAACGCTCGATTTTTGCTAGTTTATTGACAATCAGGCGTTGACCATCTGCCAAAGTCGGATCCATTGAATGCCCACTCACTTGTACTGGAGTGAATACAAAGATACGAACCACTAAAAATGCAAGGATGATAACGATAAAAAGACCCCAATCACTCAAAAATTTTTTCACTGGACTGACTCCTATTCTTTTTTATGCTTCAGTATAGCATATCCTAAACCGGAAGAATCACCAACCATTTGTAATTAAGAATTTCGCAATCTTTGGATAGAAATCTTATCATTGGCTACTGAAAGTTTGCTATACTAGCTATACTGAACGATAAAGGAGCTTACCTGATGAACTTTAAACGGTTTTCTCAGTTGACACACCGTAAAGGACAGCATTTTTTGACAAAAAATGTGTCTTCTATTCAAATTATTGTCTTTTATTACCTTGCCATGGCAGCAATCGCTTTACTGCTATTTTATTTGCCATTCTTTCGCGTCCCAAATCAAGACGTTTCATTTATTGACCTATTCTTTTTAGCAATTAGCACAGTGAGTGTGACCGGCTTGACAACTATCTCATTGACGGATGTCTTTAATCACAATGGCATTATCTTACTGGAAATACTTTTTCAAATAGGTGGCTTAGGTATTATGATGTTTTCGACATTTTTTGCCATTGTCTCTCGTCGCAAAATTTCCTTAAAGCAACGCCAACTAATTATGACTGATATGAACCAGCCTAGACTAAGCGGAATTGTCAAAATGATTCGAACGACATTTACCATTCTTTTAATTGTCCAAGCAATCGCCGGTAGTCTATTTGCGATTTATTTTAAACTCGGTGGGTATTACGAGCATTGGTCCTCTGCCTTTTTTTATGGCTTCTATCAAGCCATATCGTCGGTAACCAATTCAGGCTTTGATGTCACAGGAGACTCCATCTTACCCTTTGCCAAAGATGGGTTCTTTTTGATTGGAATTATGTTTTTAATCGTGATTGGTGGGATTGGCTTTCCAGTCTTGATGGACCTTCATGAATATAGCTTGCATGTCTTACATAAAAAGCGCAAGCGACTACCGTTTCGTTTCTCGCTTTTCACTAAGATTGCTTCATTGGCCTTTGTCGTGCTTTTTGTGGTCGGTTCGGCTGCAATTTATTTTTTAGAAAAGGACCACTTATTTGTCAGTATGTCCTTTGGTGAGCAACTCTTGAATAGTTCCTTTTATTCAATCACGACTCGGAATGCCGGTCTGCAAATTCACGACCTTAATCAATTTCAAATCACGACGTTGATGTTATTTTCGCTGTTGATGTTTATTGGCTGTAGTCCAAGCTCAGTCGGTGGTGGTGTACGGACGACTACTATGGCGATTATCGGCTTGTATTTGTTTTCTTTTTTAAAAGGCGAAAAACACGTCAACGTCTTCGGACGGAAAATAGCCGATGATGATGTCCAAAAATCCATCGCGGTCTTTATGTTGTCCCTAATGATGTGCTTTTTCTGTGTCTTATTTCTGAGTTCAACAGAAGATTTGCCACTGATTTCGATTATCGTTGAAGTCACCTCTGCCTTTGGAACAACCGGCCTCTCTCTTGGCATCACACCAGAGCTGTCGACAGTCGGTAAGATCGTGATTGCACTCTTGATGTTTATCGGCCGGATTGGCATGTTGTATACTTTGCTTTTATTCATCCCTAAAGAAACACGCGATTTAGGCTATGCCTACCCAACAGAAAAGATTATTATCGGTTAAGTTTCTTAGGATTCATTTGATTTTCACCTGTTACCAGCGCACTGTCTCAAAATTTATGATAAGATATAACACGTTAAAAAGGAAATCGGTCTTGATGGAGGATATTATGGGAATAAGAAGTACGGCCGCTATTCTAGTAGGCAAAAGCTCACAGTGGCTTTTAAAAACATTTTTCAAAGGAGGATCGAGCTTACCTGGTAAGCTAGCTTTACGAATCGATCCCAAAGTATTAGATCAACTAGCAAAAGATTACCAAGTGGTCGTCATTACCGGTACGAACGGCAAAACATTAACGACTGCGCTGACTGTAAATATCTTGCGTCAAGAATTTGATAGCGTCTTAACCAATCCCACAGGTGCCAACATGGTCCAAGGAATTGTCTCGACCTTCTTGTCTGCTAAAGCCAAAAAAGGCGACACAAAATTTGCCGTCTTAGAAATAGATGAAGCAAGCTTACGTGAAGTAACTAAGTACATTAAGCCAGAACTTTTCGTTTTTACCAATATCTTCCGTGATCAAATGGACCGATATGGTGAAATCTACACGACGTATAAACTAATTGTTGAAGGTGCCTCGCAATCACCTGACGCTTTGATTTTAGCCAATGGTGATGCGCCTATCTTCCATTCTGTTAAAACGATCAACCCACAAAAATTTTATGGTTTTGACCACTTGCCTGATAAGGAGCAGCTGGCTCATTACAATACAGATAATGTACTTTGCCCAAATTGCCAGCATATCCTTCATTACAAAATGCTTACATATGCCAATCTTGGCAAGTATTATTGTCCCAACTGTTCCTTCAAACGGCCAGCCTTAGACTATCGCTTGACGGAATTAACAGCCATGACGAATAAACAAGCTTCTTTTGTCATTGATGAAAAACCGTATCAGATTGAAGTCGGTGGACTATACAATATTTACAATGCTCTAGCTGCCACCGCTGTAGCCGAGCACTATCACGTCGCTCCTGAAAAAATTCGCGCAGGCTTAGCGTATGATGAAAAAGTATTTGGCCGCCAAGAAGTCATTCACATAGGCGAAAAAGAATGCACCTTGGTTCTCGTAAAAAATCCAGTAGGCTTAAACCAAGTAATCGACATGATTGGCCTTACACCTGACTCATTCTCACTAGTCTGCTTACTAAACGCCAACTATGCAGATGGTATCGATGTAAGCTGGATTTGGGATGGCAATCATGAAGCCTTTGCCGATATGGAGATTCCCGCAGTCATAGCTGGTGGTGATCGCCACAAAGATATGGCCCTACGCCTGACAGTCGCCGGGATTCCAGCAGAAAAAATTACGGAAGTCGCAAGTATCGACGACACGATTCAAAAAATCCAGCAACTACCAACCAAACACGTCTATATTCTTGCGACCTACACTGCCGTCTTGCAATTACGCAAACGCTTGGCTGAAAAAGGCTTCATCAAAGGAGGCATGAGCAATGACTAAGTACACTTTACGACTCGCACATTTATACGGGAATTTACTAAATACGTATGGCGATAACGGCAACATCTTAATGCTAAACTATGTCGCAAAACAACTCGGCATTACATTAGAGATGGAAGTCGTCAGCATTCATGAATCCTTTGACCCTGAGCGCTATCAGCTTGTCTTTTTCGGCGGTGGCCAAGATTACGAGCAAATGATTGTCTCAAAAGATATTCAAGACAAAAAAGAACCTTTGACAGACTATATCGAAAACGATGGTGTCCTCTTAGCAATTTGTGGGGGGTATCAATTACTTGGTCATTACTATATTGGCGCTGACGGTGAAAAGATTGCCGGTATCGGTGCGCTAGACCACTATACGCTTAGCCAAGACAACCATCGCTTTATCGGCGATATTGTCATCCATAATGACGCATTTAATGAAACATATTATGGCTTTGAAAATCACAATGGCCGCACTTTTCTTGGTGAAGGTGAACGACCTCTGGGGACAGTCGTTCAAGGTAACGGCAACAATGGCGAAGACCAATCCGAAGGCGTCATCTATCGTAATGTCTTTGGCTCATACTTCCACGGACCGTTATTAGCCAGAAATCCAATTTTAGCACAACGGCTACTGAAGACTGCGCTTGTGCAAAAATACGGCGAGGCAGCCTTAGCAGATTTACCCGAGCTACCACTTGCTCAAATTTAAAAAGATAAGGAGACCATAAAAACCAGAAGTTATTTCTCAAACTTCTGGTTTTTTTTCGTAGCTAATTCTGTCACAATCTATTTTTTACATAAAAAAACTCACTAGTTGGGGGCTAGTGAGTCAGGGAGAAAGAAATGAAAAAAAGTTTGGTTTGTTTGGTATGAATGAAGTATAAGACGTCCTCCTTAAACAAACCATAAATGTATTTTTTCTTTCAAAAATTATTCCTTATTCTTTTCGACCAGGCTCTGATGCAATCAACTGCACGTCGCCTTCAATCAGCCAGTCATTGATTTGATTCGGTAAAATAAAACTTGTTCCAGGCGTTAACTCGTAGCTAGTATCACCAACTAAAAGCTTGCCATAGCCTGAAATAGCTGTCACTAAGGTGTAGGGTGCCCGTTTTTTAAACGCGAGTGATCCTTTAACAGACCACTCATAGACGTTGAAAAAGTCTGTTTTTACATACGTGGTGATTGTTGAGTTATCTTTTCTTGCTTCTTGAATAGACGGTGTCGGATAGACAGCAGGAATAGTCGATACATCAATCGATTGTTGAATGTGGAGTTCTCGCTTATTCCCCGTTTGGTCCACACGATCATAATCATAGACCCGATAAGTCGTATCCGAACTTTGCTGTGTTTCTAAAATTAAAATGCCTTTCCCAATGGCATGAATCGTGCCACTAGGAACGTAAAAGAAATCACCCTTACGCACGGGGACTCTACGAAATAGCTCATCCCACGCTGTTTTTTCCACCATTTCCGCAAATTCAGCCTTGCTTTTGGCATGATGGCCATAGATGATTTCTGCACCTGGCTGGGCATCAATCACATACCAGCATTCTGTCTTTCCTAATTCACCCTCATGTTCTTTGGCATACGCATCATCTGGATGGACCTGCACAGACAATTCCTCTTCTGCATCCAATATTTTAACCAATAAAGGAAAGACTGGTTCTGTAGGATTGCCAAATAATTCTTTTTTATTTTGCCAAAGGTCGGCCAAATTTTCACCTTTGAATGGGCCATTTATGACCGTACTAACACCATGCGGATGTGCACTAATCGCCCAGTCTTCCCCTATTTTATCGTTA
Organism: Enterococcus italicus DSM 15952; assembly: GCF_000185365.1. GTDB lineage: Bacteria > Bacillota > Bacilli > Lactobacillales > Enterococcaceae > Enterococcus_G > Enterococcus_G italicus. Next base: position 2,214,564 of record NZ_GL622241.1, read on the forward strand.
GGTAATTCAAAGCCAAACACATCATGCAAACGGGTGCCACCCCATATTTTTTCTTGAAATACTGGTTGTAAAAACAATGGTTCCATCGTTACTCCTCGCTTTTCTCTTTTTCACTTAAGTAGCAAGCGACCAACTGATCACGGTGGGTGATGTATGCTTGCCGTTCATCTATTGGGTGCACCCGATTAGACAAAAAAATCAGCCCTGACTGCTGGTCGCAATCAATCAATAAAAATGTCCCTGTATAGCCGGTATGAAACAACATTGTATGTGTTGGACCCACTAATTGCCACCCAATCCCGCGCTTTCCTTTACGATTTGGTGTTTGATCTTGCTGCGTTGCTTGTAGCACTTCTCTTGAGATATAGCCCTCTCCCCCATGCGCATACATCCAAACAAACGCTTCTAAGTCAGCTACATTCGAAAAAAGACCCGCATTGCCTGCGTGCTCACCAAGAATCCGTGCTTTGGGATCATGAACCGTTCCCCTTAGCACCTGACCATTTATTTGCTCGGTTGGCACGACTAACGAACCCTTGGGTGATCCTAGCGAAGTATGAATCATCCCTAGTGGTTCAAATACTTCTTTTTGAAATATGTCTGCTAGCGGTGCCTGATAGATTGCCTCCAATAACAAGCCCAATAAAATAAAACCCGTATCCGTGTAGCTCACTCGCTGGCCTATTTTTGAAGATGCTTGTTGCTGAAGATAGGCTTTTTTTAGCTCATCTGCGGCTAGTTGATCACGGTGTTCAATCCATGTCTGAATGTCTGATGTGTGTGTCAATAAGTGTCTGATGGTCACACGTTTGTCTGCATACTGCGGCAAAAAACGAATGACTGGATCATCTAGCTGCAACTCATGACGATCAAGTAATCGCAAAATGACCGAGGTCGTGCCGATTACTTTGGTTAATGAAGCCACATCAAATAAATAGTCTGCCGTCAGCTTTTCCTTATTCGGGACTGTCGCCGCCCAGCCACTCACCTTGCGCTGAAAGTGACCGTGCTCTAAAAAACTGCCGATATATCCACTATAGACACCCGCAAGCCGTTGTTGCTCCATGAGTGCCAGTGTTTTTTCAAACAAGTCGTTCACCTCTTCTATCTATGGTTAGTTGGTACGCTCAAACCACCATTCCACGCCAACTGAATCGTAGACAGTCAATACTGATTTTTTCTTATCGATGAAAAAGTCGTAATCAGAGTCTAGTAGATTTTTCTCCAGTGCCAATAAATCATTTTGATCTAAGACAAACTTGATAAACTCCAAACCAATCACTTCATCGCTAGTTAATGCCACAGTTGGATCGGATACTTGATTAGCTGTGACTACAAATGACAGTGTTGGACTATGTAATTCTGCTTGCTGATTCAACTCAAAGCCTAATTGGTCAGCTAAAAAGGTTTGCTGTACGTTTTGATCAAGGACGTTTAACGCCACACCGACAAATTGAATCGCTTCGGTTAGACGGATAGAGGTATCTGTTTGATCGCAAACCAAATCAGCGGCATCGACAAGCTGATCCGCTGCCTCTTTTTGATAAGAAATTACCCATTGATTTTCCTCTGGGTCTTTTAGATTCACAGTAACTGTCGCTTCAGTCACGTGGACTTGGTATTCGCTCTCTTGGGTAGCTAATCGTGCAGCAATCGCTGCAAGTTCGGGTAGTGATGGGACTTGCAAGATAATGTGCTGCAATTTTTTGGTTTTCCTAAAATGATCATCGGCACGTGGACTTTCCTCTAATAACAACCGTTCTTCTGGGTGATTGTCCGTCCCCATAATTGCCAATGCATTCTCTTCACTCTTCAATGAAAAACCGATAATATCCCGATAAAACGCAATCATTTTATCGCGGTCTTTTACTCGTATCGCCAATGAAACGAGTTTTGTACTTGGTCCAAGCTGAAATTGCCCCATTCCTTTGTATCTCCTCTCAAGGTTTCTCGCTTCATTTTACTGATAATCTGTCATTCAAGCAAGCAATACCCGAAAAAAGCTAAGAAATGAAGCACTTTTCATTATCTGCACGTTTTTTGAGAATATGGTACACTACTCATAAATAAACAACGGCTTTTAAGGAGGCTTTTTTTGATGGAAAATTGTATTTTTTGTAGTATTTTAGCCCATGACATCCCTAGTCACAAAGTATATGAGGACGACAAAGTGTACGCCTTTTTAGATATCACTCAAGTTACCCCAGGCCATACGCTAGTGATTCCGAAAGTTCATGTATCTGATATCTTTGAATACGACGAAGCACTTGCCGCTGATGTCTTTTCGCGAATTCCAAAAATTGCACGCGCACTTGAAGCAAGCTTCCCTGATATGGAAGGCTTAAATATCATTAACAACAACAAAGAGATTGCCTATCAATCCGTCTTCCATTCTCATATCCACTTGATTCCTCGCTATGGAAAAGAAGATGACTTTGCGTTACATTTTGGCAACCATATGGAAAATTACACAGCAGATGACCTAGCAGCCTTGGCCGAAAAAATCAAAGCGCAGGTGAAAAGCGAATGACATCATTTCTAAAAGGTCTCGTGTTTGGCGCTGGTGTTGGGGGCAGTTTAGGTCTTCTTTTTGCGCCTAAAAAAGGCAAAGACTTCCAACAACAAATTGATACCTATGTCGTTGATGTCACTGACTCTACCAAAGAATTTAAAGAGCACGTCGCACATCTTCAAAGCACGGTCAAAGAAACATCTGACCTTGTCGCTCAGACGGTCCCCGTAGTTTCACGAGCAATCAAAAAAGATATCGATGCTTTTCAATTTCAAGCACAACCACGTATCAAACGAATCAATGACCAAAAGGCACTCTTATCGCAACACCTAAAAGAAGCCAAACAAAAATTAGCTAATACGAAATAGCTTGCTAAAGAAAACATGACAATTCTATGAATTTTATTCGAAAGATTTACCGATTTCTTTTATTCTAATAAAAATATGTTATAGTAGTTGTTGTGATATTTTTACTTTAGAAAATGGGAGTGCTTAAGAATATGAAGAAAAAACTAATTTTGGCAACTTTGGGGCTTTTCAGTGTCATGACCTTAGCTGCTTGCTCTAGCTCAAGCGATGAAACGATTGCTACAATGAAAGGCAATAAAATTACCGTCTCTGATTTTTATGCAGAAGCAAAATTAACTTCTGCCAACCAACAACTGGCTCGTAACATGATTATCTATCAAGCATTTGAAGATAAATATGGTGACAAAGTATCACAAAAACAAGTTGATAAACAATACAACCAAACCGCCAAACAATACGGCGATTCATTTGAATCACAATTGGAATCAGCTGGCTACACAAAAGATTCTTATAAAAAGGCAATCAAACAACAACTTGCAATGGAAGCAGGCTTAAAAGCACACGTGAAATTGACAGATGCTGATTACAAAGCTGCTTGGGAATCTTTCCATCCAGAAGTTGAAGCTCAAATCATCCAAGTTGCCTCTGAAGATGAAGCAAAAGAGGTAAAAACAGAAGCTAGCAAAGATGGAGCAGATTTTGCTAAGATTGCTAAAGAAAAGTCTACAGATAGCACAACAAAAGAAGATGGAGGAAAAGTAACCTTCGATTCTACCTCTACGACCATCCCTGCTGAAGTTCAAGCAGCAGCATGGAAATTAAAAGATGGTGAAATTTCTGATCCAATCGCAGTCACTAACTCATCTACTTACACACAAAGTTACTATATCATTAAAATGGTGAAGACTTCTTCTAAAGGCAATGATATGAATAAATACAAAAAAACTTTGAAAACAATTGCGACAAACACAAAAATCAATGATTCAACGTTCTCAACAAAAGTCATTGGTGAAGTATTGAAAGATCAAAATGTAAAAATTGTTGATAAATCTTTCAGTAATATCTTATCAACCTTTATTGATGCCGCTGAAACGAAAACATCATCTAGCTCAACTTCATCTACTTCAAGTTCAGCAACAACGTCTTCTACTAGCGAAACATCTGAATCTTCTTCAGATACAACTTCTTCATCCAAATAATTAAAAAAAGTAGTTGAA
>NZ_GL622241.1:2218650-2244623 GCF_000185365.1 Enterococcus italicus DSM 15952
TTTCAACTACTTTTTTTTGCTATTTACTCATTTATTTTCGGTACATAAAAACTACGGCCATCTAAACCAAAAATTCGTTCAGTGTAGCTTCCTGGTTCTGTTTGACTAATGGCTGTACTCATCATCTGCATTGAAGCATCGAGGTTGTCAATTTGATGTAAAATTTCAGCTTCCATGATGCGTGGGCGTACTGGCGAGCCATATTCTAGTAATCCATGATGGGTCAACACCATGTGCCGGAGCAACACAACATCCTCACTAGCCGGATCAATCGATAAGGCCACACAAGCTTTTGTAATCTCCTCATCCACAATAACAAGATGCCCCACTAGATTTCCTACTAACGTATATTCCGTTCCCACTGGACCAGATAGCTCAATCACTTTGCCTAAATCATGAAGCAAAACACCAGCATAAAGCAAAGCAGAATCTAGTTGGGAATATTGACTTACCATTGCTTTTGCCAAGTGCAACATTGTCGTTGTATGATAAGCCAAGCCCCCAGCAAACGCATGATGGTTACGTTTTGCTGCTGGGTACTCAAAAAATTCCCGATTGTATTGGTTGAACAAATACCGAACAATGCGATTCCAATGAGGATTAGTAATTTCAAATAACGTTTGGCTGATGAATGCCTCCATCTCCTCCCGTTTCACAGGGGCGCGTTCCATAAATAAACTAGCATCGGATGGTTCTTCGTCTTTTGGTAACCGCAAATGAATGATCTTCACCTGTGGATTTCCTTGGTAGACTTCTCGTTTTCCATCAAGACAAACCACTTTTCCCGCTGAAAATTTTTGAATTTCCTCTTCGGATGCATCCCAAAATTTTCCATCAATTGTGCCACTCGTATCTTGAAATGTGAAGGCAATAAATTTTTTGCCATTTTTGGCAATTCGAACATCTGCTTGCTTGATTAAAACAAATAATTGAAAGGTTTCATCAAGGGTTAATTCTCTAATTTTTTTCATTACGTGGCTAGCTTTGTGGATGCACAGCATTCAACAAAGCTAGAATTCACATCCTTTCATTCGATGGACATTCGCATTTGGTCCAATTCCTGATAATAGCTTACCATTTCTCGGTCTGAGGATAAACAGATGACCTGCATCGTTTTTCCAAATTCTTTAAAAAGTTGTGCTAAATCATATTTTCGTTGGTAATCATAATGCAACCATCCGTCGTCAATCATTATTGGACATAACGTTTCATTGCCCTGTAAAGAAAGATACGCAAAGCGAATGGCCATAATCAACTGATCTTTCGTTCCTGTGGACAATTGATAAATATCAAACGTCTGTTTCTCATTTGCTACAAACAATAGTCCTTCATCAAACCAAATTTTTTGATAATGATTTCTCGTCAAAATTTGAAAGAAGTGCACTGCTTTTTGCACTAATTGTGGTAATTGTTGTTCGGACCGATTTGTGGCTAGGTCCCCAAGCATCGCTGCATGAAGTTGATTGCTTGCCCATTGTGTAGTACTTTCTTGCAAGTCGTCTTCAAGCAACACACGCTGTTGGTAAAGTTCATCAAGGGTCCCATCTTCTTGCAATTGAGCCAGTTCCAGTCGCAATTTTTGTTGTTCAGCTACCAACAACTCTTTTTGGTGTTTGAGGTCCATTTGTTGTTGGTGATTTTTTTGCACAAGCATTGCTAGCTCATCTTTTTTTATTTGCTGAGGATAGATACCAGCTAACATCTGGGCTAGTTCTCGCTCACGCTTCCGCCGTTGCCAATGTTCTTCCCACTGTCTCATCCACATTGGGATATCCGTTGGTTGCTCAATTCCTAATTGATGCAACAACGCATCGTGTGTTTTGATTAACTGCTCCCGTTCGAGTTGCAATTGTTGAACTTGTTTGGCTAATAGAGTACTGGGTTGTTGCAAACGTTCCATTTTAATCGCCTGCATTTCTTCGCCAAAAGCCAAAATCTTCGTCACTTGCTCCATTAAAGGTAACTTGGCCAACGGTAGCCATTCCCCAAAATCAGCCCAAATTTGTTCCTTTTCCGCTAATTTGGTCTGTATAGTGTTGATGCTTTGGCGCAATGGTGGCAAACTTTGTAACAAATCCAAATATATTTGCACTTCTTCATCGTAATGTTGCACGATGAATGGCCACTCATCAACTGGAACTTGCTCTCCAAAGAAAGGATATAATTGGTGCACCAATTTTTCGTATGCTTCTTGTTTTCCCAGCAGTTGATCACTCAGATCTTGCAATTCCAGCTCATAGTTTGTTTGCCTTTTGGGTGCCTCTGAAGAAGACTCATGCACTGACTGGGTATTTTTTGATGATGATAGACGATAGGACATGATGCCACTACTTATTCCTAAAAGCATGAAGAAAATACTTGGTCCCAGTTCCCTTATTAAAACGGTTATCCCACCCAAAACAAGCGCTACAATTGCCACGATACGTAAGGGTTTTGCATAATCCTTTTTCACCTGATAGTGATCAATTTCGCTCATTTGCTTTTCTTCAGTTGCTACTTGTTGTTCAGCTACCCAGCGCTTTCGTTCATGAAGCAGTTGACGTTCTTGTTGTAATTTTTTTATCATTGCTAATTGATCATAAATGGCTTGTTGGGCAAGGGCAGGTGGCTGGTCGGCTTGCCACCCCCATTTTGCTTCCAATTTTTGTTGTTGCTGCAGCTTTACTTGTAACGTACTCGTTTGTTGCGCTACTTGATCAACCATTCGCGCCAATTCGACTTGTGCTTTGCTCACTTGTTGAATTGTTGCTTCATGTTCTAAGTAAAAAAAATACCGTTCAGAAGTGTTGCCTTGCTCCAATCGGGCTATTTCAGCTTGATGTTTTTGAATCGTTGCTGTCACATCTTGATAACGCTGGTAAAAGTGTTGTACTCGTCGTGTCAGCTCCGGTGTTGCTAGGTTTTCTTCTTTAGGCAATGTTTGTCTGAGCATTTGCCATTCTTCATAGAGACTCCAATGAAGTGTCTGCTGCTCATATTGCTGAGCATGCTCATGTAGCGCTGTTGACGTTTGATTCATTTGTTCCATTTCGTGTTGAATTTGCCCAACTCGTTGCACTTTTGCTTGGACTTGAGCCTCTTGTTGTTCTTTAACTTGAATGCGCGCTTGCAACTGTTTGTATTGTTGAATCAGTTGATTTAATGGCAACCGTTGCCCTCTTGGACGGAAGAGTGCCTGATTATTTTTTTTGTCGGCTTGTATACTGGACATGATGGACTGATTTCCACTAATTCCTATTGATAACAGTGCTTGATGCAATTCGTCTTCTTGTAAGTGATCAAGTTTGGACAGTTGCTCTTGTTGGAAGGTGTAGATTTCTTGGAACATTGCTAATGTCAGGCCACCTAATACCGTTTGCAAGTGTTCTTCCGTTGTCTCTAATTCACCAAGCCATACGCGAGCTTTTCCACGATTTGCTTGACGGAACCGCTCGATTTTAATCGATTTATATTGGGGAGTCGCTATCCATAAACGTCCCCCATAGGCAGCTCCATCTGTCGGCGTATAGTCTCGTTTTTTATTGGATTTCTTAGGAAACCCAAAGAGCATCGCTTGGATAAACTGATAAAGAGTGGATTTTCCCGCTTCATTTTCCCCATAAATCAATTGATTGCCTGCTGAAAAGGTAAACTCTCGCTGACGATAGGCGCCGAAACCAACAATTTCGGCTTTCATAATATGCATTATTCCCCCTCCTCTTTCACATCAAATTCTTCGTAGATGCGCCGCTGAACATTGACTAATACCTTTTTTTGGAAAGAGGTAGTCTGAAACAGCTGACTCAAAACCGGTTGTGTCCACAATTCCTCAACAGTTTGATGAAAAACAGCGGGTTCTTGATAGGTCTGATACAAAAGTTGCCATTCAGCAAAATCAAGTAATAGCGGACTGCCTTGGTCCTGCTGTGCTTCTTTAACCACTGTGACATCGTATAACCACTGGGTTGTCTGCTCACCTTGCCTTTGATTCACATAAGCCAACAGCTCTTGCTTTTCTACGGGTGATAACCAATCACTTGGTAAATCGTCCGTATCAAAAAGCTCTAACTGTAAAAAGCATGGGCGAGAATGGATTGGTTCACTCAGCAAGCGATCCAAGACGTTTTTTTTCGATGAACAGCCAGCTAAAGATAGTTGTCCGGTAAGCCAATGAATCCCAGCAACAGAAATTTGTTCGATGATAGGTGCCTGTTGTGGATGGATGGTAACAAGTTGAATTCCTGCAATTTTGTCTTCTTTTTTATTTCGACCGAGCGGGGTCCCCGGATAACAGATCGGAGGCTGACTGGCTAACTTAGTGGGAACATGAATATGCCCTAACGCCCAATAGTCATAGCCTTTGGTTTGCAAATCTGCTACTTGGAATGGTGCGTATTGCCCAGATACCCCCACTTCCCCATGGTACATGCCAATGTGCACATCGACAGCCATACGCGGCGGAAATTCACTGGCTTTTGTCGTGCGAATCCATGGATGACAGTAACTGAACGCACTGATAGCATAACGTTCATGTTCTGCTGTCTCCCCCATCATGGTTGCGACCTCCTCTGATGTAAATAAATGAACATTTTTAGGAAAATCAAACCAATAGCGAGTTGGATCATAATAATCATGATTGCCAAAACAAAGATAGACTGGAATATTTCGCTGCGCTAAACGATCCATTTGTTCAAAAAATAAGCGTTGCATTTTTAATGTTGGACGGTTTTGGTGAAACGTATCCCCCGCCAATACTAAAAAATCAACCGCTTCTTCTAGTGCAACATCGACAAGCGTTTGCACCATCTGTTGATTGTACTCTAAAAAAAAGGCTTGATACTCTTTAAGAGCAGACAGGCCTTCAAATGGCCGATCGAAATGCAAATCGGCAGCATGAATAAACCGTACCATTCTGTATGACTCCTTTGCGTTTATTCCTTTATTTTATCATGTTCTCTGTCAAAAGTCAGAAAAAATGCGAAAACTTGTTCGTATTTTTTCTGATTTAGACGGCAACCACTTCCAATTTAATTCGATCTGGATCTTCAAAATAGACCGCATACTGATTCTGTCCACCTGCAAATGGATACAATTGATCATAAAGTAACGTTGTGGGATTCATGATAGTCAATTGATCATGTATTTGATCAACCTTCAGCCGAGATGTTGCCCAGAAAGCCAAATGATTCAGTCCTATGTGCGTACGATTATAACCCATTGATTGTTTTTCTTTGGCTACTTCAACAAAAACTAAGTAACAATCACCTTGACGGAACGTTACGCCATTCACCCAATGAGTATCCAGTTCGAATTCCAAATTACAAACCAACAACCAATGATAAAATTGGACCGTGTTAGCAAGATTGGCTACATAAATTTCAATATGGTTCATGCTCTCCCACTCTTTCTACAAAACAACAGTCGTTTCACATTTAGTTCGTGCTAAATGTGAAACGACTGTCTTTATTTTAGTATGAACGTTTTTTATTCGCCTTCGTACAATTCATGAACTGGTGCCATAACAATCTTGTTCATATCATTCACCAATAAGCTAAAGGCTTGCTCGGCTTCCATTAACTCTGCAATCCCCGCTTCGGCTTGGACAGCTGTTGTTAATTCTTGCGCTTTTTGAGCATCTTCTTCCGTCATTTCTTCGCCGCTCATCATTTTTTGTTGAAGTGTTTGTTGAAAGGCTTGAAACTCTTTAAATAAGGCATAGGCTTCCGTTTTTTCTTTTAAATTTGCAAATGCTTCTTGCAAGGCTTTGTATTGATCGGTTGCACGAATTTCTCGTTCTAGTTGCGTTGCTGTATCATAAATATTTGCTGTCATGATGTTCCTCCATTCATTCTTCTTTCTCTATTTTACCATCTTATGAGAGCTCTGACAAAACCCTTTATTGATTTTCTTGGATTTTCCCCCAGAGGTTATTCCAAAGCTCTTTTGATTTTTCCTTAACTGTATTTCCAAAATCTGTTAACCCTTCTTTGGCTTTTTCGGTAAAGTCATCTAATCCCTTTTGCCAATTATTGTCCGTGGATTCCCCTGACTGCTCTTTGGCTTCTTCCGGTGTTAACACTTTCCCACCTGTGTCGTAAGCATCAGCCACCTCAAAACTGGTTCCCTTGGTATAAGGTAATACACTTTCCGCAACTTTTTTAAAAATCAACCCTGCGACGGTTTCACTCGTGCCGTGCAAGTAATGTTCAGCACTCGTCTTTTCAAAGCCCAACCACGTCGCCATCACTAAATCTGGTGTGTAACCAATCACCCATTGATCATTTACTTTGGTTGCGTCAAAACCTGTTTCGGTCGTTCCTGTTTTCCCAGCGACTGTGTAGCCATATGGATCTGCTAAAACCCCTGTTCCATGTGAATACGTCCCTAGTAAAATACTCGTCATTGCAGTGGCTACTTTTTGCGATACCACTCGTTTGCCTTTGACTTCAGTATTGTCAACAATCACCGCACCGGTAGAGTCGACAATCTTCGTAATTAAATGTGGCTGATAGTACGTGCCGCCATTGGCAAATACGCTATACGCTGCCGCCATCGTCAGCGGTGACTCGCCATATTGTAGCCCACCTAACGCTAAGCCCCAATACTTGTCTTCATCAGTCAAGGATAAGCCGAATTCTTTGGCCTTATTAAACCCAGTCTCTAAACCAATCTCATGTAACAACCAAACTGCAGGCAAATTCAAGCTTTGTGCGACGGCTTGATACATTGGGACCTCACCAGAATACGTGCCGCTATAATTTTGCGCATCGTAATAACTTAGAGGACTATCTTGTAAGACGCTAGCTGGTGTATAACCTTTTTCCAAAGCTGGTGCATAGACAGCTAGTGGCTTAATGGTCGATCCAGGTGACCGCTTCATCTGGGTAGCAAAATTAAACCCACGAAAGACTGACTCCCCTCGTCGACCGACTAAGGCTGTCACGCCCCCATTGCTTGGATTGATGGCGACCGTTGCTGATTGTACGATTGCGCCATCTGATGCATTCTCTGGGAAATAGCCATCGACAGCATACGTTTCTTGCATCGCTTTTTGTTGATCTTGATCCAACGTGGTATAGATCTTATAGCCGCGATTCATAATATCATCGGCATCCAGCCCATATTCATCGACTGCTTCATTAATCACTGCATCAAAATACGAAGGATACTGGTAATTATCAGACGATGCTTGGTATGTATCATTGAGCAAGCTATCCAACGAGACATTTGCTTGTACTTTTGCATCGCTAGCACTTAATTTATTATTATCGACCATCAGTTGTAATACGGTATCTCGGCGATTCGTTGCATTTTTCAAATGATCAATCGGGTTATAAATTGATGGTCCCTTTAGCATTCCAATCAAGGTTGCTGCTTCACCCACTGTCAGTTCACTTGCATTGACACCAAAATATTTATTTGCAGCATCTTGCACACCCCATACCCCATTACCAAAGTAAGAAGTATTTAGGTACATCGTCAAGATTTCATCTTTGGAATAGTTCTTTTCTATTTCGACAGCCAAGAAAATTTCCTTCGCTTTACGCGTAAAGGTCTGGTCTAACGTCAAATACGCATTTTTAGCCAACTGCTGGGTAATCGTACTTCCGCCGCCGCCCTCGGTACTCCGATTAATTACCATCCGTACAGCAGCCCGCGCAATTCCTTTAATATCAAAGCCGTGATGCGTATAAAAATTACGATCTTCGGTCGAAATAACTGCATCGATAAGCGCGGGTGACATATCATCTAAATCAATATACGTTCCTTTTTGCGCATATAATTTCCCAGCGCTTTCTCCATCTGTATCGTAGATCATCGTGGATTCTTTTAATCCTGATTCTAATTCTGATACATTTGTTGTCTTTGCTACATAAAATAAATACACACTCACACAAAGCAAACAGACTAAAGCAACTAAGAGAAATACTTTATGCAGATGGTATTTTTTCCAAATCCGCTTGCGCCATAAATGCAGTTGATGCAAGTATGGTTTGCCCCATAACCAAAAGCGCTTGCTGTATGTTTTGAGGGCTTGCCATAAAGCAGCCAAAAATTGTTTCACATTCATCTTCTTCCTCCATTAAGTCTACTATACCGAAAAAAAGCAAGGCCAGCATACGTCTTAGGAAGGAAATTCCTTCTCATACGTTCTCAATTAGTGTATCATGTGTTTGCTATCAAAAGAGGATTTTTTTGTTAAAAAAATCTTAAACATCAATCATGCTCCATTAGAAAGGAATCATATGGATTACCAAATTACTTTGCCACCTACCCAACAGACGACCACCGTTCGCGAGCTGCTCGAAATGCAATGGCTTGTACCAAGAAAAGTACGGCACTTTCTTCGTATCCGCAAAAACGTTTGGGTCAATGATCAGTTAGCACTCTTTCACCAAGAAGTACGAGCAGGGGATCGAATCACGCTACGTTTAGAAGCAGACGATTATAGCTATCAGCCCGTCGCACTCGGTCAGGCAAGCCGAGTATCCGTCTTATTCGAGGATGAGCATCTGCTTTTAGTAAACAAGCCCGCTGGTATCAAGACCCATCCGAATCAACCAAATGAAGACGACACGCTACTCAATGATATAAAAGCGTACCTTGCACCCAAACAGCAACAAGCCTATGTCGTCCATCGACTAGATAAAGAAACGAGCGGCGTCATTTTATTTGCCAAAAATCCGCTAGTCTTACCGATTTTAGGACGTCTATTAGAGCAAAAGAAAATCTATCGCACCTATCAAGCAATCGTAACTGGCAAACTCACAAAAAATTGCACGATTCGAAAAAAAATCGGCCGTGATCGCCATGACCGCCGCAAACGAGTGATAGATGAGCGTCATGGACAGCAAGCCGTGACACATGTGCAAGTCATACAGGTTCACTCCCAGACAACAAATATTACCTGTCAACTAGAAACGGGACGCACCCATCAGATTCGCGTCCATCTCGCAAGCATCGGCCACCCAATCATCGGTGACTCACTTTACCAAACCAAACCGGCCGAACGTCTCTTCCTACATGCCTACCAAATGCACTTTATCCATCCTTTCACGCAGCAAGAAATGACGATTGCCACACCTGATTCCTTATTCGGTTGCAACCTTGTAAACTAAATCAGACTGCTTTTATTTATGATGAATTATGCTGGAAATTCCAGTAATCGTTTGATTTCAGTGCAGCCTGAAAAACCGAAGAGAATTCCTTCTTTTCGGTTTTTTTATATCCATCGATTGGTTGTCTTTGTTTTTGGGATGGCTTCGTAGAATTTTCGTCGCGCATGGGCAAGACAATAAATGAGTAAAATCCCATCTAACGAACTATACACCGAGTACCCATCACAATGGAGATAGCCAGTACATTCTTTCAAGAAATCTTGTGAGACTACCGTTTTTCTTGTCTCATGATGATGGGAAACAACTAACGGAGTAGAACTATCAGACATGTTACTAAATACCCAGAAAACCGTTGATTCCTTATTGCTGTTTAGCACACGATAGGTTGTTTCATCGGCATAAGACATCTTCTTTCCACAATTGTTTCTGAAATCGTTCAACGAGTAATGATAAATACTCATGTCCAACTAAATTTCGCCAATTACTAATGTTTTCTCGTGTAATTGCTAATCCTATTTGATTCCAATAAGTAATTTGACGATAGGCTGGTACGCTCATTTCGTTTCTGATGAATTGTTTCTGTAACGATACTTTATTATCTACTGAATTCTTCTACTGCATTTTCAAAATCCAATGTATTTTTATTATATTTTGGATTTGTACACTTGCGACATGATCGTTTTCAAACGATAAGTTCTGCATTATCAGAAAAAGGATTCTGTTGCAACGCTTCGACTTCTAAAGCAGTGAGCGCCCGGTACTCCCCTAATGCTAATGATTCATCTAGCGTTAGTTGCCCCATCCGAATGCGTTTCAAATAGACCACTTCTTTCCCCACTGCAGCAACCATACGCTTTACTTGATGAAATTTCCCTTCATGCAAAATGAGCGAAATCTGACTTGTTTGGGCTGATTCATCGACAGATAAAATAGTTAGTTTTGCTGGTAGACACTGTTCTCCTTGGTCAATCATCAGACCCTCAGAAAACAATGCCACATCCTCAGCCGTCATCACGCCAGCCACCGTGGCATGATATTCCTTCTCCACGTGCTTTTTAGGGGACAACAAGCGATGTGCTAGTTGACCATCATTGGTCAGCACTAATAGCCCTTCTGTGTCTTTATCTAAACGCCCCACTGGAAATAAATCTTCTCTAAAATCCTCATCTACTAATAAATCCATAACCGTTTCGTCGTAATTATCGACCGTCGCTGAGATGACACCAGCCGGCTTATTTAATAGATAATAATAATCCTTCTGATACTGAATGACTTCTCCTTCAAAAGAAATTTGATCTTCATATTCGTTGATTTGTGCTTTATCACTGCGAGTGATTTCGCCATTGACGGTCACTTTTCCTTTTTTGATGAATTGTTTTACTTCTTTGCGACTACCCAGTTGCATCGTAGCCAAAAATTTATCTAATCGCATCGTTTTCCTCCTTGTGAGTACAAAGAACTTTCCAGACAAATGGCAAACACCCATAGTTTGAGCATTCATTTTCCACCTTTTGTCTAAAAAGTTCTCGTCTCATGTTTATTTTATATGCAATTTTCGTCTTAGACGCACCATACCAGGTCCTAATAATTTGTCGGCAATCCGGATTTTTAACGCCATGTAACAATACGCAGCGGCCCCGATTCCACCTACAAGTAAGACCAATAAGAAAGCCGCACCTTTATGCTCTACTGAGAAGACTTGTCCAAAAATCAAGCGAGAAATACCGGCAATGATAAGTAAAATCACTGTCATCAAGCTAATCAAGACAATCCTTCGTAACGTCAACATCCGATTAAAGCGCGTCATCTTATGTAGGTGACGGACATTCAAGTAGCACGTTACACTTAGCGCGATGGTCGTCGATAAGAGCGGCCCATATACTTCAAATAGAAAAATAAAAGGAACCTGTAAAATAAGTTTTAAGATAAAACCAATCACTAGATATTGGACTGCTGCTTTGTTTTCATACATTCCTTGCAACATGCTGGCTGTTAACATGAAAAAACCTAATACCAAGCCAGACAAAGAAGCTTCAATCAAGACTCGTGTTCCTAATACATTTGGTTCATAAAAAATGGTATTCAGTGGATAGGCCAATAAAATCATCCCGAAAGTCGCCGGCAACATCACAAAAAAGTACAGTTGCAAATTGTTACTAATCAAGCGCGCTAATCCACGACGATCATCTAATGCATAGGCCTCTGTAATCAATGGTAACCCCACGGATGCCAGTGCGATTGCCAAGCCAATAACCACCATCGTTAGCTTGTCAGGGTTTGCTCCAAACAATGCCAACAGCTCCATCGCCTGATTTTGCGTATAGTCTGCAAACAATCGTAACGTATGGATAAATGAAAATTGATCAATTAATTTAAAAATCGTAATTCCAGATCCTACGATAATAAAAGGAATCGATTCTTTTATTGTCGTAATCAGCAAAGACTTGGTATCCAAGACGACTTCTTCTTGGCTATGCTCGGCTTTTATATCCATCCGAATCTTTTCAGTCCGGAAGTAATAAATCAAAATCCCCATCCCTGCAATGGCACCGATAAAGGCGGCAAACGTCGACTGAGTGACCGCATCCACATAATTACCATCGCGAATCTTCATGATGATAAACGTCGTCAATAACATATAAAAGACACGTGCTAGTTGCTCAATAATTTGCGAAATTGCATAAGGAGCCATCTCATGAATCGCTTGAAAATAGCCCCGCATCACACTCATCAATGGGATAATTAACAGCGCCACACTTAAAGAACGCATCGTAGGAATCAAGGCCGCACCACCACCCGCTACGCTAGCTAAAAATGGCGAGCTAATGTACATAATCAAGGCAAACACGCCACCAAAAACGGACATTAATTGCATCGCACGCACGAATAGTTTCTTACTGGTTTTGTATTCTCCTCGCGAATTATGGTAGGCGATTTGCTTGGCAATGGCCGCAGGGATACCCGCTGTCGAAATCATGATGAACAATGCATAGACATTGTACCCCATACCAAATAATGCATTGGCTGACTTCCCGTTTTCTCCCATCCAGTAATACCAAGGTAAGATATAGATTGCACCTAATAGCCGCGAGCCGATATTGCCAATAGTTAACCAGGCGGAACCGCGAGCCATTTGTTCCTCATTGCTTAGACGTTGCTTGTGAGTATCATCTGTTTGCTTCATCGCTTCTTCTCCATCTTCTATCTCTACATATCTTCTATTCTAATGCGAAACGCTACTAGTGGCAATGAATTTTTCTAAGATGCCACTAAACAAGCTGCTCATTATGGACTTTCTTAATTGTTCACAAGTGGAGGATTCTTCTATGCCTATCTCATACATACTAGCTAATATGGTATAATACCTTCAATGATAATTAGTCAAGGGAGCTTAGCTATGTACAAAAAAAAATTAAAAGACATCTACGCAGTCCTCTTGCGTGAAAAGATGCTAAAAGAAGTCATCATCCAACAACAATGGCATATCACACTACCCGATCACCCCATTGTGGATCACGTGTTTCATTCCTTATCTTATGACTCACGAGAAGCCGATGAAGCGACACTATTCTTTTGCAAAGGGCAACAATTTAAAGAAGTATTTTTAGAGCAGGCAGTTACTGGTGGAGTTAAAGTATACGTCTCCGAACAACCATACGATTCAATCGATGCAGTCGGTCTGATTGTCACAGATATTCGAGAAGCCATGGCTATGATTGCTCAATTTTTTTACGACCATCCTGAAAACAAATTAACAAAAATCGGTATTACTGGTACCAAAGGAAAAACCAGCTGTGCCTATTTCTTAAAAGATAGTTTGGAGCAAGCCACAAATCATAAGACTGCCTTGTTCTCTTCTGAAGAAACGACTTTAGATGGAGTTCACTACACACGCTCCCATCTCACAACACCAGAAGCGCTCGATTTATACAAGCAAATGGCTAAGGCTGTCGAAAACGGACTGACCCATCTAGTGATGGAAGTCTCTTCGCAAGCGTACAAGACAAAGCGCGTCTTCGGCCTGACTTTTGAACTAGGAATTTTCCTAAATATTAGCCCGGACCACATTAGCCCAATCGAGCATCCAACATTTGACGATTATTTGTATTGTAAGCGTCAGCTGATTCAACACAGCAAACAGATGATCCTAAATGCCGATAGTGATTATTTTGAGCTTTTAGCTGAGACGTGCACCCTTTATCACGTACCCTACGTCACGTTTGGTCGCTCACTAACAGTCGATGTCGAGATTCAAGATGCAACAGACACACGCTCGTTTGACTTGATTGCACACACGCTGTCATTCTCAGACCTAGAGGGCGGCTATCGTCTGGCAATCCTTGGTACGTTTAATCACGACAATGCCACCGCAGCACTACTGGTCAGTCATTTACTCGGCTTTTCCGAAAAAATCAGCCGTCAAGCCATCGCAAACACCGTCATCCCTGGTCGAATGCATGTGATTGATGAGCCGAACCAGCCATTGATTTTGATTGACTTTGCGCACAATTACCTAAGTATCAAAGCAGTCGGCGAACTGGGACATCACTTGCGCCCGAATGGCAAAGTAATTATCCTGACTGGTAGTACGGGCGGCAAAGCCTTGAGTCGGCGAGCAGACATCGCCAAGGCACTCTCAGAAATTGCCGATGAAGCGATTCTAACGAGCGATGATCCGAATTTTGAAGATCCCGCAGCGATTGCAAAAGAAATCATTAGCCATATCGACAACGATGCTCTCTCGATTACAGTCGAGACACAGCGCGAGAAAGCCATCGCTATCGCCCTATCCCATGCGACGACCGAAGACATTGTTGCAATTTGCGGCAAAGGAACCGAAAAAGAAATGAAAATCAACGGTCTAGGTGAACCTTATCCTGGTGATTATGAAGTCGTACAACAATTATTGAACTAACTGTTCATGCTTGCATAATGCGCAAGCACTTTCTTTTGTTTTTGTCACAAGTTGTACTATAGTGAATGTGTAAGACCACTAAAGAAAGGGTGTTTTTCATGAGCAAAAAAATGGCAGTATCGACCGTTATTAATGAAGGTGGACGTGAAGGCGTTAGTAAATCATTGAATGGCCACTTAGAAGTCAAAACAACCGGTACGAAAAAAGAAGGCTACACCAATCCTGAAGAATTATTCGCAGCAGGTATTTCTGCTTGTTTTAATGGCGCGATGGTCTTTCCACTAGAACGCGACGGCTTAGGCGACAAGCATCGTTCTGTCCGAGCTGAAGTGACGTTATTAGGTGATTTGCCCGACTTTACAACCTTGCATCTTGCTGTCCATTTGATTGGTAAAATCGATGGTGTTTCAAAAGAAGATACATTGAAATATATGGAAGAAACCGATGGCATCTGCCCTTATTCAAAAGCGATTCACGGTAATGTGGAAGTTACCTATGATGCGGAAGACGGTCGCTAGAAGTATACTCGTCTAAATAACGTTCTAAGAGTATTTCAGACGATCGTTTAAAAGCAATTAGTAACGACAACAAAAAGCCAGGAAATCCAAAAGTTTGAGAACCAACTTTTGGATTTCCTGGTCTTTTTTTGTAGCAAAATATCTCAGCCTCTTTAATTAGCAACAATATTGACTAATTTATTGGCCACAACGATTACTTTACGAATGGTTTTACCACTAATAAAGTCTTGAACGAGCGCATCTTCCGTCGCTAGTTTTTCGATTATTGCTTTGTCTTCATTTAGAGCGACCGTTACTTTCGAGCGCACTTTACCATTGACTTGGATAACCATTTCAACTTCATTTTCTACTATTGCTGCCTCATCAAATGTTGGCCAAGCAACATAAGAAATGCCGTCTTTGTTTCCTAGCACCTCCCATAGCTCTTCACTAATGTGTGGAGCAATTGGCGCCAATAGTTGCACAAATCCTTCAACATACTCGTAGCACAATGATTCTGCTTTGTATGCTTCATTTACAAAGACCATCATTTGTGAGATGGCAGTATTAAAGTGCAATTGGTTATAGTCTTCTGTCACTTTTTTCACCGTTTGGTTGTAGACTTTCGTCAATGAGCCATCATTAATCGTCGTAATGCGATCGCGTAATTTGCCCTCTTCATCGACAATTAGGCGCCAAACACGTTCGAGGAATTTACGGCTACCTTCTAGGCCATTTTCACTCCAAGCAATCGATGCATCCAAAGGCCCCATGAACATTTCATACATCCGTAGCGTGTCTGCTCCATACTGTGTCACGACATCATCTGGATTGACCACATTTCCTCTTGATTTGGACATTTTTTCATTGTTGCCACCTAAGATCATGCCTTGATTGAATAATTTTTGGAAAGGTTCTTTGGTAGGTACTACACCCAAATCATATAGGAATTTATGCCAGAAACGAGCATAAAGCAAATGTAAAACGGCATGTTCTGCCCCACCAATATAAATATCCACTGGTAGCCAGCGTGTCAACTTGCCATAGTCAGCCAAAGCTTTTTTGTTATGGGGATCGATGTAGCGTAAGAAATACCAAGAGCTTCCTGCCCATTGCGGCATGGTGTTGGTTTCACGACGACCTTTTTTACCAGTCTTAGGATCAACGACATTGACCCAATCATGGATATTGGCCAGTGGTGACTCTCCTGTGCCACTTGGACGGATATCTTTCGTTACTGGCAATCGTAATGGTAATTCTTCTTCTGGGATTGTCGTCGCTGTCCCATCTTCCCAATGGATAATTGGAATTGGTTCCCCCCAATAACGTTGACGAGAAAACAACCAATCTCTTAGGCGATAGCTGACTTCTTTTTTCCCAATTTGTTTTTCCTCTAACCAGCTGACAATCGTATCAATGGCCTCTTGTTTGTTCAAACCATCTAAAAAGCCTGAGTTGATATGTGTACCGTCACCAGTAAAGGCTGCTTGTGTCACATCGCCACCTTCTAAGACTGGAATAATCTCTAAGCCAAATACTTTGGCAAAGTCATAGTCACGTTCATCATGCGCTGGTACAGCCATAATTGCCCCTGTACCATACGTAGCAAGTACATAGTCAGCAATCCAAATGGGAATCTTTTGTTGGTTCACTGGGTTAATCGCATACGCACCTGTGAAGACACCCGTTTTTTCTTTTGCTAGATCTGTTCGGTTAAGATCGGATTTTTTCGCTGCTTCTTCGATGTACGCATCCACCGCTGCTTTTTGCTCTGGTGTCGTAATTTCTTTCACCAAGTCTAATTCAGGCGCAAGTACAGCATACGTTGCACCAAATAATGTATCTGGACGTGTCGTAAATACTGTAAAGTCTTTGTCAGTACCGTCTACTGAAAAAGTCACATTCGCCCCTACAGAACGACCAATCCAGTTGCGCTGCATTTCTTTGATGCTTTCTGGCCAGTCTACCTCTTCCAAATCTTCTAACAAACGATCCGCATAGGCTGTGATTTTTAGCATCCATTGGCGCATTGGCTTACGCACCACATCATAGCCTCCGCGCTCACTCTTGCCATCGATAACTTCTTCATTTGCAATAACTGTTCCCAATTCAGGAACCCAGTTTACCGCTACTTCAGCCTCATAAGCGAGCCCTTTTTCATATAATTTGGTGAAAATCCATTGTGTCCATTTGTAATACTCTGGATCTGTCGTATTGATTTCACGGTTCCAATCATAACTAAAACCGAGTGAATTAATTTGATGGCGGAAGGTTTCAATATTTTTTTTGGTGAATTCAGCTGGATCATTCCCTGTGTCCAAGGCATATTGTTCTGCTGGCAAGCCAAATGCATCCCATCCCATTGGGTGTAATACGTTGTACCCTTGACTTCGTTTCATTCTCGCTAAAATATCTGTTGCTGTATAGCCTTCTGGATGTCCCACATGTAGTCCTTGACCAGACGGATATGGAAACATGTCTAGTGCATAAAATTTTGGCTTTTGGGGATCATCATGGGTATTAAACGTATTGTTTTTTGCCCAGTATTTTTGCCATTTCTTTTCGATTTCTTCGTGATTATAGCTCACTTTCGCCACTCCTTTTTATGATTGCTAAAAACGCCCTATAAGAAGCATCAGCTTCTTATAGGGCGTTTTACATTTACGCGGTACCACCTATTTTCCCTTTTACAAAGGCTCCACGTGATAACGGAACGACCGTATTTTCCTACATAAATTCAGAAAATAACACTCTAAGGCGAGTTCGAATGTTTGCCCACATATTTCCACCAACCATATGCTCTCTACTGATTCAAACCATTCTACTATTCCTTAT
The DNA here is from genome assembly GCF_000185365.1 of Enterococcus italicus DSM 15952. Taxonomy (GTDB): domain Bacteria; phylum Bacillota; class Bacilli; order Lactobacillales; family Enterococcaceae; genus Enterococcus_G; species Enterococcus_G italicus. The sequence continues at coordinate 2,235,996 of NZ_GL622241.1, forward strand.
CAACGTGATAGGTATGAAGTTGTATCTGATGACAGTCTACCAAATTTAGAAAAAAAGTTCAATGACTTACTCTAATTTCAATGTTTGTCCGATTAAAAGAATATCCGCAGACAATTGATTGACTGATTTTAACGCGCTCACTGACAAACCATGTGCTTGGGCGATTTTCCAAAGACTATCCCCTTTTTTGACTGTGTAAGTCTTCGCTGAAGTTGTAGTGGTTGTTGTTGAAACAGTTGTCGTGCTTGCTATACTTGCTACACTCGTTATTGCGTTCACTTTTAATCTTTGGCCAATCAATATCAAATCGCTGCTTAAATTATTCCAGGATTTCAACTGCGCCACGGTCACACCGTATTTGTTGGCGATTTTGCTTAAATAGTCGCCTTTCACTACTGTATAGGTTGTCGTTGTAGTTGTTGACGCGGCCGTATTTGTTGTCGTGTTGGTAGTGCTCGCTGTACTTGTACTTACGGTATTTGTACTTGCGACACTCGTTGTTGCGTTCACTTTCAATTTTTGGCCGATCAATATCAAATCACTGCTTAAATTATTCCAGGATTTCAATTGCGCTACGGTCACACCATATTTGTTGGCGATTTTGCTTAAATAGTCGCCTTTCACTACTGTATAGGTTGTCGTTGTAGTTGTTGGCGCGGTTGTATTTGTTGTCGTGTTGGTAGTGCTCGCTGTACTTGTGCTTGCGGTATTTGTACTTGCGGCACTCGTTGTTGCGTTCACTTTTAATTTTTGCCCGATCAATATCAAATCACTGCTTAGATTATTCCATGATTTCAATTGCGCCACGGTCACACCGTACTTGTTGGCGATTTTGCTTAAGTAGTCGCCTTTCACTACTGTATAGGTTGTCGTTGTCGACGCGGTTGTATTTGTTGTCGTGTTGGTAGTGCTTGCTGTACTTGTGCTTGCGGTATTTGTACTTGCGGCACTCGTTGTTGCATTCACTTTCAATTTTTGGCCGATCAATATCAAATCACTGCTTAGATTATTCCATGATTTCAACTGCGCTACGGTCACACCGTACTTGTTGGCGATTTTGCTTAAGTAGTCGCCTTTCACTACTGTATAGGTTGTCGTTGTTGACGCGGCTGTATTTGTTGTCGTGTTGGTAGTGCTCGTTGTACTTGTACTCGTCGTACTTGGTGAATCATATTGCGTTAAATTGTATTGAGCAATTACGCGATTCAAGACAGTCGCATAGTTAGGGGCAGTAGCATAGCGCCCTGTTAACCAAGCAGTCGCATCTGTATATGTCGTTGTATTGCTTTTCCATGCGCCTGTATAATAGTAGCTACCACCAAACGAGGTCGTTTTTAGTACATTGGCATTATCTTGAAAAGATTCTGTATAAGAGGGGTATTGACGGAACGGCTCATTCTTTGTTACATATTGACCATTTAAAAACTCTTGTGTATTCATATAGACTGTTTGGCCGTTGTAACTTCCTTTAATCCCGAACAAATTATAGTTTGGTGCTTGTGCTAATGCACTCTGTCCCCAGCCACTTTCGACAATTGCTTGAGCAATCATGACCGAAGCATATAGATCATTGGCTTGAGCAATAGGGGCAGCATAAGCAGCTATGGTATTGATAAATGCAGTTTGACTCGTTGTTGATGATGTATAGCCACTTGTATCTGCTAAAACAACTTTAGTTGGCAATAATGGTACGAGTACCGAGCAAGCTGTCACAGCTGTCCCTACTATTGCTACTTGATGTCTGAGCGATTGATAGCGAGTGGCTATTTTAGTTGGCTTGTTATGTATGGTTTTACGAGATTGCGCGTCTTTCATCATTTCCCCTCCATTTTTCTCGAAACTATTTTCAGTATAACTTTAATCAATCCTTAATAAAAGCTTAAACTTTAGATTTTCTTAAATGTAATTTCTTTGTAATCTAAACGATTCGATTGTAATAAATAATGATTGCATAAAGTGGTCAGCTAAGTTTTACTTATGCTTTTTAAGCTATGGTATAATGAATACACGTAAATTTGAAAGGAATTATTGCATGCAAACACCACAACAAACAACAAAATTATATAGTCAATTTACTGCGAGCTGCTTTTTATTGTTATTTATGTTTTTAGGCTATGTGGTGAAGTTTTATCCACAGTGGCTAAACTCATTTGACCAACTAGGGACGGCAATAATCCGCTTTGACTATCCTAACTGGAACCCTTTTTTCCTATGGGTCACTAAATTCGGGAACCCGACTACGGTTTCAATTTTATTTGTCGCAATCCTTGGTTTATTTTTGTATTGGAAAAAATATGCAGAAGCACTGTGGCTTAGCTTAGGGGTCATCGGCATCGCTGCTATCTTTAATCTCCTTATCAAGCTTTTCTTCACGCGAGAACGCCCATCTTTGGTGCACTTAGTAACAGAAAACAGCTACAGTTTCCCCAGTGGTCACGCAAACGGCAGCATGGTTTTTTATGGAACACTCTTTTTATTGATTCCTTTTTTCATTCAAACCAATTGGGTCAAATGGCTACTGCGCATCATCTGTGTCTTTTTGATTATTGGTATCGGGACTAGTCGCATATATTTAGGCGTGCATTATCCAAGCGATATTCTGGCGGGCTATTCAGAAGGACTTGTTTGGCTTGGCTTCACTTATCCTCTCTTTAAAGAAAAACAATTTATTTGGCGCTTTACACAAAAACAAAAATGAAAGAAGGAGCAGCTCATATGAGCGATTATACGTACCTTGATAGTTCCGGCAAACGATACCACACATGGAACGGTGCTTTACGTGACGAATTTGGCGGAAAATTATTTAAAGTGCCCATCGATGGTGGCTTTGATTGTCCCAATCGCGATGGCACCGTAGCACATGGTGGCTGTACATTTTGTAGTGTCTCTGGTTCTGGTGATATGATTGTCGCCCCACATGATCCACTCCCTCAACAATTTTACAAAGAAATCGACCAGATGCATCAAAAATGGCCGGGTGTCGCACAATACATCGTCTATTTCCAAAACTTCACCAATACACATGCTCCCGTGGAAGTAATTCGTGAGCGCTTTGAACAAGTCGTCAATCTTCCTGGCGTCGTCGGGCTATCAATTGGTACACGACCTGACTGCTTGCCTGATGAGGTGGTCGACTATTTAGCAGAATTAAACGAACGACTTTATCTGTGGGTCGAATTAGGCTTACAGACAACCTTCGAACAAACAAGTACGCTCATCAATCGTGCACATTCTTACGACACCTATCTTGAGGGTGTGGCAAAGCTTCGTAGCCATGGCATTCGCGTCTGTACGCATCTCATTAACGGTCTACCTGGTGAGACCTATGACATGATGGTTGAAAATGTACGACGCACCATTCACGATGCAGATATACAAGGCATCAAGCTCCATCTGCTCCATCTGATGCGCAATACTCGCATGATTCGCGATTATCATGAAGGACGTTTGCAACTACTTTCAAAAGAGACCTATGTTTCCCTTATTTGCGATCAATTAGAACTCATCCCGCAAGACATCATCATCCATCGATTGACTGGCGATGCGCCTTGGGATTCTCTTATCGGGCCAATGTGGAGTCTTCAAAAGTGGGAAGTACTGAATGCGATTGATCGTGAATTAGAGAAAAGAGAGAGTTTCCAAGGGAAATTCTATCAAAAGAAAGAAGATACGCACTATGCTACCCACGGCCTTAACTTATAGTCATCAATTAGCCAAAGAAATCATCCTTTCTGGAGATTGTGTCGTCGATGCTACGATGGGCAATGGTCATGATACAGCATTCTTGGCCCAGCTAGTTGGGCCAACTGGTCATGTTTTTGCTTTTGATGTCCAAAAGCCAGCACTCATCGCGACCGAACAACGGCTACTCGCAGCCGATTTGTTAGATCGTACGACTTTAATCCATGACGGACATGAGCAATTTACTCAGTACTTTCCAAAGCAAACTGCTCTTAAACTAGCCATCTTTAATCTAGGTTATTTACCAAGTAGTGACAAACAGATTATTACTCATAGTGAGCATACTCTAGCAGCCATCCAGCAAATGCTCCCTGTTCTTGCTAAGCGTGGCCGGATCTTGCTTGTTGCATATTATGGTCATCCTGGTGGTCAAGAGGAGCTAGATCACGTACAAGCTTTTTGTCAGACGTTACCGCAAGAAGAATACCAAGTGATGACCTATCAATTTATCAACCAGCGTAATGCTCCACCAATTTTATTTTGTATCGAAAAAAAATAACCAAAGCGCGTATGATAAAATTGCCTTTACGCTGCTAAATCCGAGTGGCAAAAAAGACTAGAAAATCCAAAAGTTTGAAAAATAACTTCTGGATTTTCTAGTCTTTTTGCTTTTCTGTCGCTTAAATATGTTTAAATAGTGCGCATAAACATTTTTTATTCTTCTAACCATGTCAATACGCGCTGAATCCAATGATCCCAAAATTCCCAATTGTGTGCACCAGGTCCTTCTTCATACGTCACCTCTAAGCCTTTTGCTCGCATCTTTTGTACTGCGTATTGACTAGCAGGGTAAAGTGGATCTCCTGTACCTACACAAACAAAAATTCGGGGCGCGTGTGCGGAATTGACTTCCTCTATTAGATGAATTGGATCATTTTCCGATCCTTTAAATTGCTGCACATCGCCAAAGATACCCGTCCAATACGCCGGATTGGGTAACTCTTCAAATGGCTCCAGCATGTCTGCCAGCGCTAAAGCACCCGACAGAGAGGCAATGGCCCCAAATGATTCTGGACAGCGCATCCCTAACTTTAAAGCGCCATAGCCGCCCATTGATAAGCCCACAGCAAATGTCTTCTCTCTTTTTTTCGTTAATTGCGGAAATAGCTCGTGACAAATACGTGGCAGTTCCTCCGAGACAAAGGTCCAATAGTTCATGCCAAACGTCGTGTCTGTATACCACCCCAAATCCGTGGATGGCATAATCACAGCTAGCCCTTTATCTGCAACATACCGTTCAATCGATGTTCGTCTTTGCCAGACACTATGATTGCCATGCATCCCATGTAAGAGATACATAACAGGAAGATCCTCCGTTTGCCCCACTTGATTCGTTCCGTATGCTTTTTCTGTTTTTTGAGGAAGAATGACATTAATCATTACTTCCATTTGCAATACATTTGAAAAAATATTCGCTTGTAAAAAAGCCATCTTATCACCTGCTTATTTGTTTGTTCTTATTGTACCAGTTTTTTGTGTTAATGTAAGAGCAGAAACAATAGCTACGATGACCAATAAGATAGCCACTCCATAAATACTATGCAATCCTTGATACAAAACATGTCGCAGTGCTTGTAGAGACTCTGTCGGCAATAATTTAGCCGTGTGAGGATTCACCAATTGATTCATTGCATCTTCTGGAACAGCAATCGTCAATTTTGTTAATTCCTTCGCAGTCGCAGCATTAAAAATAATACCGAAGACCGCAATCATCATCGTTTGCCCCAACGTTTTAGCGAGTGTATTGAACGACGTTGCGACGCCTAGTTGTTTGTGAGGGACACTGTTTTGTGCGCTGACCGTTGTTATGACGATTGTCGCACCCATCCCAGTGCCTATCACAGCTGAAATTACAAAAAAAATATAAAATGGAGTTGCAAATGGCATCAAAAATAATAATGTCCCACCAATCAAGGTAACAAGTAGTGCAATGAGTAGATTTTTTCGTAATGAAAAAATAGTTAGCCAATTGCTAGCAACTGATGAGCCATACACCCACATAATCGACTGCGGTGCCAAGATCAAGCCACCAATCGCTGCACTCATTCCCAATACACCTTGCATCCACATTGGAATATAAACTTCCACTCCCATCAGAAAGCCACTAACTAGCGCCGCAACCAAATTCACGACGACAAAGGTACGATTACGGAACAACTCAAGAGAAATCAATGGATCCTCCGCCCGTTTCTCAACTTGAATAAATACGACTAAACCAATTAGACTAATTAAGAAAAACATACCGACTCGTAACGACAACCCTTCGTCACCTAAATACTGAATGCCAATTAAAAAGAACATCAACATCATCATCGACATCAGACTGCCTAGCATATCCATTTTCTTATTGGTCTTAGGTCGTTTCTCTTCAATTAAATACCTACCTATTAACCAAATCAGTCCAAAACCAATTGGCACATTGATGAAAAATATCCAATGCCAACTAAAGAGATCGACCACGATACCACCCGCCAGCGGGCCTACAACACTTGCGACCCCCCATGCAGTACTCGTTAACCCAAGAATTTTTCCTCTCTTCTCAGCCGAGTACAAGTCGGCGATAATTGTGAACGCGACCGGCATCATTGCACCCGCACCAATCCCTTGAATCGCTCGCGCAATAATCAAGTGCACCATAGAGTACGACATGCCACACAAAGCAGAACCAATCATAAAGATAGCCGTGCCAAATAAAAAGACGGGCTTTCTGCCAATCATATCAGCGAGTTTCCCATATACAGGTGTCAGCATCGCATTCGTCAATAAATAAATCGAAAACACCCAGTTCATAATTTCAATACCTTTAAGCGACCCAACAATTGTTGGCATTGCCGTTGTAATAATGGTGCCTTCGATTGCAGTCATAAATGTTGCCACAAACACCGCTGCTGTGACTGCTTTAATATTCGTTTTTCTCTCCATCTCATCCTCCAAAAAATTGCATAAAAAAAGACTTCTATTAAGAAATAACTACTTAATAGAAGTCGCCTCTTTATTCCTTCACACTTGCCACTAGCGCATCAACTTTGTCAGTCTGCTCCCAAGGCAAATCGATATCTGTACGACCAAAATGTCCATATGCAGCCGTCTGTTTGTAAATAGGACGACGCAAATCTAACATTTCGATAATCCCTGCTGGTCGTAAATCAAAGTTCTTACGCACGGCTGCAATCAATTTATCATTAGCCACTGTTCCAGTTCCAAACGTATTAATACTGATTGAAACAGGCTGAGCCACTCCAATAGCATAGGCCAATTGCACTTCAACTTTACTTGCTAATTTAGCTGCAACAATATTTTTGGCAATATAACGAGCAGCGTAACTAGCAGAGCGGTCTACTTTAGTCGCATCTTTACCAGAAAATGCTCCCCCACCATGGCGAGCGTACCCACCATATGTATCAACGATAATTTTTCGTCCTGTCAGACCAGCATCCCCTTGAGGTCCACCAATGACAAACCGGCCAGTAGGATTAATATAATATTTTGTTTGATCATCCAATAGTTTATTCGGGATGACCTCTTGAATAACTTGTTCAATCACATCTTTACGAATCGTTTCATTTGAAACTTCTTCGTCATGTTGGGTACTGATGACAACTGTGTCCACACGTAATGGTTTTTCATTTTCATCGTACTCTACTGTTACTTGTGACTTTGCATCAGGTCTAAGATAATCCAAGGTACCTGATTTTCTTAATTCTGCTAACTTACGGACCAAACGATGGCTCAAAGCAATTGGTAACGGCATTAACTCAGGTGTTTCATCCACAGCAAAACCAAACATTAAGCCTTGGTCTCCTGCTCCAATCTCATCTAATTTATCGCCTTGTGTACCACGAATTTCTAACGCTTCGTTGACCCCTTGAGCAATATCTGGTGATTGCTCATCCAATGCAACCAAGACAGCCACATTATCACCATCAAAGCCATATTTGGCTCTAGTGTAGCCAATGTCTTTGATTGTTTGACGGACAACTTTTTGAATATCGACATAAGCCTTCGTTGATACTTCACCAAAAACAAGAACCAAGCCAGTTGTTACAGATGTTTCACAGGCCACACGAGCTTCCGGATCCTTTTCAACGATTGCGTCCAAGATAGCATCACTGATTTGATCAGCCACTTTATCCGGATGTCCTTCAGAAACAGATTCTGAAGTAAATAAATGTTTTTCTGACATTTTTTATTCCCCCTAAATTTCGATTCGGTTACAAGGCATCTTCGCTATTCGTTCATATGCGAATCCTTTCGGGAACTTGCAACGAAATGATTATACCACGTTTCTAATTGAAATAGCGCATATTTCATTTGAAAGCAAAAAAAAAAGCATTCAGATGAATGCTTCAATGATCCGTACGGGAATCGAACCCGTGTTACCGCCGTGAAAGGGCGGTGTCTTAACCGCTTGACCAACGGACCATGCTAAAACGGAGAAGGAGGGATTTGAACCCTCGCGCCAGTTTCCCGACCTACACCCTTAGCAGGGGCGCCTCTTCAGCCACTTGAGTACTTCCCCAATACCAAAATATTTGAAACTATGGGCCTAAATGGACTCGAACCATCGACCTCACGCTTATCAGGCGTGCGCTCTAACCAGCTGAGCTATAGGCCCATTTTAAAAAACTAAAGCGGGTGACGAGAATCGAACTCGCGACAACAGCTTGGAAGGCTGTAGTTTTACCACTAAACTACACCCGCATAACAATGGCGCGGGACAGAATCGAACTGCCGACACATGGAGCTTCAATCCATTGCTCTACCAACTGAGCTACCGAGCCAAAAGCGGTCCCGACGGGATTTGAACCCGCGATCTCCTGCGTGACAGGCAGGCATGTTAACCCCTACACCACGGAACCATATTAGTTTTTAATTGCGGGAGCAGGA
>NZ_GL622242.1:0-2461 GCF_000185365.1 Enterococcus italicus DSM 15952
CCTGTCTCAGGAAAACTCTTTGGTATCGAGCAAGATTCAACCTCACTAAATTCAATATAATAATCCTCATAGTTTTCACCTTCTACTAAAGGACAATTGAATGCTGGATGGGCTCCAATAAAGTAAGGCATTGTTTTTTTCATTTCCAAGTTCGTTACCTGAAATTCGGTTCTAATTGATTTACCATTCAAGGTATAAACAACTCTCAGTTCAAACTGATATAGGTAATTTTCAAGCATCTCAGCATTTGGTTTAATACTAAAGGTCACGCTATTATCATTGATTTCTTCCAGAATAAATTCTTCTTTTCGAACAAAACCATGTCTACGAATAAGACCTTTAAAAAAGGGTCTTTCTTGAGGTCTATAAATAACCCAATCATTTCGTAAACTACCACAGATAGGAAATAGAATAGGCGCCTGTCCATTCCAATAATTTGGATCAGCTTGCCAGAGATACTCTATCCCATCCTTGTCTTTAATCGAAGTCAGTTGACCACCAAGTGTTTTAAACTGAACAGTAAGATACTCGTTTTTTAATTCGATAGTCACAACTAATTCCTTTCTTTTTATTATTGGAAAGGCAAATAACTTACCTCGAAGTGAATAGTCTCACGTATTTCTACATCGAGTGATTGTAAAAATTCCCATTCAAATGCTGGTAACTCTAAATCAGAATGGCAAATCCACTCTTTTCCAGTTGAAACATACCATTTACCACATTTTAGCAACGGGGTAGCTTCAAGCTCAGGAATCATAGGACAATCTTCGAAACTAACAATATATACCTTTTCAAATCCTGCTCTAAATAAGTGTTGTACTTTTTTTAAAATATCGGATAACAATTTTTTTACATTTTCAAGTAATATTACTCTATCACTTGAGTTTCTGCTACTTTCTTATACCAATGAGCTGATTTCTTAGGATAGCGTTCTTGCGTGTCAAAGTCTACATAGAATAGTCCATAACGTTTTTCGTATCCGTTTGACCATGAGAAGACATCCATAAGTGACCAGATGAAGTAACCTTTAACATTTGCACCATCCGCAATTGCGTCTGATAAAACTTCCAAGTGTTTCTTCACGTAATCAATACGACCATCATCATAAACGGTATTATCTACAAACTCATCTTTGTATCCAAGACCGTTTTCAGTGATGTAAATTTTCTTGTAGTTTGGATAATCATTTTTCACTCGCATGATTTGGTCATACAAGCCTTCAGGATAAATAATCCAGTCCCAATCCGTTCTAGGCACATAATCTGGTGCGATTCGGCGACCAACACCTTTAATCTGGTACTTAGAACTTCCTTTTTCACCCTTACCATTGTGAATGATTTCAGTCTCACCATCAAAGGCTTGCATCCAATCACTCATGTAGTAGTTGATACCAAGGAAATCGTTCAGATCTTTAGCTGCTTCAAGTGCTTGGAAGTCTTCATCACGAAGATCAAGTTCTCCACCATTTTCAGCTAGGATGTGGTTGACCCCTTCCATCGTTTTATCTGAATAGTGTCCAAGGTAGGTTGCATCCAAGATAAATTTGTTATGGATGATATCTTCTAACTCAGCGGCACGAACATCTGCTGGATTTTCTGGATCATAAGGGTATTTGGTTGGCAACGCATGTACTACACCAATTTCGCCTTTATAACCTTTATCTTTATACAATTTCACAGCACGTGCATGAGAAACCATCATATTGTGGTGTGATTGGAAGACTTTGGCAAGATCATATCTAATGCCTGGAGGGAATTTACCAACCAAGTATTGACCATCTCCAATTGGGCCAATTTCATTGAAAGTTGTCCAGTAGTTTACTTCTGGGAACTCTTCAAAACAGAAAGCGGCATAATCTACAAAGTGTTCTATATTTTCGCGGTTTAAAAAATCTCCATCTGAGTGAAGAGCTTCTGGTGTGTCAAAGTGGTGCAAAGTCACGAATGGCTCAACATGACGTTTGTGGCACTCGGCAAAAAGATTATGGTAGAATTCAACACCTTTTTCATTTACTTCGCCATAGCCAGTTGGGAAAATACGAGACCAGGCAATTGAAATACGAATACCATTAACGCTATATTTTTCAGCTAATTCTAAATCAACAGGATATTTATGGTAAAAATCACTTGCAGGCTCTGCTGTGTACCAATAATTGTCTTCAAGATACTTATCCCATGCAACTGGGCCTTTACCATCCGTGTGAGTCGCACCTTCTGCTTGATAAGCAGCTGTAGCACCACCAAAAATAAAATCTTTAGGAAGTGTTTTAGTCATAACTATAAATCCTTTCAAAAAAAGCATTTGAGACGATATTCTGAGTTCCGGAAACCAAGGAAATGAAATGAAATGCAATGATATGGTTAACAATATTATAAGGAACTGAAAGAATAATCTCGTCTCAAATAACTTTTACAAATTTATTAATCAAACTGTTGTTAGAACAAATGCAAGAGCACCTTGT
>NZ_GL622242.1:3033-11057 GCF_000185365.1 Enterococcus italicus DSM 15952
TCACGTGTCAATTTGATATATTGAGCTCCTTCAGTTTTTGCAAGTTTAATGCCCAATTTATCTGTTTCAGCCTTCATATCATCGAAGTTTGAAGCAACCTGTGGAGCCAAGATAACCAAATCAAACTCTGGCAACATTTCACGGTGAGCACCGTAACTACCCGCTGCCGCTTTGACTGGAACATTGTATTCTACTGCTGCTTTGTTCAAGGCATTGGCAAGCAAGCCACTTGTACCTCCACCTGCACAAAGAACAAGGACATTAGTTTCTTTTGTGATATTATTGTTTGCTGCTACATCTTCTTTAGCAACGCCTGCTTTTCCAAGAACGGCATCTGCTTTAGCAGTATTGAAGTTTACAGCTACTTTTTCTTTAAGAGCATCGTTTGTTTTACCAGAACGTTCTTCTTCAAGAATTTGGTCATCGTATGCCTTAACAAATGGGTAATAAATGATAGTATCAACAACTACCAAGAGTCCGGCTAAGATAAATGATAGAACTTGGAAGTTAGTACCAAGTACAATTCCCAAAGGACCAGGAGTAACCCATGGAAGGTTGGCAGAGAATGAGTTCATATTCAATGTGTCAACAAAGAATTTAAAGATCCAAACGTTGGCAATCGGAGCGAAAATGAAAGGTACAAAGAAAATCGGATTCAATACGATTGGTGCACCAAATAAGATTGGCTCATTAACCCCAAAGAATGTTGGAACAACTGAGGCACGTCCGATGGCACGGTTACGTTCTGATTTACAAACCCACATGAACAAGAATGGAACAATCAATGTAGCTCCTGTTCCACCCATGGTAACAATAAACATTTGAGTACCAGAAGTGATAACTTTATCTGCATGTTGTCCAGCTTGGATAAGATGCAAGTTGGTATCGATATTGGCATAAGTGATAGCAGCGATTGCTGGTTCGACAATTGAAGGACCGTGGATACCAACAAACCAGAAGAAGGCATAAGCACCAAAGATAAATGTAATTCCAAGGTAACCATCTGCAGCTGAGAAGAGAGGAGCAAGAAGGGTACCGATTGATTCTGCAACGGTTACACCAAGAGTTCCCTTAGCAATGAGTTCAAGTCCATAAAGGAGAACAACCGATACAGTGAATGGAATCAAGTCTTTAAATACTTGAGAGATATTTGGTGGAACCTCTTCAGGCATACGAATAGTAACATTATTTTTCACACAGACCTTGTAAACATTAACTGTCACAAAGGCTGCAATAAATGCTGTCAAAAGACCTTTTGTTCCCATGAAGGCTGTCAAGAAGCCTCCTTCTTTTGCAGGCTCAGCTGCCATCAAAAGGAACCCTACCATAGATGCTAGCATCGTAGATAAGAAGTTAATCTGATTGGTCGCAGGTAGGTCACGGTTCATTGAGTCCGTCAAAGCTTTAGCGGTAGTACCACCAACAAAGAATGCTAGGATACCCATCGAATAGCTATAAGGAGTCATCAAGAAGGTCTCAATGTCTTTTGACCAGTGGAATCCCCAAGCATTTGGGACATAGGCAATAAGGATAAAGATAGATGAGAAAAGGATGACTGGCATACCAGCGATAAATCCATCACGAATAGCACGAAGATAGATGTTTCGAGAGATTTTTTCAAAGAACGGTTTCCCTTTCTCAATAAGTTCAATGAGTTTATGCATTATTTTGTTCCCCTTTTATAAAGTTCGATGAGGTGAGGAATCATATCTTTTAATAAGATAGCAGTCATTAAGTGGTCCTGACCATGCATCATGGTAACGCTGTATGGAAGTTCCTCCCCAGAAGCTTCTCGAGCCAACATAGCTGTCTGAGAATTGTGAGCCTCTGCAATACAGCTTCCTGCTTCTACTACAAGACTATCTGCCTTAGGGAAATCACCATTTTCAGCCGCTTTAAGCGCTTCTAAAAGTTTAGAGCGAGCATCTCCAGCATAAGCAACAATTTCAAACCCTAAGAGAGTCATCTCTTCACTGTTCATAACAATATCCTCCGTTTTATGTTTTTACTATACTTTATCAGTCCATGGACTAGCTGTTTTAACAAGAACTTTGTTAAGTTCATCAATATTTTCGAATCCAGTAGTACGCAACCATTCACGTGCTGCTTTTTCACCTTCTTTGATGTAAGGTTCTACAGATCCCGCCCAAGTAGCACGTCCACAAAGCACACCATTAAACTTGGCACCTGAGTCGTGAGCAAACTGCAATGTTTCTTGGAACAATTTAGCAGATACACCTGCACTTAGGTAGATGTATGGAAGGTTAGTCGCTTCTTCTTGTGCTTTAAAGAAGTCAGCAGCTTCAGCTTTACTGTAAACCACTTCACCATCAGCAAAACCTTCGACATATTTAACGTTAACTGGTACTTCTACTTTAAGAACATCAATGTTAAAGCGTGGATCAGAGAAAACTTTCATCGCTTCAATGACTTTGCGAGGTTTCACTTTTGCATATTCAACAGAACCTGCATCTGAGATTTCTTCATCATAAGCAAGGATTTCCAAGAAGAAAGGAATATCTTCACCGACACATTCAGAACCAACACGTTCAATATAAGCTTGTTTTTGTTGGTTAAGTTCATCTGAGCTGTCTACATCATAGTAAAGTAAGAACTTAACGGCATCAGCGCCTTGCTCTTTGATACGTTTTGCAGACCAAACATCCAAGCAGTCAGGCAAACGTTTTGTACTTGATGTATCATAACCTGTTTTTTCATAGGCAAGAAGAAGACCTGCTTCTTTATCCAATGCTTTTGTTGCTGGAAGTCCATATTCAGGGTCAAGCAACATTGAAGAAGCGTATTTTGTAAGTTCATCAGCAACCAAAACCTTTAGTTCTTCCATTTGAGCTACAGTTGGTTCTGTATCTTGATACTGTGCCATCAAACGTTTCAAAGCACCACGTTGGTCAAATGCCAAAGCTGAGATAACACCGTTTTTATCTGAAATTTTTTCCAAAGATTTGCGTTTCTGTTCTGTAAGTACCATTTTTATACCTCTTTTACTTCAATTTGTGAGTTTAGTGTTTCGTAATTAGTCATATTCACATGCCCTGTCATTGTTTCTTGAGCATTTAACATACCCAATGTCATCGCATGTTTTAATAAGTCAGCGTCACTTTTTTTACTATTTAAAGCTGATGCAATACCAGCTACCGTTGAGTCCCCTGATCCGACTGGATTTACAACTGGGATATCAGGAATATCTACCTTATAGAAAACATCACCATGTTTTGCAAAGGCACCGTTTCGACCTAATGAGACCACTATCCATTCGATACCACTAAAAAGTGACTCTTTAAGAACGCCTTTGAGTTCTTCAATATCTTTTGTTACTTCTTTTCCAAGCAACTGTGAAAGTTCCTCATTATTAGGTTTGATGGCAGTAGGTTTAGCCGACGATTTTAGAACTGTTTCAAGAGGTGCACCTGAACAATCCAAAACGACTGCTACTCCTTCATCCGAAGCAAGTTGGATAAGTTTTTCATAATAATCGTTGGGAAGTCCTGAAGGTAAACTTCCAGAAATTGTCACAACTTCTGATTGTTTAATAAGATTGCTATAGTGGTCAAGAAAGCCTTCTGCTTCTTCATGAGAAATTGTTGGTCCTTGTTCCAAAATTTCTGTTTGGTTACCCTCGTGTAAGATAGCAATACAGTTTCTAGTGTTTCCTGAGATTTTATAAAAAGCTGGACTAACAGGAGATTGTTCTAATTCGCTTTCAATAAATTCACCAATTTTACCACCTAAGAAACCTGTAGCAGTAACTTTATCACCAGATTCATACAAGACTCTAGTAACATTTAAGCCTTTTCCACCAGCTGTCTTACTAACATCTTTCACCCTATTCACTGTATCAATTTTCAATGTTTCTAGAGGATAAGAGATGTCTACTGAAGGATTTAGTGTGACTGTCAGAATCATTTGTTATACCTTAATCGTGGTAGTCACCACGGTCCCATTTCTCAAGGAATTCTGTAAAGAAATCTTCATCTGCTTGATGTGCATTATGTGTTTCAACGTGTTCGATTTTTGCAATCAATTTTTTATTTTCTTCTGTTGGTTTGTACTCAGCTTCAATGAAAGCTTCAATGATGTCATTCATAAGAAGACCACCAGTAATCATTCCACCGAAACCGATAACATTCGCATTTAACTCTTCTTTTGCATATAGAGCTGATGTCATATCGCGAACCAACGCTGAGCGAACACCTGGAACTTTATTGACTGCATTGTTAATGCCGACACCTGTACCACAGATACATACTCCCAAGTCTGCTTGACCACTTACTACTGCTTCACCGACTTTTTTACCATAGATAGGGTAGTGAGTACGTGCGTGGTCATATGTCCCGAAATCAAGGACCTCATGTCCTTTTGATTTCAAGAATTCTGATACTGCCATTTTTTCATCTGTGACAATGTGGTCACATCCAATTGCGATTCTCATTCCTTAACTCCCTTTCTTAACACATCTTGTTAAGCATATCTACACGGATTTGATGACGTCCGCCATCATATTTACCATTAACAAAACCTTTAGCGATGTTTTTAGCAAGCTCATCACCGACGATTTCAGCGCCAACCGTAATCATTCGTGCATTGTTATGTCCACGTGTCATATAAGCTGAGCGTTCATCTGAAACTTCTGCTGCAACCATACCTTTAATTTTAGTTGCTACCATGAATGGACCAGCTCCATAAGCATCAATTACAATACCTAAGTTTTGCTCATCTTTATTTACTTCAGAGGAAACTGCCAAGGTAACATCAACAAAATCTTGTCCGTCCTTAGTCACATCAATTACCTCAAAACCTTCTTCTACAAGAAAATTTTTCACAACATCTTTTAATCTCGTACCTTTGAGATCTGCACCAACAACAATGGCCATTTTGACCACCTCCTAAATTTTAGAAAGAAATGCTACGTAGAAGTAGAAAACATTTTACAAAACGTTCGAAAAAACGTTTTCATCATTTCTTTGTTTATATAATATCAAACATTCAAACAAAAAACAACGATTTTTGTTTATTTTTTGTTTATTTTTTTATTTGTTTTTTTTAAAATAGATAACACCGTTGAATTATTGTTCATTTTTGTTCATTTAATCCATCACAAAATGGACGTGAAATATCTATTCAAGTATTACAAAAGTCTTTTACTTTCTATAACTTACTGATTAAGAGGTCCTACTTTATTTTCGTCTTATACAAAATCTGACCTAAGCTAATATACGTCAATCCTCTATTCTTATTTCATCATCTAACGTTTGTTTTTATTTGAAATTGTTTGTTTTACCTTAAAAATATTGTCTTTTATGATACAATTAAAAGAAAATTATCTTTGGAAAAAAATTACTTTATGAAAGAAGAGTCTTCATATGAACAAAAAACGACGATTAGAAAAAATTTTAGATATGTTAAAGATTGATGGGACCATAACCATAAAAGAAATAATAGATGAACTAGATATTTCCGATATGACAGCCCGTAGAGACCTTGATACTCTAGAAGCTGATGGACTTTTAACACGTACTCATGGTGGTGCACAATTGCTTTCCTCTAAAAAGCCACTTGAAAAGACACATATCGAGAAGAAAAGTCTAAATACAAAAGAAAAAATTGACATTGCTAAAAAAGCCTGCTCTTTAATCAAAGATGGCGATACTGTTTTTATTGGACCCGGAACTACACTTGAACAACTGGCATTAGAATTGAAAGGTCGTAAAGGTTATAAAATTCGTGTCATTACAAATAGTCTTCCTGTGTTCTTGATTCTAAATGATAGCGAAACCATTGATTTATTGCTTCTTGGCGGTGAATATAGAGAAATAACTGGAGCTTTTGTAGGTTCAATGGCTTCGACAAATTTAAAAGCAATGAGATTTGCCAAAGCTTTTGTTAGTGCAAATGCTGTTACCCATAATTCTATTGCTACATATAGTGACAAGGAAGGTGTGATTCAACAACTTGCCCTAAACAATGCTATAGAAAAATTCTTATTAGTAGACAGTACTAAATTCGATCGATACGATTTCTTTAACTTCTATAATCTAGATCAACTCGATACCATCGTTACAGATAACCAGATTAGCCCTCAACACTTAGAGGAATTTAGCCAGTACACTACTATTTTAAAAGCGGACTAGAATTATGACTTATAAAAATATTGTTTTTGAACTTGATGGCACTCTTTATGACCATCAACTCCCCTTTAAACGTAGCGTTGAGAAATGTTTTCCGACGCTTGATATCCAACAAATAGATAACATTTACAAACGTTTCAGATATTGGTCTGATGTTGCTTTTCCTAAATACACGAAAAAATTCATCAGTATTGAGCAGCTTAGAATTTTTCGCTGTCAGAAGACTATAGAAGAATTTGGCATCGATAGTATTTCTAGGACAGAAGCTCTAGACTTCCAAGCTGACTATGAATAATGTTATCCTTAAATCTTAGAGTCACTATTGTATAATTTAGACAAAGGACAAAAACATGAAAAAACGCTACTCAAAAGAATTTAAAGAAACCCTTATCGCCTTCTATCATTCTGGTCAATCCGTCACCCAGCTGTAAAGAATACGACGTGGCCCCTGCAACAATTTATAAATGGATAGACCTCTACTCTAAATCTAATGAAAGCTCCGTCTCTAAAGCTGATTTTCTAGAATTAAAAAGACAACTGGCTAAAGTTAAGGAAGAACGAGACATCTTAAAAAAAGTATTGACCATATTCGCCGAGAAAAAGAAGTGAGTGCTGCGGATATGGCTCAAACCATACAAACTTTAGCACTCAATGTCAGACTAAGCTGTCAACTCCTTGATGTTCCTGAATCAAGTTATTATGAACGGATTAACCGACATCCATCTAAAACTCAATTAAGGAGACAATACCTGTCACTCAAAATTTCTCAACTCTTCAATGCTGACCGAGGAATCTATGGTGCTCCTAAAATTCATCATCTTCTACTTAAACAAGGGGAAAAAGTCGGGTTAAAACTGGTACAGAAGCTAATGAAGCAACTTCAACTCAAGTCTGTAGTCATTAAGAAATTTAAGCCTGGATACTCACTAAGTGATCACATCAATCGAAAAAATCTCATACAGACTGAACCTACAAAGAAAAATAAGGTTTGGTCAACCGACATTACTTATATTCCTACTCAACAAGGATGGGCTTATCTCTCAACCATTATGGATCGTTATACTAAAAAAGTCATTGCTTGGGATTTGGGCAAGCGAATGACTGTAGAATTAGTGCAAAGAACTTTAAATAAGGCCATTAAATCACAAGACTATCCAGAAGCTGTTATTCTTCATTCTGACCAAGGAAGCCAGTATACGAGTCTAGAGTATGAAGAGTTACTTAAGTATTATGGGATGGCTCACTCTTTCAGTCGAAGGGGATACCCTTATCATAATGCCAGTCTTGAATCTTGGCATGGACATTTAAAAAGAGAGTGGGTGTATCAATTTAAATATAAGAACTTTGAAGAAGCCTATCAGAGTATTTTCTAGTACATCGAAGCCTTTTATAATTCAAAACGAATCCATCAAAGTTTAGGGTATCTTACACCTAATCAATTTGAAAAGGTAAGTGCTTAAAATAAATAGATTAAAATTCTACGTTTGTTACTCTAAAAACTTGACTTAACGTCAAATTCCTCCTGGTATGTTTTCTTATAGTCTACACACCTTAATTTTTCTGTCTAGTTAATTGTAGCCTATCCAATCTCCTATAAAAAATAGCTCTAAATAGCGACCACTTATAATGATCAAGAATAGCAGATGCTACTCCCCCTACTCCTATGAAAAACAGTAAGAGTAAATATAAAAATAGCAGCAGATTCGTCCATAACGATAAAAGAACCAATAAAAGAGAAACTAATCCGGCCGTAATAAAAGAAAGAATCAGAATACCATAATAGATTTTCAAATTAACAGCCCATTCTTTGATCCTATTAAGCTCAGCTATTTCCTCCTCAATCATTCATCAATCCACCTGCTCTTTCTTCTTCTTGGG
>NZ_GL622242.1:13050-14558 GCF_000185365.1 Enterococcus italicus DSM 15952
TTTAATAAAGTATAAGTTATACTTAAATAGATCTCATATAAGTTATACCTAATTAGACATTATTGTATATCTTATACTTTAAATCACTTCATTAGGTAATAAAACGATACCTTCAAAATAAGCTTTCCCTGATAACAAATATTTTGTTACGCAAAAACATAAAGTATAACTTATACTTTATGTTTTTGTAATCAGTAATAACTTATACTTTTATTGTTGAATGACTTAAAAAATTAAAGCTTATCAAATGCATCTTTTATTTCTTCTCTCAAGTGTTCCTCTTTCGCCACACCTAATTTTTGTGTAATATACGCTTCCGATAAAGTGTCAATAAGTTTTTCAAAGGTAATCCTCCCCTGCACTGATTGAAGTTCCTCAACGTAGTCTTGTAGTACGTTTAATTTTGACTCCAAAGCAGGAGATATTTTTTTGGGTTTTGTAACTTTAAATCTCTTATCTGTAATTTCTATAGGACGTCCTCGTTTTTACTTGCTACTGAAGTAATCGCTTTTGGTTTCTTATTCATCAAAGAAGAGTATCCAAATTCGTTTTCTCCTCTAATTGATACAGATTTTTTCTTTTTTTATTCCTGGTTTTAAGAGACCAGCATATTCTGTATCAACTTTGGTATCAACATTAAATTCTTTCCTTTCACTCATATTCTTTCCCTCCTAGCTATTCTTCAAATATTTTTCTGCGTGATTCAAGTTCGGCTAGTATTTTTATAAACGGTTCATGTGCCCTATAGTCCCATTGATCATAATTTCCGTTTCGATACTTTTTCAAAGATATTCCTTCTCTAGAATAACGTTTTAGTCGTTTTTGGAAATTAACAATATTCTTCGATACAGCGGATCCATATAAATCCATAGCCTCGCTCAATACACTTTTATCTAAATCATCGTCTGGTTCAAGCATGCATGCAATTATAGAAATCACTTCAAGGTCAATATCGTAGTTGTTAATCATAAATTTTTGATACCCAACATATTTTCCAATTCCATCTAACGATTCCTCTTGTGTTTGAAAAGCTATTATACTGTAGTCAGAGGCCGCCATAGCATTATCTGAATATGCACTAATAGTTGGAGGCACATCAATAAAAATAGTCTCATAATTTTCTTTGATAGGTTCCAATAATTTTTCTAAAACCATGATTTGTTCTTTCTCATCTTCAAAGTTAGCAATAACATAGTTAGAAAACGATCTAAAACTTGTATCACATGCAATTAAATCTAGATTTTCCATAATCGGCGTTATACAAATTGAAAGGTCTTCTTCGTTGATCCCATCTACTATTGTTTTATCAATATGATCTAAGTCAACAGTTCTTGCTAATATTTGTGAAGCGTTAGCTTGCGGATCAATGTCTATCACCAGTGTTTTCTTCTTATTTACTACAGCATTATCAAAAGCTAGCATTGTAACTATCTTGGTTTTCCTACTCCACCTTTAAAGTTCCCGACTGTATAAGTAGTTGCTGTCATATTTTTACCTACTTTCTTTTA
>NZ_GL622242.1:15226-20633 GCF_000185365.1 Enterococcus italicus DSM 15952
TGATCTGTTTTTAATCATTTATTTTCCTTGACTAATAAAACGAACGTGTGTTCTGATATGTATATAAAACGTATCTTTTTTGAAAAGGGGATTTAGCATGGTTATGCAGTTTGGCGTAAATCCAAAGTTTGATTACACGAAAGAACCTTCAAGGGATATTCTTTATATCGACTGTAAATCATTTTAAGCATCCGTAGAATGTGTAGAAAGAGGTCTAAGTCCTTTAAAGACAAAAGTTAGTTGTCATGTCCTATCCTTCGGACGATCCTTCTCAGCGGGGAAATGGATTAATCCTGGCATCGAGTCCGGCCGCAAAAAAAGCCTATGGAATTTCTAATGTCAGTCGATCACGAGATCTTCCTTTTCCGTATCCGGAAGACCTCGTGATTGCACCACCAATGATGGCACTGTATATGAGAAAGAACATTTGGATGCTGCAAGCGTTCATTGGTAAAGAAGCATTAGAAGATGATGATGCTCTTGATGAGGATGAAGATTAAGGTAAAAGTAGAAGCTGATTTAGGGATTGGAATTCTTTCCAGTCCTTTTTCCATTTTCTTGATGTGCATCAATTTTTTTGTAGTAAGAGACTTATATAATAAAAGCAGCGAATATAAACAAAATAAATAAAGGGGGAGAATGAATTGACTAAACATACCCATCATGAAATTGGCGACCACGCAGCCTGTATCCGCTTGGTTCCAATATTCAATCACTTAGAGGATAGCGCGATGAATTACATTGCTGAAAAAGCCCACACGAAACAGTATCAAAAAGGAGAGTTTCTGTTTCGTTCACAAGAAAAAGAGGATACTTTATATATTATCAATCGTGGGAAAATCCGTATTTATCGATTGGCAGACTCTGGCAAAGAGCAACTAGTTCGTATTTTGAATCCGGGTGACTTTACGGGAGAATGGACGTTGTTCAATCCTGATGCTGTGCACGAGGAATATGCCGAAGCAACCCGAGATACCGTTGTCTGTATGATTCAGCAAAAAGATGTCCAAGATTTTCTGGAACAATACCCAGCTATTTCTTTAAAACTATTGGCGGAAATGTCTAAACGGTTAGAAAGTTCAGAACGTCAAACGACACAAGTAGCCGTGGAGAGTGTCATTACCCGTTTAGTTTTGTTTTTGGCAGAAAATGTGGAACCTGAAATGGGCAACTCTCCCGCC
This sequence comes from Enterococcus italicus DSM 15952, assembly GCF_000185365.1. Lineage (GTDB taxonomy): Bacteria > Bacillota > Bacilli > Lactobacillales > Enterococcaceae > Enterococcus_G > Enterococcus_G italicus. The sequence goes on from NZ_GL622242.1 coordinate 16,408, forward strand.
ATCACCCTGCCGATGGCAAAAAAGGACATTGCTTCCTATTTAGGAACGACACCTGAGACCATCAGTCGCAAATTTGGAGAATTGGAGGACGAGGGATTGATTCAACAGCTGTCTGGGAAAAGGATCAAGATTCAGGATTTAGATGATTTATTGCTTTACAGCGAATAATCGGACACACTTTTTTCTACACGTTGGTGTTCTGTCGCTCTTCATTAACAACGGGACAGAACTCAGTGCTTTTACTTCCATCTGTCCGTTTTTGGCTTTTTTAAGACAGAACGACCTTCATTCATTGGAAAAATAAAAGCACAAACATGATAACCCTCAAGTTTTTTTGTTTTATTTTTCTTTAAGATAGGGTTGTCGAACAAAACGTAAAAATAAGTAGGGGTGAATGTGCATTGTTTTTGGGTGATAGTTACTATCACGTTGTTAGCAGCGGGTGCATTCTTTGTCGTCCCTTTCACCAAGAACACGATTGGCGGCGAAGCAAAAACGTCTAACGTTGTTGAGGCAGATAGGTTAGCTATGGAAAAAGAAGAGGAAGTTGTAAAAGGAGCCGGCGTAATCGGACACGGAAAAGTGGCGTATTACGAAGCGAGTGACCAGGGAGATAAAAGTGTATTCACTGTTTGGTTTCCATGGAGCTTAGCCGGAATCTTGTTCAGCATCACCATGACTAGAATGACGCGAAAAATTGAAGAAATGGAGCAAATAGAATGGGATTCGTATTAGGCGTTTTGAATCCCCATGTGGTGGAGATTGGTTCTGTTGTGATTCATTGGTATGGAGTCATTATTGCAGTGGGCATATTAGCGGCTCTCCAGTTGAGCACCAAGGAAGCAAAGAAAAAAGGACTGGAAGAGGATACCATTATCGATATGGCCTTATGGGCAATTCCGATTGGAATCCTCGGCGCTCGGCTTTATTATGTGTTATTTGAACTTGGTTATTATCTGCAAAATCCAGGACAAATCCTTGCGATTTGGAATGGCGGCATTGCGATTTATGGGGGATTGATTGCAGGAGGGGGTACGCTATATTGGTATGCAAAGAAAAAAGGTACTTCTTTGGCACTCGTTCTTGATATTTTAGCGCCCAATGTATTGTTAGCCCAGTCCATTGGTCGTTGGGGCAATTTTATGAATCAGGAAGCTCATGGTGGACCGGTTACTCGTCAATTCTTGGAAAATCTTTATTTACCTGAATTTATCATTGAACAAATGAATATCAATGGTATCTACTACCGTCCGACTTTTTTATACGAGTCATTGTGGAGTTTGTTGGGCTTTGTCCTCATCGTCACTATACGGAACCGAAAACAGCTTTTGCGTCAAGGAGAAGTCGCTTTGAGTTACGTTTTGTGGTACGTTTTGTGGTACTCAGTGGGTCGGTTCTTCATTGAAGGTATGCGAACGGACAGTTTATGGATTGGCGAGTGGATCCGCGTTTCGCAAGCCTTGTCTCTGGCCCTGTTTATTGGCGCGATTGTAGTATGGTTTATACGCAGACAAGACTATCCACCAATTTCTTATTATTCTGATGGCAATAAGGAGCAGAAAAAGACTATTAAGATGGTGAATTGAGCAAAAAGATAAAAAGAAGTGCAGAACTTGATATGCGTCAATTTTTGTTTGCTAAAAGTGAGCTATATTACAGTTGTAAAGAGGAAAAGGCAGTATTCATTAATCTGCTGCCGATAAAATAAAAACACATAAAGGAGATAGGAATTATGGAAAAAGCTATATTGCAATTAGAAACGTTATCTTGTCCAAGTTGTATGCAAAAAATTGAAGGTGCCGTAAAATCAGTTAACGGTGTTGATAAAGACAGCATTAAAGTATTATTCAACTCCAGCAAAGTCAAAACCAATTTTGATTCAGCTGTCACTTCGATTGAAGAGATTCAAAAAGCTATCGAAAACGTAGGCTATCCGGTCCTTAAAACAAAAGTCAAGGCCGCTTAACAGATTAAATGAACTAGGCAATTCTGGAAGAAAAGCTATTTTTTCAGGATTGCTTTTTTTGTTGCAATCCGATTCGAGGTGCTTAGAAACGATAAAAGAGAACTTTCTAAACTTGATGTCAGTCAATTAATTACTTAGGCAATTATCTTATATTGTGTTTATCAATAAAAGAGAAATTAAATTTGGAGGGAAAAAGCATGCAACAATATATATTAAGCAAGAAAAATGTTATCACCGTCATCAGTGGATTGTTAATCGTACTCGGTTTCTTCAGTCACTTTGTTTTAGAAAACGTAGGACTTTCAGAGTGGTCTTTGATCATCGCCTCTGTCTTTGGGATTATGCCAATTGCCATTCAAGCGTTTCAAGCAATGAAAGTCAAAGTCATCAGTATTGATGTCTTAGTCAGTATTGCAGCGATTGGTGCGCTTTTTATTCAAAATTATGAAGAATCGGCTATTGTCACGTTCTTATTCTTATTCGGACACTACTTGGAACAACGAACATTGAACCAAACGCGATCTGCTATCAAAGAATTGACTGAAATGGCACCCGAAAGCGCCTTGAAACAAATGGATAATGGCGAATTTGAAGAAGTAGAAGTGGATGATATAGATGAAGGGGATATCTTACTCGTTAAAACGGGTGCGAAAGTTCCAGTAGATGGCATAGTCCTTACGGGTGAAGGGCATATCAATGAAGCTAGCATTACAGGTGAAGCTGTTCCGGTCAACAAGCAAGCTGATGCAGAAGTTTTTGCAGGAACCATTTTAGAAAACGGAACGATTCAAATTAGAGCTGACCGAGTTGGTGAGGACACCACATTTGGAAAAATTATTGAACTCGTGGAAGAAGCACAAGATTCTAAATCCGAAGCGGAACGGTTCATTGATCGCTTTTCTAAATACTACACACCAGCTGTCTTGGTTCTGGCAATTGTTGTATGGGCGTTCAGTCAAAATATTGAGTTAGCAATCACCATCTTGGTTCTAGGTTGCCCAGGCGCATTAGTTATCGGAGTGCCTGTCTCAAACGTTGCCGGTATTGGGAATGGTGCTCGTAACGGTGTTCTTTTAAAAGGGAGTGAAGTCATTCAAGACTTCAGCAATGTGGATACAATTGTATTTGATAAGACAGGTACTTTAACTGTCGGAAACCCAACCGTTGCAGCGACTGAACTGTATGAAAAAGATTCTGCTGAAACGCTTGGCTATCTGGCCAGTGTGGAACGGGAATCAGATCATCCATTAGCAAAAGCGGTCTTAAATCAAATTGGAGAAACAAACTTTTATCCTGTTGAAAAAACTGAAGTCGTGAAAGGCGGCGGAATCGTTTCAAGTGTAGCTGGACATAGCGTGGCTGTTGGGAATGTGGCCTTGATGGAAAAAGAAAATGTCACTCTCAGCAAAAAAGTGCAAAAAGATGTCAAACGGTTTGAACAACATGGGAACTCTCTCGTTTTGACAGCGGTCGACGGTGAATTAAAAGTACTGATGGGCATTCGCGATCAAGTCCGTCCGGGTGTGAAAGCTAATTTGCAGGAATTAAAAGACTTGGGCGTGAAAAATCTAGTCGTTCTTTCAGGAGATAACCAAGGAACCGTTGATGTGGTCGCCGGCGAACTTGGTTTGACCGAAGCTCACGGCCACATGTTGCCGGAAGACAAATCGGCTTATATCGGAAAACTTCAACAACGTGGTCAAATTGTAGCCTTTGTTGGAGATGGCGTTAACGATAGTCCGTCCTTAGCTTTAGCAGACATTGGAATCGCAATGGGAAGCGGAACGGACGTAGCGATTGAAACATCCGATGTCGTTTTAATGAACTCGAACTTCAGCAACTTGCCTCACGCATTAGGATTAGTAAAAGCCACCGCAAATAATATGAAACAAAATATCGTGATTTCAATTGGAGTAGTGTTGGTCTTGTTGACTAGCGTCTTCTTCAGCGAATGGATGAATATGTCTATCGGAATGTTGGTTCATGAAGGTAGTATCTTGGTGGTAATTTTCAATGGCATGAGATTAATGAAGTATAAGTTGAAAGGTCGAAAAGAACAAAAAGAAGTATCAGCACCTGCAGAGAAAGTAAAAATATCTTAAGAATAAATTAGAAGAGGCTGAGACAATAGTCCATCCTTGAAATGACAAAAGCGGAAACTCAGATTTTTAAATCTGGGATTTTCCGCTTTTTTGAGTTCTTGAAAAAAATAAGAGTATAGAGTATGCTCTTTATAAAATTAATTTTCGTGTAAATGATT
>NZ_GL622242.1:21206-22107 GCF_000185365.1 Enterococcus italicus DSM 15952
AATCTCTTATATAAATAATTTATACGATTTATAGACACTCTTTTATTTCTTCAAAAAGTACTAAAATAGAGTTATTAATTGGTACATAAACGTCTAGTGAGGGCATGATATTCACCTCTTATCTGTTATAAGTAATAATGAATAGGAGGTGAATAGTGTAAAATGACTCCTATAGAGTGGACTCTGAAAAATAGATCTCTATAAGGTCCATTTTATTTTGTCCCAGCCTCTTTTGTGGTTAAATTTAAGTTAAATCATTTCAAGTAAATCATTCATGGATTCACTCATTGTAGGGTGAGTATAAATACCGTCTCGTAAACTCTTATATGAAATATTTTCATTAATTGCTAATGCAATTAAGTTGATCATTTCGTGAGCTTCGTAGCTGAAGAAGCTTGCGCCTAATATAAGGTCAGTCTCTGGATCAACTAATATTTTCAAAAAGCCGCTTGTTTCACGCAATACTTGAGCTTTAGGAACAGCAGCAACGGGCATCTTAGCAACTTTATAATTTTTACCAGCTTCAGTTGCTTCTTTTTCATTAAAGCCTACCCGTGCAAATGTTGGATCCACAAATGTTGCTGTAGGATAAACACGACGCGTTTCTAAATTATAGTTGGATTCTTCTCCTAGCAATTGAGGCAAAACAATACGGTAGTCATCCAAAGAAATATAAGTGAATTGTGGTCCACCTTTAACGTCGCCCACTGCCCAAATGTGTTCAACAGAAGATTGCAAGTGCTTGTTTACCTTGATTTCTCCACGAGCGCCGAGCGCCACGCCAGCCTTTTCAATATCTAATTTATTTGTGTTAGGAATACGGCCAGTAGCAACTAAAATTTCATTTAATTCAGCAGATTTTTCTTCGCCGTTTTGTTCAAATGTTAAACGTACACCATTA
>NZ_GL622242.1:22509-25626 GCF_000185365.1 Enterococcus italicus DSM 15952
CGTTAAATTCAATAGTTACCCCTAATTCTTCTAATCTTTCCAAAATAGCTGCTGCGTCATCCTTATCTTCACGTGGCAATAATGAGTCATTGAATTGATAAACGGTTACTTCAGAACCAAATTCAGCAAAATAAGAAGCGAATTCTAATCCAATTGGACCAGCTCCGATAATACCTAGTTTTTTTGGCAGATTTGTTAGCTCTAAAATTTCTTCACTTGTGTGGATGTGTGGACTGTTTTGCTTGTTTTCAAAATCTGGAATAACAGCCGTAGATCCAGTTCCAATAATGATATTAGCAGCCGTAACTTGTAGCGTTTCTGTATCTGTATCCACTAACAAAGTATGGTCATCTTTGAAGTGAGCAAAACCGTCTAAGACTGTTACGTTATCTAAATCAGCAATTTTATGGTAGTTTTTTTTATTTAATTTGGTTACTAATTCAGTTTTATAGTCCATGGCTTGTTTGAAAAACTGGTTGTTAATCTCAGGATTTCGCTCAATGCCAAATTCTGATAATTGATCAATAATTTTTGCACTATGTGTCAACGATTTAGTCGGTAAGCATCCCACATTAATACAAGTTCCACCATACATTTTAGCTGATTTTTCAATCACAGTGACGGTTTTTCCTTTTTTAGCTAAAGCACCTGCTAATGTTTTTCCTGCTTTACCAAATCCAATAATGGCTACGTCTGTAGTGTACTCATTCATATTTTAGTGCCCCTCTCATTTTGTATTGCATATAATTTTACTTCCATATCTTTTAATGTAATAGTTGCTAGTTTTGCTACTGCATCTTTATTCAGCTCATCATAAAGATCATCCATAGCTTCTGACATACCAGACGAAATCATACATTGTTCATTGATATAACCTGAATGCCAAGTATTTTGGATAATTGGGATCTTTATCGCCTCATAAACATTTTTTAAAGTGATAGCTTCTAAATTATCGGTTAGAAAGTATCCGCCATGCACACCTTTTTTTGTTTGAACTAATCCTTTTTTTCGGCATTTTGCCAGAACTCTGCGAACACGAACTGGATTCGTACAAATGTTCTCAGCTAATGCTTCACTGGTAAAAATTGAATTGTTATGACCTAAATAGACCAACCCATGTACTGCAATCGTAAATTCACTCAAAATTATTCACCTTCTTTAAAAAGTAACTTTTAAAGTTACTTTATCTAAATTAAGTATACACCTAAAAGTTATCCAAATCTACAAAATCTGTTACTTTTAAGCAATTATTTTAATATCTCCTTAGACGAATTGATTAAAGGAGATGACGATAAGATGAAAAGAGAAGTAACTATTGCTAAGATGAATCAATTAATGTTGGTTATTATAGGATCATTTGTTTTAACCCTCATTACTGCATCCTTATTTAAATACTGGGGCGATTTTTCTTTGATTTTGCCAGTTACTTTTATAGTAATCATGGTCAATGCTGCTATTAAACTTCAAAAGATCCAAGATAAAGAAAATCTAAAAACCTATAAAAAAATCTTAGATTATATGGACAATAGAGAAGTAAGAAATGATCTGAAAACACAAAACAGGAAGAGAATGAACTTAGAAAAATCTAGCTTGGCGATAGTAGGAGCTCTTATTGAGTTTTTCTTAATGTATGGCGTACTGTCGGTTTTCTAAATCATCTTAATACATGAAATTTTATAAAATCATGTATCAAGAATCCTATCCCTATAGGGTTCTTTTTTTTACTCCCCCTAAACACACGATTTCGTGTTATAATAACTGTAATCATGTATTCGAACAGACTAAAAAGGAGGGATTGTCATGGGCTATAATGTTCAGCCACTACGGTCGCAACAGGAGATTAATGATTTTTTATTTTGCCTGCGACGGAATAAAAATGCGGAACGTGACGTTTTCTTGTTTCTAATTGGAATTAACAGCGGTCTGCGCATGTCCGACATCGTCAAACTCAAGAAAAAAGACGTGATTACCTCAAAAAACCCGCGCATCGTGGAGCAAAAGACAGGGAAAACACGCATTTTATACTTAAGCAGCTTACAGGACTTGATTCACGGCTATACCGCACCCTTAGATCCGGAGGCTTACTTGTTTCCCAGTACTAAGGGCGGCCATTTAGAAGTCAATACAGTCTACCAGATGTTTCAAAAGGTCGCGAAGCTGTTAGGAAGGGACGATATCGGCACCCACACCCTACGAAAAACCTTTGGTTACCACTATTACAAGAAAACCAAAGACGTGGCCACCTTAATGGAAATCTTTGGTCACAGCAGCGAGAAGATTACCAAACGCTACATCGGAATTAATGAAGATGAAATCAGTGAAACGTTATTAAATTTTCGGTTAGGTTTTTGATTGTATTATAGGTTCTGTTGCAAAGTTTTAAATAAAGAATAAAATCCCTTACGGTATCTATGATTTAAGCTGGGATTCCCAATAATACCTTGATTTCAGTAGACACCGAAAAGCCGAATAGCGTTCCATTTCTTCGGTTCTTTTTATATATTCCTCGAATGGTCTCCATGCCCTTAATCGTGGAAGAGGCAGTCCGGAGACTTTGATAAAATTTATTCCGTCGCTTAATTGGCCTATGGTCTTGTTCTATTAAATTGTTCAGATACTTCACAGTTCGGTGCTCTGTCTTAGCACACTCTGTAACTTTCTAAAGGCGGAGCCAAGAGAAGGTGCTTTATCGGTCACAATTGCTTTCGGCTCACCAAACTGTTTATGGAGTCGCTTTAAGAAAGCATAGGCTGCTTGCGTATCTCGTTTCTTTCGTAACCAGATATCCAATGTTAAACCGTCCGCATCAATCGCTCGATAGAGATAATGCCAACGCCCCTTAATTTTGATATAGGTTTCATCCATTTTCCACGAATAGAAGGACTGTTTATTTTTCTTTTCCAGAGATGATAGAGGATTTTACTGTATTCTTGAACCCACCGATAAATCGTAGTGTGACAAACATTTATTCCACGGTCATAAAGCAATTCCTGAACTTCACGATAGCTCAGATTGTAACGTAGGTAATAACCAACAGCGACAATGATGACGTCTTGTTGGAATTATTTGCCTTTAAAATGATTCATCTCTCAAGCCTCACTAACCTTTTTTCTTACA
>NZ_GL622242.1:25676-27205 GCF_000185365.1 Enterococcus italicus DSM 15952
TAGAACCAAACAGTGTATAGTGAGTGATAAGTTTATAAAAAAATAATATTTTTATGTAAAGTTGCAACTAAAGATTTTGTGTGGTATACTACTTGTAGTGATAAACTTTGAAACGTATTAAGAGTGCTATACAGAAATTTATACTCTCCTTTTGCTTATCAAACAATTATTGCAACAAAACGCATTCGTAATGATGCACAAGGAGGAAATAGTATGAATAAAGGTACAGTAAAGTGGTTTAATGCAGAAAAAGGTTTTGGTTTTATAACCGGAGAGAATGGTCAAGATGTCTTTGCTCATTTTTCTGCGATTCAAGCAGATGGATTCAAGTCTCTCGATGAAGGGCAAGCAGTCACTTTTGATACTGAAGAAGGTCAACGTGGTATGCAAGCCGTTAATATCTACAAAGCTTAAACGATTTTTTCAACCGTCTCAAATGCTTGAGACGGTTTTTTAAATACTCAAAAAGGGGAGATTATTATGGGTTTTGGACAATGGAAACCAATGCAACCATCCATCGAAGGAGTGGCTTTTAAAAAAAATCAACAAGTCACATTTAGATTTAGGAAAAAACAAGTCATTGGAACAATTGTAAAGTTGTTAAATAATTCAGCAGTCGTCACCTTATCAATCGCCAAAGTGACAGATACTTCTGAAAAAACAGTGATCAATTATAAAAAATTAATGGCGATCTGAACCAAGTCTCATTTATTAGCGAAGCCACCTATGTAACGATCTTAAACTTTGGATAGCTGAACGTGGAAGCTCTTATTTTTAAGGGCTTTTTTTAGCGGTGCTGCAAGAACAGATGCAATAGAAAAGGTTTATCCTATTTTTATGACAAAATTACTGAGTCTTTTTTCTGTTCTATATAAAAGGGGCTGTAGAATATATTCTGTCGGTATTTTGGTTTGTTGGAGGACAAGATGTATTATGTAAAATCAAATCTAGAATACTATGACGTAAATTATAAAGAGTATTCAGAAAATTCCTGACTTATAAGCACTCTTTTTAAATACCACAATTGGCGTGTATCAATTTAAATCTGTATCAATAAACGTGTAAATAAGTCTTTGTTCATTTATAAATCAGGGTTATAAGTATTAGAACAAATATTGGCTGGTGTCAGAAACTTAATAGTTTTTGATCCTTTTTTATTCCTCGTTTAGTAGCTCTTTAAGTAGCTCAATTAATTAGGTCAGAAAGTTTTTTTAACAGGACACCAGAGTATACCTTCGTGGTCCTTTTCAATGTTTGTGATATTGTTAAGTTTTTGAAAGGTCAACAAAGTTTTGCAACAGATTATTGAAATTAATCCAAATCTTTAAATTTCTCAAGATAATTTTGACGAATAAAATTGGATATCATTTGATTAAGCATTATCTAAGAATTAAGTGCGCGAAGAAAAAAGCAAAGGGAAGCCAAAGTTAAAAGAAAATGATACAGCGATCAGATTGTTTATTCTTGAGTTTAGAGGAAAAATTACAAGTATTAATTTTATACTATTTTTATTATGAATAATATCCATG
>NZ_GL622242.1:27791-28850 GCF_000185365.1 Enterococcus italicus DSM 15952
ATGTGGGTAGCTTTAGAACATAGATATTTTTTAGATTATACATTAGATCAATTAAAGACTGTTAAAGGAATCTCTAATTTAGATTCACGCATTATTTTCACATATAATGCAAAGAGATCTGTTGCCATTAACAGCTTATCGCTTTTATGGTGGTCTGTTTACTATACCATCGATGAAGAGTGTGAATCTGACCCGTATCATCTAACTAAATTTTTCTTCAAAACTGCTCGACGAGGGACAAAAATGGCTTGGCTTTCAAGCAATGTAATCTCTTCGAGAATTGTAGCATTAGGAATCTTAGAAGGGATCGAAGACTTAATTATTAATGGAAAAATTAAAGGTGGTCGCTATGCCTTTACAAATGCAAATAAATTAGTTAATCAAGTAGGGGCTACAGGCGTTGTGGATGTATTAGATAGAAAGGATATTAAAGAAATAGTCGTTAGTGATTTAGACGCTATGGACAAGACACAAGTAAATTAAAAGTGGTTATAAAGGAATTAAATGTAGTGACAACCTTCCTTTTATAAAAAAGATATCCGCTATAAAAAGGTGTCTCAAGTTTCATACTATATCCAGATGATGCTCGTTTATTTTTCCCTTACTCTGTTTTGGCAAAAGAGGTACACCAATTTCGATTCACAGAGAAAGACTTTGAAACGGTTGATTCAGGTTCTTTTTTTGTATAATATATCTTATGTAAACTAAAATAAAAAGCAAACTAAAAATCCAGTTTTAACTAAATCCTTAGTTTGCTTCTATTTTTTTGTATCAATCTTCGTTGAATTATTTTTTAATACATCTGTCGTTGCCTCTTTTAGCTCATCAAATTCACCCTGATAAGTGGCAATTTTAACTACAAATCCTACGACTTCCTGATTTTCCATTTTTAGTGAGTAGCCGTTTAGCTTGAGAAAAATATATGCCGCTAGAAATGCAGTACGTTTGTTTGCATTATGGAATGGATGTTTTTTGATCAGATTTATTAAGAGAACTGCTGCTTTGCTGAACACATCAGGATAGAGATCTTTTCCAAAAATATGCTGTTTCGGTTGATTT
>NZ_GL622242.1:29418-33061 GCF_000185365.1 Enterococcus italicus DSM 15952
TTATTCAGGATATTAGCTATTTTTGTAAGCTAACTCTTCAAAATGAAAAAAATCCTAAGCATCAATTGATACTTAGGTTAGGCAATCCAGCCATTTTTCTTAGCAATGTTAATTGCTTCGATTCGAGAATGGGTCCCTGTTTTACTTAAAATAGATGAAATGTAATTGCGTAACGTTCCCTCAGATAAAAAAAGCTCTTCAGCCATTTTCGCTGTTGAAGCACCTGTTTGAAGCCCCGCTAATACACTCATTTCTCTTTTAGTTAGTGGATTTTTTTCCGCTCGTAAAACACTCGTGACCAGTTCCGGTGAAAACACTCTATTTCCAGTAAGAATTTGGTGAATACTTGCTACCAAATAATCACTTGGACTATCTTTTAACAGATAGGCATCCACGTTGTATTCGACTGCTTCTTGAAAGTAGCATTCTCTGGCAAAAGTTGTTAATATGATAATTTTTATGGGCAAGCCCGCAGAGCGAATCTCTTTGGCAACTTCAAGTCCAGTTAATTGCGGCATTTCAATATCAAGAATAACGACTTCTGGTTGCAGTTTTCTAATTTTTTCGAGTGCTTCTTTGCCATCTGCCGTACTCGCAATCACATCAAAGTCATCTTCCAGGTTTAAAATGGTGGTCAGGGTTGTATTTAACATGATTTGATCTTCTGCTAAAAAAAGAGTCGTCATCGTTCTCGCTCCTCCTCTAAAGGAATTCTAAAGTGCAATTTGGTCCCATCCCCATTTATTATGTCGAACGTCCCATTTTTTCTTTCATCCTAGCCATCATCCCACTTAATCCATGTGACGTTGGATCAATTGTCAGAAAGCCAATTCCATTGTCATGAATGGACAGTTCATAATACTGATTGGATTGACGAAACACACATTGGACGAATTGTGCTTTACTATGGCGAATAATATTGGTAAACGCCTCTTTAATACACGAGGCAAAAATAGTTTGGAGTTCGATTGGCCAATTTTCAGCAATCTCTTCCCCTTCCGTACTAAGATAAATACTCGCAGCAGATAAAAGTTTTTCTTCTTCCAGTAGCGCCTTTGCAATTGAACGATTTTCTAAACCATTCACTATTTGTCGAACAAGCTGTAAATTATTTCGAGAAATTTGCGCGATTTCGGTCAATTCCTGCGAAACTTTTTCAGGTTGCTTTGCCAATAACTTTTGAGCCAACTCTGTTTTCAACGTAATAATTGAAAAAGACTGTCCGAGATTGTCGTGTAAATCGCGAGCAATCCGTTCACGTTCCTCTTTGCGAATCAATGCTTCCAAGCGTTTGTTTTCACGATTGAGTTGCGTTGTTCGGTAGATGGATTCATTCATTGACCGAGAAACTAATGGTGAAAAAATAGCAAATAGCAAAACAATTAGTAAGCTACCAATACTTTGCGCATCTCCTTGCACAAGCCACAGAGTCGTACTAACGATGTTAATGAAACAAAACGCATAATATACACCTAGAAACAGATAAAAGCGATCACGACGTAGCGATAGAAAGCCAATCTGCCATGCCGTAAAAATAAATAGGCCAGTCATACCCAAAAATTGATAAATCACGCTAATGATTAGTTGAATAATCACGTACCAGATAGCCCACTTATTTGATTCATATCCTTCTCGATAGGCTTTCAAAAAAAGTAGCAAAAGAAAAAGAATGATTACCTGTTTTTTTAGGGGCATAGTGCCCAAGTCAGAAAGAACAGGTATCAAAAAAATGAGCCAAAAATAAGGAATCCATCCTATTTTTTTTGGAAACAGTATTTCTTCCTCTAAAAACTTCTTCATACTAGCTGATATCCTTTCTGTCGTTTGAAATGAAGAATGATACCTAAACAAAGACTTAATAGACTAAACCACAGAATTAATCCCAGACTACTCTGAAGGTCTAATTTATGATGATGGTAAAGAGTTTTCATCACATTGCTCATAAAATACGTTGGCATCCATTTACCGATTGACTGAATCCAATTAGGCAAACTATCGATTGGCCACCACAGTCCACTAACAATAGCCAAAGGAAAAACAAGCAAATTTGCCAAACCTGAGACTGTATTGGAACTCCCTGCCAAAGAAAGCAAAATACCAATCATAATTAAAGGCAAGGCTGTGAGTGGTAACGCGATTAGAAACGAAAGAACTTCCAAGATGGAATACTTTACGCTATTTATATAATACCCTACAACCAATAAGCTGATAATAGATAATTCGAATAAGCCAAAAAAACTGAATATCACACTCGCATAGTAACGACTTTTTGGTAACGGACTTAGCGTAATCAACTGGTCAAAGCCATTTTCACGATCACTGACAAGCGTACTCGAAATCATCATCACTGAATCCATTAAAATGCCATATGTCATCATGCTGACTAGATAGTCGGCTTTCCAGGCAACCAAATCAGCCCCTGCCAACCCCACATTCATCACTTTGGTAAACAAAAGATAAAAAAAGATTGGAATCAATAAACTGATGATTAAGAAGCGTTTGTTTCGAACAAACAGACGCAAAGTATTTAGTTTGGTTTGAAAGATTAGTTGCTTCATGCTTGATGTTCCTCCTGAATGTGATCGAATAAAGATTCTAATGAATTGGGTTGAATGGTTAATAGTTTTAATTGCTCAAACTGCCCTTGCATTGCAGTTAAAAATAGTGCCACATCATCCGTAATCAATTTGATTTTTTGATTGATTATTTTCACCGATTCAACACCCGGAATGGACAACCAGTATGTTTTATCCTTTAAATCATCAAAATAAAACTGGATTTCACTCACCCCGCGATTTTGACGCAGTTCATCCATTGAACCATTAAAAACGAATTTCCCTTTTACTAAAATCATAATACGATCAGCGACTGTTTCCAGTTCTTCCAAATAGTGCGAGGTTACAATAAACGTCTTTCCTTCCTTTTTGAGCAAGGCGATCGTCTGCCAAAATTTTAAGCGGCTATAACTATCCATACCTGCTGTAGGTTCATCTAAAAAAATGACGTCTGGGTTGCTAGCGATAGCCAACGCGAATCCTAGCCGTTTTCGTTGCCCACCAGATAGTTTCTCCATATATGATTGTTCATGCTCCTTTAAATCAGCATAATGCAATAATTGATCATAAGGTAATGGATGCTTGCTGAAACTTCGAACCAATTGAATGATTTCTGACACTCGAATTTTTTTTAGCTTGGCTGTTTCTTGTGTCATGACAGCAATCCGTTCACGATCAATCAAGAGTGATTTTTCTTGGTTAAAATAATGAATTTCACCTTGGTCCTTGGGGATTAGCTGTGTCAACACATTGATTAGCGTTGATTTTCCAGCACCATTTTCTCCTACCAAAGCAACGATTTCACCTTTTTTGACTGCAAAATCAAGCTTTTCAAAAATTCGTTTTTCTTTAAACGTTTTGGTAATTTTTTTAGCTTCAATGACGGTTTGATTCATAAAAATTTCTCCTTAACTAACCTTGATATTCTTAGTGTAAGAGATTTTTCAGAATCCAATAAGTCCCAATTAACATAACTTTTCTATGACAATTGTCATGGATTACATTGAGCTGTTTTTATTGCGCCGATTGTAAAATTAAGTTAGACAAATAAAAAAGTCATCTGTGCTACACTCAAGATAGTTCCGCCT
>NZ_GL622242.1:35156-36825 GCF_000185365.1 Enterococcus italicus DSM 15952
GAAAAAATATAGTACTAAACTCAAAAAATTAACTGAAACAATACAATATACTTATTTTGCATCTTAAGGGGGTATTTAGAGCAAAATTTAAAAATATATAGTTTATACCTGTATAATTATATTTGTTTCTTAAAACGTAAATATGAGCCAAATAAGAGGTGTTTTTATGACGATAAACTTTGTAATCACTTTTTCTGTATTTGATAAAACATCAAAAGAAATTGCTGGAGCTTATCCCTAACGACCAAAGAATCTAAAAAATAATTAAAATCATGAAAGACCAAAACATTGTTTTCTAATTCTTTTTTTCTTAGATTTTCTCCTATGTCTTCAGGTTTTTTCATGGATTATTTCTCCTTTTAAAACTTGATTTGATTATGTTTGAAATTATGTTTTTTCTTATCTTGATTTTAACATGGAAATTTACATTTATTCCAATTTCCTTTTCTTTCCGAAAAGTTTTCTCGGTATAAAAACATTCCTGATTTTCATATTTGTTTAGTCCTCTTTTTGTTTTCCTCATCGGTCTGCTCGATGACAGGAGCAGTCAGATTGAAAATCTGAAATATATTCAAATTATTTTCCTAAGGGCGCACTTACATACCATGAAAATCATGGTATAAATTGCCAATATTTTAGATTAAACGTGTTGGAAAAACTCGCTTTGCTCATGTAAATAAAAACGTTATAAAGTATTGTAGTGAACTTCGCATGTGTGTACACACATGCAGTAAAAAGTAATTATCTTCCACTCGGTCACACCTAAAATTTACATTTTAGTTTGTTCCTCATTTCAGACGATTCTTTTTATTTTTGGGGCGTTGCCCCAATCCCCATATTCTATTTTTTGTTGTTGTCAAAGGCAACTTCTTATACAGGTTTTTAGGGTTTAGCACGGCATCAATTTATTTGATGTGTAAATGCGCATTGCACTCTTTTTTAGCGAAACAAGCCGACCAGCGTTTGAAACTTTTTAGTTTTTCATCATTCTATTTTAAAACGTTCTAAAACTCGATTTAAGCGACTTTAATTCGAAACTGTCTATTTGTTCAAAGGGATCATTAAGAATGCTTAAACGAGCTTAGGAGATGTTTTATCTGAACGTAATGATCAAACGCCAGAAACGAATAAATATCCTCTTATGTCTTTTGTACAAGGCAAAGGAGTTACTCCAAAAGGAGAACGATATAATCGCAGCTTTTTAGTCAAGGATTCAGAAAAAAATATAAAAAAACTGAATTGGGAGATTTCATATATAGTTCTAATAATCTTGAAACAGGTTCAATTGGATTTAATAGAACTGGAAAAGCTGTTATATCCCCTGTCTATAGTATATTTAAGTCAAAAAAATCACGAGAAAGTCAATTTATAGGGATTATGTCTGCTCGAAAGGGCTTTATTTCTAAAATGGTAAGATTTCGTCAAGGTGTTGTTTATGGTCAATGGAGAATACATGAGTCTGATTTTTTAAATATTGATATGAAAATGCCCAATGATAAAGAACAACAATTGATTATTTCTTTTTTGAAAGCATAGACAAGACTATCGCTCTTCATCAACGTAAGTTAGATTTGTTGAAAGAACAGAAAAAAGGCTTTTTACAAAAGATGTTTGTTTAGGGTCTATAAATAGATAATAGCCCCTTAGAAATACAATAAAAAACAGCCCC
>NZ_GL622242.1:38322-41104 GCF_000185365.1 Enterococcus italicus DSM 15952
ATTATCTAACACTTAGATAATAGGGGCTGTTTTCTTATTTTTATCAATATAACCCGTCCAAGGAATATACAAAAAGAACTGAAGAAATGGAATGCTTTTCGGATTTTCAGTATCAACTGAAATAAAAGTCTTAATGGGTATACCGGCTTAAATCATAGATACCGTAAGGGATTTTATTCTTTATTTAAAACTTTGCAACAGAACCCATTTTCCTCTAGGAAAAAATTAACTAGCACCACGGGTTTATTTTAGTTTTTCTTGGAAATAAAAACAGCGAAAATCCGAACATTTTCACCTCTCTCACTTTATAACTTTTACAAAATAGTACTTCTCATAAAAAGCGCTCTAGTTAAAGAAAATAAGAGAAAAATCAAAAAAAAACAAAAGTTTCTTTTACACTTGTTTCTATATTCGTTACAATGGTTATGGGAAGTTTTTCAAAAGGTTAAGAAAAGCTTACGGGGGTTTTTGAAATCAAAAAGTAGCAGGGGACGATAAAATGAAACATACACACAAAATCATATTGGCTGTCACTTCTGTATGCACTGTTATTATTCTAGGTGTAAGTATCTTTTTTGTTACACAAGCAGCAACAAACAATAAATTAGAAAACACTAGTCAAACAACTCAACACTCAAGCAGCAGCTCAAAACCTGTTGAAGATAAACAAACGACGAAACAGCTTGATCAAGCAAAACAGCTTGCTGCAAGTTATCATTATGATGAAGCCATCGCCTTACTTGAAAAAGACGACGCCAAAGAAGCGCAACAATTGTTAGCAACTTTGAAAAAAGAAAAAGAATCCTTGGTAAAATGGGAAGACCCGACCAAAATCTCACACGTCTTCTTTCATAGTCTGATTGTTGATCCAGCTAAGGCTTTTCATACCCAGCAAGCACAAGGGTATAAAGATTATATGGTCACTATTTCCGAATTCAATAAAACCATTAATCAGTTATATAAAAATAACTATGTTCTTGTTAATCTAAATGGATTAGTCAAAAAAGGAACAGATGGAAAACTGACCTTTACAGGTGTTTCTCTTCCAGAAGGAAAGAAACCGTTAATTCTTTCGCAAGACGATGTCAGCTATTATGAATACATGGACAATTCAGGATTTCCAAGTAAGTTGATTGTCGATAAACAGAACCAAATCAAGAATATTTATATCGACAATAAGAAGGAAACTGTTGGTGACTATGATATGGTTCCATTGATCGATTCATTCATTAAAAAACATCCCGATTTTTCTTATCAAGGCGCCAAAGGAACATTAGCTTTAACAGGCTATAATGGTGTATTAGGTTACCGTACATCAAAATCAGAATATAGTGATAACGAAAAAACAAACAAAGAAATCGAAGCAGCCAAAAAAGTTGCTGATCAATTAAAGAAAGATGGTTGGAGTTTTGCTTCTCATACTTGGGGACACTTGAATATGACACAAGCTTCTTTAGCCGATATCCAACAAGATAATGAACGTTGGCAAAATGAAGTTGCACCTATTTTAGGCAAAACAAATATTTTGATCTACCCATTTGGCGCTGACATCAGCGATTGGCAACCTTATTCTGAAGCAAATCAAAAATTTGCTTACTTGAAACAACAAGGATTTGATATCTTCTGCAATGTCGATGCCTCAACTCCTGCATGGGGACAACTAGGAACTGACTACTACCGTAACGCCAGAATCAATATTGACGGTATCCGTTTCGAAGCTGACCTAAAAGGAGAAAATCCAATACTTGATCAATTTATCAACGTCAAAGAAGTGTATGACCAAAAAGATCGAGGATAGAGTTTGTGAAAGAAGCGTCCAGCTCCGAGCAAATAAGAACTAGATTTCTAAAATAGTTTCTCATATTTTGGAAATCTAGCGCTTATTGCTGAGGAGTTGCTTCTTGAACACCGTGGATAAGGTTGTGAAAAGACCGTTCAGCTCCGCCGACAATAAGAATGAATTTTTCTAAACAGCTTCTCATGTTTTGAAAAATCCAGACTTATTTCAAGGAGTTGGGCTTTGAACACCGTGAATAGAGGTTAGTAAAAAAACCGTTTTGACCTGACGATAACCAGTAAAACAGAGGTGAGACCATTGCTAAAAGTAGCAGTGGTCTCATCTCTTTTTTTTGCACAAGTCATATTTGATTGTTTCGTTATTTTAATCAGGATAAAGTTCTTTTTTTCATGCTAAAGAGTGATTCTTTCTTCTCGATTTTCACTTTCTTCGTTTAACTTTTGGTAAATACTTCTGTCAGAAAAAGCTCTAGGTAGATACACGAAAGCAGATAAAAAGCCTAACTTTTGCAACAGTTTATGCTGTCGTTCAAAGTTAGGCTTTTACAGTTTATAAATAGCCCTTTCTATCCATGAATCACATCAAGTAATGTCTGGAATAAGATTGCACTAGAAGCTGCTCCTGGATCAATGTGTCCAATCGCCCGCTCCCCTAAATAAGAAGCACGTCCTTTTTTTGCGACCAAATTTTTAGTATGTTCTTTGGCATTTTCGATGACGTCTGCGGTTAGCTGATTGTTTTTTAATGCTTCCGTAACAGGCAACCAAACATCTAGCATTGTTTTATCCTCTGCTTCAGCTTTTCCTCTTGCTTGTATCCCATTTGTACCTTCTTCGATGATTTTCCCTAATTGCTCTTGTGAATTGATGACGTCAACATCCTTTGTCGCTTTCATCATGTTCATGAATGCTGAACCATATAGCGGACCTGAAGCTCCTCCAACTTTGGAGATCATTGCCATCGAAAGAACTTTAAAGGTATCAC
>NZ_GL622242.1:43386-47603 GCF_000185365.1 Enterococcus italicus DSM 15952
CAATCTGAAAAACCGAATCTTGATCAGCTTTAACTTACTGAACCCGGGCCGAAAACCTAAACCGCTCTTTTACACAAAACGGACGGCCAAGAAACCGTCCAGATCGCTGACCCTTAAATTAGGGAAGCTAACAACTCCGCCTCTGACAGTGTAGAGGTTGTGCAGTTTATGCATCTAAAACGCCAAAGGAGTCAATCAATCCATCGGTCACTTAATTATAAAAAAAAGAACCACAGTGATTAACTGTAGTTCTGAATTTGACTCATCAACACTATTTGACAGAGAGCCAAGAATATGGCAGCTGCCATATTCTTGAGCTCGTCCAACTGTTTTTTAATTAAGAAAAGAGCGACTAGAGAATTTAATTAGCTTTTACTCTGGCGTGCTCCGTTATAAAGTCGATAATGCCTGCGACGACTTCATCGCGAATCTCGCGGTGGTTGTGAATTTCATGGCGGTAGCCTGAATACAGTTTTGTTTTCACTTGATGGCCCGTTTCCAGCAGCCAATTAGAAACCGCATAGACGCCTTCGCCATATCTTCCGACCGGATCTTCATCACCGGCGATATTGTAGATAGGTATATCAGTAGGGACTTTCTCGGACCATTCCGTCCCCAGGATTTGTTGAATCATTTGAGCAAACTGATAAAGTGATTGAATATTAGGGACGGAGGTGAAGTTGTTGAACGGATCATTGGCGTGGTCCGCCACAATGTCCGGATCTTTACTGATCCAGTCGTTTGGCGTGTTTGGATTTTCAATTCGCTCCGTCATCCATTCAAACATTCGATTTTGATAGTCTGGGTCCACTTGTTCGCCGTTTCCTGCATCGATTTCAGCCTTTAATTCAGAGACAATATTTTCCATCTCAGGGAAAATTTCTGAAGTCCCGCACAAGATTAAACCGTCCAGCTCTTCGCCATATTTCGTCGCATATAGTCGGGCAATCATAGAGCCCATGCTGTGGCCAAACATGAAATAGGGCAGGTCACCGTAGTCTTCCTTGATTAGTTCGCGCAGTTTTTGTTCATCTTCGGCCATTGTCATATAGCCTTTGTCTCCCCAATTCGACCAGTTGTCGGAATCATAAGCGGTCTTTCCATGTCCGACATGGTCATCGGCGGCCACGACAAAACCGGCCTCATTCAACGTCAAAATCATATGGAGATATCGGCGTGAATGTTCGCCATACCCATGAACGATTTGAACGACCCCTATAGGTTCGCGAATGGGAGTATAAATCCATCCCTTTACCGTCTCGATCTCATTAAACGACTTAAATTCAACTTCATGAATTGCCATTTTTACAGCCTCCTTATAAACTGTAGAATGTTGTATAAATCCCCTTTATCATGTATTGCCAAAATACATTATAATCTATAATGTAAGCACTGTCAAAAGTATTTTGTTGACTTACTCGATGGAAATATTTCTGCTAAAATTACGTCCAAACGTTGATATGATACTGAAAAGAGTGGTCATGTTGAACGAAGAAAGGAATCAATATAAAATGAAAATGATATTTATCTCTCTTTTAACTGTCGCTGTCTTAGCCGGATGTTCTGAAACTGCTGAAGAAACGCCCCGAACAAATTCACCTGATGAGACGACAGCAGTTACCCAATCCACATCGGACACTTCTGACTCAGAAACAGCAACCGAAGAAGATCTTTCCGAATCTGAGGCAGAGTCGCCCAATGAAAAATACAAAGAACTAACCATCCAGGATTATTTTAATCCGGAAGATTTTGAGACCCATTTGGTAACCGACAATCCGGACTCTCGGGTATTTATATTTAGCGAAAGAGACCAACCTGCGTATAAAACCGTTTATATCAAACCGGACAGCCGCTTAAAAATAATCAACCTAACAACGCACGAGCTATTGATGAACGAACGAATTTAATAGGTATAAAAATGTAAAGTTTCTTTATCTTAGCTTTTTTCGATATAATAAGGCCAACAAAAATTAGAGTAGAAGAGAGGCCATTATGGACGAAAATAAACGTGATCACATCAAAGTTGGACAAAAAGTACGTGTGGTGCAAAAACAACACCAACGCTCAGGCGAATTGACGGAAGGCATCGTTGCCAGAATACTGACGAATTCACCAACGCATCCGCATGGGATTAAAGTCAAACTGGAAAACAACATTGTAGGAAGAGTCAAAGAAATAGTCGAAGATTAGGGGTTCAATGCATTCCAAAAAAGTTTGAAAGTATGTGAGGCTATGCGGCTCTTTGTCAAATAGTGTTGATAAGAAGTTTAAGAGGATACAGTTCAACTGTATCCTCTTTTTTCTATAATTAAGTCCTAGTTGTAATGGGCTTCCTCCATTGGAGGTTTTTTTATGGAAAACCAGCGATTTAATGAGCGGCATCTTCTTTAAAATAAAGCGGCTTTTCGGTGATGGCTTCGCGGGTTAGCATAAAACTGATCAAGACCCGACTTCTTAGATGATAAAAATTTCGGTAGCCGTAACCGGAGCGTTTAATATTTTTCACTTTATTGTTGACGCCTTCAATCGGACCGTTTGAGAGAGTGTATTTAAAGGCATTCTGAATCGGGTTTATGTATTTTTCAAGCGTCTGCAGGACCGTTCGCATTTTGCGCGGATAGGTGCGTTTTTTAGATGCTTGAAGTAATGATTCAAATAACGAGAACCCACGGATTCGCAGAGCGCCTTTCAGCTGGTTGACGAGTTGGTAAGTGTCCCTCAACTATGGGCTCAACTCGACTAAGTAATTGGCCATCACATACTCTGACACCATGCTAGTGTAGAGACGATGGGTAAAGAAATCATGAAAATTTAAATCTGCTTCGTTTTTTAATACCAATTTCCATTACTTTTTCAGTTTCCGATAATCGCGCGGGCGTGTATAGCACAGACTGTTCATTGTTTGGATGCGCACGTGGTTGAGCGCCCGATTCAGATGTTGGACAATATGGAAGCGATCAATAATAATGTTGGCTTTAGGGAAACAGGCTTTAATCAGCCCGATATAGGGCAAATACATACCCATCGTGACCGTCTTTACCCGCAGGCGTGCGTTCAATAAATAACGCATAAAGTAATCAGATAAATAGTTCTGTTGACGGTTTTCCACAATATCAATCACTTCATGGTTCACGGCGTTCATAAAAATAAAGCTCATGGCGCCGCTCACGTTCTTCACCGACTTAAATTCATCAATACAAAGGTGTGAGGACAAATAATGGCGCTCCGGCGCCAAGGTTTCACCCACTTTTCTCAATACCCGAATCACGGTATTAGAAGAGACATTTAGGTGTTCCCGAATCAATTTCATGGACTGTTCATGGCGCAGCTCCATCGCGATCGTCGATTTGACAAAATTGGAAATAAAACAGTGGCGGTCAACTAGAGAAGTTTCAGCCGTAAAAGTCGAACGGCAGTGTTTACAGAGAAACCGTTGTTTCTTTAATTTGAGTAACACAGGCTGGAAATTAATTTGACCAATTTTAAGTGTCGACAGTTTCGTCCCATTCTTGACGATGTCCGCTGACGAGCGGTTAACGGTCCCGCATTTTTCGCAGGCTTTCGGTGTATAGGTCAATTTCCCGTACAAAACCAAATGGTTTTGGTCGTTGATTCGCTCTTCAGTCACCTGTTCTTCAAAATGGATATTCTTGTCTTTGATTCCGAGCGTTTTTCGTATAAAATATGAATGGGCCATGTGAATTCTCCTTTATGTAGTTGAGGTGACTTAATTATAGGAGTTCACTGGCCTTTTTTCATGTCTCCATAAAAAAATGGTGCCAATGAGTGGTAAAACTCATCAACACCAAATATTATAGAACCGTGAAAAGAACCAAAGCCATATTGTTCTGATTTGCGATCCATCATGCAAGGAAGCATTTTATAAAACATTCGAGAATGATTCAAATAGAAACTATGATACGTTTACTTTATCAGAAAATGACTTCTTTGATAGAGTAAAGCAGTTTAATTCAGATGACATTATCGTTATCCCCCATTTTCTAGATAAAGATAAAGAACGCTCCATTGATTTTAGTTTTAAAAATCGATTAGAAGAAAAACTAAGTGATTACGTCGTAATTTTAGAACCTGGAAAATTGGCAACAATGGGAATTATTAATGCTCATAAAGAATTAGCTATAATTGGAAGTGACGTTAAAGACTGGTCTACTTACTCTTCCAGTAATTTACCTGAAATAAAATTCAAAATCGAAACA
>NZ_GL622243.1:0-2729 GCF_000185365.1 Enterococcus italicus DSM 15952
CCAAAAAAGAAGAAAGAACAGGTGGATTGATTGATGACGGAGGAGGAGTTATCTGTTCTTAATAGAATCAAAGAATGGTCTGTTCTTTTGAAGATTTATTATGGCATTCTGTTCTTTTCATTTGTTACAGTAGGCTTAGTTTCTCTTTTGTTGACTCTTTTATCGTTATGGACGAATATGATGCTATTTTTGTATTTACTTTTACTGTTTTTCTTAGGATTAGGGGGAGTAGGTACTGCCATTCTTGATGATTATAAGTGGTCATTGTTTAGTGGAATTTGTAGGAGAATGAAAAAAAGTGCAACTGTTGAGTCTTATGAATGCTGGAAGAAGGAAATGAATGTGTAGAGGTATACAAAAGAGCCTAGCAATAGATACTAGGCTTTTTCCTATGGCTTTAAAATGTACACAGGTGGAATATGAATGTTGTTTGGACGATCACCGTTTCTGTCAGATAAACGTTGGAAAGCGCCGTGTAGACCTTCTACCAAATGACTGGATGGCAATAAATTGTGCCAATTTGTTACGATTTGATTTAATTTATTTAATCGATTCTGTTTTTCATTAAGTTGATCATCCATGTAAATATTTAGTACGTTTGTTAGGTATTGTGCCCACATTTTTAATTCGATAGAGTCCACATGGTCTGCTACGAAAGCTAGTTTTTCCAATACGAGTTTAGATTTTTCAAAGTACACTAAGTCTATTAAGTAGTCAGATAGGATAATATTTTTTGTAAAAATGGCTGAATAAATCCATGGCATTGAAGTCAACAGCAAGTAGTTTCTGGCTAATTATTGGCAGCTGGTCAATAGTTAATGGGGTAATAAAGTCTGTGAAAAATTGGAAATTATAAGAAGTCAGGTACGTGGCTTCTTATGATTTGATTTATAAGACCCAGGGCTTTAGTGATATCGATTTTAGGAATTTGAGTAGTGTCATTTGATAAAATTTTCTCAAGCAGCATTCTTAAACGGATTAGTGTCAAATTATTGTTTTCGTTTCTAAAACATCCTTGTATAGCAAGATAGCTTGTTGAACATCATGATGTTCAACAAGGTTGTAACGTTTTTTTGAGTGTTGTTGTCTTCGGATATCGAATTCAAACAATCACTACTTATCACTAACAAGTCAATTATCAGATTGAACAGAAAAGTGGATTGACAGCTGAAGCAGTTGCAGAGCTCAAAGATTACTCAAATAAACAATTTCAAGGCTAGAGAACAAAAGCAAGAACAAACAATAGCTTTACAAAGAGAAGAAGAAAAATAAAGGAGAATGAGCTATGAATTTTCTACAAAATAATTTCCAAACTTTATATTTAGGTGCAGCTGCAGGAGATATTCAAGGAAGAATTTCCGGAGCATTAACAACAGTTCAATCCGTATTGACAGGTATACAAGATCGTCAAAAAGCATTTAGATGAAGCGGAAACAATCGTGATTGCGACCGACAGCGACCGAGAAGGTGAAGCAATCGCCCGCTTGATTATCAACCTTTCGGGAAATAGCCGGAAAACCATTAAACGTTTATGGATCAACTCGCTTGAAACTAGCGAAATCAAAAAAGGATTTCAAAATCTGAAGGACGGACAGGCGTTTTATTCCACTTACAAAGAAGCAGAAACCCGACAAATCGCTGATTGGCTGGTAGGAATCAATCTCACCCGTCTTTACACGCTTTATATGCAGAAAAACGGCATGAGAGGCGTGTTTAGCGTTGGACGCGTCCAAACCCCGACTTTGTTCTTGATTTACCAACGCAACGAAGAAATCAAACATTTCGTCAGCAAGCCATTTTATGTATGAAGACGAATGGAGAGAATACTATGCAACCAAAAATGAGAGCATACATATTACGAGAAACAAACTCGTTTTCCAATGCAATGAAGGAATCGCTCTGTCTACTCATAAAACGGAAATTGAAAGAATCATGCATGCATTGGCACTTAAACTCTTGTTACTGGAGTTAAATTCATATGATTTTTAATCTGCAAAAAAGTTTATAGCACCGTCGCTTATACCAGAAAATATAACAAACGCCGCATTGTTTTTTTGTGCACTTTAATAATCTATTCAACTAAGGAATTAAGCTGGCTGTCAAGAGAGTAATATCGTATTGAATCTCAGGTGGAAATTTTCTGCGGTATCTTTTTTGACTGAAATGACATTAGTGTCTTTTGGGGATTGTGTATGTAAGTATTTTTTAAAATCATTTTAACAAGTTTTGGACAAAAATTCTCATGAAAAAACAGAATTTAAATAGCATGATAAATTAGAGAAGATAGTTTAATGTGCTTATAGGAACACCCCACTTTTACAGTCACAATCAATAACCTTGCTACTTTCTTTCGAAATTGATAAGAGTCTAAAGGATTGACAACGCTTGATAGTGAGCATAAACTTAATGTACGCTAGTTAGTTTACAAGTGCAAACTAAAAAAGTATGATGTGTCGTCTCTGAAATTCTCCCTGATTCAAGTCATAACCAGAGTACATATCGGTTATTTTTTGATTCCATATTTTTTCCTTTATGTGCTGAGGATTAAGGGGTACCAATTGTAATTGCGCGTTATATGGTCTTTGTTTAGAATCGCTCTCCAAAAAGCCAATTTTTTTGCATAGAATTTTAGATGTGGTATCATTAATTAGAATTATTATAAATAAGAAGTAGGTATCATTGTTTCAGTATAAAGACTAGGAGGAATGGAAGATGGAAATAGACTACAA
>NZ_GL622243.1:2779-12656 GCF_000185365.1 Enterococcus italicus DSM 15952
TTTTTTATTTTTCTTTTTCCAAATTTGATAGAGTAGTTTGCCATATTCTTGCACCCAACGATAAATCGTCGTATGAGAAACGTTAATGCCACGATCATATAAGATTTCTTGAACTTCACGATAGCTAAGGTTATAACGAAGATAGTAGCCCACGGCTACAATAATCACATCCTGCTGAAATTGCTTTCCTTTAAAAGGATTCATCGTCATTCCTCCTGCTATCTTTTTCTATTATTCTACCTTATTTGATAGTAGATTTAAAACTTTGCAACAGAACCTTCTTTATCGATTGGAGAAGTTGTTTTTATATCCATAGTGTTTTTATTCCTTTCATATGACCTTTCGTTCATATCTATATTACCATATGAGCGAAACAATGCTAATCTTTTGTTTATAAAAGAGAAGTGGCGTTCTCTTTATCTTGACAAAATGTATATAGCGATATAAAATGAGTATACAAACATATGATTAGTTAGTCATATGTAAAGTAGATTCATTACGATTTACTTTTGGAATAGACGAAAGGATCCAGAAATAGCGGAAATTTTTGTGATTCAAGAAGTAAATGATGGAAACAAAGGACTTATAAATTATATAGGGAGGCAATAGAAATGGAAACTGTCCAAAAACAACAGTCTCAAGAAAAGCATAATCACAACCACGGTCACGATCATGATCATGGGAAAATGCCAGTCGTTTTGTACTTTGTTGGTTTAGCATTAGCAGTGATTGCTCTATTTTTGAATGAAGATTATCAGTTGGTACAAAATGTTTTGTTCTCAATCGCTACAATCAGTGCCGGGTATCACGTTATTCTTCTTGAAGGCCTTGGAGAAACAATTGAGAATTCAAAAGCACAAAAAAAGTTCATACCTAATTCTCATATTTTAATGGGATTAGCGGCAATTGGAGCTTCTTTGATGGGGAATTTTTGGGAAGGAACATTATTGATTCTTATTTTTTCTGGCGCACATTTTTTGGAAGATTATGCAGAAGGAAGAAGCAAACGAGAAATAACGAAATTACTCGAAATGAATCCAACGACTGCCCGGTTAATCCTACCTGATGGCAGTACAAAAAATGTAGATGTCAGTGAATTAAAAGTGGGAGATCAACTTCAAGTTTTGAATGGCGATCAAGTACCTATTGATGGCGTCATTTTGTCTGGATCTACATCCATTGATGAGTCGTCTATTAATGGAGAAAGTATCCCGAAAGAGAAATCCAAAGGAGACGACGTTTTCGGAAGTACAATCAATGGAACAGGTACTTTCACAATGGAAGTCACTAAAGAAAATAAAGATACAGTATTTTCAAAAATTTTACAGTTAGTAAACCAGAACCAAGACAACCAAACAAAAGCTGCGAGTATAATCCAAAAATTTGAACCGAAATACGTTACAGTTGTTTTAATTGCCATTCCGTTATTCATGTTATTGGCTCCTTTTCTACTTGATTGGACATGGTCACAAAGTGTCTATAGAGGATTGGTCCTTTTAGTTGCAGCTTCACCGTGTGCTTTAGCAGCAGCTACTGTCTCGGCAACGCTATCGACGACTTCTAATTTAGCCAAAAAAGGAGTCCTTTCAAAAGGTAGTTCTTACCTGTCTCAATTAGCCGATATTAAAGCAATTGCATTTGATAAGACGGGCACCTTGACCAAAGGAAAACCTGAAGTAACCAATTATTATTTTGCTGATTCCGTGAACGAAGAAAACATGATTGATATCGTAGTAGCTCTTGAAAAAGAATCCAATCACCCCTTAGCAGATGCTATTCTAAGAAAGTTTGAGCAAAAAAACAAACTAACTATTGAAGTAGAAAACCAAATTGGTAAAGGATTGACGGGAGATTACAAAGGGAGAAATTATCGTATAGGAAAACCGACTTCGTTTGATGATGTTTCAGATGAATATAGTCGTTTAAATAATGAATGGGCGTCAGAAGGTAAGACAGTCGTATACGTAGCAGTAGATGAAGAGGTTATAGGCCTTATTGCCCTTATGGACGTTCCGAGTGAATATGCTAAAGAAACCATTGAATATTTTAGGAAACAAGGTATACACACCACATTAATTACTGGTGACTCAGAAATGACGGGAAAAGCGGTTGCTAAACAATTGGGAATAGATGAAGTGATTGCAAATGTCATGCCGGAAGACAAATCCAGAATAATAGACGAACAAAAAGAAAAATACGGTGTGACCGCCATGGTTGGAGACGGTGTAAATGATGCTCCTGCTCTTGTTAATGCAGATGTGGGAATCGCTATGGGAGATGGGACTGATGTGGCAGTAGAGGTATCTGATTTAGTTTTAATGCAAAACAATTTATCAAAATTGGTACAATCTCATAATATTTCTTCGAAAATGAACCGTGTTATTTGGCAGAATATTATTTTTTCAATGGCCGTTGTTGCTTTTTTAATTGTCGTTAGTTTCTTGGGCTTAACGGATATTGCCATCAGTGTCATTATTCATGAAGGAAGTACATTGGTTGTTATTTTGAATGGACTTCGATTGCTAAGGGCAGTCTAAAGAATGATTGCACACCTTCAAATTAATCGAGTAATAGAGATAATTAAGGATTACACTACATTTTTTATCTCTATTATTTATTTATATTTATCTAGATGTTCAAAGTCAAAATGATATGTCAACCATACTCTTGTGGCGTGACTTGAATACAAGACACATAAAATTGTATAAAATCATGTATGAAGAACCCTATACCCATAGGGTTCTTTTTTATGACCGCCAGAAATAAACGATTATATACCATAATCGGATAAAATCATGTATCGAAAATAGAAGCCTACGTTTTTTCTTTAATTATGTCTAATTTGGGTGTACCCTAAATAGACATCATAATAACATTGAAAAACATGGTTTTCCAATGTATGATTAGGGTGTGTTTTAAATAGTGTGAGAAAGCAGGTAAAAATTTTGAAAATTGCATATATCCGAGTCTCGTCGATAGATCAGAATGAACAACGGCAAATTGAAGAAATGAAAAAGTTTGGCGCTGAAAAAATTTTTATAGAAAAGCAATCTGGAGCGACGATTAGTCATCGGCCGATTTTTCAGGAAGCTTTAGATTTTGTCAGAGAGCAAGATATTTTTATTGTAGAAGCCATTGATCGACTTGGCCGCAATTATGACGAGATTATCGATTCAGTGAATTATTTAAAGAAGAAAAATGTACGACTCATTATCACCAGTTTACCGATCATGGCTGAAGCAATCGGAAATCCTCTTCTGGATAAATTTATCAAAGACCTAATCATTCAAATTTTGGCCATGATTGCTGAACAAGAGCGTACTGAATCGAAACGACGCCAGGCACAAGGAATTAAAATCGCTAAAGCAAACGGCGTCTATAAAGGTCGTCCTAAGTTATACAGTGCAGACACAAAAGATCCTCAACGTCGCCTTGTTTATAAGAGCATCGTCCAGGATCTTGAGAATGGGGTTGCTATCTCAAAGATTGCAAAAGACTACAATGTGACTAGGCAAACAATTTACCGAATAAAAAAAGAAATCGACCAACTAATTGGATGATTTCTTTTTCGAATCAGGTAATTATTAATTAGTTTTGTCACCAATACAGACAATCATTTTAGATTCATCTAGCTAAGTTGACAATATTTATGTTAAAGAAAATTTAGTTAACATAAATATTGTCAATTAAGAAATTGTCCTGATTTTAAACCATTTACCATCTATAACTTAGTATAATATATCTTATGTAAACTAAAAATAGAAGTAAACTAGATCACCAGATTAAACTGAATCACTAGTTTGCTTCTATTTTTTTGTATCAATCTTTGTGGAATTATTTTTTAGTATGTCAGTTGTGGTCTCTTTTAAGTCATCAAACTCACCCTGATACGTAGCAATATTAACTACAAATTCTACAACTTCCTGATTTTCCATTGTCAGTGAGAAACCGTTTATCTTGAGAAAAACATATGCAGCTAAAAATGCTGTACGTTTGTTACCATTATTAAATGGATGCTTTTTGATCAGATTTATTAATAGAACTGCCGCTTTGCTGAACTCATCAGGATACAGGTCTTTTCCAAAAATATGCTGTCTAGGTTGATTTACAGCCATACTCAAAGCATTTTTATCAATGACACCAATTGTTTCCCTTGGTGAATATCTTTTTATTTGAATAACATTCAATTTTACAATATCTTTTTCGCTAAGATAAATCATCGATCAACTAATTCCTTGAATGCTTCATCATATTCTGATAGAGCTTGATTCACATACATATCAATTTCAAGATCTAAATTACTTTCTTCCTTCACAATTGCATCCATCATTTTATCTTCATCAATAAAAATAGTATCTCCAGGTTTCAAACCTTTTTGCAAAACACTTTCTTTTGACAAAGTTACAACTATTGAGTTACCTACTTCTCTGATTTTTCGTTTTTTAATATTCATAAAATCAACTCCTATATTAAGTATACACCGTATATACCTATTGCTCAAATACTTTTAATTTTCAGCTCGAATTCACAATGCATACCCATGCTTAGCCTCTCTTTTACGAAGACACTATATATGGAAGACTTTATTTATGGAATAGAATATGCCTACATTTACTAATTTTTTATAGTGTTTTCCCTCAACTTTTATTGTTTACAAATGGATTCATGAAGTTTTTGCATGATTTTTCCTTGCAAAATAGCATAACCATCTTTAACTAATAATGGTGATTTTCCATTTAAATCCTCTTTAAGATACTGTTCATATAGCATTTTTTGTCTGGGATCAAGCTCCCTATGTTCGATAGAGTTTCTATATACCCTTATTCTATCAATTGCTACAAAAAGATCAGGAAAATCATTTTGCAATTTCCCAAAAAAGAATTTATTCTTATTTGGAATTGGTTCATAAAAAAGCTTATTTAGATTGGAGGTGAAGTTTTTAAAAGACGATTCCGTGTTTGAAATTTTTGGTTTTTTTACATTTTCTATTTCTGTAAACTCTTCAGAATCCATAGTGCGGATAAAATAACCATATCTTTTACGAATGTGCGACTCTAAGTCATAAAATGAGTCCATTATTTCTGTCATATCATTTACTAGTTGGTTCCTATCTTCGTACACAAAAATATTATCGTCTAAATTTGAAATTAGTTTTATAATTTTCTTTTTAACCTTATTAAAAAAATCAAAGTTAATTATTGCACCAGACTCACTAATTATATTTCTTTGTTGATCCACAGAAACTGGTATTTTTACGTAGGGTTCTGTTGCAAAGTTTTAAATAAAGAATAAAATCCCTTACGGTGTCTACTGAAATCAAGGTATTAATGGGAATAACAGCCTAAGATATTTGGAGTTCAGAGAGGGCGCGTTTGATTTTCCAACTTCGCAACAGAACCATTTTAAGCGACTACAATAACTCAATTAGATTAGATTTGTTTAATTTATTAGTTTCATCTGATTGACTCTTTATTTTTTGTTTTTTTGTTAAATTATTTCGTTTCTAGACTACTAATTCTTTGGTTTGAAAAAGGTTCTCGTAAGTGTTTTTTCTATTTCAACAATGATGAAGACAGCTAAACCTGCTAAAACAGAAATCCCAATATGTTGACCCGTAATCACTGTTGTACCCAACGCAACGTGCATAAATGGTGCGTAGGTCACTAATAGTTGCAATATAGCTAAAATGGCTAATGAATACCACAAAACCTTATTTGATAAAATCGTCTTGGTGATTGAGAAACGTATGATTTCTCGACAGTTAATCATATAGAATACTTGTCCAAATACAAGCGTTGTAATAAGAGTTGTTTGCATTATCGGAATTGAAGTACCCTTGCTTCCTAAGAAACTATTAACTAAAAATCCTAGACCAGCAAGTAATAGTGAAACGTATACTGTCCTAAAAATCGCATAGGAACTTAAAATATTTTCTTTAGGATCTCTAGGCGGACGTGTCATTCCTTTTTCATCTAATGGCTCAAAGCCCAAGGCAAAGGATAAAGTAATAGTTGTCACCATATTAAGCCATAGTATTTGGACAGAAGAGAGTGGTAATGGGCGATCAGCTAACAAGGAAACCACTACTAATAACCCTTGTGCAAATGCTGTTGGCAATGAAAAGTAGATTGTCTTTTTAAGATTTTCGTAGACACGTCGTCCCTCTTTAACAGCACTGGTAATCGTTGCAAAATTGTCATCCGATAATACCATATCAGCAGCGTCTTTCGTTACTTCTGTTCCTTTTATCCCCATTGCAATACCAATGTCAGCTTGCTTCAGCGCGGGTGCATCATTAACGCCATCACCAGTCATACCAACAATTTGACCATTTCTTTGGATAGCTTCAACCAATCGTAGCTTATGTTCAGGTGTTGTCCTAGCATAGACATCTGTCGACATGACAACTTTTTCTAGCTCTTCGTCTGAC
Organism: Enterococcus italicus DSM 15952; assembly: GCF_000185365.1. Classification (GTDB taxonomy): domain Bacteria; phylum Bacillota; class Bacilli; order Lactobacillales; family Enterococcaceae; genus Enterococcus_G; species Enterococcus_G italicus. The sequence goes on from NZ_GL622243.1 coordinate 9,210, forward strand.
AACGCCTCAATATCTTTACCCACTAGAGCATCGGCATAGTTTTCAATACCAATATCTTTAGCAATTGCCATAGCAGTATCCTTATGGTCACCCGTAATCATTTTCACTGATATACCAGCTTGACGGCTAACTCTAACCGCTTCAATTGCTTCTTTTTTAGGTGGATCAATGATACCAAATAGTCCAACTAGGATCATGTCACTCGAGATATCCTCATGTGTCAGTGTCTCTTTAGTATTTGAAACTTCCTTATATGCTGCTGCTAAAAGACGTTGGCCAAGCTTTGCATTAGTCGCAATCTTCTCATTCCACGGACTTTCATCAAATACTTTCACTTGATTATGGGATACTTCCTTTTCCACTAAATCAAGCAACACATCAGGCGCTCCTTTCAAGTAGATATACCGTTTATCCTCAACATCTACTAAGGTGGCCATATACTTATAGGCTGAATCAAAAGGGAGTTTACTGATTTCTTTCACATTTTCAGTCAAGGCCATTTGATTAGCCCAATCAAGCAGTGCACCTTCGGTTGGGTTACCAATGATTTCGCGCACCCCACCTTTATAAGTAACTTTCGTGTCGTTACAATATAAAGCTGTCTCGACCATTTTGGTCAATGCTTGATTTGAACTAGTTTGATTTATTTGATTATCATGTTCATTTGGATCAGTTGTATCAAACAGGTCATCTGCCGTGATGACAGCCACCACAGACATCTCGTTTTTTGTCAGCGTACCAGTTTTATCTGAACAGATAACCTCCATGCTTCCAAGGGTTTCAACAGCTGGCTATTTTTTTTATGATGGCATTTTGTCTAGCCATTCGAGTAACACCAACGGATAATATAATAGAAAGAACGGCAGGTAATCCTTCTGGAATTGCTGAAACTGCTAAGGCAATCATCGCTGATAGCAGTTCATCACCTGTCATATCTCTATAGAAAAAGCTAAAAATCACTAAAAAGACAATTAACCCAGCTACCACGGCAAATATTTGTTTATTCATCAACTTCATCTTGGTAATAAGAGGTGTTTCGCTATCCTCCACACTCTTCAAGTGTTCACTAATCTTACCGATTTCTGTACGGTCTCCCGTTTCAACAACAACTGCTTTAGCAGATCCTGCGTTAACCAAGGTACCTGAAAACACCATATTAAGTCGGTCTCCTAGATCAGCCTCACTTTCAATGATATCGGTAGATTTATTAACGGGGGTCGATTCACCAGTTAAAATAGCTTCTTCAACCACTAAATTGTAAGCATCTAGTAAACGAAGATCAGCAGGAATGATGTCCCCGGGTTTCAAAAAAACAATATCTCCTTTAACAAGAGAGGCAGCATCAACCGTTACCTTTTCATTTCCGGTCCAAATGACCGCATTTGCACTCATCATATTAGACAAGCTGTTAAGAGAATCAGTGGCCTTTGCTTCTTGGATATATCCAATCAAAGCATTTACCAAAACAACAAATAGAATAATGGCCATATCAATGAAATCACCAATGAATCCTTTTAAAGCAGCAGAAAAAATCAAGGCATAAACCAGCAAATCATTAAAGTGACTCAAAAACTTGCGGATCTCACTAATTTCTTCACCCTTAGACAATTCGTTAGGTCCTTCTTTTGCTAACCTTTCTTGCCTACTAATAGCATCTAAGCCATCTTCGTCAGACTCCAAATTTGAGAACAATTCTTCTTTGGTTAAACGGTACCACTCCATAATTTTGACCCCCTGTATTGGTTTTACTTGGCTTATTTTACCATCAATAAACTACGTAACAAACTATTTGACAATCTAGTCAACAATCTTTTTAATTATATTACATTTTACTGAAAAAGTATGTCAACAGTAGTACATTTATCGTTACTAGGTGAGCGTGGTCTAAACACTTTCATTGAACAAGACACTCACAGTTGCATTCTCATTATAGGTCGGGCCATCGCTTTCCTATGACATCAGGTGAAGATAGTCGCTTTGGATGTACAATTAGTTGAGAAGAATAAATACCCTTGTGTCCTTTTACAAAGTAACTCAGAAGTGTGACAAGGATATAGTATGGTAAGTCAGCCATGCCAAGTAACTCTATTCCTAGAAAAAAGTAGTCACGGGCTATTGGTGGTACACCTAAACACTGTAATCATTTCAAGTGCTTCAATAAAAGACGGTGATATGCCGACAAATTGACCGATTACGCTTCCAAGAGAAGTACCAATTTCAAATAGCGAGGGAACTTCACCACCTTGTAAACCTGCTTCTAACGAGGTGCTAGTTAAGAATAACTTCAACACTGGATCTTGCCACTCAGAAGTCCCATTAAAAGCATTATCCGTTATCCAAAGACTGATACCTTCATATTTTTTATCAGAAAATACAATTATAAATAATACAACAATAGCCGTTCCAATGAAGGCACGTAATTTATAATTTTGTACCCTAGCTTGATAGATCTCTTTAAAAAGCTTTGTAGTCTTGGCAAACAATAAAGTAACTAGACCAAATAAAACACCAGAACAAACTAACACCACCAACAACTTCATGTTAATAGGTGGTATCTCCGGAATTTAATCTGCTTGATGCGTTGTTCCTAGCATACGGGCGGTCGCATCTGATAAATATGCAGCCATTAAATAAGGTAATAAAGCGGAAACATGGATATTTAAAATAGGCGGCACTTCCATCATCAAAAAAATGCCAGCTGTTGAAACCCTTCTCACCTATCCCTTTAAAACCTGCCAACTGACCAATATCCTCGCTAAACTTTTGACCCATGACAACTGCTAATGAAGTTTACTATCAATATACTTCACCAACTAGTGAATCTGAAGCGAGACCTGGAGATTTAGTTTTCTTCGAAAATACTTATTCATTAGATGTTAGACTTACACATATTGGTATATATGCTATTGATGGCGTTAATATAGCATTTTCAGATTCTATTTTAACTTATTACCATTTATTTGATTATACTGGTAAAACGTTTGAAATAGACGGTCAAATCATTGATGAACAAACCAAAGTTTTTGCTAAAAATTAATATAACTTGAGTAAAAATCAAAATCGTATTCAAAAGTTAAGAGTTGTAAATCTGCTCTTGAATCCTGCCATAGTCACATTTTATAATTTTCCTCCCACTATCAGACGAACCATCTATTCAACGAACTTAATCGAAGGATTTAATAAACAATTAAAACGGTATACTCGAAGAAAAGAACAATTTCCAAATGAAGACTCTTTAGAAAGATTTTTAGTGTCGCAATTCAATCAGTATAACCAACGATTTTTAGGCAGAGTCCATAAAGGATTTAAAGAAATTCAGGATACATTAGAGTCGATGATTTAATTGTAATTAACGGAATGGATTTTCCATTTACACATAATTCTTGACGCTACCTTTTCCGGAATAAGTTTATATAATTGAATTAAAAAAAATGAACAAAAAAATAT
>NZ_GL622243.1:13373-44979 GCF_000185365.1 Enterococcus italicus DSM 15952
GAACGTCTGCCAATCGATTAATTGGAGCTGTCCTTATGGACCTTCATGACGAATGGCTCAGTTCTACAAGAAAATATATTAAGTTTGATCAATGAGAGACCAGTAAAACATTGTATAGTATTTTACACAGGATTATGGACTTGACTAAAAATATTAATAGATATACTCTAAGTAAATTAATCTATTATATACTGAATTTTTCCTTCTATTATATGGCGTTATTCTGTCATAGATCCAGACTCTTTACTGCAGTATCTTTGTCTTCCTGGGTGATCCCAATATAGCGTAAGGTCTCCCGTTGTGAAGAATGGTTGAGCAGCGACTGAATGATCTCTGTTTTGGTTCCTTGCTTGTACAAAAAATAGCCAAAGGTCTTACGCATCGAATGGGGACCAATTTCTTTCAACCCAACCGCCGTTCCTGCTTCATGAATGATCCGCCAAAGGCTTTGTCGGGTCAAAGGCGTATCTGCTCCTTTTCGACTTGGAAACAAATAATTACTGAAGTCTTGTGCTTGCAGCTGCTCAGGAAATTCGGATTGAACATAATCGAGAATCACTTTTCGCAATTTGTTCGAAATGAAGACCGAATTGTGTTTGGCCGTTTTTTGTTCCTTCATAGCCAGACGTTCTTTGACGATCACCCTTCCACGTGAAATTTCTAACACGTCACTTAATTTCAACTGCCTTAAATCGGAGATTCGATACGCTGTATTGATCCCGATTGAAAAAAGCACCAAATTTCGTTGCCCATATTTTCCGGAAGCCAAAATGGCCTTCATGGCATCGATCTTTTTTTTGTCGCGAATCGGTTCCACGCTCTTCATTTTTAGTCCCCTCTCAAATGTTACTTAATACGATTATAACAGATGATAAGTAACATTTAAACAAGCTATAGAAAAAAGGCCCTAAAAGAAAAGTGATTTCCTCTTAGAGCCTCTAAGGATGGAGCGATTTTAACGAATGTGACAGAATCCGTTTGTGTCTCATTCGTTTTTAAATATCTAAATTCTAAATTTTCTTTTTTTCCCCTTTTTATCAGGTATTTTAACCAAAGATACCTTAAATCCTTCTAAGGATAATGCGTTCACTAACGCTACCAAGTTTAGAGAAAAAAGAACAGGAAATACTTTTGAGTTTTTCAAATGAACTTTTTTTTCTGGAATAATAATTCCTAGAATTATTTTGGAATCTTTAAGGTTTGTTTCATTTAGAAAAATTGCTCCTGACTCAGACAATTCAGTTTTTATTGCTGAATTAATATGATTTACAAAGTCTTCCGATTTTTTCATTAAGATGCACGAGGCTCTCGCCTGTGATAACAAGTGTGAGAGTCCTGAAGTCGCTGTTCCTCTTTTTACATGACAAAAAAATGCGCTATCTTCATTTACTTTGAGAATGTCACATGGTTCGATTTGACTCCTACCATTTATTTCGTATAAGCCAAATCCACCATCAAGATTTTGGTTTCCGAAATTTTCTTTATCAAGGCATATCAACCCCTTATTTGAATCTAGTTTGGAAATCTTGATGTTATAATCACCTTCATTAGCATCCTCATTATTAAACTCATTAAAGTCTATACCATGAGCCTCGGAAGATAGACTATTAACAAAATCTCTAGTTTCACGCCAAACGTTCTTATTAACACTAAGCCAATCTCCTTGATACAAAATATATTTATCAGAATCATGATCTACCTCCATATATAGACAGGAAAATAGATTTACAATAGATGTATCTTTCGATGAATCGGAATTCCGATTTTTTATAGATACTTTTATAGATTTTAGTTTATCAGCAAATTCTTGAACGTTGTTTTTTAAAAAAAATGAAAATATTTTAGAAAATATTTCTTCCTGAGTATTAGCGAAAAAATTGAAATACTCACCTGGCCTAAAAATACTGTGAACTCTAAATTCTAAATCTTCAATATTAAACTTCACTTTATTTAAGGGTATATCTACAAATAATTTATCTAGATCATTTACTTTAAATTCATTGCTATTATTTTTGAAAGTGACCATCAATTTGGATAGGTAATCATCAAAATTCTTATTAAGATACTCTTTTTTTCTAGGTGCTACTGCTAGGATCTCTTTATCCAAAAACGTTCTATTTGATCTCCTTTGTCTGTACGTATTACCTAATTGTTTTAGAATTGGAACGAGATCTTCTTCTATAGAAAAATTACCATTAATCTTGATTGAATCTTTACTACTCGCAAAAATATTTAACGCTTTTACCCGTGGTGCTAGTTAATTTTTTCCTAGAGGAAAAAATTAACTAGCACCACGGGTAAATTATAATCTATTGATAAATAAAGGAATCATAGCTGATTGATTCCTTTCGATAAAAAAGAGGCACTACCCGAAGTTCAACAACGGATAGTGCCTCAAAAAGCAAATGAACATTTTGCACTTAAAGTAACCAAACAGCAAAAAAATTTGTCTTATATTTTATTTTCTTATTTTGCTAGATCACTAGATTTCTGTCAGAAGATGAAATTATCCAATCATGACACTTTCTTCTGGATATTTGTATTTTGATTGAGTTCTTTGTGCTTTTGTCATCAGAGAGAAGACCACAGTCAATACCCCAACTCGTCCAATGTACATAAGCGCTATAATAATCAATTTCCCTATTGCAGTCAAGTCTGGCGTCAATCCCATCGTAAGTCCTACTGTTCCAAATGCAGAGAAGACCTCAAAAGCAATATATTCGATGCCAGAAGTTTTAGGTATCGTTTCAGTCACTGATAAAATCATGATGGCGACTACACACAGTGTCAACGTGATAAAAAACAACGTGAGTGCTCGCAACACTGCGCCTTGACGGATTGTACGGCCAAATGCTTCCGCTCTCGTATGTCCTTTAAGCATCGAACGCATCTGGATCAGCAACACACCTAACGTAGTTGTTTTCAATCCGCCGGCAGTCGACCCAGATGTTCCGCCAATGTACATCAAAAACATCGTTAAGATCAGACCGGTATGACTCATATGGAGATAATCAACTGAATAATATCCAGCCGTTCTAGGTGTTACACTCATAAAAAAAGTATTTGCCAATCGTTGAAACATATTCCCTTCCACTAATGTGGCCCCATTGTGTTCTGTGAAAAAGAACACAACGAAACCGCCTAATAAAAGGGTACCTGTAACGGTTAATGCGATTTTTGAATGAATCGTCATCTTCTTTTTCTGATGATATTCCAATAAGTCACGCCAAACGATAAAGCCTAATCCGCCAGAAATGATCAAAGCTGATACCACCATGATCAAATAGACATTTTGCTGGTGATTGGCTAAACTGTCTCCTAACAAATCAAACCCTGCATTACAAAAACTAGAGATTGCGTGGAACAAACTGTACCAGATCCCTTTCAACCAGCCAAATTCAGGCACGAATACAAAAGATAAAGCAACCGTACCAATCAATTGGATCACAAAGGCCAATTTCAGGATGTAAAGCATGAGCTTCATCACACCTGATACTTCTTCTAGATTTAGCGCTTCTTTTAATATGATACGTGTGCTGAGACTGACTTTTTTCTTTATCAATGCAAAGCATAGAATCGGAACCATCATAAAGCCAAGACCGCCAATCTCAATCAAAAGCATGATCAAAAACTGACCAGCACTGTTCCAATGTTCTGCTGTATTCAATGTCGTCAATCCCGTCACGCAGACGGCAGAAGTTGCAGTGAAAAGCGCATCGATAAAATTTGTCCCATGCCCACTATTACTAAAAAATGGCAGGGTAAGTAGACCGCCGCCAACTAAAATCAGGAGAAAAAATCCTAATGCGAGAAGCTGAACGGCCGGCAAGCGTTTCTTTATTTGTTTGTTTTGTTTAATCATCGTTTTCCTCTTTTAAAAAAAAAGGATACCACTTAGTCAGTGGTACCCATATTTTTTACTTTGATCAACCTTGTTACTTCTGCGCGCTCGTTTTCTTCTAGCTTCATACGAATATAATAGATCGTTTCTTCTAATTGAGGGATCGTCATATATTCTAATGCATTGACTCGCCGACGTGTCTTTTCGATCTCACTTGCCATTAGCTGACAAGTTTTTTCGATTTCTGTCAGTTCCAAAAGTTTTGGAAGCAAGGTAGTAAACCGATCGATTGACCGATCCAGTTCGGCACTGGAATTCAAATACCCGTATTCCAAAGGGGTGTCTGTCAGCTGTTCATCATATTCAAAATTCATCACAGGTACTTTTACACTCATGATATTTTTGTCTACGATAGATAAATCAACGTTTTCCGCCGGCAAAGCAAACAATTCTTCGATGAAAGGTTCCGTGATCGAAGCATTTGCCAATACAAAATCAGACATTGCTTCTGTCATAGACTCTTCCATTTCTTGACGCAGTTGGTTGTTCTTTCGAATCAACAGGATGAATTGACGCATCAGTTCATCTTGCTTATCTTTTAATAATTTATGCCCTCTTGTGGCAGTTGTCAACTGTTTTTTCAATCGGGTCAATTCCATGCGGGTCGGATTCACATTCAATCGTGCCATCAGAACTCACTTCCCTTCTGGCAGATATTTGTCCAGCATGTCGTCTTTGATTCGTTTTAATTCGGTTCTTGGCAACATCGATAGCAGTTCCCATCCTAGATCAAGTGTTTCAGTAATCGAACGGTTCGTGTGGAATCCTTGATTGACATATTCTTTTTCAAACCGCTCAGCAAACTTCGCATAGATCTTATCTACATCAGATAAAGCAGATTCTCCTAAAACTACGGCTAATTCTTTTGCCTGCTTTCCTTGTGCATAGGCTGCAAAAAGCTGATTCATCGTAGCCGCATGGTCTTCTCTTGTCTTTCCAGGTCCAGTTCCTTTATCTTTTAACCGCGAAAGAGACGGAAGTACATCAATTGGTGGTTGTATCCCACTCTTATAAAGCTCTCTAGTCAAGATGATCTGGCCTTCTGTAATATAACCGGTCAAGTCAGGGATCGGATGTGTCTTATCGTCTTCTGGCATTGTTAAAATCGGAATTTGAGTAACTGATCCTTTTAGTCCGCGGATCCTTCCTGCTCGTTCGAACAAAGTAGCTAAGTTCGTGTAAAGATACCCAGGGTAGCCTCTTCTTCCTGGCACTTCTCGCCGTGCTGCAGAAATCTCTCGCAATGCCTCTGCATAGTTGGTCATGTCTGTCATGATAACCAATACATGCATTCCTTTTTCATAAGCAAGATATTCTGCAGCAGTCAAAGCCATACGAGGAGTAGCAATACGTTCGATTGCAGGATCGTTTGCTAAATTCATGAACATGACAGAACGGTCGATTGCACCAGTTTGTCGAAAATCTTCCATGAAAAATTCTGCTTCTTCAAAAGTGATCCCAATAGCAGCAAAGACTACGGCGAAATCATCTGATGAATCAAGTACCGTTGCTTGTCGCGCAATCTGAGCAGCTAATTCTTTGTGAGGAAGACCAGAACCAGAAAATACTGGTAATTTTTGTCCACGAACTAATGTGTTCAAATGATCGATTGCAGAGATTCCTGTTTGGATAAACTCATCTGGATAATCCCGAGCTACTGGATTGATTACTTCTCCGTTAATATCCAAATACTTTTCAGGCAGGATTTCTGGTCCATTATCTTTTGGACGTCCCAAGCCATCGAATACTCGACCAATCATGTCTTCCGATACACCTAGTTCTAAAGGATGTCCTAAAAATCGTACAGAAGAGTCTCGTAAATTGATCCCACTTGTTCCTTCAAATATTTGGACCATTGCTTTATCTTCTTGGACTTCCAATACTTGTCCACGACGAATCTCGCCATTTTGCATACGGACTTCGATTAATTCTTCATATTTGACACCAGCAACTTTTTCAACCGCCATCAATGGACCGACGACTTCACCGATCGTACGATATTCTTTAATCATTGCTCATGCCTCCTTCTGAAACGATTGTTTGCATCGTTTGTTTGATTTCACCGATAATTTGATCTAGTTTTTCTAATTCTGTTTCCGGGATATATTTGCTTCGTCCGATCCTTTCACGAATCGACACGGTACCGTCCATGATCTCACTTAAATAAGCACCTAACGACAACGCACGGCGTCCTTCTTCACCAAAGGTCAAGATCATCTTCAACATTTTGAATTGTTTCTCTCTTGAAGTGAATGTATCAACATCATCAAAAGCATTTTGCTGCAAATAATCTTCACGAATGGATTTTGCCACTTCTAATGTCAGACGGTCATTATCTGAAAGGGAATCAATCCCTACCAAACGCACGATTTCATTCAGCTGCTGTTCTTCCTGCAAAATACGCATGCCCTCAGTGACCATGGATGCCCAGTCAGCTTGAAGGATATGATCCATGTACTTCCCTACTTCTGTTGAATAAAGAGAATAACTTTGGATCCAATCGATCGAAGGAAAATGTCTTTTTTGGGCTAAAGTCGAATCAAGTCCCCAGAATACTTTTACGACCCGCAATGTATTTTGTGTGACTGGTTCCGAAATATCTCCTCCAGAAGGCGATACAGCACTGATTGCGGTTATACTTCCTTCGCGACCTTCTGATCCTAAAGCAATGACTCTTCCAGATCGTTCATAGTATTCCGCAAGACGGGAACCAAGATAAGCTGGATAACCTTCATCACCAGGCATTTCTTCCAAACGTCCGCTCATCTCACGAAGTGCTTCTGCCCATCGCGAAGTGGAGTCTGCCATGATAGCAACGTCATAACCCATGTCACGGAAATATTCCGCAATCGTGATTCCCGTATAGATAGAAGCTTCTCGAGCCGCTACTGGCATGTTAGATGTATTGGCAATCAATACCGTACGTTCCATCAACGATTCTCCTGTATTAGGGTCAATCAATTCAGGGAATTCATTTAAAACATCCGTCATCTCATTTCCGCGTTCACCGCATCCCACATAAACGACCATGTCCACATCGGCCCATTTTGCGATTTGATGCTGAACGACTGTTTTTCCTGCACCAAATGGACCAGGAACAGCTGCTGCTCCCCCCTTTGTCACTGGGAAGAACGTATCGATCACTCGCTGTCCGGTGATCATCGGTGCATCAGGGTTTAATTTTTCTTTGATTGGCCGACTACGTCTGACTGGCCATTTTTGGAGCATCGTCAAGTTTTTGTCACCATTTTCAGTTTCAACGACACATACGGTTTCATCAATAGTGAACGATCCTTTTTCGATTGTTTTGATCGTACCTTTTATCCCATTTGGCACCATGATTTTGTGTTTGATAACTTTTGTTTCTTCTACGATTCCAATCACATCGCCAGCACTAACCGTTTCTCCGGCTTCTAATGTGGGTTCGAACCACCATTTTTTCTCATGATCCAATGCAGGCAATTGGACTCCCCGTCCTAAGAAATTACTTTGTGTGATTTCCATAAAGGTATCTAATGGCCGTTGGATTCCGTCAAACATTTGTGAAATGATCCCTGGTCCTAATTCAACAGATAAAGCTTCACCAGTAGAGCGAACCGGTTCGCCTGGACCAATTCCAGAAGTCTCTTCATATACTTGAATAGACGCCACATCGCCACGCATCTCGATAATTTCTCCGATAACTCCTAGATCTCCCACTAGACACATGTCTTGGATACTGGCATCAGACATGTTCTCAGCCATTACAAGAGGTCCGGAGACTTTTATGATTTTTCCAATTTGCAAAATTTCTATCTCCTTTTCATACTATAAGATATTTTGACCTACTGCTTTTTCTACGTTCTTTTGAATTTCTTCCAGCCCAATCCCTAATGATCCTTGATGATTGGGAATCAATACGATAGCAGGTATCATTTGTTCCTTGTAACGTTCGATCGTTTCTGGGCTCAATGCTGCACATTGCTCTGTGACATATATCACGCCATATTCATTCTTTGCCATTTCTTCAATTGCCTGACGAACGGTTTGCTTGGTTGTACCATAACGAACATCAAAGCCAAACAATTTGAATGGCAAAACAGAATCTTTGTCGCCAATTACACCGATCTTATGCGTCATAGACTTGTCTCACCCGCTTTCTGATTGTTTCTGGTTCGAAATGGCTTCTTTTGCCGATAACCAGTAAACGAAGGTTTTTGCTTTCTACCTCTTTTGCGTTCAAAAAGGCTAGTAGTGGCAGTGGTCCGAAAGCCTGGGTTTGTGCTTCTTGATACAATGAACTTAGATAATCATCTTTCAACTGTTCTAGCTTTACGAGATCAAGATTTCCCTCACGGATGACAGGACGCAGAAACTCAGCATAATCTGTCTCTAATAGAAAATTCGTGTAAGCTTCCATGTCTTTATCTACAAAGTTCAAAAATACTTCTTTTTCGATACTTCCCGAACTGGAAAGCACCGTCGTCATGAACCCATATGTTCTTTTCTGCAATATTCCTCGAGCCATCGTTGTGATATTGGTCAAGTCAATAAAAGCAATGACTTCAGTCAGCAGTTCTTGATATCCTAGCTTATCGGCGAGCCGTCGCTGTTCAGTCAAAAACTGCCGATCATAGATCACATCGATTCCCTGAAGAATGGTAGACTCTTCAAAATAATCGCGGACTTCTCGTATACTATCCATAATACTTTCAGGGAGTTCATTTGAAACTTGCGTATGAATGGCATCCTTCAAGGTTTCTAATGAATAAAACCCATCGTCGATATACAAATGGTCCAGATTTTGATTTGTCATCTCGGCTTTTGTCAAAACCTTCAGATTATGGAAAGTATAACGCATCGTATAGATCCAAACGATTTCAGGCTCCGGTGCTGATTCCTTTAACCAGCGAAATAGACGGCTCTGCTCCTTTAAAAGATTCTGTTCGAAGTCATATTCATATCCGTCATAGATATATGGACTGTAAATCGTGGATTTCAATATTTCACCAAGTGCTTCGACAGAATTGGTTTGAATCATCCGTTCAAATGTCTCATTGGACAAAAGTTCAAGCTCTCTTCCGCGAATCAAGGGATTTAGTTCGTGGTATTCCATACACTGATCCCTCCTTATTCGAATAATTGATTGGCAATCTCAAAACTCATCGTTCCTTGGATATCTTGTACAAGGCTGCTGAAAAGAAAATTATACTGAACTCCTTGATCGTTTATCAGAAACCCAGCTTGACCAGCAACAGATTCATCACTTAAAACCATCGTAAAGGGAAGTTCATTGTTCCATTCATCCAGCAATGTCTGAGAAAGATAAGCTGCTGATTTTTCTCCAGCAATGAATGTTACTTTGCCTGTCAAAGGTAATGAATACAATGAATTTTTGATAAACTGGATTTGTTCAGATTCATCCCAATTCTCCATTTCAGCTATTGCATCTGCAAACAATCGTCGTAAAAATTCCTGCTTCGCATTCAAATTTTCTTGTCGTACTTCTACTTGTTGGCGATTCCTAAGCTGACGGTATTTTTTTTCAAGTAATTCGATTTGTTTTTCTTTTTGTTTTTGATGTTCTGTTTCGATTTGCGTACGTTTTTGTTCAAAGTTTTGATCGATCTTCATTCGCTCTTCTTGCTCTAACGCCGCTCTTTCTTGCTCTGCTGCTTCATTCATCTGAGAGATGATTTTTTCAATGGCGTTCATCTGCTTTTCCTCCTTTATGTTTAGGCATTCAATACTAATAGGAAGGAAATAACGAAACCTAAAATCGCATATGTTTCAACCATCGCAGCAAAAATGATTCCTTTTGTAGCATGTTCAGGTTTTTTCGCTAAAATTTGGATACCTGCTGCTGCAACTTTCCCTTGGGCGATACCTGAAAACAAGCCTGTAAAAGCAATCGGCAGAGAAGCGCCTAAAAAGTTCAAACCTTGTACAACTGACATATCATTTCCTAAATTGATAAAAATCAAAAAGGCGATAACGAATCCATACAACCCTTGCGTACCTGGAAGCAATTGCAGAATCAGAGCCTGTCCGAATTTTTCGGGTTGACTTGTTGTTAACGCTGCTGCTGCCTCACCTGTCATTCCAACACCTTTAGCTGAACCGATTCCTGAAAAAATCGTCGCTGTTGCCATCGCTAATACTGCAAATACCATTCCACCATTTTGACTAATTAAGTAATCCATCATTGTATAAAAATCCTCCAATTATTTATTGTTTTTTTTCTTATGATTGATGTTGACGTATTTTTCCGCCGTTTTCAGCGGGTCAAAGGCACGTCCGCCTCCTGTATAAAATTTCCCAAAAAATTCGACATACTGCAATCGTGCGCCATGGACATAGGCACTCAACAGTGTCAAAAACATATTCAGTGCGTGTAAAGCGATGATCAAAAGGATCCCTACACTGAATCGAGCGGCTGGCGGCATGAAAGCAACTAGCATATTGAATGCCGCGCCAATACTTCCGCCTGAAATACCTAGTGCCATCAAACGTGTATAACTGACTAAATCACCGATATAACCCGTCAATCCATAAAGATTATACGCTCCTTTGGCAGCACCCTTGACTTTAGACGGCGATTGGATAATCGGCACGATTAAGATACATAAAGTAGCAATGATCGATAGCCCCGCGCCAAGATAAACAAATGCTGTATTTTTTATCAACATGGCACCAATCAATGCAATAACGATCCCAATCAGGATCCCTTGCCAGGCAAACCCATCACTGACAGCACTCAAGTAATCTTTTCTCCTGATATTTTCCTTTGCTGCCACGAATAACCCAACCAAGATCTGTATCAGACCAAAAATCACGGATAAAATCAAAATCGTATTGACGTCATCCGTCGTAGATAGGATTGGGAAAGGCAAGCGGATGCCAAATAGTTCTTTTGGTAATGCCTGTCCGAAAAATGAACTGTAGATCAATCCCCAGATGATCGATGGTACCGAGAGAATCTCAAAGAATTTTACGAAACGTTTCATTCCGCGGGGTAAAACAAATAGTTTTTGAGCTAGTATTGTCCCAATGAGCATCAGCAATCCGTAACCAACATCTGCGACCATCATCCCGAAGAAGACAAGATAAAATGGTGTCATCCAAGGCGTTGGATCTACTTCTTCATATTTTGGCAGACTGTACATTTCAGTCAGCAATTCAAAAGGTTCGATAAGCGGATGGTTTTTCAATTTAGTAGGGACTTCCTGCTGAATCTCTTCTGAGTTTGGTGTTTCGAAACTAATATATATATCTTTTTCTGATACAGTTTCGTTTAACACATGCATCAAATTCTGTTTTTCTTCTGCATCTACCCAACCTTGCAAAACGATCAGATAAGTCGCATGGATAAACCGTTCTTTTACTTTTTCCCGTTCTGCAACGGCAAGTGTGACTTCTTCTACCCATTCAAATTCTTGGATATAGCCGCTGCACTGACCTAACGCTGTCGTTATCTTTTTTTGCTGCTCGTGAACAATGGATAATTGCTGTTTGGTTTCTTGCAATTTTTCTTTAGGATTTTGTTCATAAGGATACGTTTCTTTATTGAACCCGTATTTCCCAGCAATTTCTTCTATAGCAGCAACTGATTTTTTTAAAGCAACATACGAAAGATAAACTTGTTTTGGCGTATAATCTATTTCTTCCATATAAACATCATCAAGCTTACTTAGTTCTTCCTTGAAACTTTCAAAATTTGCTGCACTCACAGTCCCCATCTCAAAAATGGTCGTCTTACTTGCATACATACTTGGAGCAATATCCAGCTGTTGCCAATGAAGAAGCCATTCTTCCTCTTCTTCTAAACGATCACGTTTTTCAGTTAGCTGTTCCCACTTTTCTTTTAAATCAAGGACTTCTTCTAATTTATTCATGAAATTTTCTTCGGAATAATTTGCTTCCAAGTCTTGTAAGGAAAGTTCTTGACGTTTCAAATGGAGTTTCTTTTGACGGCTATCGCCGTGGTGTTGTATGAATTGGATAGCTTCTTGGATGTCTTTCAGCCGATTGCCTAAAGCGCTTAATTTTGCTTCTTTATCAATAATCGTGGTATCTGGAAAATATTTTTCTACCCACTGGTTGTTTGTTCTATTTTGATACAGATCCCGGATTTCAACATTTTGGATTCCTTGTACTGCTTGTAAAATCCTCTCCTGATTTCTTTTATCTGAAATGAGGGTCACTTTTTCCATCTTAGTGACGGCCATAAGTTTCTTTCACCCTTTCAATGATTGCACCGATTGCTTGACTCTGATGCTTTTGATATTGGTCTTTCAAAGTAGCTTGCACCTTGTCTGCTTCTGCTTTCAATTTCATTTTTTCTTTTTCTAATTCTTGCTTTTCGAATTGTTCTTTTTCTTCTACCAACTGTTTCAGATGTTGCCGATTGTTCGTTTGGATTATCTCCAATTCTTGCTCTTTTTCTTCTGCATAGATCTTCAACTGCTGCCGTAGGGTTCGGGCACGCTTCTCATTTTCTTCTTCTGCTTTTCGGATTTGTTCCAAAGCTTCTAACACTTGCTTCACTTCCTTTCGATTTAAAAAAGAGGTACATGCTTTCTTTTTTCATTGAAAGTATGTACCTCTAAAGATAACTTAGTATAGGTAGGCCCCTTCAATAAAATGTCCTTCTCACCCCTTGAAGAACTAGATCCTTGAAGCTTACGCCCAACCTTTTTATTTCTGCTTACTTTTTACTATAACAAATTAAGCAATATTTTCAACTATCGTCATGAATTTCACACGAAAATTCTCTTTACAGATAGTAACACAGCAAGAACAGATAAGTATATGGGCAAGTCTTACATAGTTTAAATTTTTTTAAAACCTTGTTACAATTAGTCTACTTTAGGGGGAATAAAAATGAAACCAATCATCGGCATTGCCGGGAATCAACTGATTCGAGCGACAGATACTTTCCAAGGAAATCAAGTAAGCTATACACCGCAGGGATTTGTGGATGCAGTTTTAGATGCTCAAGGATTACCTCTTATTCTGCCAGTCATGTCTCCAGATTCAGCGCCTCAACTAATTGAGAAAATCGACAAACTCATTCTTGCAGGCGGTCAGGATGTTAGTCCGCAACTTTACATGGAAGACCCTCATCCAAAACTGACGGAAACAAATATTCAACGAGACCAATTCGAACAGGCATTGATCTTGGAAGCATTGAAACAAAGAAAACCGATTTTTGCAGTCTGCCGAGGACTTCAACTATTGAATGTCGTGTTGGAGGGAACACTTTATCAAGACCTTTCATTATATCCAAAATGGTCCGTAAAACACGAACAACAGCCCACTGCCCCGCAGTTTGCGACTCACGAAGTCAAAATCGTTTCGGACAGTTTATTAAGTGACCTTCTCCCTGATTCATACTTTGTGAATTCCTATCATCATCAGGCAGTCAAAGATCTTTCTCCTTTGTTAAAAGCCATCGCCTTTTCCAACGATGGACTCATTGAAGCAGTCCAAAGTAAAGATAATATGCACAAAATCCTTGGTGTCCAATGGCATCCGGAACTTTCTCATCGTGTAGATTCATATGATCGTTACTAAGACTGGCTTTCCGATTACTTACTCAATCACGAATCCAGGTGTCCATGACGTGAAAGTGTTAGAGACTTTATCGGAAGAAGCGAATCTTCCCAATATCCTAGGGGACAAAGGATATATTAGCCATAAAATCCATGAAAAGCTTGCCCTTAAGGGCATTACTATATCCGTTCCGCCACGTAAAAACATGGATAAATCAGAAAAACTAGACCACAGCTTACTTGGAAAACAAAGAAAAACAGTTGAGACTGTTTTTTCTTCCTTAGAAAAATTAGGTTGTCAAAATTTCAACTCACGTTCTGTTAAAGGGCTAGAGAGTAGATTTGAAAGCATATTACTGGCTTACAGTGTTCTATTAAGTCGAGCACAACGACGTTTTGAAGGAACTTTGAGATATTCTTTAGGATATTAAAATTAACTAGCACCACGGGTCGCTTTTATATTATTATTTCCAACTGGAAACCTAATTGTCATTTCTCCCAAGATTTCATCAACTATATTGGGAATGGATTGTGAAGTGGAAATTTCATTTAAATTAATCTTATTATTGCTAGAAAAATTACTTACATATAGTGTGTCTGAGAAGTTCGTGTTCTTTACACGCTTTATAGTATGTAACTTTAGTTCTTTTCTAGCGATATTTAATCCAAAATCAGGTACTACATGTTCTCTATTTAATAGAGTATATCCATAAGAATATGAAATAGCATAGATACTACTGCTAGTAGTTTTAATAATAATTAATGGTTTATTGAGTATATTAGGCGTAGTAAATTCTATCTGTCTTTCAGAAAATGAATTGACGTTCTTTAACCATCCTACTTCTGCTTGTTTCTCTTGAAGTACAAATATTTTTCCGGTTACATTATGATCACTTCTCAACTGACTGTCTAAAGGAAATATAGCTAAATTAAACTCATTGATGTCTTCTGCGTTTTCGAATAGATTCTCAGAAGAATATCTGAGGTATTTCTCATCTATAAAACTGTTTATGCTACTACTTTTTTCATTCTTAAGCATAAAAATACTCAATTCAGTCATTCTATCCTCCAAATATTTAAATTAATTTAGAATAAGGAATATTGTTGCGTCTAAGGTCATATAATTTTTTCCTGAAAATATATTTATAAACAACGTTATTATACCACTAATCTATTCTTTAGTTTGAAAATCAATGCGATTCCTTGATTTCTGTCTGCAGCTTTTTTTATTGTTTGTTTTTCATTTAAAACCTTTGATACATCTATTAGTCTGATCAACAAAAGCATTCAGATAAGAACACTATAATGATCGAAATCAATATCTTATTGAACATAATTAAGTGAGCCAATGAATGATCTATGAAGTAAAGAAATAAACAAAGGATCAAAAACTTTTAAGTTTCTGACCCCTTCAAATATTTGTCCTAATACTCATAAATCTAAATTTTAATTGAATAATGATTTAGTTACGAGTTTATGAACACAAAAACAGAGTAATACATATCAATTATGGCATCTAAAAAGATCGTCCAGAAAATCGTGATTTTCTGTACACTTTAACACAGGTATAACTTACATATTTATTCATACTTTTAGCATTTCTTGTATCATAAAGTGTCCATGATAACCGCCATCATGTAAATCCCTGCCACTAATCAGTGTGTATGTTTTATTTAATAACTCCATCATGTTCAGTGACCTATAACCTTCATGCGGTTCAAAATCCATTAAATGAAAAATAAATTTCTCGTCAGACAACACAAAAATGACACCTTCCTCATAGGTCATTACACCTGTTGTTAAATGCCCAAGGCCAAAGAGGTCAGTACTATAGTCTCTTTTAATACAATATAATCCCCATTTACCTTCGTACGTTTCTTGGTTCTCTTCCTGAAGAAATGTAATAAAATCAAAATTCTGTCCTTTGCACTCAGGAACTGACAAGTATTTAGCAAATATGGCCTTGATTATCTTCAGCCTCGTTAGTTTCTGATAGCCTTTAATAATTGAAGGAGCTCCATCATTATCAAAAAACTTTTTATAGGCTTCGTCATACTTACCTAAGAAAGTGTTGCATTGTCTGCATAATGAGCGTGCAGTTCTCCCTTGGGGATAAAGAGTCTGCGCCAGTTCCTCATCAAAAAAATTACCACTCACTTCTTCAAGTGTCCGCCCTTGGTTATCCTTGTGGAATAATTTTTCTATCACTTTTTCTGACATCATTAAATCAACCATTTTCCCAAAATCTAAAGCCACTATATCCTCATTACCTGTACTCTTGGCTGGATAATGTTCTTCGCTCATTTCGGAGTTCTTAAAAAAGTTTTCGCAGAGTGCACATTGCTTACTTCGTTTTCTTTTCAAATTAGATCCTCCTATCATTAAATATTTTCATCAAGTTGCCGAGTTCGAAAAAAAATTGAATTCCGACAGCAAATTAACCCGGGTATATAATCTTTTAAATCTCACCATTGTACCTGAATAATTACCTTTTAAACGTCTTAAAAATATTCAATGAAAGCATGGCTGCGAGTGAAATTTGCGACCATGCTTTTATATTTTTATTTAAATTCTCTTTTTGAAAATCAAACCTGATACTAATACCATGAATGATCCTAAAACAGATAACGCAACATTTGCGGTTTCGCCTGTTTTTGGTAAGACCTTCATTTTGCCGTCATTCCCTTTTACTGAAATCGTGCCATCATTTTGGACGGTTGCCCCAATTTCTTTCGCTTCAACTTTTTGCGTCGACCCATCTGCTAGTTGAATAATCGGTTTACTAGCCTCAACGGCAACGATCACCACGCCAGTGTCTGTTGTGACAGCCTGTTCTGTTGGATTGTCTGTGACAGTCGGGGTAGTTGGGGCTTCTGGTTCTGTTGGTTCGCTTGGTTCTGTTGGTTCCGTGGGCTCCGTTGGCTCTGTTGGTTCCGTGGGCTCCGTTGGTTCCGTTGGTTCCGTTGGTTCCGTTGGTTCCGTTGGTTCCGTTGGTTCCGTGGGCTCCGTTGGTTCCGTTGGTTCCGTGGGCTCCGTTGGTTCCGTTGGTTCCGTGGGCTCCGTTGGCTCTGTGGGCTCTGTTGGTTCTGTGGGTTCTGTTGGATTCACAGGGTCAACCGGATCTGTGGGATCAACTGGATCAACGGGTGTTGTTGGATCGATTGGTTCAACTGGAGTCGTTGGACTGGTTGGATCCACTACTTCCTCCGCTAAAACAGTGCTATCGGAGTTTCCTGTTGTTTCATCCGCAAAACTAACACGTGGTGCTGATACCAATAACGTTATACTACAAAGAGTTACAAGGGCAATTTTTTTCATTTCCTTACCTCCTCATGACTAATTGGTTATTTATATAGCATACCACAAATATGCTTTATCTGACATTTTTTTCAAATAAATAGCCCAAAAAGTTAAATTTATAGTCTAACTTTTGGGCAAAAAATTTTTTTAAGCGTTATGTGCAGAATAGTCTAATTGGTAGTTATTTTAAACTATATTTTTTTCGTAAAATAGTTACTACGCCAAAACCTAATAAAATGATCCCTCCAATAACACTAAGAATAGTTGACTTACTTTCTCCTGTTTTCGGAAGAGTACCAACATTATTGGATTTAACAGTTTTCACAGTATTTTTTTCTATTAAATTACTGTTCGCTTTATTACTTAAAGAAGTTACTCTATTTTGATTTTCTGTTACGTCCGGCGTGTCCGGCGTGTCCGGTGTGTCCGGTGTGTCCGGTGTGTCCGGCGTGTCCGGTGTGTCCGGATCAATTGGAATAGGACATACTTCGTTTTGCCAAATTATTGAAGATTCTGTTTTAGAAGATTTTATATATTTTGAATCAGCTGTCAATTCATCTGATTTCCAAGTTCCTGTTACTCTAGCTGCTGTTACCTTTAAGTCATTACTAAAGTCTTGAGGAGTATCAAATTTTTTGCTGAAAATCATACCAAAAGCACTATACCCTACTATATTTCCAAAATTAATTGTAGCGATATTACCATCAAAAGAATTATTTAACGGAACCATGTAATTAGTATATATACTGTTATTATTTGTCACAGCTGGATAGTATCGATTAATAACCCAGTCCGTTACATTTGTCACTGAGACATTATCATATGGCAAAGTTACAGTTAATACAGCATTATTAATTGCATAGTCTGTTGCAAATAAAATTCTCCAATTTTGAATTGTAGTAAATTCATTAGGACCATCTTGCCAATGTTGAACTTCTAAATTACCAGGTCCATACAAATCTTCGTCAGTATTAGAACTATCAGCTTTAGGATGGTTGTTAGGATTTTTTACTTTTTCAAGATAACCATTGTTAGAGTAATCATCTAAGTTAGTATCCATAACACTCTTTGCATTTAAATCAACTTCATCAGTATAAGATTTCGTTACTTTATCCCCTATACATTCACCATTTCCCGTTGGGACTTCTGTTTCAATAACTTCATCGACTTTAGGAATATATCCATTAACCTCTTTGAAATAGGTTAATTGCCCATCTTTATCCTTATCTTTATTGATATTACTCTCATTAACAGGTTCTGAGTTCATCTGAACGTTCTCATAGTTTTTTTCAGCATACGACTCCTGACTGATTTCATCAGAGTTTACTGTTTCTGGATCTTCTGTCTCTGAAGGTACTGCCTCTGAAGTTACCATTTCTGGGCTTGCTGTCTCTGAAAGTACTGCTTCTGAGGTTGCTGTCTCTGAAGCAAAAACTTGTGAAGAAAATAGACTACCTGACATAAGTGATGTTAAAAGAACCACACTGAAACACTTAACTTTTTTAACTTTCATTTTATCTATCCTTTATTATCTTTTCTTATCTTTTCTTATCTTTTTCATTGTATCATAGATTTATAAGTCAATCATATTTACCTTCTATTACTAGTTAGTAGTTTATTTAGTTAACCTTTTTTCTCTTGAAATATTTCTAATGATTCTTTTGTTAAAAACAGTGTTTTTCCAATATAAATGTAATCAATCCCCTCTAATCGATGCGGAAATCGTTTATAAATATGGGCAAAGTATTCATCATTCTTTCCTAGTAATCGGCTGGCTTCTTTTGCTGTAATTAATTGCGTTAAATCATCATCGAGATGAGTAGAAAAAATAAGTGTTCCCCCTATTTTTCGATAATTAAATTTTCCAAGTATCTCATACTTATTTTTGCGGTATGCTTGTGATAAGTAATTTCTATTTTTACCGATTTGTTCACTCATTTCTTTAGCCGTGTGAATTTGATTTAATTGAATTTTTCCCATTATGTAGGCACTCTCTTTAGCGTATTTCAGTTAAAAGAAAAGTCTGTCAATTGTGGTTGAGTTGTCACTAGAAATCCATCCTTTGTTGGTTCCACGTTAAAAGTAATCTTTTGCATTTTACTACGGTTGTCTACCGAAACATTCAACAGGTATGCCACACGATACCCTTCTTTTGTTTGTTCACTTCCGTAGTAATTGATACTCTTAAGCGTTTTTCCTAACGTTTTCCAATTGGATAGATTTACTTTTTCGGATACATACGTTCGTAAACTTGACTGATAATTTTCTTGGTTTTCTTCCTGTAAGAAATAATACGTCAAAAAATACCGTCCAAAAGTATCTATTTTTGGTTGGGAACGATCCGTTTCTTTAACAGCGTCAATTTGTTCCTTCAGTGATTCACTCTCTTTTTTGACTGATTGTAATTGTATTTGTTGGATAACATTCGTTCCTATTAATAATACAATAATCACTGACAAAATAGATAGGCAGAAATGAGCGTTTGAACTAATTTTATGGGATTTTTTCTTCGATGCCGCTTGTTCTACATTTAGTGATTCTTTTTGGTGGCTTTCCCTTGTAAAAAGGGGTTCTTCTTTTTTAGTGACTGTTGGCTTATTTGCACGTTCGTTCTGGTCCTTTTCTGTTTCTTTTTGCTTTAGTTGCGGTGTTTCTTGCTTGTTATGCGTCGATTCAATCGGTTCATTCAGGTAAACCAATACCTGCTGGTCAGTTACTCGATTCATTAGCAATTGGCGTACATCTGTTTCTTTGGTTGTTTTGGTATTCAGCGTAACAGACATAATTTTCGTTTGATCTTCCACTCTAAAAATCCCTACACGAAATTTAACGGGGATTCCTCGACTTGTTTTTTGTTGCAAATACTGGGTAACCTCAGATAGGTCACGCTTACTCAATTGCCGGTTCAAAAATTGCGGTTCTTCTTCAGGAAAAATGAGTTGTATTTCAAAATAATAAGCCAATCGTACTCCCCCTCTCTTATTTTCTAAACAGGGCCATCATTGCTAGATTCCCAAGTCCACCGCCTTTTGACACTTTGGTTGAGTACCACATGTTTTGTAAAGCAGACGGTGTTTTGATAATCAATAACCCACAGCCAACCATTAACATAAAGTTTGGTAACGTATAGGTTTCAGCAATCATCAGTGTAATCATGACTAGATAGAGAATCAGCTTAATCAGCATAGTTAATGCTTCTGACAATAGTTCTTTGATCCATATCTGAAAGTAATTCTGCTCATCTGTTAATAACGATAAGGCAACTAATGGTGTTAACATAGTGAGTACCAAAAAATCAGCATAAAAGACACAAATAGCGACAAAATACTTTGCTATCGAAAAGGCAAAGAATATCACGAAAACAAAGAGAACAATGGCACTGACGCCACCATTAAAGAAATTGGAAATCAAGAAATTACGCAAGCGTTCACCGATTGTTTCTACATTTAAATCATTGGTGACTTGTTGGATCACATATTCGCCAATTGGTGCCACAATCTTTTTGATAAAAAAATTCATTGCCCATGGCAGTGTGGCTAGTGCAAGGGAAGAATAAAACAACTTTTGCACAATTTTCGCGGTCAACGCGTCACCACTGCCATTTGAAGCTTGAATCTGCGCTTCAATAACCTTATATAGCACGATACAAATGGAAAACGTGGTCGTAGCAAACACAAAAACATTGGTAATCGTGTTAATTAATTCAATGTTCGGTATGTCAAAGGTCGTCTTATTTGCAATTTTCATACTTGCTTCTAACAGATCACTGCCCCAATTCCCTAACAAAGTATCAATTGGGTTCAAGACACTATCTGCGGTTTCTTTTACGCCCTCAAAAACTCCTGATATGGTGTCACTGACTTTATCAATTACATCTTTGCCAGTATCGACTATACTTTCTCCTACATCTAAAATATTAGGCATTAAACAATCCCTCCAATCGATCCAGTGACTTGCCATTTATCAAGCTTGTCATTGTACTTCATAATAACGAAAACGATACTTACTCCTTCAATATTTTTCTTTGAATTTGTAAGATCAATCCCTACAACTTCATAACCTAAGTCATTATCCCAATCTATTTGAGTAAATATATTTTTATATGCGTCTCTATGTCTAGCGTCATTTCTCCAATCTACCCACTCATAAGGAAAGTCATTGCGTAAAACAATTTGCGTATTTGCTTCTTTCTTTAAAGTGTTCAAAAACCAAATATTTAACCATTGGCTTTGATCGTCATTTTGTTTGGAAATCGTTAGTCCCTTAGCACTATCTACAATCACAGGATTGAAATTAAAACTTGTTTGTAATCCTGTATAGAAATCATCTGATACCTTATCGCCGAACTTGGCTTTTAAGTTATCAATGAGTTTTGTTTGTAATTCAATCGGACTGGTGCCGCCTGATCCTTCCTTCAACAATTCTTTGTTGATTTCTAACACCACATCCCCATTAGAAAAAGACTTGTACCAGCTTTCAAACGCTTCCGTTGCTTCGTCTGCTCGCTCTTTGGCACTTAATTTAAGCAAATGGTCGCTCGAACCTTGAGCGGCTTGTGAGCTCGTTTCTGTGGCGTTTTCACTGGTTTCTGTCGATTGCTTTGTACTGGTGGTTGTTAGTGAAACGGGTGGTTGGTTCTTGTTGTTAAAATAAGAAATCCCCATAAAAGCAAGTATACCGACAACTAAAACGCCAATCACTACGTTACGGATCACTTGACGGCTAAATTCCATTTTTTTAATGCCTTCGCTAGGTTCAATTCCTTTTTCTTCGATTTCTCGTTCCACTTGTTTTTGAAACATTGGTATATTTCCAAAAAATTCTCTTAACCCATTCATAGTCTTTCCCCCCAATCTTTAAAATGGTAAATCATTGTTATCCGTGTTGGTTGTTTCTTCCGCATCATCATCAAAACTACTTAGAATATCATTTATTAATAGTTCTTTTTCGTCCGTTTCTTCTGATTCAGTTTGGTGCTCAGGTAACTGTCTTTCTTTTTTGTTTAGGTCAGTTTCTTGTTTTTTCTCATGAGCAATAGGGGCGCTTGCCAATTGTACTTTTCGTTGCTTGTGCTGCCTTTCTAATTCTTCAATGTATGCTCTAGCAAATGCAGTTTGGTTGCCTCTATACTCTTGTTGGGAACATTCATTTTTCTTAAGAAGGTTCCCAAACAACTCAAATTGAGGCGTTTTTCTTAGTAAGTACGGTTTCCCGTCAATGAGCACGATACTTTTTCTACCATTTTCTTCTTGTTGTAAATTGAGTACTTCCCCTTCTGTAATCAAGCGTCGTTTTTGATACGAATAGTTTTCTGATTTGCTACCGCTTCGATTCGTTGTTTTTGCGGACGCTTTACTCTCACTCGTTCCGCCTGTATACACTTTGATTGTTGTATCGTTGACTTGTCTTGAAAAGTATTCAGCGGTCGTTTCCTCTACACCACCCAAGCAAATTTTAATGGCATGATTCCCTATTATTGCTTTAAATTTCTTATCGCCGTAGCGTTCAAAGCCCTGTGGCAATGACTGCAAAATGGTACTGACTGAAATCCGATACCCTCGACACGTCGCAAGAAAGTTCTCGTAGGTTGGAAAATAGCCCAAATTGACAAATTCATCAAGCAACATAACTAAGGGTACGGGCAATTTTGCGTTGTGTTTGTCCCCTAAGAAATACAGCTCTGTAAACATTTGTTGAAAGAAAAGATTGACTAGACCGTCCCATGTTCGATCTAGTGGAGAAATGAGAACGTATAAACAAATTTTTGATGTTCCCAGTTCCTCAAAGAAAAAATCATTGGTACTAGTAAATTCAGATACTTCCTTATCAACAAAATCTTGTAACGTTGTCAGCAAACTAATCACAATATTCGGTCGGGCTTCACTTTGTGCTTGTCGAAAACCTAAATAATAACTTCGTTTGGCTTCGTGTCCATCTGGCAATCGTTCAAATTGTTCATCAAGTTCTGATACGCCTTCTTCGTTGTACCGCGGATCAAACTCTTCTAAAAAATCCAAAATTCCCTCAATCGTTCGTGCACTTGGTTCATATTCAAAATACACGTATTTAATTAGCGTGTTTAACAAGTTTAATTGGGCATTGAACCAAAAATCTTTCCGTTTTGGATCATTCTTTGCAGATACGATTACATTAGCAATCTTATTCGTATCATTTGATTTTCGTATATAAAGCAATGGATTGTACCGAGAGCTTCGTACAAAATCTTTAAAATTTATAACAATGGTGTTGAATCCCTGGGCTTTTTTGATTTCGTTGGTTAACTCATAAATTTCGCCTTTTGGATCAGTCACCACAATGGACGTATGGCAATTATTTACAACGTTAGGCAATACATAGCTTTGGGTTTTAAACGATCCTGGTCCACCTACTAGAAACACATTTCGATTGCTGATTTTGCTCTCTTCAGGCTGAACAACAACTGTGCCATTTTTAAATTTCCCTAAGATTAGGCCTTCTGACTTTTCTAATAAGCTACTCATTTCTTGCCCTCCTCATTGATTTTTTTAACCGTTGTTTCATTGCACTTTCAGGAATTAACTGTACTTTAGTAGAAGTATCTAGTTCCTCTTGTTCTCCCCAATAAGCCGATCCATGGACGGGATTTGTTTTTCCAACAACCTCAAATGGTTGGCGTTTGGTTGGGTGTAAAAATACAAACAAACTGATAAAGACAAGCATTTGTACAATGAAGAAAGGAAGTCTATATGTAGAATGAACAATCTCTAAAAGAGAGGGTATGGGATTTTTCAAAATACCTGTAACAAAAGCGCCCAACTCAATGGTTGTATCATTGGCAATAATGTACGGGAGCAATTTAAATGCGATTAATGTTACTGGTAACAATAGTAGATAGAGTACAACCAGGATAACTACTTTCACGAACTCTTGTTTTCTCTTGGCCATGCTACTCCTCCTCCCCTAATTGAATGGTCGTTTTTTGGGTAATCTGGTGGTTCTTTATTTGAATGAGTTGGTTCAGTTCAAAATCATTTTTGATGCCGTTAAAAACTTGGTAAATCGGTACGGTTACTAAATATTGTTGTGTTCCACTATTGCTATCATAAGCTAGAATTTTCATGTCACTTTCGTTTACTGACGATTTTTGAATCGTAGTTTGCTGTGAACGATACGCCTGATTCACATTGATTTCATTTTGTAGTTCTTGATAGATTGCGTCGGTCGCTAATTCTTTAACGGTTGTCATAGAAATTTCTTGTTGGCTTTTTTCATAGGTGTACACCGTCTTGTAAAAAGCTTTGATTATCTTTTCTGATTCGCTTTGATTGGTGCTTTGATTCGCTTGTGTGTCGGCTAGTTCCGTCTGTACGGCTTTTACCTCATTCTTTAACTGGCGGATCTGCTCGTCTTTTTTGATTCCAAAAACAATCATGCTTATCGTAACCACAAGTAAAACAACTGTTGAAACAAACAAACTTACTTTTATTTTGTCAAACATCTACAGTCCCCCTTTATTACCCAACATACAAAAGAGCTTTTGCGATTGAAGAAGGTACGACTCGGTAACTAACTGTTCCGCTGCCAGGATCAACCACATTGCATTCAGAAATAAGTAGCGACCCGTCGACGTTGACAACTTCGACAAAGGCAACATGTCCGTAAACTGGATCAGCATCAAACACACCCGGGGCAAAAGAAACGGCTGTACCAACTTTTGGTGTGTTCATTACCGAATAGCCGAGTATTTTCCCTTTTATTCCCCATTCACTACCGTTTCCCATAAACTCATCGACTGGTTTGCCAAGTTGAGCCATACGATTGTAGACATACCATGTACATTGACCAAAAGGATAACTGCCACTGGTATTATAGTCACGCCCATCATACACTGGATAACGTAGTTGCTTTTTGAATTCGCTAGGAACAGATTGTAATGAAATTGCTGCGTTGGTACTTTGAACACTGGACGTACTTTCATTCACATATTCCATCAGTTTCGCAACATAAAACATGTTCCCGTAATTATAGCGGTAGGTATAGCCCATTGCAGTAGATAGGGCATTGATATAGGATACTTTTTTCCCACCTGATTTCGTACTAGAAAATTGTTTTGCTAAGTCAAACGAATAGGTACCACCATTTTGTGCAACAAACGCAACGAACCCACTGCCATAGTTATAAGATTGCAACGCGGTTTTTAAATCGGCACCTTTGCTATTAGCGCTTTTTACATTGGCTACAAAATACTTAATGCCTTGCTGAATACTTTTTTCAGGATTTTGGATAGTATTTGGTGCCAGACCTAAACTTTCACTCGCTTGCATGGGATCGCCACCTTCCCCGCCTGATTCAACTTGCATCAGGGCTAAAATATATGGCACATATTCCGTACCACCGTATTGTTTAGCATACTTTTCTATCGTGCTTTTATACCTCAAAACAGCGTCACTCAGATGGTGGTTTCCTGTTGCTAGTTCGCCACTGGGGGCGGTCTGATTGTTAGTAAAAATCAAAAGGAAGGTGACAACGATAAAAATGAAAAAGCCCAAAATCACTCTCGTTATCGGTTTTCGATAACGTAGAAGGAATTGAGTGAGTGCTACTTCCATACTTTCAATCACCGACCTTTCTAGTCTTTTTCTGCGTTTGTTAATTCAATCTTTTCACTAAGCAATGCGTTATTTTCTTCTAACAGGTCATTTGTTTGTTTCTTCTTCAACTCATTATTTATCGCATTGTCCTTATAGATACTTTCTAATTCTTCATTATTGTTTTCAATCAATAAATCAATCATATTGATCTGTCGTTTTGAATCGATTGCTAGTTTCTTTTGTGTCAATGAGACTTGGCGAATGGTTTTCACTGTTGGCAAATCGTTTTTCTTTACTGCTTGATCGATTATCGCTTCAATAACGGTTGGGTCAGTACTCGTCTGAACCAAGTATTCGATGTCAGTTGCATCATCATATGTCAAAATTTTCTTGAAGTCTGCCAAATAGTCGCTTCCTAGTAAGTCTAACTGTTCTATTTTTTCGGTTTCCCCTTGTTTATACAAGCTTTGAACAATTTTTTGATCAGCTGTTTTGTCTAGTTCATACGCTTTTTTGTAGTCACCTAGCTTAATATAAATGTCTACTTGCTTTTTCTTAGGATAGTTGAGTTTTTGCATATCTTTTTCGATGCTTGCACTATCATTATCAATAATCTTATTCAATATGGTGATTTCTGTTTCTGCGCTTTGTTGCACAGCATCAATTTGTTGACGCTCATTTGCTTTCATGGCAAAAATCGTACCTATGTACAACACAATCGCCCCGACAACTAAAGCAAGTCGTATCGTCTTTTTCCTACGATTCTGACGGACGCTTATTCTTTCTTCTTGTACTTCAGTGGAAAAGAAATTCTTCTGCTCTTCTGTCAGGCGTTTTTTTACTAGCTCTGTTAATGCGTCCAAGCTATCTGTTCCTTCTACCTCATTCAAAAAAGAATTTTTTTCCTTTGTTAAGACCTCCACACGGTTTTTCTCATATTTTTCAAGCGTAAACTTCCCAAAAAAACTACAAATAAAATTTTTCCATTGTTCCAATTCTTCTTTGTTTGCATAGGGTAGGCTACCAAATTGATCTGCTTTGTATATGAATAACAAATCGCGTGTATCTTTCAGTAAGATATTTTGCATAGCTAGATACGTATGTTGATTTTCTAGTACATTCATTTCTAGTAATCGATTCACTATATCTAATTTGTAGAAATCAGCATATTCTTTCAAATCAAGTAAGGGTGTGTAACCCGTGGGTCGATGATACACAATTTCTAGCTTCCCATCTTTGGTTAAAATTTCCTCGACATCAACAAAGTAATGGGCACTTTCTTCTACATCAAAAATATGGTTTCGATTCGTCAAATATTTTTCGTTTATTTGAACGACAATCACATTCTCTTGATAGTAAAATTGCAAATGATGCAAGATTTTGTATTTCATTCGCTTCTCCCTTCTACTGAATTTTCGATCGTACCAGCCAATTGATTTCTTTTTTCGGACTAACGCCGTAAATATCTTCATATCCATCTGGATTAAGCAACCGCATTTCTTCTTGTGTTAAATCGACCCTTATTTTTGCGCGCTTTGTGCCATGAAAAAGCAACGCTTCCCCTTGTCGCTTTGAAGTGATAAAAGACAATTCTTTTTTTGTTAATTTCAGCTTCAGTTCATTTGAAATGCCTTGTGCGTCGGTTTCATCAAGGCCAAAGAAGACTTTGGTAAAACTATTCCCAATAATTGCTTTACCAATGTTGTCGCTTGCTTTTAATACATCATCAATCTGTTGGGTTGATACGGTGCAGTCCGCATTGTATTTTCGAAATCGTTTGTATGCTTGAAAGAAAAAATCTGCACTAATTTTATTTTTCAACAAAAAGTGAAATTCATCTGCATAAACAGACGTAACAATGTGTGGATTGTTGGTAACTTCCTCAAAAAGATAACTAAAGCTGTTAAGGTAAGCCAAATCTCGGATTCCTTCTTCTGTTTGCAAATCTCGCAAAGAAAAGCAAATTAGCGGATTGTTTAGGTCAATGTTTGTATGCCCGTTAAAAATGGTCCGGCTTCCAACTGTAAAATCTTCTAAAGAGTAAATAAAATCTTCGATTCGTTGATAGCGCTTAAAATCAGTCTTTTCCAAGTCTTTCAAACGTTTTTCCAAGTCTGAAAAAGTTGGAAAGTCAGTGTTTTCCATTTTAGCTAAATTTTTCTTTTCGCATAATGTGGTATAACATTTTTTCGCTTCCAGCTTAACAATAGATAATTGGCTATCCGTTATTGAATGATCCACCATTAAAAAATATGGTGTTAAACTATTTAGTCGTTTACTGATTTCTTTGTCAATCTCCCTGTCGGTCATCTGAAAATCTTTGGGCTTTATCTCCAGAGTATCAATGAGTTCATCCTCTTCAAAGTCGGATAGGGATTCTTTAAACGTTCCATCTGGTGTATTTCGCGAATAAATCTGAAATGGATTGATACGGACATCCGACATAGATGAAAGACTGATTACTTCTCCCCCTAGAGAACGAACGCGCTCCGTCTGCTCATCTTCAGGATCAAATAAGACAATCCTGTGCTTTAATTCTGTTGAATTATCAGAAAAAGCATATTTTTTTAAATAATCTGACGTCAGGTACGTAGTTTTCCCTCCCCCTGATAACCCAAAAACAAATTTGTTTCGATTGACGACTAGTTTTCTGTCGGTGTAATCAATACTTACAATATTTTCAGTATCTTTATTGATTCCCTCAATCATCATATGTTTCGTAAATATACTCAACTCATTGTCATCAAATGGAAAAATACTGCTGGCACTAATTGAGTTCGCAATTGTATATGTATATTCAGGTACTTCATTCGATTGCAAAGGTAAGGCACTCCAATACGCTTTATCAATCATCGTATACGGAATCAAGGCTTTTACGCCACTTGCGATACAACGTGTTTCAAAATCCTCACACAATTTTTTTAACTTGGTTTCTGATTTACTTTTAATCAAAACATAGGTATACAAATAAAGGTACGACGTATTTTCGTCCACGGCTTGTTCTAACTGTGTTTGAGCAATTTTCATTTCACGTTCCAATCGAATAATCGTCAGTGGATCATGCGAACGATCGATTTCTGCTTGTTTATTCTTAATCGTTCGATTGTAGTAATCATTCAGTGCGTTCCCATTTGCTTTCGTATAATAATGAGAAATAGTGATATCCCCGCTCATTTTACGTATACGATTAAACCAATTCCCCCTTGGTTTATTGTTGTATTTGGTAATGACATACGGTACTGCGAAAGAATCATCAATAAGTAGTTTGTCACGTTCGATTGTAAAATTAAAGGGTGCCAAATCAGAAACAATCTCTGTATCAACTTCGGGTATGAAAACTATTTTTTCTTTTGGTATCTTTTCCATTTCAACACTCCTAACTTATTAAAACCGTTTTCATTTCGCTGATCGTGCAACTTTCAACCTGGCAATCATACTTACTTAAAAAAGCTAGTAATGCCGTTCTGATTGTTCTTGTTTTGTCGCGTAATACTTGGTAAGACAATTCCAAACTGTCATACGATTCTTTTGTAAGTGGTTCTGAATTGATCACAAAGTGTTGTTTCTTTGAAGTCTCCATGTTACTTGCTAAATTTTTGTAGTGGTAGTAGTAGCTGGCTTTGAGCTGAAGCAATGCTTCATTGTGCCCTGGCATTTTTCGATAATTTTCGACTGATTTACCCCATGCTTCCACAAACTCATCAATTTCTACGGGTACGTTCTTAGATGTAATCTGTGGCTCATATAAAACGTTTTGCGATAGAAAGACACCAAAATCTTCGTTCAACCCTTCTTGCTCTGAAACTGGCAGTGTATCCACATTTAACCCATCAACTTTCAGCATGCTGACCAAACTAAATTGTTTTTTTTCTGGTTGATACACAAGAAAAAAATCTTTAAATACACCTTGAAAACGTGAGGTATCTTCCCAATACAGCATTTCTTTTACTAGATCCTTTTTCTTAGTATCGCTACTTTTTGAACTGGTTTTTAGAAAATCAAACACTGCTATCCCCTCTCTTTACACTCGTTCTTTTGGTTTTTTGTAATAAACTTTTTGTCTTTTGCCAAATTCGTTTCTCTGTTTCATAAAATCAGAAATAGAAATATTGGGCCGATCTGTGATTGGTTTAATCGTATAAAAGGCCCACACACCACCAAAGGACACCAAACCAATGATGACATAAAAAATTAACGGAAACATAGCTGAGCTTCGAAAAAGAAGAATGGCCAAGGCAACACTGACACATGCTGCGCCAATTGCTTGTACAGACTGCTTCAAATCTAGCCCTAAAATCACGGTGTAACGGTCAGATACATTGGAAGGAAAAAACCAAGTCCGTCCTTTTTCGGTATCGGTGTGCAATAGTTCTAACAAGGCTTGCTTTACTTGGTCACTATTCATAGCAACCTCCTTTCACTCCTCTTTTAGAGATATTTCCCTTATAGCCTAATGATGATTTTTTTTGTTCCGTGCTAAGACAGAAAAACCCATACTTAGCCAAGCAAAACATAAAACTAACCAAATTGTACTGTGTCTAACCAAAAATGCGATTAGACTAAGAATAGCTACAATAAAATAACTATAATAAATGTTTTTTCCAAATATTTTATTCATGTTCCTCTGTACCTTCTTTTTAGTTTTTTAAATTATCCGCATTCCATGCCTAGTTTATTATGCAAGTAAGCCATACGCCCAAGGTACTAACCAAACCAACGCCCCACCTAAAGCCGTCACAAGTAATGCTGTCCCTAATGATTTATACATGATATTTTTTTCTTGAGGATCGTCAATAGAGGGCAAATATTTAATCACAATTTTCGCACAAGCAATCCCACCGACTACAACAATTAATGCCGTTAGTACCCCTTTTATGGTATTCGCTGCTTCAACCAATTTTGCTGCTGGATCAGTAGCTGCAACTACTGGATTCGTCATTACTAGCATCCCCAACGCAACAACCGCACTTTCAAGTTTACACTTAGAATCTGCTATCCATTTTTTCATTCTCCACACCTCTTCTTTTTTGATTTATCTAAAAGGAAGATCCTTTTGTAAGGATCGTTTCTTCTCCCCTTTTGTCTGTTTAATCAGTTTCTCCAAATTTCGTTTCTTTTGTGGGTGATTCCCAGTGAGCAATCGATTGATTGTTTTCGCTAATTGGAATATTTTTACGTTGACTTCTTGGCCAGTTGATTCATCTAGGTCTCTCTTTACTACTTCTTTTTCACTGGTATCAATTTGGCTAGTTAATTCTAGTTTATCAGAGTTCGGTAAATAATCATTGCGATTCACAATGTGTTTCAGGTTGTGTTTTGCTAATGGACTTAGTTCGTCCAAGTGTGTCATGGCATCTTGTACGAAAAATACGCCCTGGCAATCATTAGGTATTTTGACCGTTTGAATGTTCATAAGGGAGCCTCTTGACTGCTCCAACAGATTAGTCAGTTCCTCACTCGTAAACCGTGTTACTCCTTCGACTGTAGAAAAGTCGGTCGTTTGATAATAGTCAGCTTTCGCAAGCAAAAGTTCTCCTTCAATTACTGTATCGACTAACACATTTTTATCAAATTTCCGTTCCACTTCTAACTGAACATACTCGATTAATCCCTGTTTTATCCCTGCTAATTTTTCTTTTTTGATTGATAAAATTTCTTTTCTTTCAGGGTTGCTTTCTTTTGCTATGTTCTCTTCCACTTGTTTCATCTTCGAATCAAGGTAACGACTTGTTTGGAATGGTTTTTCTTTAAAAATCTTCTTATTTTCCTCTTGTTCTACGATTCGTTCAGTATAGATAACTTCTGCTAATTGTTCTTTCGTTAGGAGTTGCTTTCTATAAATGGTTTCATTTACCATTGCTCGAACTTCATGAGTTGAAAACTTATCACTATTCAAACTTGGATAAGATTTTTTGAAAAATCTTTCCGATTGTTTATCAAGAATTTCATTTGCCTTTTTTAGCATAGCTCGTTCATTGCTGATTTTACCTAACATCAAACGTTGCTTTTGAATTTCCATTTTATTATTAAAGACAAGTGAATTTTCCCACCTCTTTAATTCACTAATTCTTTTGTCAATATTTTCATCATTGATAAATAGTTTTAATTCTTTAGAAAGGTTCTTCAATTCCTTTTTCTCTAATGGTGAAAAAGTTTTTTCAAATTTTAAAGTAAAATTTTTGTCTTCTTCTAAGACATCCCTTTTTCTTTCTAGATTTTCTAATTCATCCAATGCGTCATTGTAACTTCGTATCTCTAAAATTTTTTTCTTAATTCACTAACGATTCCTTTTTCTTCCAGCT
>NZ_GL622243.1:45029-46735 GCF_000185365.1 Enterococcus italicus DSM 15952
TTTTAAAGTGAAGTTTTGGTCTTGTTTTAATATTTTCTCTTGATTTTCAAGTTTATCAAGTTCGGCTAGGATATCATTGTAACTTTGAATCTCTAAATTTTTCTTTTTAACTCACTTATAACTCCTTTTTCTTCTAATTTTTTTGAGTAAAAACCTTCATGAATGGTTGGCAATTCTTTTTTCCCTATTTCGGCATGAGATTTTTCAGTAATTTGTTGATCAATATTTCTAGCTTTTAAATATTGGTTAACTTTATCAGCCCAATCTTTACGAATTTCAGAAACAAGAGATTTTCTATCCCAATCATTTGTTTTAATAGAAACCATTTTAATTTTACCATTTTCTAATAAAACCGGGTTTCCATTTTCATCTAGTTTAGGTATCTTTTTTCGCTTGTTAAGAATATTTCCTTCACTATCGACTTCTCTCATTGTTAACATAATATGAGCATGGGGATTGTTTTCATCATCTCTATGAATAGCTACATCTGCAATCATTCCTTCACTGACAAAATTATCTTTAACAAATTCTTCTATCAGTGATCGTTGATCTGTATTATTTAATTCAATTGGCAATGCTACATTTACTTCTCGGCAAATTTGAGAATTCACCTGTTTTTCTGCTAATTCCATTTTGTTCCATAAAGTCTGTCTATTTAAAAATTCATTAGGTACATAATCAGGCTTTGAAATAAAAGCTTCTGGTTTAATAGTTCTATGGTTATATAGATTTGTTTTCTCGTATAGTTCACTATACAATTTTTCACCACTTCGATAAGAAGCCATTGCAATTAAACTTCTTTTTCCGCCTTCTCTTTTTGCTATTGTCATAGATAAATGGAAGATTGCCAATTGTATCACCTCACTTTCTTTTCAAACATGAGCGTAGCGAATTTTAACAAACACGCTTGACGATAAAACGAAATGTAAATTAAGTTTTATAGCACAATTACCACTAAATAAAATTTAGGGGTATAAGTGCGCCCTTAGTAAAAATCTAAGGGGATTCTCTATAAATTAATTCTACTACTTATCAATGAGAAAGTAAATATGTTTAATCTGACATTTTCGTTTATATTTATTGATTTTAGAAATATAATATAATATGATAAACATATACAAATTATCAGGAGGGATATTTTATGGAAAACCAAGATCAAAGCATCAAGACAGAAAATGAGCAAATCATTCCAAAAACAAAACCTAAAAAGAGAAAGAAAAAAACTGTTTCTGATATTGAACTTCAAATTAAAGAATTACAAAAGAAAAAAGAAGAATTAATTCTAAAATCAAAAGCAGATATTGGTGATTTTGTTCTTTCTACTCTTTCAAAAAATGATATTTCTATTGAATCGATTGAAGAAAACAAAGAATTATTCTATGACGAATTAGAAACTTTATTAAATGCGAATAGTCAAAATTTTTCTGAATTACTTAAATAGTTATGGCAAATAATGATTTAAATGACATCAACAAAAGAATAGAAAAACTAAAAATTCAAAAAAATATTTTGCGAGCGAATAGCGAGCAAAATATTAACAGAAAACAACGAACAAAACGATTAATTGAAAAAGGCGCTTTATTAGAAAAATACTTTGAAATTGATTATTTGACGGTTGAAGAAACAGAAGATTCTTTAAAAATTTTTTCTGAATATATTAAAGCAAATAAACCTAAAAAGTATCAAAAAAGGAAAAATAATTTCCC
>NZ_GL622243.1:46785-48523 GCF_000185365.1 Enterococcus italicus DSM 15952
GATACTTTTTTAAATAAAATTGATTGTTCTTAATGTTTGTTTTTCCTTTTTTAATTGCTTTAATATTTCATTTACTGATTCTATATCCAAATCGTACCAATAACCAAAAGTGATAATATCACCTGATATTTTTTTCTATAAAATCAACTGTTAAAGTTATTTCTCTTGTTGACTTTGGCGAACGTGCTTCTATTTGATATAAATCAAAATTATATTTTTGATGATTATTTATTCCTCTCATTTCTGTTACTGTCGCTTTTATAACTTTTAAAATATTACCTTCAAAATTTATTTTTTTTATTTTAATATCCACTTTAAAACTTCCTTTCTGATAAACTTACAAGCCTTAATTGGCTTGTAAGTATTTTTTTTCTTCTTTATCTTCCTTCACCTTTTGACTTCCATACATTCCCCTTATTGTGTCCATATCATAATTTTTTCGACTACGTTTTTTATAATCGCTTGGTGCCTTATACCATGCGTATTTTTTTGGTGAATAACGAAATTCTAGGGCTTTTATGTCGTCCTTATAAGGTTTTGTGTTGCCTGTTAGCCATATAAAAGTTCCCACGATTTCAATTGATACACCGTCCATTTTCAGATTGAAAAGTTGATTTATAATGTCCTTAAATTGTTCGGGCGTTTCAGTCGTTTCTTTTGTATAGGTTTCGCCGTCTTTGTTCTTGTGAGTGTTTTTCAGTTTGCTAAACAATTCATCATATTCATTGTTTAGTTGCGCCATTTCTTCATTGCTACCACCACAATCGGGGTGCAATTTCAAAGCTAACTTTTTGTAGGATTTTTTCAATTCTTCCAATGTTTCAACGTTTTTAATGTATTTCATTTTTATCATTCCTTTTCTTTTTGATTTTTGGCTTTTTGACAACCATTTTTGTTAGACGTTTGAGGAAGTGAAGCTGTTTTCCTCATGTTTTAAAAGCTAGAAATAAATTATAGTGTACGCTCCTTTCTTTTTTCGTTTAGGTGGTCCATTTTCGTCAGTGTGTTCGTGTCGTTTGCTGTGACGAGTACGCAACATAGACACAAAGAAAACACAAGGGCGAGCTTGCTCGTTTATATACCCTTGTGTTTTCGACTGGATATGTTAAGGTAACAAACAGTAAATGACACGTTACAGACTGCAAAATGTACCAACTGAAAAAAGAAAGAATACCGTTGTGTGCTTTATTTCTCAATCAGCTTTTCAAACATGAGGAAAGGTCTTTATAAAAAAAGAGTAGTTACCGTTTTTTGGTAACTACTCTTTTCCTTTTTTAAGGTTTAAAGCCCTGGAATATTTGGTGGTTTATTATCGAACAACAGATAGTACATGATTTTTTAAGCTATTTAATTCCTTTTCTCTATCTTCTTTAATCGTGTATTCCTCTTTATCTATTTTTAATTTATTTACTTGTGAAATCTCTACTTCCTGCACTACCTCACCGTTGTTATAAAAGTCTATTTTATAATCATATTTTTTTTGATCTGGAGTCAATTCTATATCAAAATTTTGTGTATTTTCGTCTTTCTCACCTAATGTAGCATTAATATTTTCTATCAATGCTTTTAAAAAATTTTGATCCTCCGCTTCCCACGATCTATCTTTTTCATTCTCAGATTTTACTAAAATTACAACCTTATCAACTTTATCTGCTGTAATTATGGGATCATTAGTCTGTTTACAAGAAGTCAGAATTACCATGTAAGCAATTGATAACATCAGAATAATTAATTTACT
>NZ_GL622243.1:48900-69036 GCF_000185365.1 Enterococcus italicus DSM 15952
TTATAATGAAGTTTTAATATTATTTGCTATTTATTTAGAAAGCGGTTACAAAGATTATGAGTTAACTCTAAAACTATTATATCAAGGAGATGAAAAATTGAAAACAGAATCGTTCATTGCTTCAATATTACTTTGTTCTTCTCTTTTAGGTGTTTTAGGTTTCAGCACGTTGGCAACAAATACTGTCTCTGCTAGCGAAGTGCCAAAAATAGAAATTGCTACTGAAGAATTGGACTTAAATTCTGACCAGGTAACAATTTCAGAAAATATGACAAGAGACGAAGTAATACAGTCAATTTCTAATGAGTTTGGCATTTCTAAAGAACAAGCTGAACAGAGTATTTCTTCAAACAGCTCACAAATGAGGCGTCAAGTAGCTGACGAAAACTTTGTCTTATTGCGGGCTGCTTGGCAAGATCACCAAATTAATAATAGTGTTGAAGGTGGAACTGCATATTTTTATTGTAGAACTACTGAAAGTGGCTGGTTTAGAGCTATAAAAGAAATTATTTATGCTGGATTTAATCATCCTAAATATGGATTTTCAGGCACTCTACAGTATGGACTTCCTGATCCTAACCGTATTCACTACACATTAAACGGTGCACTATACAGCCATGCGACAACAAGTATTTCAGGTGGTGGTAGTGTGGGGGTAAATGGTGTTGGAACTGTTAACCTTAGTGCAACTGTAACAAGCAACTTTATTAAAAATGTTTTTGTGACTAAAGACGTAAGCTTTTAGAATTAAATTCTTTTGTACCACAAAAAAATAGAACCCTGAAAGAACATGATTCAAGGGTTCTCTTTTTTTATTAGAGACCTGGAAGTTTAGGTGTTTTGGGTATTGGTGGTATAGGTGGCTGCAAGCTTTCCAATTTTTGTTGAATTGCTTTAAATTCAGGTGTTTCTTGGTGTTGATTTTGAACCATTTTTTGCTCTATTCTCTCCAAAGTCGGTTGAATTTCTTTCCCTGATACTTTACGATTTAATTCTCTTTCTAAGGTCTTTTTCAGACTAATGGAAGGCGTTTCTAAGCTTGAATAGAGTTTCACTCCTTCTCTATTATAAAGCCTTATATCGCTAAATAAGCCCGTTTTATGAAGGGTTTCTAAATTGGTCGGTAAGTTTTTGACAACAATATCATGCGCTTGTTTTGGTGTTGCCCTAGCTGTCATTGGATCATCTGCATACATAGTTTCATACCGTTCAATTGTTCCTAAATATGAGTTGATTTTAGGTACTGCCATGGCGTACATTTTTGTTTCATATCCTTTAGATTGAAGCATTGTGGCTGTTTGAATAGGAACGTCTGTTGTTCGTCCTGTGCCTTCAATCACTAAATTATAGCCTTGATCGCTTAAACGGCTAATAAGTGCTTCTGTCATACGATTAGAATAAGGTGTTGCATGTTTTACTACGTCTTTTTCATAGAGTTTCACTAATTCGTCAAAATTTGGGTGCTGTTGTTTGAACGTATCATTATCAATGATAACAACATTTCCTTGTGTCTCTTCGGAAATTGCCAATCGCAAACTAGTTTTCCCTGATCCTGGTTGCCCACCAAGTAAAAAAGCGGTTGGCGATTCAACCGCTAGTCTATTTTTAGTTAGTCGTTCAACATTCTTTTCTAAACGATCTTCAAATTGCTTTTCGGTGAAGTCAGTAATATTCGCCATATCTCTCAATCCCACCCTATACTTATTAATAAAACTAACTGGAAGCCATTGAATATTTTTTGTATTATTTAAAACTATCTTTTCCCCTTGACGTTCATAAATTGGAACAAAAATTTCCGTATTATCGTATAGCATAACATTATCACAAAGAGGGGTTATATATTCTAGATTCTTTAATGACTGACTATACCGCTTTTTTATGAGTTCATCAGGTATGCCATGACCGCCCTTTTCAACCCTTTGTTTGACACGTTGTATTGCCAAATCAGCATTGTCTATCCCAACATAAAATAAATTTACCTCATAACCCTGTGCCTTGGCTTTTTCAATCCATTTTTTCTGCCCTTGTCCAGATAATGTGGTTTCTTGGTGAAAAGACCTTTTAGATTCAATTGCTTGATTCATTTGTTTTACAACTTCACGCATAGCCTTCATATTATCTGAGTTTTTTCGCCAGTCACCACCATTTTTATTTAGAATTTCATCAGCATTAATTCGTTGTGTATCTTGAAAGAGTTGCGGTACTGTTTGATAAAGTGTTGATTTCCCTGCTCCATTGACGCCCGCAACAATAATATATTGTGGTCTATCCTTCATAGTTAAATCACAAAATCTTTCTGCTTGATAATTAGTTTTTGCTTTTGTTGCAATTGATAAGTAAATAATTCCTTATAAAACTCAAATTCTTCTTGTGTTTCAGCCAACTCATACGCTTTTTTTAGTTCCATAATGTCCATTTTTGACACAGTGTGATAGATTTCTTTTAATTCCTCTTGAGTTGTCATATTAGATCACTCCTTTTAAAGAAGGTGACATTTCAACAATTTGTTTTGAATATTGATTCATTGACCGCCAATACTCATGAATAGCTTGTAATTCTTCAAATGGTTGTTGAAATAAATCAACTTCTTGTGCCACTTCTAATTGATTTAAAAGGTTCACTTCTAGTAAACGAGTATTTTTAGTATCTAGTTCATGATTCAAAACATAATTTAATACCCGATTATAAACACTTGCCGATAACTCATTAATGATTTCAATTTCAAATGTTTTTTCATACGTAACTGCCATTTCATGTTCACTCCTTTTAAAGTTTGTCAGGTAAATATTTCCGTATATATTCTTCTAAGGCTTGATCCATAACTTTTTTTACGTTTCCGCCATTCTTTGCTGTTTCAATTTTTATAATATGGTGTAAGTCAGCACGAACACGAACCGTCTTATCTCCCATTATATCTTTTTTTGCACTGATTGGTGTATCATTTCGTTTTGCTTTTTGTGCGCCTAAATTTCCCACAATCACTCACTTCTTTCTATTTCTTCTTATTCTTATTTTATCATCAACAATCACAAATCACAAGTGATTTGTGATTAATCACTTGTGATTTGTGATTCTATTCTTTTCCGTTTTCTAATTGAGTGATTCGCTCAAGCATTTCAAAAAATACGTTCTCATACATAGATAAAACTTTTTTGTCATAGCCTTTGTGTTCTGTAATGCCATTTTTAGACCAGGTACTTACTTTATTACTTCGCTTGATAATATTTCGGAAAACCAAATTATCCTCTTTATGTTCTTTGTACAGTTCTTCCAGGTTTGATTTTA
The DNA here is from genome assembly GCF_000185365.1 of Enterococcus italicus DSM 15952. Taxonomy (GTDB): domain Bacteria; phylum Bacillota; class Bacilli; order Lactobacillales; family Enterococcaceae; genus Enterococcus_G; species Enterococcus_G italicus. The sequence continues at coordinate 52,186 of NZ_GL622243.1, forward strand.
TCATTGCGCTGTCCGTATCAACTAAATAAGGAACAAAACCGATCATATCTAGTCCAGGGTTAAACTGTTCTTGTAAATCAATCAAATAGGAAATATAGTTTTGAATGGTTGTAGTCACAGATAAAGCCCCCTCCATTACAAGTGCCTTTAAGAAACTAAAAGAATACGGCTTTTATCAAGGGACAGAACATCGTACCATTAAATACCTGAATAATTTGATTGAACAAGACCATCGTCCAGTAAAGAGACGCAATAAATTCTATCGAAGTTTACGCACTGCCTCTACCACGATTAAAGGCATGGAAGCCATCCGAGAATTATATAAGAAAACCCGAAAAGAAGGCACTCTCTTCGGGTTTTCGGTCTGTACTGAAATCACGGTATTATTGGGAATCCCAGCTTAAATCATAGATACCGTAAGGGATTTTATTCTTTATTTAAAACTTTGCAACAGAACCAGGTAAACTATTGGATTTAATGAACATTTTTTCATAACATATTAAAAAACTTGATAATTGTTTAATTTTTAATCAAACTTAAAAATTAAACTTTTCACTTAAATGTATTTGAAATGACACTAACTAATCTATCAATTCCATTCTCAACTCCCCAGCTTACACTAGCACTAAGAGCCATTGCAAGTATCGGGTGCTTTTCAAAGAAAGTTTGATGGTTATCAACTTTTCCGACTTCTTGTACCTCATTTAAAATTGTCACTAATTCTGTCTGTTCTTCTTCATCTAATGTTCTAGAGTACTCTCTGATATTCTCAAATACTCTCTCAATTTCTACCTCAGTATAGGTAATATTTAACGCATTATTTTGTCCACCAATCTGTGAATTTATCAAATCTCCATTAACAGAAACATGAGTACTATTATCTTGATGATATTCGTTAAAGTTTAGTGCTGTTTTAGAGGAATCTAGTTGTGTTGGAAGGATAACAGGCTTTATCTTCTTATTAGCTCTCTTCACCATTTTATTCGTTTCTCTGACTAAATTTCTCTCAATATCTCTGAATTGACTTTGCAAACTTTTTGCCATTTGTACCTACTTTCTATACTACAAAATTTCTTACAATCTGTTTTTCTTCTTCTTTCAAATCAAACAAGTCCATAACCAAGTCATCAATCTTTAGATTGAGCTGATGAACTATGTCAGTGTCAGGAGAATCTTTTTTCATTTCTTCCATCAGTTGCTCAACAAGTTTTGCTATTTCTTCTTGCTGGGAATCCATAGCATATGGAATTGGAAAATCTCCTAGTTCATTAACTTTGAATTGTGGGAATAGGCGACGTTGGAATTTATCAAACTTCATGAAAAACCAAAGAGAGATTAAGCGAGAGTTCAAAATACCCAAAAGATAAAAAGGATTAACATGAATATCTGTGATGACCATGGAGTTTAAGTCGTTAATAACATCACTATCAGTATAAACAGCTTCAACAGCATAAGCTGATTTACTTGGAATCTGCCGAACTAAAATACGTGGAGCGTAAAAATCGACCGAAGATCTAGGTTCAGCCAAGTTGTCACCATATTTGATATATTCTCCATTCCAAGTCAGCTTATAACGTGACACATTCTCGCCATCAAGATAGGGACGATATGAATCATCTAACTTTTCTCTTGCATGATAAATGCGATTATCCTTGTCAGAGTTAGTCTGATGAGGTTTCCCTTTACCTATCTGGTATGCTTTAATTCCAGTCTTAACAGTCGCAATTTCTGGTCGTTCTAGTATTGGAAAATGGTTGACTTTCCAGAAGATGTCAATCGCCTGACGATACTTGACCATCGAGATTGAAAAAGTAGGGATTTCACCAAAGAAATCTGGCGCAACTCGTCCAACAGTGTTGAACTCGCCGTGATTCAATTCTGCTACTTCAATCCAGTTTGGCCCATTCTTCTTGAAGAAAATGATACAGTTGTCCACGCTAGCATCCGTAAAAATCTTATCCAGAGAATTAATCAGAACAACATCACTCGTCTGCTCGGTAATAAACTGACGAACTCTTGAATTGGTCTGAATGGTTAAAAAGTTATTAGGAATGATATAGGAGAATGTCCCACCTTTACGCAAGAGTTGATAAGCCAATTCCATGAATATAGTATAGGTATTGGCTTGATATTCACTTACTTGATAAGTCCTTGAGTAGTAAGCTTTCATCTCATCGGTAAAGGACTGATTACGAGCAAAGATATAAGGCGGATTCCCAATTACAAGGTCAAAGCCGATAAATTCGCCAGCTTCTCCCAAAATCTCAGGAAATTCCATTCGCCATTCCATACCTTTAGCGAATAATGGATTTTTCAGTCTGTATTCCAATTCCTTTTCAGCTTTTGCTAGTTGCTTATTTAATTCCGCTACTTCTTTAGAGTTTTTATTTTCTTCCTCAAATATGCTAATGACACCAGCCTTATTTCGTTCGGATATGAGACGGGTTAATTTCTTTAATTCAGGGCTTGAAGCTGTGTCATCAAAGGAATGTTTGAGATTTTCAATTTTTTTCCAGATTTCTGCTTTAACATGTTTATTATTTGTCTCCTTATAATCTTTAACTAGAGATAGATAGTCCTTGAAATCTGTTTTTCTCATATCAAATTCATAGTCAAAATCAAACTTATGTAGGAGACTATCACCCACTTTGATATTGATATCAATATTCGGTAAGGTTGTCAAAACAAGCTGGTTCGTTTCGGTATCCTGATAATAATAGGAGGACTTCAAGAGTTCAATCCATAGTCGCAAACGGCAGATATTGACCGAACTTGGGTTAATATCCACAGCAAAGAGTGAATTTTCAAGAATATGTCTCTTCTGGTAAAAAATTGCTTTTTGAATTAGTTCAGATTGTTGATTGCCTGTCTGATATACAAAGTTATTTCCAGACATATCTTGAATGACTAGTTCATCATTGATAACATAACATTGAATCAAGTTTCCAATATAGTTACCCTCAGCATCAAACAGTACATTTAAATCACTTTTAAGAGCAATAATTTCATTCAAAATAGAGACGAGAAAATGCCCCGAACCCACAGCAGGATCACATACTTTCAAGCTATCAATCGCATCGGATACCTTTTTAGCAATCTGAGCATTACGTATATTAAACTTAATATCTTCAATTGATTCACATTGCCAGTCAAGTGCTTCATTAATTTTGTCCACTGCTGATGTACGAATCGCTTTACGTGACATATACATGGTAATGTTGCCTGGTGTATAAAAAGAACCGTCACGGTAGCCGTTAATTTTCTCAAAAATCAATCCCAGAACTGACGCATTGATAAGGTCGTTTTTTGATTTCTCATGATGAGTGATAGTTGTTGAGAAATCATAAGCATCTAAAAACTCAAAGAGATATTCAATAAAATTGATGTTCCCTTTTTTACGTTTTTTATCTACGCCTTTAAGAGCTGTTTTGGAGAAAATTTCAATATCTCCCTCTGGTAATCTATCAATACCAATCCCATCTCTAGAAATTTCTAATTCTGTTTCTTCAAACAGTGATGAGTTTAAATAAGGAACATAACCAAACTTTTCTTGAACTCGGTCACTTCTTTCAGATACCTTCTTAGCGAGCACAGCAAAAAATAGGCTATAAATCTCCTCAAAGTTAGGTAGTTTTTCGTAAGTCAAGAATCTATAAGATTCATCTTTGTTAAACAACACCAGCTGAGATTCTAAAAGTTTCAAGAACAAGATTCTATTTATCCATACAACTGTTAGTTGAATAGCAATATCTTCCTGCTTATCTTTGGGGACATCTTTCATATCTAATTTATCAATGATATTCTCAACAAAAGAATACCGTTGTCGTTTAGCAGGTTTCAAACGTGAAATAATTTTTGAAGTCCCTGACTTCGTTTCTTCCAGCCCCATCAAATAAAGCAATTCATCATAGAAATTCTTATTAAGCTTGTTTGAATCAGTGAAAATCTCTTTATTGAGAAGATTCTCTGCTGTGAAGAATCGGTAAAGTTGAGTTAGATTATTTTTCTTGATTTCAATGTTTTTGCCAGATTTGACCAAAGCTTGACGTAAATCAAAGTGAGCAATCACGATTCCCTTTTCAATGGCTTTATCAATTTCTGGTGCGATAACTTCAGAATATAAAAAATCTGTTTTATTGCTAGAAAGTTGGTTATTTCTGAACTTTGTCACGAGGTCAACTAGTTTTTTATTTTTGAAAAAATGCTTTTCAAATTCTTTAGCCTCTATCACAAACCAAGATAGACCGTTTGTGATAATACACTTTTTGATTTCTAAATTTTTATTAACTAAGCGTTCTTGTAGGTAATAATAGACAATTTCTTGAAATGCTTTAGAATTAATTTTTTCCGTCGACATCATTTCAGACTGGTTAGTCAAACTCTTGCATTCAAAAAGAATACCTAGTGACGAATTGGCGTCTTTACCATTATAGATAGCAAGGTCTATTCTACTAGAAGTATTTATAAAATTATAAGGCAATACACTTTCTAAAAATCCCTTGAGAAGATTTTTCTGGTATTCTTCAGATTCAAGTTCCTTATCTCTCAAGTGAGTGAGGTAACCGACTAATTTCTGGTTGAATACCTCTTTTTCTTCATCAAGTGGCATAATTGCTTGAACAGAGTGATTCATACTCTCTTTTAATGTAATTCCCTTTATTGACATGAAATAGACTCCTAAACAGATTTATATAAGAGCTGATAGTATTAGTCTATTGTGTAAGCAATAGACTAAGGGTACCCTTAGCGATATATATATACATATTATACCGATTTTTTATCGCTCTAAGCAATTCAAAAAATACATTCTCATACATAGATAAAACTTTTTTGTCATAGCCTTTATGTTCTGTAATGCCGTTCTTAGACCAGGTACTTACTTTATTACTTCGCATGATAATATTTTGGAAAACCAAATTATCTTCTTCATGTTCTTTGTACAGTTCTTCCAGGTTTGATTTTATCGTTGCGCTGTCCGTATCAACTAAATAAGGAACAAAACCGATCATATCTAGTCCAGGGTTAAACTGTTCTTGTAAATCAATCAAATAGGAAATATAGTTTCGAATGTTGTTTGTACTTTCTTCTTCTGCTTGTAAAGGGATCATAACGTAATCACTCGCCACAATTGCATTATTTGTATAAACGCTTGGCGTTGGTACAGTATCAATAATAATGAGATCATAGTCACTTTTTAAAGGTGCTAAAAGAGTAGCAAGCAATCTACTTTCATTTTCAAAAGTCCATGAACGAGTTAATTTTGGCAGCAACATCAGATCAAACGTGCCAGGGATCAAGTCTAAATTATCCGTCAAATGAACAATAGAAGAAGCCAAGTTTCCGTTTTTCAGTCCTTCATAAAAATTGACACGTGGCAATTCTACTTTAAACGTTTTGGCTAAGTCTTTTGTTAAGGTTGCTTGTAAATCTTTATCAATCATCAAAACTTTTAAATTCAGTTTATCTGTCAGATAAGCGAACATAGTCGACAACTTAGACTTTCCAACTCCCCCTTTAAAATAGTTATTCAAGATAACAATTGCTTCATTTTTATTATTTAAGATACGTTGTAATTCTTCAAGTATTTTCAGTTCTTTCTTTTCCATAACTACGCCCCATTCTTTTTTTGTATAGTAATATTGTATCATCAAGAATCACAAGTGATTTGTGATAAGTGATTATCGGTGTTCATGTCTTTTATCTTTTACTTGATTAGTTAGCATAAAATAATTGTTGGAAAATAAAAAAAGAGATTTCTCCACATATTTTAAAATCAAGGTGCTAAAAACCTTAAAACATCAACATGGAGGAATCTCTTGTGAATATTGTACAACAAGCTCCGGAGAAAATCAGTCAAGAAATGATCAGTCAATTTGTTGCCTGATAGATATTGTGGTAAAATTAATTCGTAGATAATAGTGTCTCCATTAAAGGAGGAATTACAATGGAATGGGTTTATTTAATTATTGGTGTAGCGGTGATTGGGTCATTTTGTTGGAGTTGGTCTAAAATGCCAGATATATTAAAAGAATGGACAGATAAATCAAAAGGTAAATAATTTATAGGAGGGAAAACATGAAATCTATTTTTAAGGTATTGCTAGTTAGTTCGTTATTGTTCTCTAGTGGATTTTTTTTGACAACTGATGCAACCGCTTCCGAGGTTTATGATACAAGTTCTTCTCAAAGCTTGCCACAAGGACAACCTGTTAATTTTGACAACATTCAAGATATTAATGAAGTAGTACAATTAATTGATGGATACTACTATGGTTATGGTAGTGATGGGATTTCTTTACGTGCAGCTCCAGGAACAAAGTGGGGAGAAGGAACTGTTGAATATATTGGACAAGGTTCGCAATTAGTAACTAATTATTTTTGGGTTAAAGGAAGTTCCATGTCCTCATTGAATGTGGTAGGAAATGCCGAAAGAAAAGCTGTAATTGCAAAATATGGAAGTGTGAATAACAATACGTCTTATAAAATGAAAACTCAACAAAAAATTAATATGAGTCCTCAAACTCAAGGTTATGTTACTGTATCTGCTCAAGCTTGGTGTTACGGTAGAGATTAGAGATTAAAAAAGGATACCCTTAGTTGTTATGGGTATCCTTTTTGCACAGCTAAAAAACAAAAATTTACTTTCCAAAAGAAATAAAATCAATATATCCCTTTTCTCCAATTTTAACAACTGCATTGTACGTCTTTTTCTCTTTCGTTTTAATTCCTTTTACAAGAGTTTCTTTTCCTTGCAATAACTCTTTGACATTTGTTTTAGTCAATTTTTTCTTCCTAAAATGTTCAGCTAAAGTAAACTTGCATTCTGGATAATTCGAACAACCATAAAACGATATTTTTAATACAATATTGTTGCCACACTTAGGACATTTTCCTACAATACTTTTTTCAGCTTCTTTTTCTTTCTGTTCCTGGTAATCAGCAAAACTTAATTTCTCTATATCGGTAGGTACATTTTCCAATAAATGTACGATAAACTTCTTAATATTATTGATAAAGTTTTCTTGATTGCCTTCTCTTTTACCAATCTTCTTTAAATACGTTTCCCATTTAGCCGTCATTTCGGCACTCGTTAAGAGGTGCTGACTTTCGACTGCCTGACACAATAATTTACCTTTTTCAGTCACAACAAGTTTATTTTTAATGACTTGAATATATTCTTTTTGTTTCAAAGCTTCAATAATGCTTGCTCTTGTCGCTTCTGTTCCAATCCCCTCGACTTCTTGTAATATCTTGATTGCTTCTTCATCATCAACCGTTTTATTCGCGGTTTTCATAGCGGTTAATAATGTACCCTCTGTAAAAGCTTTCGGCGGTTGTGTTTCTTTCTCGGCACTCTTAACGTCAACTTCGGCATGTTCGCCAATGATAACCAATGGTAACGTTTGAACATCCTCTTTTTCTTCTTTATTTTGTTGTTTAAAAAGAATTTTCCACCCTTCTTGTTTTGGTGTCTTGCCTATTGATTGAAAAAGTAAGTCGGCTACTTTGGTTTGTATCTTAGTTTCTTCATACAAATAATCAGGTAGAAACATTGCAACAGTCGTTTTAACGACTAAAGCATAAATTTTTCGTTGTAAATCGTCCATTTTCGCTAATGCAGATTCGGTAGGTACTTGTTTTGTTGGGATAATGGCGTGGTGTTCCTGTACCTTACTACCGTCCACATAACGCTTTCTAGGCTCTGTTTGAACCATTTCAGGGTCAAGTCCTAAAAAACCGCTATATTTGCCAAAATTCGCTTTTAAATAAGCAAATTCGTTCTCTGTAATAAATGGTGTATCTGTTCTTGGATAACTCAATAATTTTGCTTCATACAGTCCTTGCATAGCTTTTAAAGTTTGGCTCGCTGTCGCTTTATAAAGCTGATTGACTTTTGATTGCAAACTACTTAAAGAAAACAGACTCGGGCTATTCGTTTTTTTCTCTTTGGTTTGCACGTCAGTGATTCTGCCCTCTTGATTGCCTATTTTAGCTTGTTTAGAAGAAACAAAAGCTAAAAGCTCCTCTTGGGTTTTAAAACGCTGTGTGGGGCTTAGAACGCCCTTAAACGACCCTTGGTTTACTTTTATACTAGCTTCCACCTCGAAAAAAGGTTCTTTTTTAAAATTCTCTATGGCTTCCTGGCGCTGAAAAATAAGGTATAAGGTGGGCGTTTGAACACGTCCTAGTGAAAATGTACCTTGTACGCCCTTCTGTTGTAAATTTAACGTATACAAAGGGCTTGCGTTCATGCCGATCAACCAATCGGCAATTTGGCGTGTTTGCGCTTCTTGATAAAAGGGATAGTAATTCATTCCAGGTTGCAAATTTTGAAAACCGCTTCGGATCACATCTTTTTCTAAGCTATTGATCCATAGTCTTTTAAATGTTTTATCTTTTGAAAAGGCATTTGCTTTATGAATGATCGACCAGGCGAATATCGATAGGTAAACTTTTGAAATAATCTCCAGTTTTTCCCCCGATCCACACCGTGCATGCGATTTTCACCGCACACGGCGTTCTATCAACAAATTAAACCTTTTGTTTTCCTAAGTCTCGCAACCAAATTAATAATGTAGTGAGGTGTTTCTAACTAACAACCTTAATTTATTCAGCCTTTTGACCTGTTCATCATTAAGGTTTAATAAGGTCATATATCGCTGAATAGTATCTTCCTTGGTAGCATGTATTAGAATGTGAACTTCAGATTTAACAATAGTCAAGTTACTATACTTGTCATCATAAGATACATGATAAGGTATCTTATGATGACAATGCATATCTAGAACATTTAGTTCTTCACCCGTTACCGAACACTTACCCGACTGAGCTATAAACAATGAGATACGATTATCGTTAAATTCCACTGTTGCTCTATCGCTGACTACAGGATTGCTCCTGATCCAACGAAGTGCTATTTCAGATACGGCTGATTGATTACGATGAATGAGTTTACGCCCCTCAGGAGTATATTTATTAATTTTAACTTTAAGGTACATTGGGTTCCTATGTTGTACAAAACTAACTGGTATAATTGGGCGTCCTGTCAGGTATCTAATATTCTTTGACTGGACGTAGTTCAATATCCCTTTATCTTTACCAGTATATTTACCCGTTTTTGTCAATCCATCAATAGACAATCGATTTCTCATTGTCAGAAGAACTGAGTAATGCATCTTTTTAAAGTCTCTATTAACGTGAGTTGCTATTCGATAGTAACCGTGCATGCCAATAACTTTACTATTATAATTTCCTATAGCTCTGATAGTATTAATGCTATTAGGTGATTTTTTGATTTCCTTGATTTGCTCTTTTAGTTCTATTCTCATACGGTTAATTGCTTTATCTGAAACATGAGAATGCATTACATATCTATTTTTCCCTTTTCTTTCTAGTTTCAAGTTGAAACCTAGAAACTCACTAGTTTCCTTACGAAGGTTCGTGATTTTGGATTTTTCAATAGATACGGGTAAATGCAATCGTTGTTCCAACCATTGTATCGAAGCATGATAAAGTTGTTCAGCCGTTTTTCGGTCATGGCAAAATAATTTAAAATCATCTGCATAACGAACTATATAGAACTCTTTTAGTTTTGTATGTGAGCGCATTTTCCTATGGTGATTTCCCATATGCTCGGTTCCATTAGCATTGTATTGTGTCTTAATTTCAGACATATGCCTTGTTTCCCATTGTTCCGATACCCACCAATCAAATTCACTAAGATTAATATTGGCTAATAATGGGGATAAAATCCCACCTTGTGGTGTCCCCTTTTCGGGAAATTGAATAGTACCATTAGGCAATACAACTGGAGCTTTTAGCATTTTGCGGATAATAGTGAGAAGTTCCTTATCCCGTATACCCATAGTCCACATTTGTCGCATTAATTTTGAGTGCCAAACTTCATCGAAGAAACCTTGAATATCTATATCAACACAATATCCCATTTTTATAATATTCATCTTCTTGGCACAATCAGCAATTGCATGTTCGGCAGACCGATTAGGTCTAAAACCGTGACTATGTGGATTAAATTTCGCTTCACATATTGGTTCTAATACTTGCAAGATACATTGTTGAGCTACCCTATCCCAAATAGAAGGAATTCCTAATGGTCTAGTTTTTCCATTTGGTTTGGGAATTTCAGTTCGCTTAACTTCTCTTGGTTTGTAAAATTTGAACCGTTTCTTAACTATATCAAGGTATCTTTCAGTTGTTAGTTTTTCAATATCTTTAATGGTTTTACCGTCAATACCTGCCGTAAGACTTCCTGAGTTGCGCTTTATATTACGATACGCAAGCAAGATATTGTCATCAGATATGATAATTTTCATTAGTGACTTGAAATTTTGATTCTCTACACTACGTTGATACAAGTTATCATAAGCTTCTTGCATTCCATAGTACTCAGAATATCGAAGCTTATTATTTTTCTTGTTTCGGTGGTTGTTCATAGTTCGTCACCCCCTAGTTCTTGGTTGTGACCTTTTGGTCTTACAGGAATCTATGGTTTGACTTAGGTTACCTAATAAATTGGTTTGAATTTGTTGACTTGTGGCTATTCCTCCAGCCCCATTACAGAACCTTCACCGGTCATGCCACTACTTTCACCAAGATAACTATAAGTTATATACTACTACTTTCCTTATATCCGCTTCTTTGCGTGTGTGCGCTCCACGTTCTTGGCTTCCCACGTTCCTTCAGTTTTATCAATGTAATAGTTTAGGTGCTGACTTTTGCCCTGTATCACTTCAAGTGCCTATAACACTTCACGGAGTTTCATAAAAACAATTCTTACTCCACCGCATGATACCGTAGAGTGATATGATTTCTTCAATCATGTTCTACCCGACACATTTCTGTGCCTTAGGCGTTTAGGACAGTACATTCGCCAGTTCGTCAGTGCTTTTACACACATTCTCACCATACTATACTTTTTGCGACCTCCGGCATATTAGATACGTTTCCTACCTCTAGGAAATTTTCGTGCAGACCCATGTTTTTCAATCTTGCTTACGGTATCCTTCTGCCGACTTCACCGAGCTTCATACCATTTCTTTTAACACGTAAGAAAAGGCATGTCGGAGTATTAAGGGAGGCGTTTCAAGGCGTTACCCTATCATTCCACCTCTCAAACTGAAAGTTCTCCACTAACGTCTGTTAAGCCGTTAGTGTGTCTAGTCTTTTCAACTAGAAACATGTCGCACTATTTTCACCTTCTCTGTCGCTATCTGTTGCAACAATAATTGTATTTGCCTTTTTGAGAAGTTCTGCAACAATTTTAAACTGCTTTCCCTTATCTTTTGCAACTTCAAAATCGTATCGATCAGGAAAGATCGGCAAAGATTCAAGTTTCCAATTTTGCCACTTTTCGTCATAATGACCTGGTTCTGCTAATTCCACTAAATGCCCAAAACCAAAGGTGATAAACGTTTCATCTGTAAATAGTGGGTCTTTGATCTCAAAATATCCGTCTTTCTTATCACTCTGATTAAATGCCTGGGCATAGGCTAACGCCTGGCTTGGTTTTTCAGCTAAAATAACTGTACTCATTAACTATCCCTCTTTCCCTTGTTTTTTCTTTGATCGACTGTCACGTTATATCTTGTACGATACCTGATAAAAGTTGTCCGCTTGATCCCGGTATTCCGAGCAACATCGACATCAATCATGCCTGCCTGATAAAGTTTAAAAGCATGTTGCAAACGGGATCGTCTTGGGTGTATTGGTGTTTGCGGCCATGATATTTACCCTGCTGCTTAGCTAAGGCAATCCCTTGTCGCTACCGCTCAATCAACCGTTCTCACATTTTTCTTGCTTCGAATTAAGTCAACAGTTAGTAAAGCTACTATTCCTAATAAAAAAATTACGATAAGGAACACAGCAGTTTGCATCCCGGTTAATAAATGATGCCACTCTAACTTAATTCCCATCATTTTTTCAAAATGGTTTTGCTGACCATGAAAAGCCCTTCTTAATTTGTCACTCATAAAGATTTGCCGATAAATTGCTGCTACATATGCACCAGGCGTTAGTTTGATAAGGAATTGTGCAAAGTTAGGAAGAATTCCAAATGGAATGTAAGTACCAACCAAGAATCCCGAGGCCGTTCCAACAATCGTTTCCAAAGCTCCAAGTGAATCAAAACGATTAATAAGCTGAATGAATAACATGTTAATAACGACTGCCAGTAATGAACTAAAAAGAGCAACGCAAATTACTGCCGGCATTGAAGCCCAGGGAATAGTCAAACTGTCCGTAATTGAAAAGTAACCCATCATTAAGAAAAGCATCATTAATTGCATAAGAAATCCAATTAACGATGCACTTAACATGTAACTTATTTTTATTTCAAAATGAGAAAGATCTGTTAAATAAAAGTCTTTAATAACTTCACGTTCTTTATCTTTAACTAATTGACCCAGCGAGGTAAACGTTGTTGTAATTGCAGTCACTGATAAAGTGCCACCAATTAACCAAAGATCAAGTAGTTGATGAGAATTAGGAACCTCCTGCCAACTATTTATCATCGAATTTTTCAAAAAAATAATATATAAGACAAATGAAATCATTGCCGCCAATAAAGAGAAAAATACCCCTGAACGATTACGAAAATATAATAATAAATTTCTTTTTGTCAATGCTATCATAGTTAGCGCATCCTCCTTCCAGTTAATGCCAGGAAAGCATCATCCATAGTGCCGTCTTGATAATTAAATGTCTTAATAAAACTACGAAACTTTAATAATAATGTGAGTGCTTCGTCAGAATTAGCCATTAAACAAATGGTTTTATGATTAATCTGTGTATGAATTATTTTACTTGGTATCAATGCCATTAATTGATCAGCTTGTTCAGAAACAATCACGAGTTTACCGCTAGAATTTTGTGTTTTAATTTCATCAGCGGACCCGCTGGCAATTATCTTGCCATGATCAATAATATAAACCTCATCTGCATTGTCTGCTTCTTCAAGATAGTGAGTGGTCAAAATAATAGTAAGATTGTCACTCTGCTGCAATGATTGTAATAACCCCCAGATTGCCGAGCGAGTCTGAATATCCAATCCAGTAGTTGGCTCATCCAAGAAAAGAACATCGGGCTGATTAAGTAGTGCTCTTGCAATATCAACTCGTCGCCGTTGCCCACCAGAAAGTTGACCGTATTTTTGATTAATAAATTCAGTTAAGCCGATTTGCTGAATCAAAGTATCAATATGATTAGATTTGGCTTTTTTGTAAAGCTTATTTCGAATGCTTAAATTTTCCATAACTGTCAAATCATTATCTAAAATACTTTGTTGGAATACCATGCTAATCTTTATGTCTGGTTTCATCCTGATCATTCCACTGGTAGGGTTTATGATCCTTGTGAGCATTGATATAATGGTTGTTTTACCAGCGCCATTGGGTCCTAATAGAGCGGTTAAGCTGCCTTCTTTGACTGCTAAATCAATATGGTCAACCACCACTTTTGATTGATAAGCTTTAGTAAGACCATTTGTTTGAATGATCATTATATCATCTTCTTTCTAAACTAATAGAACGTAATTATCTCATGTAGATACTATCTTTGTACATTGAGCTTCTTTCTATATCTAATAAAAGTCGTCCGTTTAATCCCGGTGTTTCTGGCAACATCGATGTCACTCATGCCTGCCTGATAAAGCTTAAAAGCATGTTGCAAGCGGGGATCATCTTTGGCATATTGGGGTTTGCGCCCATGGTATTTACCCTGCTGCTTAGCTAAGGCAATCCCTTGCTGCTGGCGCTCAATGATTCGCTTACGTTCACTTTCGGCCTGATACTTATAGAGTTCAATAATCAAGTTGGTCATCAGTTGACGTAAATTTGCGTCAGCAATCCCTGTCATGGACGGCAAATTTAACACATCTACGGTGGCACCCTTATTTTAAATGGAGTTCATGATCTTAGTCAAATCATGGTTGTTTCTGCTTAAGCGATCTAATTCAGTGACCATTACAATATCACCCTCACGAATATAGTTAAGCATAGCTTGTAATTGTGGACCTTCGACCGATTGACCGCTTAATTTGTCTGAAAAGACCTTAGAAACACCCTGTAACGCTTGTAATTGCCGATCTAAGTTCTGTTCTTTGCTACTAACACGTACATACCCAATTTTAGTCATTTATCATCTGCTCTTTTCTGAAAACAACTTTTTACTTGTTGCCAATTGAAAATAATAAAACTAACTGCCATAAAAAATAAGCTTATAGATAAAACAATCATTCCCACTCCACCAATCAATCCTAAAAAGGAAAAGTGAGTAAAATTATAGGTAATACTTTCAAGAATAAAAGAAGGTAAATTAACGTCCTCACGAAAAACAATTTCTTTAACTACTCCAACCACAAATATATCTAAGACAATCAATCCAAATAATTTCCCAAATTTGATTTTCATTCATTCCCTCATTTCTAGTTAATACAAGGCATTATTATGCCCAACTTATATGACCTATATACTAAATCTAGTACACCGCAAATCATAGTATAGGACAAATAAGTATACTCTATTGACCTAACAAAGATAGAAATTCAAAAAACAAGTGTTCGCTACGCTCTCACTGCCCCTCGACGTTTTAGTAGCCTTTCCCTCACTTCGTTCAGTCCAAGCCAACTAAAAATTTTCGGGCTACTCTCTCCTTTACCCTAAAAAAATAAATCAAAATGCAGTCTTTTAATCCCTTCTAGTTAATCAAACAAAAAACGAGAACGAAAAACAAAGGCCTCAACGTCGCAAAGAGGGTAAAAATCTCTTAAAGGGATTTTTGCCCTCTTTGCGACGATGAGGTCTACTTGGAATTTCTTCTATCAAATTAAGCTTAAGTAAATTTTCAATCGCTCCATACATAGTTCCTGCTGCTACCTTAACTGATCCATCACTTAACTTATCAATTTCTTGAATAATAGCATATCCATGAACGAGTGTAGTTAAAACTAAAATAATCTTAATTGTCAAATTAAGATATAAAAAAAGAAATACAACTAGTTTCTAAAAAACAACTAAAGATAGTTGCTTATTAATATAAATGTAAATACGTATCAGAGATATAAATGTAATGGCATGGCTTTGCTCCTGGAGACAAGATTAATTTGTCATACCCCAACGTGTATGTTTCTTGATCGGTTTGCACGACCACTTCTTTGTTGTTGGAGTCGATGGAAATAGCTTCACTATTTGGTCGTACGTCTAAATTGAACCTTGCTTGCAAAGATTCTGGAGTTTGAACTAACAAATCCGTCCGTTCATCAATTTCTCCAGCGACATAATAAGGCAAACCACAATTAGCAAATGACACATATGCCCTTTTTCTAACACGATAACTTCTGCTCTTTCATCCAAACGTCTTAACCGTGTAGCAGCAGACATACCACCTGCTACACCACCAATAATGACAATTCTCATTAATTCTTGCCTCCTTTTTTTGCTCCTGCCCATGCCATCATGCCGCCACGGACGTTGATAACATCATGTCCTTGTTTCAGCAATATTTTCGTCGCTCGTTTACTGCGCATCCCAGATTGGCACACTACGTAGACTTGACCCTTCGGGGTATAGGTAGAAACTTTAGCCAATGGAATATTTTTTGCACCTGGAATATGACCAATTTTGAATTCATGCGGTTCTCTCACATCAATAATTTGCGGCTTTTCGGATAATTTATTCTCCAGTTCAGTAGTCGAAATCGTAGGTGTTTTTTTGAAAAACATATTTTTACTCCTCATAATAGTAATTATTCTGCTGTTACTTTTTCCATTAAATACTCTTTTAGTACTTCTTTTGGTTGGTAGCCAACTATTTTTTCAATAGGCTGACCATCTTTATATAAAACCATGGTAGGAATGCTCATAATGCCCAGTTGACTAGCTATTACATTGTTTTCGTCAATGTTCAACTTTGCAATTTTAATTTCAGGTGCAAATTCTGCTTCTAATTCTTCTAATACTGGTCCTAACATCTTAGATGGCCCGCACCAAGGAGCCCAAAAATCGACTAATGTAATACCCTCTTTTACTTCTGATGCTAATGTTACATCAGTTACTTTTACTGTCATTTGATTGTTCCTCTCCTTTTATCTTATGTCTGTTATTTCTTTTCAATGAAAATGTACTTGGCACTGGATCATATCCGCCTTTAACAAATGGATGACACCGCATAATACGTGCTGCTCCCATTAGAGACCCTTTTGCTGCTCCGTGTTTTTCAATCGCATCAACAGCATAGTGCGAGCAGGTGGGATAATAACGACAACTCGGTGGAAACAACGGCGAAATTCCTTTTTGATAACCTTTTATACTTAATAAAATGATATTTTTCATTTATATACCCCCATGCATATTTTTTGTAAAGCATTTTTCAAAAAGAATAAAAACGACCATAATATGTCGGTATTTCCGAATCTTGTATTAAGAGCTAGTGGATAAAGTTACATGACCTTCCTCCCTATGGGCAAAAAAAACTATAGAGGACACTTTTTTTAGTGTCCTCTATAGGGGTCCATTTTAGTTCACGAGAAAGTCTTTTTTATATTTATTTAGCAGCGTCCACTACTTCTTTTAATGTTGATTCAACTTCTCTAGCAATCATTGTCAAATTATCATCTTTGATAATAGTGTCCATGATTTGGAATTCTTATTGGATAGAAATTTCTTTCTAGAACATGATTTCGTCGAAAGTTCTCATTGGTTGAGGATAGGCATGTTCAAAACAATCAGTCCGATATCCTTTTAATCCAGTTGCTGCACTATATAAAAAATTTCATCATAGTTTCGCCCTAGTCGTTCCAAAGATTCGATGACAAAAATATCCTTCTTCCTTAAAAAATG
>NZ_GL622244.1 GCF_000185365.1 Enterococcus italicus DSM 15952
ACTCTCACAAAGGGCAACCCTTCACTACAATCGGCGCTAAGAAGCTTAACTTCTGTGTTCGGCATGGGAACAGGTGTGTCCTTCTTGCTATCGCCACCACACTATTTGGTTGAGTGATTCTTCACTCAAAACTGGATGCAAAGTAGTATCAAAACTCTTCGAGTTCATTTTTTCTTTTGGTTAAGTCCTCGATCGATTAGTATCAGTCCGCTCCGTACATCACTGCACTTCCACTTCTGACCTATCTACCTGATCATCTCTCAGGGATCTTACTTTCTTAAAGAAATGGGAAATCTCATCTTGAGGTGGGTTTCACACTTAGATGCTTTCAGCGTTTATCCCTTCCCTACATAGCTACCCAGCGATGCCTCTGGCGAGACAACTGGTACACCAGCGGTAAGTCCATCCCGGTCCTCTCGTACTAAGGACAGATCCTCTCAAATTTCCAACGCCCGCGACGGATAGGGACCGAACTGTCTCACGACGTTCTGAACCCAGCTCGCGTGCCGCTTTAATGGGCGAACAGCCCAACCCTTGGGACCGACTACAGCCCCAGGATGCGACGAGCCGACATCGAGGTGCCAAACCTCCCCGTCGATGTGGACTCTTGGGGGAGATAAGCCTGTTATCCCCAGGGTAGCTTTTATCCGTTGAGCGATGGCCCTTCCATGCGGAACCACCGGATCACTAAGCCCGACTTTCGTCCCTGCTCGAGTTGTAGCTCTCGCAGTCAAGCTCCCTTCTGCCTTTACACTCTTCGAATGATTTCCAACCATTCTGAGGGAACCTTTGGGCGCCTCCGTTACCTTTTAGGAGGCGACCGCCCCAGTCAAACTGCCCATCTGACACTGTCTCCCACCACGATTAGTGGTGCGGGTTAGAGTGGCCATAACGCAAGGGTAGTATCCCACCATTGCCTCCGTCGAGACTAGCGTCCCGATTTCTACGGCTCCTACCTATCCTGTACATGCGGTACAGACACTCAATATCAAACTACAGTAAAGCTCCATGGGGTCTTTCCGTCCTGTCGCGGGTAACCTGCATCTTCACAGGTACTAAAATTTCACCGAGTCTCTCGTTGAGACAGTGCCCAAATCGTTACGCCTTTCGTGCGGGTCGGAACTTACCCGACAAGGAATTTCGCTACCTTAGGACCGTTATAGTTACGGCCGCCGTTTACTGGGGCTTCAATTCGTACCTTCGCTTGCGCTAAGCACTCCTCTTAACCTTCCAGCACCGGGCAGGCGTCAGCCCCTATACGTCATCTTTCGATTTTGCAGAGACCTGTGTTTTTGATAAACAGTCGCTTGGGCCTATTCACTGCGGCTGCTCGTTAGAGCAGCACCCCTTCTCCCGAAGTTACGGGGTCATTTTGCCGAGTTCCTTAACGAGAGTTCTCTCGCTCACCTTAGGATTCTCTCCTCGACTACCTGTGTCGGTTTGCGGTACGGGCCGTTGACTTCTCACTAGAAGCTTTTCTTGGCAGTGTGACATCAGGAACTTCGGTACTATTATTTCCCTCCCCATCACAACTTGTCCTTAAAAGTGAAAGCATTTGACTCTCACTAAGACTTGTTGCTTGGACAGACATTTCCAATCGTCTGCATTCCTTAGCCTCCTGCGTCCCTCCATTGCTCAAACAATGCCAACGGGTACAGGAATATCAACCTGTTGTCCATCGCCTACGCCTTTCGGCCTCGGCTTAGGTCCCGACTAACCCTGGGCGGACGAGCCTTCCCCAGGAAACCTTAGTCATTCGGTGGACAGGATTCTCACCTGTCTTTCGCTACTCATACCGGCATTCTCACTTCTAAGCGCTCCAGCAGTCCTCACGATCTACCTTCAACGCCCTTAGAACGCTCTCCTACCAATGTACCTTACGGTACACTCCACAGCTTCGGTAATATGTTTAGCCCCGGTACATTTTCGGCGCAGGGTCACTCGACTAGTGAGCTATTACGCACTCTTTAAATGGTGGCTGCTTCTGAGCCAACATCCTAGTTGTCTGTGCAACTCCACATCCTTTTCCACTTAACATATATTTTGGGACCTTAGCTGGTGGTCTGGGCTGTTTCCCTTTCGACTATGGATCTTATCACTCACAGTCTGACTCCCGGATATGAATGAATGGCATTCGGAGTTTATCTGAATTCGGTAACCCGAGAAGGGCCCCTAGTCCAAACAGTGCTCTACCTCCATCATTCTTACTTCCGAGGCTAGCCCTAAAGCTATTTCGGAGAGAACCAGCTATCTCCAAGTTCGTTTGGAATTTCTCCGCTACCCACACCTCATCCCCGCACTTTTCAACGTACGTGGGTTCGGTCCTCCAGTGCGTTTTACCGCACCTTCAACCTGGACATGGGTAGATCACATGGTTTCGGGTCTACGACTACCTACTCATTCGCCCTATTCAGACTCGCTTTCGCTACGGCTCCGTCTCTTCAACTTAACCTCGCAGGCAATCGTAACTCGCCGGTTCATTCTACAAAAGGCACGCTATCACCCATTAACGGGCTCTAACTTGTTGTAGGCACACGGTTTCAGGATCTATTTCACTCCCCTTCCGGGGTGCTTTTCACCTTTCCCTCACGGTACTGGTTCACTATCGGTCACTAGGGAGTATTTAGCCTTGGGAGATGGTCCTCCCGGATTCCGACGGAATTCCTCGTGTTCCGCCGTACTCAGGATCCTCCTAGGTGTCAACCACATTTCGTCTACGGGGTTTTTACCCTCTTTGACTGACTTTTCCAAGTCATTCGACTATCTGGTTGGACTACCATATCGGAGTCCTACAACCCCAAGATGCAAGCATCTTGGTTTGGGCTTTTCCCGTTTCGCTCGCCGCTACTCAGGGAATCGAATTTTCTTTCTCTTCCTGCAGGTACTTAGATGTTTCAGTTCTCTGCGTCTACCTCTAACCAGCTATGTATTCACTGGAAAGTAACATCCTATAAAAGATGCTGGGTTCCCCCATTCGGAAATCTCTGGATCATAGCTTACTTACAGCTCCCCAAAGCATATCGGCGTTCGTCCCGTCCTTCATCGGCTCCTAGTGCCAAGGCATCCACCGTGCGCCCTTATTCACTTAACCTTCTCAACCTTACGGTTGGGTTTTGATCAGTTCTTCTAGCGATAGAAGCTTAATCAAGAAAATAAGCAATTGAACTTATTAAAAAACTCATTCAACGCGGTGTTCTCGGTTTGTTTTGATTTTTTTACTTCACTATCCAGTTTTCAATGAACAATC
>NZ_GL622245.1 GCF_000185365.1 Enterococcus italicus DSM 15952
GGATCATGGGAAGAAGCCGTATATCATTAATATTGAAGACGCCACGACAGGAAATGATAATTACCGGACGACCATTTGGACAGGCAGTAAACTGCAAGTCACCGTAATGTCCATTCAACCGGGCGATGACATCGGTTTGGAAGTGCACGAAGGCATTGACCAATTTATCCGTATTGAAGAAGGAGAAGGCGTGTGTAAAATGGGGCCTTCTAAAGATAACTTACATGTTCAACAAAAAGTGATGGATGATGACGCCGTATTTGTTCCGGCGGACATGTGGCACAACATCGAAAACACCGGTGATAAGCCGCTCAGACTGTATACCATTTATGCTGGTCCAGATCACCTTGAAGGAACGGTTCACCCTACTCATGAAGACGCCAAAAACGATCCAAACGAACACTGAGGTACACTAGGATGAAACAAAAGCCCTGCACCCGTATGGATGGTCCACTGGTGCAGGGCTTTTTTATAAAGGAGAGAAGTGGTATGAGTGATTCATTGTTTCAATTAGAGAAGGTTGGTTTTCAGGCAAACGGAAACCAAATCCTTCAAGATATCTCTTTTACAGTAAACAAAGGGGAAGTGATTGTTTTTTCTGGTCCTTCTGGAAGTGGAAAAAGTACCCTTTTGAAATTAATTGGTACGCTGCTTTCCCCAACTTCCGGAAAAATTTATTATCGAGGTACGGATCTGCAAAAAATCGATCCTGTGGAGTATAGAAAAGAAGTCTCTTATTTCTTTCAAAACACTTCTCTATTCGATGAGACAGTTCAAGAGAACTTGTCTTTTCCTGCCCGCATAAGAGAAGAAGGATTTGATCGGGAACGTGCAAAAAAATTGTTAGAACGAGTTCAAATACCTGAAACTTACTTATCGAAAGAGGTCAAGGAACTATCAGGAGGGGAAAAACAACGGGTTGCATTGGTCCGAAATTTGATGTATCAACCGAAAAGTGTTGCTCCTGGATGAAGTTACAAGTTCATTGGACCAAGAAAACAGAGCGATTGTCCTTGATTTAGTCCGAGACATGATGAAAGACCAACAAACTACGGTGTTGGCCGTCACTCACAACCAGGAAGAAATCGACCAAGCTTCTCGTCTGATTACTATCAAAGGTGGAAAAATGGAGGAATCGAAATGACAAACAATTTGGAAATCAGTAATCTTTCTTTGCTTTTATCCTCTGTCCTCTTGATAGTTGCCTTGTTGATTGATTACAAAGAGAAATTGGGATTAGGAAACGACATTTTTATTGCGGGAATTCGCGCTGTCGTTCAATTATTCCTTATTGGATATGTATTGAGCTACGTATTACGAGTGGATAACAACTTTCTCACTTTAGCGATGGTTTTGTTCATTGTGTTCAACGCTTCTTATAACGCCTATACACGCAGTGAGGGGATCAACCGCTCTTTTAAAATTTCAACGACGGCTATTGGAGTAGGAACAGCCTTGTCCTTACTCATTCTTGTTTTTTCAGGAGTCATTGACTGGACCCCTTCCCAAATCGTTCCAATTACAGGCATGATTGCCAGCAACGCCATGACTGCGATTGGAGTGACCTATCGGTCTTTGAATTCAAAATTTACGGACCAACGCCAACAGGTATTGGAAAAATTGGCATTGGGAGCCAATAAAAAACAAGCGTCCATGAGTATTGTAAGAGAAAGCGTCAAAACGGGCATGGCTCCTTCTATTGACCGAACAAAAACGGTTGGACTTGTCAGCCTACCAGGTATGATGTCAGGGTTGATTTTTGCGGGAATTGATCCTGTTCAAGCGATTCGTTACCAAATTGTTGTGATGTTTATGTTGATTTCAGTTACTGCGATTTCTTCATTTATTGCTAGTTATATGGCTTACCGTGAGTTTTATAACAATCGCAGTCAATTAATTATATGATTTGGGATGATACACTACTCTTAAAACCAGTGGTTACAATTTTATGTAGTTAAAAGAAGACCTCACGAGAATAATTGCAAAAAGAACTT
>NZ_GL622246.1 GCF_000185365.1 Enterococcus italicus DSM 15952
AATCCAAAAGTTTGAGAAAACCTTTTGGATTTGTTGGCTTTTTTAACACTATCTCGCCATTTTATGAATGAACAGAATAGTTTGGTGCCTCTTTGGTAATTTGAACATCATGTGGGTGAGACTCTTTCAAGCCATTGCCACTCATTTGAATAAATTGTGCATCTTCTCTTAGTGCTTTTAATGTACCTGCACCAACGTAGCCCATACCTGCTTTTAGACCACCGATTAATTGGAAAAGAATGTCAGCGACACTTCCTTTATACGCCACACGACCTTCAATGCCTTCTGGAACTAACTTATTGGCTTCATTGACACCTGATTGGAAATAACGATCACTTGAACCTTTTTCCATCGCACCAAGTGAGCCCATGCCACGATAAGTTTTAAAGCGACGGCCTTGATAAATTTCAAATTCACCAGGAGATTCATCAGTACCGGCTAACATACTACCTAGCATAACTGCATGTCCACCTGCTGCCAAAGCTTTCACGATATCACCAGAATATTTAATCCCACCGTCAGCGATAATAGCTTTGCCATATTGACGAGCCACTGATGCAGAATCATAAATTGCTGTTAATTGTGGCACACCGACACCCGCTACGACACGTGTCGTACAGATTGAACCTGGACCAATCCCCACTTTTACAACATCCACACCCGCATCATATAATGCTTTGGTTCCTTCAGCTGTCGCCACGTTACCGGCAATTAACGTGGCTTGTGGGAACTTCGCACGAATTTCTGAAATCTTACGTAATACTCCTGCACTGTGACCATGAGCAGTATCTATAATAATCGCATCAGCACCCGCTTCTAATAACGCCTCTGCGCGATCAAATGTATCACTCGTCACACCGACTGCTGCAGCAACTAGCAATCTACCATGTTCATCTTTGGCTGCTTTAGGAAACTCGATTACTTTTTCGATATCCTTAATTGTGATTAAGCCACTCAAACGTCCATCTTCATCAATCAACGGTAATTTTTCGATTTTGTGTTTTTGTAATGTTTTTTCTGCTTCTTTTAAAGACGTACCGACTGGCGCAGTGACCAAATTGTCTTTTGTCATCACTTCAGAGATACTAACCGCATAATCTGTAACAAAGCGCAAGTCACGGTTTGTTAAGATACCAATAAGTTTGCGGCTATCTAGTGTTTCTACGATCGGTACGCCACTGATACGGTAGCGACTCATTAATTCTTCTGCTTCCGCAATCGTATGTTCTGGCGTTAAGAAAAATGGATCAATAATCACGCCACTTTCAGAACGTTTTACTTTCCGAACTTCATCAGCTTGCGCGGCAATACTCATATTTTTATGAATGACACCCAATCCGCCTTGGCGTGCCATTGCGATAGCCATTTTGCTATCTGTTACGGTATCCATACTGGCACTGATAATGGGGATATTTAATTTTAAATTTTTTGCAAGCTGCACGCTCATATCCACATCGTTTGGCAAAACATGACTTTCTGCAGGTATCAGTAACACATCATCGAACGTAAAACCCTTCTTGGCGAATTTTGATTCCCAGTTGGACATTTTCGTAACCACTCCTTCAAATCATTTTTATTTTTATCAAAGAAAATAGCAAAAAAAAGAGCCTACGTCAATGATTTCTTTTCGAAATGAGACGTTGGCAATAATTCACTGAGAATCTTCTCGTTTTTTTAAGTATTCTATATAAAGACAAGAACACTCAAAAACTGTTTTGTGGTGTGCATCTC
>NZ_GL622248.1 GCF_000185365.1 Enterococcus italicus DSM 15952
GTTCTGCACCCCAAATCTTAGACTTAAAAATCTAAGATTTGGGGTGTTTTTTTATGGCAAAATATTCTTTTGAGTTCAAAATGAAAGTCGTTCAAGACTATCTGAACAAAAAAGGCGGTTATAGATTTTTAGGAAATCAATATAATTTACACCAGTCAATAGTCCAAAAGTGGGTCAATTCATATCTTCAATTTGGTCCTGATGGACTACTTCGTAGTCGAAAAAATAAAGTTTATTCTGTTCAAGAGAAGCTGAATGCGATAGAGTTATATTTGACTAATGAAATGTCCACTCGTGAAGTTGCGAATTCAATAGGATTAAATAATCCTGCTTTAATCTCCGCGTGGCTTACCAAATATAGAACTAATGGTATTGATGGACTTTCAAATGCAAAAGGGAGACCATCCAAAATGCCTGAAGAAAAAAAGAAAAGTATAAATAAAACAAAGAACGTAAATCTCGATAAAGAGAATCAAACTACTGAAGATCGCATCAAAGAACTCGAACAAGAAAACTATATGCAACGACTGGAAATTGCCTATTTAAAAGAACTAAGGAGTTTACAGAAGCGAAAAAGCCAACAAAAAAAGAATTAACGAAAATCGCCTGTGAGCTCCAAAAATCATTTCATATAAAGGATATATTGTCGTTTATCGGCTTAGCTAAAGCCACTTTCTATCATTGGAAAAATCGTTTAGACGAAGTAAATCCAGACCAAGATCTGATTAATGAGATTAGGGATATATTTGAAGGAAATTATGAAGCTGTAGGATATCGTTATATTAATCAAGAGTTACGTGCTAGAGGGAAAGTTGTTAATCACAAAAAGATTCAAAGATTAAAAAGAGAAAATAATATACAATGTAAAGTTTTTACACGTAAATCTAGAAAGTATAATTCTTATAAAGGAACCGTAGGTACTACTGCGAAAAATAAAATTCGTAGAAGATTCCATACAACAGTTCCTCACCAAAAAATTACTACAGATACAACAGAATTTAAATATTATATCAAAGATAATGCTGGGAATATGCAAGTAAAAAAACTCTATTTAGATCCATTTATGGATATGTTTAATAGTGAAATTCTGAGCTATCGAATTTCTACATCACCAAATGGAAAAGCTATTATGGAGGGATTAGAAGAGGCTATCCAGATTACAAGTGATTGTCCATTTCGCAGAACCTTTCACTCAGATCAAGGATGGGGCTACCAAATGAAAGCCTACGTCAGGCGATTAAAGTATAAACAAATCTTTCAAAGCATGTCCCGCAAGGGAAACTGCTTAGATAATTCTTTAATGGAAAACTTCTTTAGCATTTTGAAACAAAGTATGTATTATGGAAAAGTATTTCATTCTTTTGAAGAATTGAAATTAGCTATCCAAAATTTTATACATTATTATAATCATAAACGGCGTAAAGCAAAGTTAAATTGGCTTTCTCCCGTTGAATATCGTTTAAAATATGTATCGTAGCGCTCATCTTACTAACGCGCTGCCGCTTGTTTAAACTTTATTTTATACTGCAGAAGAAATTCCCTTCTGCAGTATAAAATAAAGTACAATTAAAAAAACGAAGTAGAAATTAATCTACTTCGTTAAAAAGTCTAACTTTTGGGGTTCACTATA
>NZ_GL622249.1 GCF_000185365.1 Enterococcus italicus DSM 15952
CCAGTCACGAGATCGGCTTTATGCCTACAATGATTCTACGTACACCGCATGGATTTCAAGCTTTCTATGTACTAGACAAGCCTGCATACGTGACGAAGAAATCAAATTTTAAAGTGATCAATGTGGCCAAAATGATCTCAAAAAATCTAAGAAACAAATTTTCAAATGATTATCGGTTTCCTGTTGATGTAAATGCCAATCATTTTGGGATCACACGAATGCCTTCTGAAGAGAATATTTTATTCTTTGAACCACAGTATCGTTATAGTTTCGAAGAATGGATCGACTGGTCAATGAGAGAAGATGCGGACAAAAAAGCTGAGATCAAGAACGTTTTTGTATTACCATCTACTCAAGAATTTCGTCAAGTCGACGAACCCTGGTTCCAGCTGTTGCTAAAAAGTAAAAAAATACAAGGTGAAAAGGGCGTATATGGTCGAAATAATGTCATATTTACCTTGTCTTTGGCATACTTTTCGTCTGGATACGAGGTAGAAGCATGTGAATTGACGATGTTAGAATTCAATGACCGCTTGGCTAACCCTTTATCTGATCGAGAATTAACCAGAATCATTCGTTCCGCTTACTCCGGAAAATATCAAGCAGCGCACAGAGAAAAAATTGTCCTATTATGCCAAGAGTGGGTCGATGTCAATCTTTCTGAAGAGCAGCTATTCAACAAAAAACGGGGTTGGTGGAAGTTTAAGAAAGAGCGAGCTGTTCGCAAGTATTCTCATAGTCATGAATGGGCAGAAGATCTATTGTCTTATTTGAATGAGCAATCCTATGAAGAACAACCATACATTATTTCTACAAAAAAAGATTTAACTGAAAGTTTAAAGATTCCAAAACGCTCCCTGGACAAAGTACTGAAGCAGTTAAAAGAAGAGAACAAAATTCATTTTCGTGTTCGTGCTGGTAGAAATGGAGGTATTATGCTAGCTTCGACACATGGATTGATGCGCTCCGTTATCCGGCTAAAAAAAGAAAGCCAGGGGGCTTATTTCGCTGCGATCTCAGAAGCTTTTGGAAGAGAATACATGTTTATCCAGACAGCACTGAAACGCTTGATAGAACCAAATAAGATCGGCGTGCAAACAGATCTGTTCATGATCGATACAGGTTGAAATTAAAAGGTGCAAATTGCCTATTACATTATATCTATGATACGTTTCTTCTTTTTCTCCGCCTTGTTTGCTGGTCTTAAGAAAAAGTAGTACTATTATTGCAAACGTAATAATATGCTGGGAGGTCTTTCTGACTATGAGTATCAATACCTTTGTATATCCCTACCCGATCAATGTGTTTATTATTTCGCGGTTGGGTATGACAGTAGAGCAGTTTTGTGAGTTGCATGGATATAAGCAGAGTACAGTAGCAAGTTGGGTAACAAGAAATCGTACCGTAAAGACGTTGCCTTGTGATTTTTTGTATTGTCTAAGCCTTTCTTCAGACTGGTCAATGGATGATGTTTATCGTCATTTATTGGTGTTGGAGGAGAGGTTTTTAAAGAGTATTGAT
>NZ_GL622250.1 GCF_000185365.1 Enterococcus italicus DSM 15952
AGTTGAGAATTATCTCAATGGTCAAAGCAGTATCAATAAAACAGCTCAAGAAGCAGGTGTGAACTGGAGTACAATAAAAAGATGGATAGCCATTTATGAAAATGAAGGACCTACAGGATTATTACCAACCAAAAAGAATCGTCACTACTCAAAAGAACGAAAAAGTCGAAGCCGTTCTATACTATCTGGATGGATTTGAAGGATTGGAGGCAGTCGCAAAAAAATATGGTTTACGGAACAAGGTACAGCTCCAAGACTGGATAAAGATATATAATACTCATGGAACCTTTAAATCAGAAAGTGGTGGAAGTAAAGTGAGTCAGACAAAAAAGTTCAGTTTAGAAGAGCGTATAGCGATTGTATTGTACTGTATTGCCAACAACTACGATTACAGTGGCACAGCTGTAAAGTACCAAGTGACCTATCAGAACGTTTATAACTGGGTCAAGCGTTACGAGAAATTGGGAGAAGCAGGACTCGAAGATCGTCGTGGTCACCGCAAGGCAAACCAAGAAAGTCGAACACCTGAAGAAGAAGCAAAAATTAGAATTGCGCAGTTGGAAGAAAAGGTAAAATACCAACAGATGGAGATTGACCTGTTAAAAAAAGTAAAGGAATTAGAAAGAAGGGATTGGCAAAAGAAGTAAAAAATTGGCACGCTTATGAAGCAATCAAGGAACTACATGAAGAAAAACTTTATCCTGTTCAGCCCATGTGCAAGATATTGAATGTTAGCCGGTCGGCTTACAATCGTTGGGTGAAACATCCCTATAGCCCACGGAGGATGGCGAACAACGAACTTGCCAAAACAGTCAGAGCAATCCATGATGAACACCCGGACATGGGCTATCGCCGGATCAAAGACGAACTAAAACGGACGTACGATCAAAACGTGAACGATAAGCGCGTCTTACGTATCTGTCGTGAAGAAAAAATTCAATCTTCAATCAAACATCCGGCAAATAGTATTACTAAAAGAGGTCGTCATCCATATTACGTAGCGGAGAATATCCTGAATCGTGATTTTTCTGCCACAGCACCAAATACAAAGTGGGTCACCGATATTACAGAGTTCAAGTACTACATTGGTCTCGAGGTGCATAAGGTCTACTTGAGTGCCATCCTAGATTTATATGATCGACGTATCGTTGCTTACGTCATCAGCGAGAGGAACGACCTACCACTGGTACTGGATACCTTTGATAAGGCACGATCAGCTGAACCTGATGCACAGCCAATTTTCCACAGTGATCGTGGATTTCAATATACCAATAAAAAAATGTACGAAAGAATTAGTGATGCACAAATGATTCAAAGCATGTCTCGAGTTGGAAAATGTATCGATAACGGTCCTATGGAAGGCTTCTGGGGCATTCTAAAGCGTGAAAACTATTATGGTCGTAAGTTTACAAAGAAACAAAACTTGACCGACATGATAACTGATTTTATTGACTACTATAATAATGGTCGTTACCAAAGAAAACTACATGTCCTCACACCGATGG
>NZ_GL622251.1 GCF_000185365.1 Enterococcus italicus DSM 15952
GGCTCTTTGTCAAATGATGTTGGTGAAGAGAAATCTTAGAATTATTGGAGATCAAGAGGATTATTTCCTCTTGATCTTTTTTAGTTTAAAAGCAATGCACTACCGTGACGAATCATGATACGCAACTTGAAATTATAAAAGCTACGAAAGCCATAGGCATTTCGTTTTAACACTTTGATATGGTTGTTTAGGCATTCTAGCGGCCCATTTGAATAACGTTGTTTTAAAGCATTCTTGATTTGTGGAAGAAATTTCTGGAATGTTCTTAAGGTTGTCCGATACCCATCGGGAAGTACGTCGTTGTTGGTAAGCAGTTCTTCAAACGATGCGTGGTCTCGCTTCCTTACAGCATAAAGAAAGTCTTGGTATAACTGATAGCCCGTACGCAAAGCAGGACATCCCTTCAGTAGACGATCGACAATCTCGGTTTCTGTTAAATGTGTTTTGAAGCCAGACCGCCAAAGGTGCCGAGTATAATCAAGCTTACTTTCGTCTTTTTGAAGGAGTTTCCAGTATCTTTTTAGTTGTTTGCCCAGCTGGTATAGTTTTTGTTCTTTGCTCTTTAACAGGTGGTTCGTTTCTTTGATTCGATGATTGCGAAAAGTACGACTGATATGCTGGACAATGTGAAACCGATCAATGATCAGCTGAGCGTTTGGAAACATCTTTTTAACTAACGACACATAAGGGGCGTACATATCGATCACAATCCATTCGACCGCTTCGCGCGTTTCTCTTGGAAAATGACAAAAGTAACGCTCTAGAAAAGGCAGTTGCCGATTCTCGACAATGTCCAATAGGCGGTGTGTTTTTCCATCCATCATGATGAAACTCATGGCACCTGAAACACCCCGGACGGATTTGAATTCATCAAAACAAAGCACCTTAGGCAACGTTGTTCGAAAAGGATTTAATGGACGATAAAACCGCTTCATAATACGGTAAACAGAAGAGACAGACAGATTTTTTTGAGCGGCAATCTCAGTCATTGAGGTATTCCTTTTTAAACGAGTCACAACAGACCAGCGGACTTTCTCACTGATAAAACAGTGCTTTTTCGCAACAGAAGTATCCGCAACGAATGTCCGCTGACAAGCTTTACATTTGAAGCGTTGTTTTTTTAGTTCAAGGTATGTACGGTATTCAGAAACATCGTTCATTAACAACCGGACGGTTGTGGTTCCCCAACGTACAATATCTGAAGCAATTTTATGGTTACAATGAATACATTCTTGGGCGGTGTAGGTCAAACTTCCATGATAAATATGACAGATTTGTCCTTTGTATTTTTCTTTTGTGAGACAGTTTTCGGAAAAAGTAATCGATAAGTCTAGAATATCCAACATTTCTTTGATAAGCTGAGTGTGAGACATCTTGATTCCTCCTTTTGGATTGGTTCGTCAAATTAATTCTAAAGGATTTCAAGGTGTCTTTTCTATTGTTTTTCAAAATAAAAAAGATGCTGGTGTCATCCACCAACATCAAAAAGTATAGAG
>NZ_GL622252.1 GCF_000185365.1 Enterococcus italicus DSM 15952
GGCTCTATAATTTATAGGACTGATAGAAAAAATTCTATCGGTCCTATTTTCTTCTTAAAAAACATAGAAGACATACAATATTTCCGTTAGAATAGAATCACCATAACACTATCTAGAAAGGAAAATTTTGTATGTCTACATCTGATTCTATCAAACAAATCCTTGGAGTGAAAGATAAAAATATTGAAATTTTAAGCTGTCAGGAGGGCTTCTACAAGGGGAAAAAAGTGATTCTTGCGGAAGCTGCCCTTATTCGTACGTTTCATCGTTGTCCTTTATGCAAAGTATCTAGTGAAGCTCTTGTTCGTAATGGCAAGAAAGTCTCGATGATTCTTTTAAATCGCTGCGCCAATAAACAAACGTATTTGCGTTTGAAGAAGCAACGCTATCATTGTCGCGCTTGTCACAAGTATTTCACAGCGCAGACGTATTTGGTGAATCGTCATTGTTTTATCTCGAAGCAGGTGCATTATCATGTACTTGAGGAATTAACCGAGAACCAATCCATGAAAAATATTGCGAACCATTGTCACATATCCGTGACGACGGTGCAACGCACCTTATCATCGCTCGCGTTTGAGACAAAGATAAGGAAAAGTTGGTTGCCGAAATGCTTATTATTCGATGAATTTCGCTCGTTGACAACCCATCATGGAACGTTTTCCTTTTCTTGTATGGATGGAAATACTGGGAAGCTATTTGATATACTCCCTAGTCGTCAAAAGAAAGATTTAGTCGCTTATTTTATGCGCTTTGATCGTAAAGCGCGTGAGAAAGTGCGCTATATTGTGACAGATATGAACGCTCCTTATTTCTCGTTAATGAAGGAATGTTTTCCAAACGCCAAAGCGATCGTTGATCGCTTTCACATTGTCCAACACTTGAACAAAGGCTTTAATCAGGTGCGTATTCGGGTGATGAAACAACTGAATACAAAAGATAAAAAACAAGCCAAATACTATCGGCAATTAAAATCTTTGTACAAATTACTTTTAAAACCAGCAGACAAGTTGGATTTCATGACCTTCAAAAAACGTCGAAATTTCAATTGGAGCTATTTAACAGAAACAGAAGTGGTTGATCGTCTACTTGCTATTTCTCCTGAATTGAAGGCCACTTACAGCTATTATCAAGAA
Source organism: Enterococcus italicus DSM 15952 (assembly GCF_000185365.1). Classification (GTDB taxonomy): domain Bacteria; phylum Bacillota; class Bacilli; order Lactobacillales; family Enterococcaceae; genus Enterococcus_G; species Enterococcus_G italicus. Next base: position 1,137 of record NZ_GL622252.1, read on the forward strand.
CTCCTGTCCGCTTATCGCGACAAGGACAGTGAGCAGTTCTTTCAACTGCTTCACTCTCAGCTCAAAGAGCTGCCCAAAGAACTACAGCAGGTTAAAAAAGCGTTCTTTACCTATGAAAGCGGGATTCGACTCGCTTTTACCCAGCCTTATTCCAACGGTCGCTTAGAGAACCTACATACGCACATCAAAACGTTAAAACGAGTCGCATATGGCTTCCGTAATTTCTCCAATATGCGTACGCGAATTTTCTTGCTTAATGGTCTCATTACCTACAAATAAAAAAACACCGGAAAAGGAGTTTCCTCCCCTCTTCCGATGTTCATTGGTGAACCTATCAGTCCGATTTGACAAAGAG
>NZ_GL622253.1 GCF_000185365.1 Enterococcus italicus DSM 15952
GGTTGTCCTATAATTAAATCGCAGAACCCAATCATAGGAGGAAAACCAAATGTCCATAATTAAGAATATCAAAGAAAAAGACGAAAGGCTAGACAAAATCATTAAACAGATTCTAAATATCAAAGATGACAATATCAGCTTCTCTAAAGACGCTGTATCCAAGAAAAAAATTCATGGCCGAATGGCCAATGTCTTTACAGGTGTTTTAACCTACAAAATCGACTGCTGCCCGCTTTGTGGGTTTAAGAATATCATTCGTCATGCGTACAAAGACAGTTGGATTCAATTAATCCCTTATCAAGAAGTGCCTACTTATCTCCATTTATTTAAACAGCGGTTTCTTTGCAAGGACTGTCGCCATACCTTCTCAGCGAATACTTACTATGTGGCAGAAAACTGCTATATCGCACAACCTTTGAAGTTTGCCATTGCCGTTGACTTAAAAAAGAAAGTCTCCATGAAGGATATCGCCAAAAGTTACTCAGTTTCCTCAAAAACGGTTGAAAGGGTATTAGATTCGTTCTTTGAAGAACCACGTTTAAAACCAAATTACCTGCCCAAACATTTACTGATTGATGAATTTAAAGGGACCAGTGATTGTGAAGGTGCCATGTGCTTTATTATCAGTGATGCCGATACTGGTAAGATAGTTGATATTCTTGATGATCGCCGAAACTTTAAACTGCAGGCGTATTTCATGCATTTTAGTTTTGAAGCTAGAAAGCGAGTCACGCATATAGTTATGGACATGAATGCCGCCTACGGCGCTATCACTAAGATTATTTTCCCGAAAGCACAAGTATCGATTGATCGTTTTCATGTGATCCAACAATTGACGAGAGCTATCAATAAACAAAGGATTCAAGCAATGAATCAATTAAAGAAAAGTAATCCACAGGCTATGAAAGACTATCGTAAATTGAAGAAATATTGGCGGACTATACTCAAGAAAAACGCGAAGATTAATTACACGTCCTTCAAGCAATACCCACTATTCCAAAGGAAATACATGACTGAATCAGAGGTTTTAGATTACTTATTGTCAGTGAATAGCCAGTTGAGGGAAAGCTATGAAGTCTATCAAGATTTATTAACTGCTTTTGATGCCAAGGATTTCAAAACCTTCTTTGAAATAATCAATGACTTGCCAGCTACATTAGACACTAGATTTAAGAAAGCAATCCTCTATCTGAACAAGCATAAAAAAGCAATCATCAACTCCCTTAAATTTCCTTACTCTAACGGGAAATTAGAGGGGAAGAATAATTTAATCAAGGTCATCAAACGAATTGCTTTTGGCTTTAGGACGTTCCGTAATCTTCGTAAACGTGTCATGATTCAACAGAATCTTTGCGAAATTATTTAATAACACAAAAAAGGAAATGCCGAAGCACTTCCCATAGGTGATTTAACTAAAACAACACTATTTGACTTAGAACC
>NZ_GL622254.1 GCF_000185365.1 Enterococcus italicus DSM 15952
TTCTTCCTTTTTTCTTTCTTATATATACGTTCTCTTTCCTGATCTTTCTTCCGCTCTAATATTCGTTTGTAGGTTATTTCTTGATTGTGATCGAAACGTGCAGTTCTTTCGTGAATTAATTCTTCGAGTAGTTCATAGGTATAATCATTATCAGTTGTATCAAGCAAAGCCGTAAATTCGCACCAGACTATGGCTGGTACACCAAGAGACTTGTTGTTTATCTTTAATACATCTTCTTCAGGATGAATATTTTCTAGTAAATCTGTGTTGTCAGAAGTAAATGCTGATTTCGGTTTAGGGATCTCTTTATAAGAATTATCAGGTTTTTGCTTAGAAAAGAAACCTGGTTTTGCATTATCTGTCATGTTAGTTTTCTCCTTCGAATAATTTTATTCTATGAATGAAATCTTTTGCTAAAGGTACAAAAACTTCTTCGTAAGCAAGTTTGTCCCAATAAGTATCAGTATTTAGACCTGTCCTCGGTGTTGTTTGCACTCGCTTAACATGTGGTAAAATATTATCAAAAAGGTTTTGATCACCAAACTTTTCGATAGCATCGTTGACAACTTGGCGATCTATACTACCTTTACTCAACTGATTTGGAAGTATTCCAACTATTTCAGTTTTACAATCAAATTTTTCAACAAGAGGAGTGACTTCTTCTGATATATAATCTTCAACGCCATCTAAGCTGTCGGATTGTGTTTGAAAAGCCATAATAATATAGTCAGAAGCGTAAGCAGCATTCCTAGTGAAATCAGACATAGTAGGTGGAGTATCGATGAGAACAAAATCGTAATCCGGCTTGACTGGCTCAAGTAAATCTTTCAAGACTGAAATTCTGTTTTTTTCGACCTCGATATAATCAGCGTCTATTCCTTCTATAGCGTCCCCATAAAGCTTAGTTAAATATTTTGGAAAGTTTTTAAAATCTATATGTGATGGAATGCAATCCAAGTTTTCAATAATTGGAAGAACTAATTGTTTTAAATCTCGTTCAACGATTCCAGCTAGCATAGTTTTTTCAATAATGAAAATGTCATCGTCTTTAGAGTGATAATTTTTAGTCAACAACATTGTCTTTGTAGTATTTGATTGCGGATCGGCATCCACTACCAACACTTTAAATCCCATATTAGCAAGTACGTAGCTCAAGTATCTTATAATAGTAGTTTTACCTACTCCACCCTTGGAATTTGCTACAGTAATAGTTAGTGGTCTTCTAACGACATTTCTATATTCAAAAACAATTCTCAAGTTTTCTTGCGATAATTCCATTAAACAAACCTCCCGTTTATAAAATATAAAATATAAATTGCAAAATATAATATATATATCTTTCTAAGAACATTATACCAGAAGGAAATATGTTGTCAATTATAATTTATATTTTAATAATTTATAAAATATAAATTATAAATAAGTC
>NZ_GL622255.1 GCF_000185365.1 Enterococcus italicus DSM 15952
GGTTCATTGTAAGATGAACTTAGCCACTTTCAGACAATAAAAAAACGTCATAGCGAAAAATCGTGTATTATTGAAGTTCCAACACAATCAATAAGGAGATTTTCGCTATGACGCATACTGAACATACCACACAATCCCGGAAAGGAAAACACCTATCATTTGATGAACGACAATTTATCGCTTATTTGAAGAACAAATCGGGACTGTCCAATCGAGCAATCGCGAAAGAGTTGGGGCGAGCTCCTCAAACGATCCATAATGAAATCAAAGATGGAACTGTCGATGTCATCAAACAACGTCAAATACATGGCACAAAACAATATGATTATCGCAAGACTGAATATTCTCCTGAAGTTGGGCAAGCAGCTTATGATACTGCGCGATTGAATTCTGGCAGAACCTACCTTTGGGTCGAGTCAACTGACTTCATTGCCTATGCGGATGATCAAATTTTACGATTGCATCAATCACCAGATAGTGTGGTTGGCACTGCGAAAGTAGCGAACTTGTTTCCAGAAAAAAGGATTCCTTGCACAAAGACCTTGTATAACTGGATTGACAAAGGATTTATGGAAACCCAAAACATTGATCTTGTCTTGAAAGTACGAAGAAAAACGAAATCAACAAAAATTAGAAAGAACAAGACGTTTCTAGGTAATTCAATTGATTTCCGCCCAGACTGTGTGACTGCTAGAGAAACGTTTGGCCACTGGGAAATCGACACTGTCGTTGGGCTTAAATCTGGACAGGATCAAGTACTGCTAACGTTGACTGAACGAAAAACACGGTTTGAAATCATTCAAAAAATTGAAGGGAAAAATGCCTTGGCGGTTCAATCTGGCATTGAGAATCTTCAAGAGCAATTTGGACATTTCTTTAAGGATATATTTAAAACAATTACTTCTGATAATGGCGTTGAATTCTCAACATTATCCACGTGTCTTGACGGCATCGTTGATGTCTATTTTACGCACCCTTATTCTTCATGGGAACGTGGGACCAACGAAAGACACAATGGGTTGATTCGGCGTTTTATCCCGAAAGGGAGCACGATACGCCACGTCTCTCGTGTGCATATGAAACGTATTGAAAATTGGATGAATCAATTACCAAGGAAAGTCTTAGGTTATAAAACACCAAGGCAAGCTTTCCTTGATGAAACCGCTAGTCTATTAGCTGATTGACATCGAGCCTCTCGCGGTGTGTTCACTGTCTGGGAAGCCTGGCATGAGCCAGCCTGTCCAGTTCAGACTAACACACCACGCTCAATGTCAATCAGCACGAAGCTTTATCAATAACATGCTTTATTTCGCTAGGTGGCTAACTTGTACTTGCAATTTATC
>NZ_GL622256.1 GCF_000185365.1 Enterococcus italicus DSM 15952
AAGTCAAGTCCATAATCCTGTGTAAAATACTATACAATGTTTTACTGGTCTCTCATTGATCAAACTTAATATATTTTCTTGTAGAACTGAGCCATTCGTCATGAAGGTCCATAAGGACAGCTCCAATTAATCGATTGGCAGACGTTCGGTTGGGAAAAATCCGAATAATCTTTTCTCTTCTGCGGACTTCCTGGTTCAGTCGTTCAAGAAGGTTGGTGCTTTTTAGCCGATTGTGACCATTTCCGATAACCGTGTATTGAAAGGCATCTTCGAAGCCATTATCCAATGTTTCGCAAGCTTTTGTATATTTAGACTGGTCGATATATTCACCGACTAAGGCATTCTTAGCTGTTCGAGCGAGTTCAATATCCGTAAACTTAAAGATCGCTTTTACTGCTTCTCTAAACGGTTTTGAATTCTTTTTTGGAATGGAACTGAAGATGTTTCTTAAAAAATGGACCTGGCATCTCTGCCAACTTGCGTTGGTAAATGACTTACGAATTGCAGACACTAGGCCTTTATGGGCATCAGAAATGATGAGTTCTGTCCCCTGTAGACCGCGTTCTTTTAAGTATTCAAAGAAGATGGACCATGTGTCATCACTTTCTTCATTTTGGATCATGAAGCCAATGATTTCACGATCACCACCTTCTGTTATCCCGATCGCAATATGGCAGCTTTTAGAAAGCACTCGATGGTCCTCACGGACTTTTATGTAGAGAACATCAGTCATCAGATAAGGATAACTCGTACCTGAGAGTGAACGGTTCTGCCATTCGTTGACCATCGGGTCTAACTGCTCAGTCAGGCTAGAAACAAAAGATTTCGATACCGATTTTCCACATAGCTCTTCAACAATCTTTGAAACTTTACGTGTCGAAACGCCTGAAACATACATCTCAAGCATTGAAGCGAGCAGTGCCTTTTCATTTCGCTGATAACGCTCAAACACCGTCGGTGAAAATTCACCATCACGTGTTCTAGGCACTTTTAACTCGAGTGTGCCCACACGAGTCGTAAAGTCTCGCTCATAATAGCCATTTCTTTGACTCTGACGACTTTCTGAACGTTCATAGTCATCGGCTTGAATATATTCTGTTCGTTGATTTTCCATCAATTGGTTGAAAACAGTGGTCAAAATATTTTTAGAAACTTCATCTTTTACCGAATGTTCAATAATACTTTGAACCTCTTCGTTGTTCAGTGTAAAATGTACTTGGGTCATGTAACGTCCTCCTGGGTATGTTTTTGTGGTTAAAAACATTGTACCGTAAAAGGGCTGTTACATGGCCTTTTATCTTTTACACAATTATATGGACTTTATC
>NZ_GL622257.1 GCF_000185365.1 Enterococcus italicus DSM 15952
ATTATCTTCAATTTTGTCTAGGATATTCATTAATTTATTAGCATTTATATCTAAACCTTGATTCTCCAATTTTTCTTGTAAGTCATTTATTCTGTTTTTATTTCTAAGTGCTTCAAAATCCTTGAAATAATTAAAGTAAGAATCATTGTCTTTAAATAGTTCTACAAAATCAAAATCTTTATTATATATAATTTTACTCAAATATACATCAAACATTATATATGCTTTATTATTTGCCACAACATAAAATTCTCCAAAATTTTCAAAAGGCTTTAAATAGTCAATATTAGCAAGTGTATTGATAGTTTTATCACTAGTATTTTCTAAATCTAATTGTAAAATTAATCCTAGTTTATTATCAAAATCAAGAGTCATATTAGTAATTCTTGATTTACTAGTCAAATAAATATTTTTAAAGTCTTTTCTGATTTCTTCATATTTTTCTACAATTTCCCTTAAATCAGATAAACCAACACCTTTTCCCAAATAATAGTTTATTATAGTATCAACATCTGATTTACCAGTTTTTGCAGTATAACTTTGGATTATAGTAATAACAAATAAAGATATATAAAGTGTAAGCATTATAGGAAATGAATGTGAATAAAGTTTATAGCTATAAGGCACTATTGAACTTACAAATAAAATTATACAAATCATTAGATAAGCAGAGTTTTTGTATAAAAAATTTAAATATTTCTGATAGTGAACATCAACACCTTTAATATTAATAGCTTTACTATTCAAATCTTTAATATACTGTCCTTTATCCTTGGGATTTTTACCTAACATTTCATCTATTACACCTTCTTTGGTGTATTTCTTTTTGAGATTGTATTTAAACTTAAATAAAGGATAGTATCTAAGGAGTTTATAAAGCATGTTCATTGTTTTTTTAAGCATTATTTGAGTTTCTTCAGCTTGGTAAACTTCTTTTGTTTTTTCTAAAACCTCTTTTGTTTTATCTAATGCAAACTTAGCTTTAGATTCAATACCTAAATTATTGATTTTTTGCTTGTAATCAGTGTTTTTCACCTTATCCTTTAAAATATCTAAACTACTGTTCTTATTACTTTTATTTTCTTTGTTTTCATTTTCTGTGTTACTTTTTAAGTCTCTAAAATCATTAGACATTTAAACCCCCTCCCTATTTTTGGAATATTTCTTAACATTTTTAACTTTTAAATCATAGAGCTTTCTATAATATGCTAACTCTAAATCTTGTTTGATTTCCCTTGCTTTCTTATTCTTTTCATTATTCATAACATAAAAATCATTCATATTTT
>NZ_GL622258.1 GCF_000185365.1 Enterococcus italicus DSM 15952
TTGTAATTAGAGATAATTTAGATGAGTTAATACAAGAATTAGAAAACATAAAGAGAATGATTCAAAAGAATACTTTTATATCTTAAGAGAATGGGATAGAAATGGTATTTTAGAAGAAAAATCAAATGTAGAAAGAGCTTCTAGATTTATATATTTAAATAAAACTTGTTTTAATGGTTTATTTAGAGTTAATTCTCAAAATCAATTCAATGTGCCTTATGGAAATTACAAAAATCCTAATATTGTGAATAAAGAAGTTTTAATTGCTGATAGTAAATTTTTGAATAAATCAGGAATTAAAATTATGAATGAAGATTTTGAAAAAGCTGCAAAAACTGCTAGAAAAGGGGATTTTGTATACTTTGACCCTCCATATGCATCATTAGATGACACTCAAAATTTTGTAGGGTATACTCTGAATGGTTTTGATTATAAAGAACAAGAAAGATTAAGAGATTTATTTGTTACATTAGATAAAAAAGGTTGTTTTGTAATGTTGTCAAATTCATCAAGTAAACTTATACATGATTTATATTCTGACTATAAAGATACTACTATCATAATAGGAGCAACTAGAAACATAAATTCAAAGGCAAGTGGTAGAGGAAAAGTGGATGAAGTTCTCATAATGAACTACAATTATAAGCAAAGTTAAAATGTAGGGAAGTGGTAATATTGAAAAAAGGTAAAAATGATGTGGCTTGGGAAAAGTTATTTGATAAATATGATATTTTAAATGAAATTGATAAAAATGAAACATTTAGCATAAAATCTAAGCAGATTAATGAATTTAGAGAAGCAAGACTAATGACAAAATTTGACCATTCCAACCAATTACCAGAAATTTTTTCAGCTAATAATATTACTATTCTTCCTGATTCCAGAGGTAATTATATTCTTGGGAAATTTAAAATGTTTGAAGAGTTGAAACATAAGAATCTCAAACCAATTTCTATGCAAATACCTGATTTTATACAATCCTTAGATATTTCAAAAATAACAAGTGAAAGTTCTGCATTAAATATTGCTCATATGAGCAATATGATAGATTCTGTCATGGAAACTAAACAAAATGAACCGCAGTCATTACTTACCCTGAGTGGGAGAATGTCAAGCGGTTCTCTTCAGTACAACATACTAAATGTTGATAAGAAAATTCATGAATTTTCTGTTGAAAATGCACAAATTGAAATTGATGGTTCTTATGAAAATTTGAATAAGATTCTTATTGTCGAGGCTAAAAATAAAATTCCTTTAGAT
>NZ_GL622259.1 GCF_000185365.1 Enterococcus italicus DSM 15952
AGCTGATTTTTTAAAAGAAGAAATTCCATTTCTTTCACATTTTTGACAACTGTAAGTATGTTGATAATGCACAAGAGCGTCTAACATAGCTTGATGGAATCGGATTTCTTCGCGCACTTTCGTGCGCCCGATATCTTTCATTTGTGAACCACAGTGTTCGCAACACTGCTCTTCCAATGGTAGGACATGTTCTAGACTCGTTTTGGGTAAATGCTTCAGTTTATCGGCCTTTGTGCCCAACACCCGTTGATGTCCTTTTACCGTTATAGATGAAGGAACATCCTCTGAGACCACTTCAAAGGCGGTTTCTTGGTTAAATAAATTAAGCTGTCCATTGTCATCGACGGGAAGAGTTTCTTTGGAACGACCAAATAATTTGTTGGTTAGATAATTGATTTTTTCATTTAACAGTTGGATTTCGGTTGTTAGATTTTGAATGGTTTGCTGCTGTACCTGATTCGTTTTATTCGAATCTTGAAGTAATTTAAGCAGTACATCTTGATTTTCCAAAATTTCTTCCTCCTTCCAACAGGATTAATCTGGGTCTAAAATACCACAAAAAATGTAAAAAAAATAGAGGCTTAACACAAGTAATTGTGTGAAACCTCTATTTAAAAGCTGCCTTTTTTGCCTGGTGAAATGGCCTTGGGTTGATCTACACTCAGACCTTCCAGCAACCAGCGTACCTGCTGATTCGTTAGGGTTCGAATTTCTTCTTTCTTTCTTGGCCATTTTAATCGACCATTGTCGATTCGTTTATAACAAAGAAGGAAACCATCACCATCCCAATGGAGAAGCTTAAAGCGGTCTTGCCGATTTCCGCAAAATAGGAAGACGGCATCTTCATACAAGTCCAGTTGATAATCTTGTTGGATGAGGCTAGCTAAGCCGTCAATGCCTTTCCGTAAATCCGTTTTCCCACATACAATGTAGATATGCTTGGTGTGAAGAAAATCATAAAACATCAGTAAACAGCTCTTTCAGGACCGCTTGCAGAATATAGTTGTTAATACCATTGTAAATCAATACTTCTGATCCGTTTTCCTTCTTAATTCGTAGGGCCAATTTGGTGGTGAGTGGCTTTATTTTTTCTGGCGAAGAATTTTCAGGAGCAAGTTGAACAGGAACAATTTCATTTAACTTATACATAAAGACCTCCAAACTTCTTGATGACTCAAGTATAGTTGGAGGTCATTTTATTTGAAAGGTACTGTGCTATGGGGCGCTTAC
>NZ_GL622260.1 GCF_000185365.1 Enterococcus italicus DSM 15952
AAATGGCGAAATGTGGCACCTACACACAGACTGAAATGGCATGTGAATTAGGCGTCAGTCAATCGACTGTTTCTCGTGAACTGAGACGTGGAAGGACGCGTCAACTTGACTATCAGCATAACTATTACGAACAGTATATTGCTGTCTCAGGAGCACGAGTCTATCAAGAAAATCGCGCAAATTCGCATGCGAGAAATCATCATAAGTATTCTGCAGCGTTTTTTGCGACTTTGTCAGAAAATCTGGTGCCCAAGAATGGCCTACGGCTTCATAGTGTGGATACGTTCGTACGCACCTATAGGAAGTCTCACCCTGAGGAACGCGTGCCATGCACGAAAACCGTCTATGCTTTGATCAATGCTGCTGTACTCTCAATTCGTAACATTGATTTACCTATGAAGACCAGGATGCGACCACGAAAGAAAATAATTTCAGAACCGAAGGGCCGCAACGCTAAGCACTTAGGACGTAGTATTGAAGAACGTACTCAAGAAGTACTATCAAGGGAAACGTTTGGACATTGGGAAGTTGATTTAGTCTTAGGTAAGAAAACCAAAAATGAACCCGTCATCATCACGATGGTTGAACGAAAAACGCGCTATTTTCTCACAAAAAAAGTTTGGGGTAAAAGCGCTACATTGGTTCAAAAAGGGGTACTTGATTTAATGAAAAAACAAGGACTAGAACAGTTCAAGACGATAACCACGGATAACGGATCTGAGTTTTCCACGCTATCTCTTATCGAAGAAAACTTCTCGGATATTCAGGTATTCTTTACCCATGCGTATGCTTCTTGGGAAAAAGGCACGAACGAACGACATAACCGCATGCTTAGAGAATTTATCCCGAAGGGTATCACGCTGCGTCCTTTGTCTTACTCGCGCTTACATGCAATAACCGATGTAATCAACAACAGACCAAGAAAAATAATGAACTATGCAACACCTGCGGAACGGCTTCAGGAAGAACTGGCAAAATTAAAAGCCGCTTAACGTGCTTTGTTGATTCCATAGGATAAAAGAATAGATTAATTGAGTCAAGAGCCGCTTCGCTTCTTCTCTTGCCCCAACTAACCTATTCTTTTGAATCAGAACCACCAACAATCCACCAAAAAAATTGTAGGGGATATCAATCTTCCAAACCATTGGTAACACTGGATTATTAAGTAATTCGCTGTCTATAAAGGTTTTTTGATTTTTTTATGCATTTGATATTGCAATTAAGC
>NZ_GL622261.1 GCF_000185365.1 Enterococcus italicus DSM 15952
CAGAAAAGAGTTAAACATCTTAGTCAAAGATTATGGTATTTATATAGTAAGTATAAATGTAAAAAATGAAGTTAAATAGGAGAAAGAAAGGATTTAAGAAAAATTATGTTTATCAATCTAATTTTCCTGAACAATCATTATATGCTATATCTAATGCAATCATCACAGAATCAAAGAGAATTTAAAGTTTTTAGATATATCTAATTAAGTTTAGATATATCAATAAAGCCTTAAAAGCTAATAATAATAAAGGAGGTATATTTAAAAAATGTCTGAAGATAAAAATAAAAAATTAAAAAAATTGGATAAAAGTTGCAATGTCTTTATATGTTTTAGCTTTTGTTATTGGTATTGTTTTAAATATTAATAATACTGTATCTAAAGCAGAACAATTAGATGCTACTATTACAAGCACTACAAGCAGTTCTGAGGCTATTTTAGATAAAACAAGCACAAGCACTTCAAAAAGTAAAACAGAGGTAACAACAGCAGAAACAGCAGAAACAGCAGAAACAACAGTAAATACAACAGAATCTACTACTCAATCAGAAAAACAAACAATAGAGTCTAGCAAAGCACAAGGAGTTACAACAGAAACAACAGTAGAATCTAGTAAAGCATCTGAAGTTAGGAAAACTGAAATATCTGAAACAACACAAAGTGCTGATAAATCAGTAAAACAAGAAATTAATACAAAAGCTTTAGAAGATGTGTTAGAAACTAAATACAATGCTTCAAATTTTGAGGAAGACCACTCTAAAGAATGTGCTTTAGATGCTCAAATGTATAATGATAATTTTTGTGAAGGTTTTTATAAATTGATAGCTAAAACAGCTCATGAAAAAGCTTTAAGGGCTTATATGTTAGATTATCAAGTATTTGATTATTTTGGGGTAAATAGTGCTACTAATACTTTAAATGCTAATGTGACAGCATATTTATCAGATGGCTCATTTGCAACAAGCACAGATACAGCAATATATAGGGAATTTAATGGTAAAAAGACAAAATTATTAGATTTAAGCAATAATCCTAATCAATTTTACTCTGAAAATGGTTTACATATCACTAACAGAGGTATTATCAGTGGCACTACACTAAAAGAATCAACAAAAACACTTACAATACCTGATAAAATAGCGGGAATCACTGTTAAAGGAATAGCTTCTGCAGTATTTAGAGATTATAATTTTACAAGTGTTAGTTTAC
>NZ_GL622262.1 GCF_000185365.1 Enterococcus italicus DSM 15952
ATTAAGCTCTTTTTTCTATTATCATTAACCAATTTAGAAATACTAAAGTAATTATCAAAATCAGCTTTACTAAACTTAATTTGAGTTACATCATAGTTTTTATCTAAAAAGATTGCTCTATCAACATTACAATATGCTACAAAATATTGCTTAAAGATACAGTTTAGAAAGTAACTTGTATCATATTTATCAGCATTTAGGAATAGAGGGTGTGTTTCTACCAGTTTAGTAATAATCTCTTTAGTTCCATAGAGTCCTTGTCTTGATTTAGCAATTTCATCTAAAGTCATGATTTTTTCCAATGGTATATCTTTGACCAAATAAGACAATAGTTGAGTTCCTTTTTTTGCATACTTTTCTTTGTTTGCAAGCATTGTATTTAAATCTTTATCCCAAACCCCTTCAGTTTTAAAAAAGTTGTATAAAACATTGTCTGTAAAGTCAACTTTAAATACTTTCTTGTAGTTTTTACCTTTTTGAGATTTTAAATAGCTATTTAATTCTCCCAAATAGTGCTTAATTAAAGGATTAATTAAAGAGTCAAAGTAGTAACCTGTTTGCAATTTATCAGCATCTTTTGTTTTGATAACTCTATTATCTGATTGCTTCTTAATTGTGTTAATTCTATCTTTTAGTGTTTCTACATCTGCTTTAACTAATTCAAAAGTATCAGTATCAGCTTTTTTTCTGAGGATAAAAAGTTCATTATTGTAGCTAATATTCAAACTTTCAAGGGTTTCAATATCTTTAATTTCTTCAGGTATTTCTACTGTTTCCACTGTATTTTCAATTTCTAAATTTATATTTAAATTGTTTAAATCTAATTTTTTCTTTGCCATTTTTATTCACTCTCTTCCTTAATATCCTAATTCTTCAGCAAAATCAAAATACAACTGCTTAAAATGCTTATATTCTTTGTTTAAATCTTCATCTTTTTCTAAAGCCAGTGGTTTAGTATTTGTAAGCAAATACTCTGTAAATTTGATAGTGTTTCTAATTTCAATGTTTGAAAAATCAACTTGCTTATCTAATGCTTGTTTAGCACTATTCAAAATCATTCTATGAGTATTATTCTTCATGGTTTTAGTCGCAATCACTGATTTAATATGTAAGTCATGATTAAATTCTGACTTAAATCTGTTAATTTTAGTAATTTGTCTAACTAAATTTTTGAGAGCATACACCTCAGGCTGAAAAGGT
>NZ_GL622263.1 GCF_000185365.1 Enterococcus italicus DSM 15952
AAAATAAAGTCCGTCTAGGTGTTAACGGCAACGATAAAATGTAGGAAAGGGGGTGCGGATGTTTTTCTGGACCTTTTTTAACAAATAAATCCTTATTTCTTTCGATATTGAAGAGGCCTTATTCCTCCTGAAGATAACTTGATTCGTTGATTATTGTACCAATGGATATAGTCATCTACCTGATTGATAAACTGATTGATTGTTGTGTTTTTCCAGTCACGTTGATAAAACACTTCATTCTTTAAACGTCCAAAGAAACCTTCACACGCTGAGTTATCTGGCGAGCACCCCTTTTCAGACATAGAACGAGACAAGTTTGCCTTGTTCATTCGCTCGATCCAACCTGGCCATCGATAGTGAGCACCACAATCCGAATGAATAATCGGGTACTATTGATCTTGCAAGGTAGCTATCCCAGTATCTAGCATAGTATTCACTAATTCTGAATCAGGCTTTGTTCCGATGGTCCAGCTAATAATAGCTCCATCATAACAATCAACAAGTGGGGATAAATAAACTTTTCCTGCAGGAATTTTCAACTCAGTAATATCTGTTAACCATTTTTCATTTGGTTTTTCTGCTTTGAAATTACGATTCAAAAGATTTAGTTGTGCAGGAGTAATTTCTCCAACATATGAAGAGTATTTTTTTCGCTTAGAAAATTTAATCATCAAGTTTTCCTCAAGCATTAATCTCCGTATGACTTTTTCAGATAGGCTTTTCCCCATGTTTTTTAAAGCTTGGTGAATTCTGCGGTAACCATAAGCACAGAAGTTACTGTTGAAAATAGTCATGATCAATTGACATTCTTCAACATATTTATCTGGTTTCTCACGTGCCTTTTTTTGATAAAAATTGCTACTTTTAGACAACTTAAGTTGTTGAAGCAGCTCCTTCAACGTAAATCGATTTCGTTGAGCATCAATCAATATCGTTTTTTCTTGATTTGATAGATAAAGAAGATTGATGCCCTTTTCTTTTTTTAGCAGTTCAGCAGCTCCTTCTAGCAATGCTTTTTCGATTTGTAATTGGTGTACTTGTTTTTGTAATTCTTCCACTTCTTTTAAAAGTAACTCTTTTTTTTCCTTGATTTTTTGAAGTCATGCGCAATGGGAAATCCTTTCCAAGAAACGTGTTTTTCCATTGGTAAAGCGATCCTCGACTGACGCCTTCATCTTTCGCTAACTTTTTTC
>NZ_GL622264.1 GCF_000185365.1 Enterococcus italicus DSM 15952
TAAATTCAACTGATTTTCCATTTTTAATTTCTATAAAATCTATTTGAATATCAGTATATTTGTTGATTTCTTCTCTGGACTTAATTAATACAGTCCTTTTAAAATCACCATATAATTTCTGATTTGCTTGGAATTTTTTTCTAAGTTCAATTACTGATATTCTTAATTTACCAATGTTTTCATAACTTTTTAGCAATTCAAAAAGTCTGATAGAATATTTACTTTTGAGATAAATAATATTCCAGAAATTATATTGAGTAAAATACTCATTTAATCCAATCAAATATTTAAGCATATGTTGACCCATTGAGATTTCCACCACTGATTCTGTGATTTTAGCCGAACCAATCCAAGAGAAATAAGTTGATGATTTTTTACCTTTTTCATTAATTTCTTCAATCCAGAATTTTTTATCATCAGATGCAAGTCTTGTAATAGCTTCTTTGATATCTGAAATTATTTTTCCATTGTATTTTAGACCCATGATGTCACAAAAATCTCTGATGTGGAATTTAAATATTCCTAGATTTTTAGAGGTAATATCAATATTTTTAATCATACTTAATATTAACTTTTGTTCGGTTGAGGTTAAATTATAAGTTGTTTTTTGTATTAAAGAGTTAGCTTTGATAACTGTATATCCTCTTTGATTTTGGAAGTCTCTAATTCTCTCTTTTTCACTTATTTTCTTCAACCTTTGAACTTCAGCTAATTCATTCTCTTTTGTTGTCATAATAATATTGTAAGCCTTTCTATGTTTTAACAATTATCTGTTTACATAGATACATTATGCTATAATTTTAAGTAATAGTCTAGTCCTTTAAAAATAAAAAAGTTATCCACAGAAAAAGTAGAAAAAATGTTGAAAAAATCAAGTTATCCACAAGTATTTTCATGTACCAAAACACATATGAAAAACTATTCATGTACCAAAACACATAGTTCATGTACTAAATCACATATTTGATGTACCAAAACACATATTTAGGTTTGTGAAATGTTTTTATTATTTCTATTAATTTCTCTTTCAAACATATGCTATATATAGGTTTTTCTCTTAATATTAATTTTCACAAAGTATTTTTTCCCTCATTAGTCAAAGATAAACAGTATTAAACAGTCTATTAA
>NZ_GL622265.1 GCF_000185365.1 Enterococcus italicus DSM 15952
ATAACTTGATTCGTTGATTATTGTACCAATGGATATAGTCATCTACCTGATCGATAAACTGATTGATTGTTGTGTTTTTCCAGTCACGTTGATAAAACACTTCATTCTTTAAACGTCCAAAGAAACCTTCACACGCTGAGTTATCTGGCGAGCACCCCTTTTTAGACATAGAACGAGGCAAGTTTGCCTTGTTCATTCGTTCGATCCAACCTGGCCATCGATAGTGAGCACCACGATCCGAATGAATAATCGGGTATTCTTGATCTTGCAAGGTAGCTATCCCAGTATCTAGCATAGTATTCACTAATTCTGAATCAGGCTTTGTTCCGATGGTCCAGCTAATAATAGCTCCATCATAACAATCAACAAGTGGGGATAAATAAACTTTTCCTACAGGAATTTTAAACTCAGTAATATCTGTTAACCATTTTTCATTTGGTTTTTCTGCTTTGAAATTACGATTCAAAAGATTTGGTTGTGCAGGAGTAATTTCTCCAACATATGAAGAGTATTTTTTTCGCTTAGAAAATTTAATCATCAAGTTTTCCTCAAGCATTAATCTACGTATGACTTTTTCAGATAGGCTTTTCCCCATGTTTTTTAAAGCTTGGTGAATTCTGCGGTAACCATAAGCACAGAAGTTACTGTTGAAAATAGTCATGATCAATTGACGTTCTTCAACATATTTATCTGGTTTCTCAAGTGCCTTTTTTTGATAAAAATAGCTACTTTTAGACAACTTAAGTTGTTGAAGCAGCTCCTTCAACGTAAATCGATTTCGTTGAGCATCAATCAATATCGTTTTTTCTTGATTTGATAGATAAAGAAGATTGATGCCTTTTTCTTTTTTTAGCAGTTCAGCAGCTCCCTCTAGCAATGCTTTTTCGAGTTGTAATTGGTGTACTTGTTTTTGTAATTCTTCCACTTCTTTTAAAAGTAATTCTTTTTGGTTGCCTTGATTTTTTGAAGTCATGCGAAATGGGAAATCCTTTCCAAGAAACGTATTTTTCCATTGGTAAAGCGATCCTCGACTGATGCCTTCGTCTTTAGCTAACTTTTTTC
>NZ_GL622266.1 GCF_000185365.1 Enterococcus italicus DSM 15952
ATTACACACCTAATTCTTACACCATTGATAAAAAAGGATAGAACTAAAGAAAATGTATTAAGTTTAAATAGCTTTTTTATAGATATTGATTGTGTAAAAAAAAGGATTATCAATAGATTATGTATTAGAAAAAGTAAAGAAAAGAACTAAAATCCCTTTTTCTGCAATCATTGCAAGTGGTAATGGATTACACTTATATTATTTTATAGATTTTGTATACATACCTAAAAAATCTCAAAATACTAGCACAATCACTAATTTGTATGAATCAACAATGAATGATTTAGTTAAAGTATTTGCAGATTTAGGTGCTGATGATGGTGCTAAAAGTAGTAACAACTATCTTAGATTACCAAACACCATCAATGTTAAGGAAAAAATAGGAGTAAATAAGGTTAAAATATTAGAACTTAATGATTATGTATATACTCTAAAAGATATAGCAATACTATATAAAAATGGTTACGCTGACTATCTAAACAATGCAGAAAAACAAATAAAAGCTAAAGAGAGAAAAGAACAAAATAAGAAAAAAACACCTAAAAAACTAAAAACAACATTAAGCTTAGATAGAGTAGCAGATTTAATAAAATTAATTGATTTAAGGAATGGAATTGTAGAAACAAGAAATGATTTTTTAAGGTTATGTATATTTTTCAACAAATTTAAAGCTTATGAATTAAACAGTCATTTCCAAAATCCTGAAGATTTAAAAGCAATAGATGCAATGATTAAGTATTATGATAGACAAAAAGCTAAAAATGATAGTGCTTTAAATAAAAAAATGTATTGGACAAATCAACAAATAATTAAGACTCTAAATATAACTGCTGAAGAACAAAAGCAACTAAAAACAATTATAAGTGCTGAAGAAAGTAAACTTAGAGATAAATTAAGAAAAAGAAAAAATAGAGAAATACCTAAAGTAGCTTTGAAAGTAAAAAAAGACTTATCAAATTTATATGTAAATAAATTTAAAAATAGTTTAAAAAATAGA
>NZ_GL622267.1 GCF_000185365.1 Enterococcus italicus DSM 15952
AAGGACATCAAATATTTTTTTATAACAAAAAGACATCTGATTGTCCTATAATTAAGTCGTCTAAAACATAATAAGGAGGAAATCAGATGTCTATGCACAATTCTATCAAAATAAAGGATGAATTTCTAGATGCTTCAATCAAGTTAATTTTACAATCGGCGTAATAAAAAACTTCTAACAGAATCCGATGTATTGGACCATTTGCTTTCAATCGACACCACACTTAAAGAGTCCTACGAAATTTACCAGGAGCTGCTTTATCACTATGATAAACGTGATCACAAAGCGTTTTTCGCTACGATTGAAAATCTACCTCGTACACTTGATGAGCAATTTAAAAAATCAATCTGCTATCTAATAAAGCATAAAACATCAATTAAACATTCTTTTCTATATCCCTATTCCAATGGGAAAATCGAGGGAAAGAATAATCTAATTAAAGTGATCAAAAGAATTGCGTTTGGTTTTCGAACATTTCGAACACTAAAAATGCGCATTTTTATCCAGCAAGATCTATTTACTATAATTAAATAACAAAAAAAGAGAGTGCCGAAGCACCCACTTTTTCAAGACTTATATAAAACAACACTATTTGACAAAGAGCCGATAGTTAATGCTGCCAACTCTTTGAAAAACGACAGTAGAAATTACGAAAAATTCTCTCTCAGCTTCTTTAAGCCACCTGCCGGGCTTGAACCGGCGACCCCCACCTTACCATGGTGGTGCTCTACCAACTGAGCTAAGGCGGCAGTAGTTATTTAACACAAGAAATATCATACCCAAATATAGCTTAAAAGTCAATATTTCTATCATATTTATTTATGATCTTAATAAGCATTTTTCTTCTAATCACGTCATTTTATAAAAAAAAGAAATAGTCTGAGACTATTTCTTTTAACTCCGGCAGTAGGACTCGAACCTACGACATCATGATTAACAGTCATGCGCTACTACCAACTGAGCTATGCCGGAATAACCAGCATGGCGACGTCCT
>NZ_GL622268.1 GCF_000185365.1 Enterococcus italicus DSM 15952
TTTTAGAGAGGAAAAATCTTGCTTTTTCATATCTTCCTTAAGTAAGCAAGCGAAGCTTGCTAATACCTAAAACAAAAAAACACAAAACCTTAGGAATAAAAAAGTTCTTCCTTTTTTTCTTTGTTTTGTTTTTAAGGTCTTATTAAGTAAGCAAGGCAGAGCCTTGCTTATACCTAAAAAAAAGAGAAAATAAAAAAATTCTTCCTTTTTTTTGAGGTCTTTAAAGGTCTTATTTAGTAAGCAAAGCGGAGCTTTGCTAATACTTAAACATTTTGAAAAAAATGAAAAAGTGTAAAAAACTATTGATATTATTGATAAAATTGATTCTTTTTTCTCTTTTTTAAAAATTCTCAAAATTAACAATATCCTTACTATTTAGACATTATTTGCACCTCCATAGGGGTGCAAAAACCTGTCCCTACTATCCAGTATGCTGTAACTACACTTTAGGATGTCTTTAAATAAAAGAATATATTTGGCTTTCAGTATTTATTTATATACTTTAGAAGTGTTAGAAAGTATTGATATATAAAGGTTTATATTTAATTGTTTCTAAACTTTAGCTATAAAAAAAAGAACCTTAAATTTAAGGTTCAAAATCAGTCAATGATTCTAAGTCATTTTCTGTTAGATTATGTTTAGCTAAATAATATTCTTTATATTTTTTTCTCATGGGGACAAAATTCCAGATATCTTTATCATCATAACCTTTTTCAAATTGCTTACACCAATTGACATAATTATTAAAGTTATTAGCTAAAAAGTTAGATTCTATTTTATCCCAATCTTCTACCTCATTATAATAATTTATTTCCATATTTACTAAATGTGTGACTTGTTTTTTCTTTCTTTCAGGTGGTTTAATATATTCATTTATTTCATCTTCAGTTAAACCAAAAGCTGTTCTATTATTACTATTTTTAACTAATAGT
>NZ_GL622269.1 GCF_000185365.1 Enterococcus italicus DSM 15952
TTGAAGATAGTATAACAAAAGAAAATAACCCTGAAAGAAAAGAAATTTTATCAATTAAAAAAGAAAAACTAATAGGAATAAAACAAGGATTGATAGAATATGTTCAATCAGAAGTTGAAAGAAAAATTTGATAAAAATGTTTCAATAGATTCAGTCATAGAAGGCGAAATGTTACTTGCAAAAGCTGACTATTACAAAACAACTGATTTTTCTAAAGTTGAAGGAGTTGCTAGATTCAGCAGTGAGGAAATTAATTCCATGTTGGAACAATCAAAAGGCTTCTTAACTAACATTCAGACAGTGAAAATTCCTAATGATTGTCAAGGTGTATTTTTTGTTCAAGATAGCATGAAACATATTGATGAACTAAGCCCGTTAGCAAAACACAATCTGAAAAAGGTTGTTAATCGCAATGCTTATTTACCTGATTCTGATAAGATAGAATTAAGTAAACAGATTGAGAATACTAATAAAGATCAATCCCAAGAATTGGATAAAAATGAACCTGAAAAAAATGAAGTGTCTGTAAAAATGTTCCAATTTGCGAAGTCAATTAATCGTTTGTTGAGTGGTAACCAACTACAGAAAAAACGAAACATAGACAAATTGATTAAGCAAACAAAAGCAACAAAGCAAAATCAATCATTACAAAGGAATATTCCTTTGCGATAAAATATTAATTGTCTAACTTAATTTGACAATTAATAATACTAATGATTGCATTAAAAATCGCTTTTTGAGATAATTGCTAAAAAAGAGAGGATTATCAAATGGATAACAAAGATATAGAGCTGATTCAACAAATGGAAAACAAATATGACACTTTTATGCCAGTCTTAACTAATTTAATTGATAGTGTTGAAAAATTTAACTCAATTTACAATAACTATATTGAATTAAAAAATTTTTATGGTAGTGAAAAATGGT
>NZ_GL622270.1 GCF_000185365.1 Enterococcus italicus DSM 15952
CATCAAATAGATTTTCTGCTTTATCTTGTTCTTCATTCTCTTTATTCCTAGCATAATCAAGACTTTCATCAAGGTCTACTTGATATAATTCTTCTAAATATAGAGCTAACCCATGGAATTCAATTTTACCTAGATATGTGATAATTAAAGCATAAACAACACAAAATATTAAATTGATAAAAAATATCATGTTACATAACCTCCTTTTATAAGTCTAAATCAATTGTATCTAGTATATTTTCAACTGATTCAATATTAGTAGCATTTTCAGATTCTTCAATATTAAGTTCAATTGATTCTTGATTTACTGATTCATTATCTTCAGAATCATTTAAAACAACTTCAAAGTCATCTTCAATAATTTCAG
The DNA here is from genome assembly GCF_000185365.1 of Enterococcus italicus DSM 15952. Taxonomy (GTDB): domain Bacteria; phylum Bacillota; class Bacilli; order Lactobacillales; family Enterococcaceae; genus Enterococcus_G; species Enterococcus_G italicus. The sequence continues at coordinate 368 of NZ_GL622270.1, forward strand.
TATCACTAGTTATTGAACCATTTAAAAAATCTGATATATCTATTTCAAAATTTTTTATCAAACCATTGTATTTAGTATAGGTTTCAAAGCTTTGTTTAAATCCTTTAGCTATAGTTTGATTGTCTACAAAAGGTGTTTTACATAGGACAAAACCATCTTTAAAATTCAACTGCTCTGTAGTTGGTTGAATTACAGAACTTCTAACAAAAACTACTCCTTCAGTTCTTCTCCCTGAAGCTGATAATTGAGCAAAATATTTAGATAATGCTCCTGATTTATCTACACCCATCAAAACATTACTTTTATTTCTTCCTAATATTTCTAAAGTTAATCCATCTTTAATACCATCCCCTAAATCAGAAACTTTAGCTGATTGAGTAACATAGAATAATTTAAAACCACTTGCTCTACCTAATGATAATATTTTTCTAATCTGTGATAGTATTTTATCTTTGCAACTTACTTTATCTATTTTATAGGAATCTGCTATATTTAAAAGTGATTGTGCTTCATCTATAACAAGCAATACTTCACCCAATTTTTCTCCACTTATT
>NZ_GL622271.1 GCF_000185365.1 Enterococcus italicus DSM 15952
CGCGAATTGTAAAATTAAGTTAGAAAAATAAAAAGGCATTTATGGTACACTCAAATTGTATTTCCGACGAAAGAAAACAAAGGAGTGTAACCATAAATGACCTACAAACATCTTACCATAGACGAACTGACAATGATAGAATCATATTATCTTCAACATAATAAACCGGTTGAAATCGCTAACCGAATGGGACGTGCTATACAAACTATTTATAATGTAGTCAATAAGTTCAAGCAAGGCAAGACTGCTCTTGATTATTGGCACCAGTATAAAGAAAATAAGAAAAAATGTGGTAGAAAAGTCATTCAATTACCTGCTCATGAAGTAGATTACATTAAAGAGAAAGTCACTCTTGGTTGGACGCCTGACGTCATTATCGGGCGAAAAGAAAGGCCTATTTCATGCGGTATGAGAACACTTTATCGTTTATTTTCTAAAGGAATATTTGATATTGACACACTACCGATGAAAGGTAAAAGAAAACCCAATGGCCATCAGGAAAAACGGGGAAAACAACAATATCAGCGCTCAATCCATGATAGACCTGATAATTATCCTGATTTCAATTCTGAGTTTGGTCACCTTGAAGGTGATACGATCGTTGGCATTCATCATAAAAGTGCCGTCATTACTTTAGTTGAAAGATTATCTAAAGTAATTATCACGATTAAACCCAACGGCCGTAAGGCATTAGATATTGAAACTGCCCTTAATCAATGGTTTTCTCGCTTTCCTAAAAACTTCTTTAAATCTATTACGTTTGACTGTGGAAAAGAATTTTCTAACTGGAAAGCCATTAGTAACCAACATGATATTGATATATATTTTGCGGACCCTGGAACACCTTCTCAACGCCCATTAAACGAGAATTCTAAC
>NZ_GL622272.1 GCF_000185365.1 Enterococcus italicus DSM 15952
TTTTTATTTTAATTAATTGGTTTTTTATTTTAATTAATTGGTCTACTCCAATAGTTAAAGTATGTATTTCTTTAATATATCTAATCTAATTCAGATTAGATATATTTTTAATGATTTTTAATATCTGTATGATATAAAGTTAATTCTTCCTTTTTTTTAAATTTTAGTAGATTGTTTGCTATCTCTAAATATTCTGCTTTTGATTTTAGAGCTTTGTTTATGTCAACAAAGTAACTATTAGCTATTATTGATTCTACTTGCTTTTGTATATGTTTTATCTGCTCTTCTTTATTATTTTTTGTTGTGTGATTATAAAAATCTGTTAGTTCTAAATGTAAATCTTTGTTGTATAACTTGCTCCTATCAATTACTTTAGAGCCTTCTGTTGTTTCTACAGTATATTTCTTCTGCATTTTTTCTTCTAACTTTATATAGCTACTTTCAGACCCATTGATACTGTGTATAAATTGGTAAAATTTAAGGATATTACCTTCAGATTCAATGTTAATATTTACCATAAAATCAATACCTAACAACATATCTAAGTTATCAGATTGTAGTATTCTCATATCCATATTTTCTTCTTCTGCTTGCTTTAAAAAGCAATATATCTTAAATTTTTCTAACAAAAAACTATCATATAAGGTGTTTAATCTGTAAAAAATAGCAGTCTTTAAATCTTTATGTGCTTCAGTTTTTTTAAATTCTTCTACCTCTTCAGTATTCCAGTTTTTGTAATTGTTGTAAAAATCATTAGCAACAACAGGTGCTAAATCCTTAATAAATCCTATTTTATCACCATAATTCTTTTCAAAATATTTTGATAATTCAATTTGAAAAAGTTATGTTTATTAGAGTCTTTTACTATTTCTTTT
>NZ_GL622273.1 GCF_000185365.1 Enterococcus italicus DSM 15952
GTTAGGCCGCTTTTCTTCGCTCATTTTCTCACCTCTTGAATTTTTCCTTCTATTATTATATAGGGCGTTATTCTGTCATAAATCCAAACTCTTTACTGCGGTATCTTTGTCTTCCTGGGTGATCCCAATATAGCGTAAGGTCTCCCGTTGTGAAGAATGGTTTAGCAGCGACTGAATGATCTCTGTTTTGGTTCCTTGCTTGTACAAAAAATAGCCAAAGGTCTTACGCATCGAATGGGGACCAATTTCTTTCAATCCAACCGCCGTTCCTGCTTCATGAATGATCCGCCAAAGGCTTTGTCGGGTCAAAGGCGTATCTGCTCCCTTTCGACTTGGAAACAAATACCTGCTGAAGTCTTGTGCTTGCAGCTGCTCAGGAAATTCCGATTGAACATAATCAAGAATCACTTTTCGTAATTTGTTCGAAATGAAAACCGAATTGTGTTTAGCTGTTTTTTGTTCCTTCATGGCCAGACGTTCTTTGACAATCACACGTCCGCGGGAAATTTCTAACACGTCACTTAATTTCAACTGTCTTAAATCGGAGATTCGATACGCTGTATTGATCCCGATCGAAAAAAGCACCAAATTTCGTTGCCCATATTTGCCGGAAGCCAAAATTGCTTTCATGGCATCGATCTTTTTTTTGTCGCGAATCGGTTCTACGCTCTTCATTTTTAGCCGCCTCTCAAATGTTACTTAATATGATTATAGCAGATGATAAGTAACATTTAAACAAGCTATAGAAAAAAGGCCCTAAAAGAAAAGTGATTTCCTCTTAGAGCCTCTAAGGATGGAGCGATTTTAACGAATGTGACAGAATCAGATTGTGTCACATTTAACTTTTGAG
>NZ_GL622274.1 GCF_000185365.1 Enterococcus italicus DSM 15952
TTTCGGACGCTTTTCTTCGTTCATCTTCTCACCTTTTGAATTTTTCCTTCTATTATTATATAGGGCATTATTCTGTCATAGATCCAAACTCTTTACTGCGGTATCTTTATCTTCCTGGGTGATCCCAATATAGCGTAAGGTCTCCCGTTGCGAAGAATGGTTGAGCAGCGACTGAATGATCTCTGTTTTGGTCCCTTGCTTGTACAAAAAATAGCCGAAGGTCTTGCGCATCGAATGGGGACCAATTTCTTTTAAACCAACCGCTGTTCCTGCTTCATGAATGATCCGCCAAAGGCTTTGTCGGGTCAAAGGCGCATCTGCTCCTTTTCGACTTGGAAACAAATACTTGCTGAAGTCTTGTGCTTGCAGCTGCTCAGGAAATTCCGATTGAACATAATCAAGAATCACTTTTCGTAATTTGTTCGAAATGAAAACCGAATTGTGTTTAGCTGTTTTTTGTTCCTTCATGGCCAGACGTTCTTTGACAATCACCCGTCCGCGGGAAATTTCTAACACATCACTTAATTTCAACTGTCTTAAATCGGAGATTCGATAGGCTGTATTGATCCCGATCGAAAAGAGCACTAAATTTCGTGGCCCATATTTTCCGGAAGCCAAAATTGCCTTCATGGCATCGATCTTTTTTTTGTCGCGAATCGGTTCCACGCTCTTCATTTTTAGTCCCCTCTCAAATGTTACTTAATATAATTATAACAGATAATAAGTCACATTTAAACAAGCTATAGAAAAAAGACTCTAAAAGAAAAGTGATTTTCTCTTAGAGCCTCTAGGGATGGAGCGATTTTAGCGAATGTGACAGAATCCGTTTGTGTCACATTGGTCTTTTGAT
>NZ_GL622275.1 GCF_000185365.1 Enterococcus italicus DSM 15952
ATTATTTTTATAAGAACAAACCATTGACAGTTACAGAAATCAGAAATAATACGTTGAAAAAGAAGATTTCAACAATTTTTTTACGAATAAACAACGCTATGGCGCCACAAAGATCCATCAAGTTTTATTAAAAGAAGGTATTTCAGTGTCTCTTAAACATGTCCAAAAGCTAATGAAACAATTAAATTTAAGGTCGATTGTAGTTAAAAAATATAGACCTCAAAGATCTAATAGACTGATTATTTCAAAAGAGAACCTCTTAAATCAGGACTTTTCTACTAAGACTATCTGTGAGAAATGGGCAGCTGACATTACTTACATTCCTACTAAGAAAAATGGTTGGTGTTACTTATCTTCAATCATAGATTTACACACGAAAAAGATTATTAGCTATACATTTTCAAAACGAATGACTGTGGATTGTGTCATTCAAACGCTGAACAAAGCAAAAATGCATTATGACATTCCAGAAGGAATGATTCTACACACTGACTTGGGTAGCCAATACACAGCCAGAGAAGTGGAACAATGGCTTGAAACCAACAAAATAAGGCATTCTTATAGTAGAAAGGGAATACCTTATGATAATGCTGGAATCGAATCTTTCCATGCTTCATTGAAAAAGGACGAAGTCTACACGACTAGCTACTCAGATTTTGAAGAAGCAAATCGAGCACTATTTAGCTACATTGAAGGGTTTTATAACCGAAATCGAATCCATAGCTCGATTCACTATCTAACCCCACAGGAGTTTGAAGAGTTGGCAAAAGCAAATATGACGTAACAGTCTCTACTAAAATATGTCCAAGATATTGACTCAAATCCA
>NZ_GL622276.1 GCF_000185365.1 Enterococcus italicus DSM 15952
GGTTCTGTTGCAAAGTTTCAATACTGAGTACAAAAGTCCCATTCTGATACTTTGACTATGCTGGTATACCCATCAAAACTTTAATTTCAGTAGATACCGAAAAGCCGAAGAGAGTGCCATTTCTTCGGTTCTTTTTATATATTCCTCGAATGGTCTCCATGCCCTTAATCGTGGATGAGGCAGTCCGGAGACTTCGATAAAATTTATTCCGTCGTTTAATTGGTCGATGGTCTTGTTCTATTAAATTGTTCAGGTATTTAATGGTACGATGTTCTGTCCCTTGATAAAAGCCGCCGTATTCTTTTAGTTTCTTAAAGGCACTTGTAATAGAGGGGGCTTTATCTGTGACTACAACCTTCGGTTCATCAAACTGCTTCACTAACCGCTTAAGAAAAGCATACGCTGCTTGTGTATCCCGTTTTTTACGTAACCAAATATCCAAGGTTAAACCATCTGCATCGATGGCTCAATACAAATAATGCCATTTTCCTTTAATTTTGATGTACGTTTCATCCATTTTCCATGAATAAATGGACTGTTTATTTTTCTTTTTCCAAATTTGATAAAGTAGTTTGCCATATTCTTGCACCCAACGATAAATCGTTGTATGAGAAACGTTAATGCCACGATCATATAAGATTTCTTGAACTTCACGATAGCTAAGGTTATAACGAAGATAGTAGCCCACGGCTACAATAGTCACATCCTGCTGAAATTGCTTTCCTTTAAAATGATTCATCGTCATTCCTCCTGCTATCTTTTTCTATTATTCTACCTTATTTGATAGTAGATTTAAAACTTTGCAA
>NZ_GL622277.1 GCF_000185365.1 Enterococcus italicus DSM 15952
TAGCATAGTACCTGTACGCCAAATAGCCCGACCTCTATACTGAAGTCGGGAATATTTGGCATTTTAAATTTAAAGGCAGCGTTGCTGCACTTTTTTATTCCAAGGCAGAAGTTCATCTAGCGCTGACTCAGAAACAATAGGCAGATTGGGAATCCTCTCAAATAAAAATTCCAGATATTTGACAGGACTTAAGCCATTCAGCTCCGCTGTTTTATACACGCTCAAAATTATTCCTGAAGTTCTGGCGCCTTCCAAGCTTGTTGAGTGCAGCCAATTTTTTCGTCCCATTACCAGTTCTTTAATGTTGCGTTCGGAACGATTATTGGTGAGCTCCAAGCGACCATCTTTGAAAATTTCCTCGTAGCCCTTTCGTAGCTTACACACATATTGAGTAGCGATATCCAGCTTGGATTTGGAAACAGGATTTAGTGTACTAAGCCAGTCATAAAATGCATCAAATAGCGGACGAAGGTCCTGTTGTCGCAAAACCAATCGCTCTTCTGGAGATAAGTCTTGCCACTTCTTTTCCAAAGAAAACCATTTATCCATTTTCTTAACCGCTTGAGCTGCAGGAATCTCCGTATCCTTTTTCCCTTTGGGAATCGCTTCAAAGAACTTTCTCCGAGCATGTGCGAGGCAATAGACCAATTGAACGTTCTCCACGGCATTATAACCGGCATAGCCATCACAATGGAGATAGCCACTAAATGCATTAAGAAATTTCTTCGGAACCTCTCCTGAACGGCCTTCATCGTGATGATAGTA
>NZ_GL622278.1 GCF_000185365.1 Enterococcus italicus DSM 15952
AATAAATATCTAAGCACACTTATTAAAATTAATAAAGATGATGAAATTATTGAAAATAATAGAGGTCAACTAACTGTTAATTACTTAGATGAAGATGGCAACCAATTATTAGAGTCAGCTAATTATATGTATACCTTTGGTGAAAGTTATGGTGTAACAGCTAAAACAATTAAAGGTTATAATTTTATTGGTGAAGAATTTGTTACAGGAGTTATCAATCAAGAAGAAACAATAGTAAACTTTATCTATAAAAAAGATGATAATCCAGTGGAAGAAAAAGGAAAAATTATCACTAAATATGTAGATGAAAATGGTAAAGATTTGGTAGAACCTAAAGAGTTTTTAGATGTTGTAGGTAAAGATTTTAGTGTAAATGCTGAAACTATTGAGGGTTATGTACTTACTAGTGATAGTAAAGTTACAGATAAAGTAACTAAGGAAGATACAGTAATCACTTTTACTTATGAAAAAGTAAAAGAACCTGAAGTTCCAATAGAACCAACAGAGCCAACAACACCTACTGAACCTGAAGTTCCAACAGAGCCACAAGAGCCTGAAAATCCAGTAGAACCAACAGAACCAACAGAACCAACAGATACAGAAAAAGAATCTATTAAAGAAGAAACTAAAAAAGAAGATAAGAAAGATAAACTTTATCAAACAAATCATACAAACAACAATATCTTAATAGCATTAGCAACAACAGCAATCATAAGCTTATTATCATTTATAACATTTAAAAGATTTAAAAAATAAGGCTAAAT
>NZ_GL622279.1 GCF_000185365.1 Enterococcus italicus DSM 15952
TAAAGTATCTTTAAGATTATCTTTTAATGTAAATCTAACTACTGATATACCATTTAAATTACCTTTAGAGCTATGTTTTGGGTTAGTTCTTATAAATTCATCTTCATAAGTGCAAATATTAGCTATTATATCACTAGCACCTTTGACTATGTTTTTTCTAATATCCATTTTTAAAGCACCAGACATATATTTATCTACTTCAGCTATATCTCCATAAATTAAATCTACACCTTTTATATCATTTGCTATCAGAGCTTCAACAAGTGTTTTAAAGTCTAAATTTGATTGTGATTTAAACCCTTTGTATTCATACAAAATAGTTGCTTTAAAATCATCAGAAACTGTTATTTGTCTATAATCATTATAGATTCTTACAAAATCCCTAATACCATTGTTTTCTCTATTTAAAATATCTACAATCTTATTTTTTATAACCATTTTATAACTTTCTAGCAACAATTCATCTGATTCAGATTTTGAATTCATGACTTTGTAGTTTTTAACAATTGTATTTAATTCTTGACCTAATCTTTTAGCATCTTTTATAGCATAATCTTTAGTGTTTCTAATAATATCACTATTTTTATTTGTAAATCTTTCCACTATATCAGTATCTTCTACTTTACAGCCAGTTTCAGTATGTTCTAAAACAACTTTAGTTGTTTCTAAAGTAACTTTGACTTTATCTAAATTACAAAAATATTCATTTATCCAACAAACATATTGCTTTAATTTAGCTACATTTTCTTTTGT
>NZ_GL622280.1 GCF_000185365.1 Enterococcus italicus DSM 15952
AATTGTTATGTATCAATACTTGAGTTATACTTATAGAGTGTTCAATCAGGGTGGTTCAATCAGGTTTTTATATTTGATTGAAGAAAATATAAAAATAAAAAAAAGAGGAGTGAAATTTAAAAATGTCAAAAATTGGATATGTGAGGGTTTCTACAGATGAACAATCTGTAGAAAATCAAAAAAATGAAAATGAAAAATTTGGGAATTGAAAAATGGTTTGTTGATGATGGAATTTCAGGAACTATTAGAGATAGAAAAGCTTTAAATGAAATGATAGATTATGTTAGAGATATTGATACTGTTTATGTTGTAGCTTTAGATAGATTGAGTAGGAATACAAAGGATTTAGAAGAAATACAAGCTAAAATTAAAGCAAAAGGAGCTACTATACTACCTCTAGATATTTTAGAAAAGTTAGGAATGAAAGATATACCTTCTGATATTACCTCAAAATTGATTTTTGATATTATGACTGTTGTTTCTAGTTTTTTATGCTGAGAATGAAAGAATAAGAATGCTAGAAAGACAAGAATTAGGTATAGCTAGAGCTAAAGCTGAAGGTAAGTATAAAGGTGGCACTATCCAATATCATAAAAATTCTAAAGGTAGAAATCTGATTGTATACACTGAAGTATTTAGAATGTTAGCTGAAAAGAAAGCAGTTAAAAAAATTGCTGATACTTTGAAAATTAGTAAAAATACTATTTATGTATTAAAGAAAAGAGCTTATTCTGAAATGATTGATTTT
>NZ_GL622281.1 GCF_000185365.1 Enterococcus italicus DSM 15952
AAGAATTAAAGAATAAAGTTTTGTTTAATGATTATCTTAACTTATTAGATAACATGTTGATTGACTTTAAAAATGGTAAATTACCTAAAAAGTCTTATATGCTTTCAGCACCTGATGGTTTTGGTAAAAAATATTTTGTATATCAAGCTATCAAAGAATGTTTAAGTTATGATTACAATGTGACAGGATTGATTGATATATTAGAGATACAAGAGCTTTTCAATAACTTTAGATTTAAAGAGTTGCTAGAGTTGCTAGATTCTGAAATGTTGTTTATTGATTTATCAGGAGGCACAAAACTAGTATTAACAGATACTTTTAGATATATTCTAAATCATTGTGAAAATAAAGGAATACCAGTAATTTTCATTTCAAGGTCTGAAAAAGCTACTATTATCCAACAAAAAGGTAAACAAAATATTGTTGAATGGTGTGATATTTTTAAAGAAAATACCTTTGATTATGATTTTGGACACCTTGAAAATATTGGTATTACTGGATTTTTTGCTAGAGATATTTATCAAAACAAACAAAAAGCTATCAAAGATTTTATCAAATATAGTCCAATGAAAATGAAAGGAAATAGTATAGTAAATACTGAAGAGTTAGTAGATTTTGTTACTAAAAATCCTGATGAATTACTTATCAATAAAAATGATTTTGTTGTTGAAAAAGTGGAAAGAACTAAAACACTTTAGAATTAGAAA
>NZ_GL622282.1 GCF_000185365.1 Enterococcus italicus DSM 15952
TGAAGCCACAATAAATAATTACTTCAGAAACCCCTCTTTAAGTCATATAAATATTGATAATTTAAGCTTTAATTGGTTATCTAACAATACTTTAGAATTATCAGCAAAGACTTATGATAATAAATACACAGATATATTATCATTAGATTTAAGCAAAGAATTAAAGAGATATAGTCATAAGACATTATCAGAAGCAGAAATAATTGAAAATCATATATCAGATTTAAAAAAATTGGTAGGACAATCAAATAGTGAAACTACTTTAGTATACAATTTAGAAAAAGTAAATTATGAGTATATTTTAAAATCAAAAGGCTCTGAAAATACTGAATTTACTACTTATTTTAGATTTAAGGATTTTGAATTTAAAAATGAAGGTGTTTCTGACAAATCATTTTTAGATACAGACAATGAAGCAAGAAAAGCATTTAGTAATGATATTATAGATGCTTGTGAATATTTAAATGATGTGTTGCTGACTATTGATACTGATATATCTACTTTTAAGATTAAATTAGAAGCTTTAGGATTAAATCCTGAAGGTGCTGATATTATTATCAAAAAAGGCAACAAAGGCTTTAAAATGGATAATACAACTGATATAGATAAAGACTTTGTATTAGTGTTTAAAACAGCTAACTATCAAGATGTTGAGTTTGATTTGTTTGAGATTACAAATTTAAAAT
>NZ_GL622283.1 GCF_000185365.1 Enterococcus italicus DSM 15952
AAATAGATATAAAAAAAAGGGAGTTAAATGTAACTCCCTTTAAATTAGTTATTTAAATACTATGTTGTAACCATTTTTATTAACATAAAAACAAATGTTATCATCATTATTTTTTATCAAAAACTAAATCATCATGCTCAAACTGAGTGTTGTCACCTAATTTTACTGTTAGTGTTTTAGCACCATTTGCTAAAATTTCAATTATACCATTCTCATATTCCCTATAAAATAGAGTAATTGCAAAGTGTTGTATAATACTTGCACCACTTAAATCTAAAAAATTAGGTAGAGCAATACCATTAAAAGCATATGTTTCCAAAGTGTAATCTTTAGCATTAATAGTTATTTTTGAAGGATAAATATAGTTATCTCTATATTCACCATCAACTTTAATAAAAGTATATGTTTCAATTGTGTTCACTTTTACACCATCAATTTCTGATGGAACAATTATTTCACTGTTTGCCATTTCTGACATAAAAGCAGATGTGACACCTTCAATATGACCATTGCTTTTATTAAATTTATAATACTTAGTCCAATCAATTGAGTCTTCCTCTTCTTTATCTTCCTTATTATCTAAAGGTAAATTTGATTTTTCATTATTCAAATTTTTATTTGCTTGTTCTAATCCATCAGTAAATATGTTAGCTAAACTAGTTTTTAAATT
>NZ_GL622284.1 GCF_000185365.1 Enterococcus italicus DSM 15952
GTGGAATGTGTATTAATTTTGATGCAGATAATAACTATATTAAAGATAGCTATTTACCTATTTTTTTTAACAATCAGTATCTATATCTCAATAAAAATAATCATTTAATATTAGAGAGTAATTTTGATTATACCTTTAAAGATTTACCTGATTTTACAACATTTAGGAGTATTTTAAATACTATGACTATTTTGGAAAAAGCAAAAGAATTTGCTGAAGTTATAGAAAAACTTAGAAATGACTATGATTTACAACAATCTAAATTTAGCAAAATAGCTGATAATCAGATACAAATACTGGATTTTAAAATATTAAACATAATACAAAATACTGATAGCAAATTAGATAAAGTAGAGTTTCTAATTAAAATCCTGAAAACAAAAGATAATACAAATACTAGTAAACAAATAGCTTTAGATACATTATATAATTTCTCAAAACCAGACAGTTATGCTTTATCACTATTTGATACTTTAGTTGATAAATCAACACTTATACAAACTAAAATAGTTAAGCAAATAGAAAAAGAAAATCATTTAGCTGAAGCTATTAAATTGTCTTTGATATATAAGTAAACCCTTATTTTATAAGGGTTTTTTGTTTGCAATAAATAAGTATGATACAGAAATTTGACAATCTATGATTGGTTGCTATAATAATAAATGTA
>NZ_GL622285.1 GCF_000185365.1 Enterococcus italicus DSM 15952
AAAACGGTATTCCCAAATGCCAATCTCGTTATTGATCGATTTCATATCGTTAAACATATGAATCAAGCATTTCAAGACCTACGTGTAAGAACAATGAAATCCTTACAAATAAAAGGTTTCAAAAAGGAAGCACAGAAACTTAAAGTAAATTGGCGTTTTCTAACAAAAAATAGACAGAATATAAATCATTCGGAATATAAGTCTTGGCGTAGTTTCCGTTCACCTAAGTACCCTCTTCTTACAGAAGCTATGATGATTGATAGACTACTTACATGCTCCCCTTCCCTTAGAGAAGCTTATGAGGCATTCCATGACTTGGCAGATGCATTTAGAGATAAGGACCATATTGTATTTTTTGACTTGCTCAAACATCTTCCAGAAAGTTTAAATGAGGAATTTAGAAAGAAATTACAGAACTTGCTTAAGTATGAAGAAGGCATAAGGAATGCAATGATTTATCCTTATTCAAACGGTAAAATCGAGGCAAAGAATACCCATATTAAAACATTGAAAAGAGTATCCTACGGATTCAAATCATTTGAGAACATGAAAATACGGATTTATATGATCAATCATTTAATTGAAGTGAAATAACACAAAAAACCAAAACAGATTTGTTCATCATCTGTTTTGG
>NZ_GL622286.1 GCF_000185365.1 Enterococcus italicus DSM 15952
TTTTTTCATATTGGAGGTTTAGCTCAGCTGGGAGAGCATCTGCCTTACAAGCAGAGGGTCAGCGGTTCGATCCCGTTAACCTCCATATGAGTCGTTAGCTCAGTTGGTAGAGCATCTGACTTTTAATCAGAGGGTCACAGGTTCGAGCCCTGTACGACTCATTGTCTATGCGGGTGTGGCGGAATTGGCAGACGCACTAGATTTAGGATCTAGCGCCTTCGGGCGTGGGGGTTCAAGTCCCTTCACCCGCATTAAAGTACCACCAAAGCGCCGGCTTAGCTCAGTTGGTAGAGCATCTGATTTGTAATCAGAGGGTCGAGGGTTCAAATCCTTTAGCCGGCATCCAATACTTGCGGAAATAGCTCAGTGGTAGAGCACCACCTTGCCAAGGTGGGGGTCGCGGGTTCGAACCCCGTTTTCCGCTTAGCCAATTTCAACGCCGGGGTGGCGGAACTGGCAGACGCACAGGACTTAAAATCCTGCGGTGAGTGATCACCGTACCGGTTCGATTCCGGTCCTCGGCATTAACAATGCGCCCATAGCTCAATTGGATAGAGTGTTTGACTACGGATCAAAAGGTTAGGGGTTCGACTCCTCTTGGGCGCGTTT
>NZ_GL622287.1 GCF_000185365.1 Enterococcus italicus DSM 15952
AATCTTTACAAATGTTTAAAAATAGGGTAACTTTGTAGTATAAAAAAAAGGTTTACAGCATTAAAAAAAGTTTACACTTTAAAAGAAAATTACATAAAAAAAGAGACGGATAAAAAAGTGAAATTGCCCTCACTATTCTATCTGAATCACATAAAAAGCCTATGTGTTCTCGCTCGTCTCAGAAGTTATGTAAGTGGCTGACAACCACTTATGTAATTTTGATAAGTCTTTCGGACTGACAATCCGAACTTACAGATTTATTCTACCATTTTTTGACGAGCAACTCAATATATACACGCTTATTTTGTCATTCATTTAAGACTTCTAAGCTATTGGGAGAACACAAATCTTTAAGATTATTTGTGTTCTCTTTTAGTTTGGGAAGGAATAACAGTCATGGCAGCTTCTTTGGATGTCGTATATTCGACAGTATTACAAAATGGTATCCGTAAGTTTAAATATAAAAACAGCCACCTAAAACCGGTCTCTTTTAGTGATCAGTCGGGTAAGGGGGCTATTTTTGCTTACCGTTCAAAGGAACACATGATCGAGGGTATTGGACTAGTGATCACTTCAGAAGAAGGGGTGATCGAAAACAATAATC
>NZ_GL622288.1 GCF_000185365.1 Enterococcus italicus DSM 15952
TCAACCTTTTTATATTTGCAAATATAAAAAAACACCTCACAGATAACTTTTAGAGTATAATTAACCACATTTTGTTTCTTCATGTAGTCTGAGAGGTGTTTTTTCAAAAATAGTGTTAAAAAACCTTGATATTACAGCATTCTTGTATTTTTGTCAACATAATAAAAACCATTGAAAAATCAAGGTTTTTAAAGGGTCATTTTTTTAAGTGTGTTTTGTCATAAATTTTGAGAAAAGAAAAAACTCTTATATTTTATATTTAGATGTTGACAAATATATTTTTATAGTATATTTTATATGTAAATAGATGTAGATATAGAAAGGGAGATTTAAATGGATGAAAAAACAATTAAAGAAATAAAATCAAAAATGATGTTGGTGTTGATTTATTTACTGGACTTTTAAAAACTGTAGCACCTAATATTTCTAATAATGATTATATTGTTAGTGCTTTTGATTGTCAGCATAATACAGCTAAAGGGAGTGATTTAGCTCTTGTAGTAGCAACAGATACTAAAATCATTATTGCTACTGATAGATTTTTTAAGAGGAATGATTTACAAATTATTAATAAATACTCAAATTACAGATAT
>NZ_GL622289.1 GCF_000185365.1 Enterococcus italicus DSM 15952
AATATTACTAAAGATATTGGAATTTGCTGTAGTATATTGCCAGTAGTTATTGATACTAGGTAATTTACAACTAAAACTATTATTAAGTAAAATCCTAGATAAATATTTGCTGATAGATTATCTTTATTTGTAGCAATATCAATATCCTCTTTTGATAAAGTGCTTGTAGCTGTTAGCAAACATGTAAATAAAAGTATTAAAAATAAAGACTTAACAAAACCTAATACATCAAAAATCAATAATGGACTTTTAATTATGTCATCAAAACTAAAAAACATACTATTTGCTTCAGACATTAAATCAAAGCCTAGAAAATTTATAAAAACTACAAAGGCTAATAAAAAAGGTGCTAATCCAGTAATTGTTTTACCTATCATTTCACTAAAGCCAGTATTTCCATTCTTATTTTCAGGTGTAAATTCTACTTCCCCAAAATTTTGGATATCAATTTTTTCTTTTAATTCCTTATAAGCAACTATTTTAAATTTACTAACTTTAAATCCAAACACCTTAGCTGTAATATAATGGCATAATTCATGTATAAATGTTGTTGATACAATATACCATC
>NZ_GL622290.1 GCF_000185365.1 Enterococcus italicus DSM 15952
TTTTCACAAAATTATCAAGTATGTTTTGTAGACAATCTCTATACATTTCTACTTTCTTTTGGTTTGCATTTTTAAGCCTGTTATCAATATTTTTCTTCATATTCCTCCTCCCATTATTATATTAGAATTCCTCTAAATATATTTTTTCAAGAATCCAAAAATACCTTTAGATTTTTGATTATTATTTAATTTTGCTTTCTCTAAAAAGCTTGGTAAATCAATAAACATTACTTGTTTTGCCAAATCTCCTTGATTTTTGTGAGCCATATTTTTACTAAGATTATTGCTAAATTTAAACAACAAATCTCTTTCAGTATCATATTCTTCAACTTGATTGACTGTTTCAGAAATAGCTCTATCAATTCCATCAGCATCAGTTAAAGTATTGTCTTTAATCCAGTCAATTCCATTGATTTTATAAGTCAAAACATAATCCTTTGTTTCTAAAGTTAAATCATGTTCATAACCATATAATCCCATATTCCTGACAGCTTCTTTACAAATCATATCTCTTACTTTTGCAATAGTTTCTACTCTGCTTAAAAATGATTTTGCTTGTTCTTGATTC
>NZ_GL622291.1 GCF_000185365.1 Enterococcus italicus DSM 15952
TTACCATCAGTACAGACAACAACAGCATTAGCTGATACTGTATCAAATCAAGGTTATTTAACAAATAAGACTTATAATCAAACAATACCTCTTACAAAAGAGCAAGTATTGATAGCTAATGAATGGGATAATGAGTATAGTTCAGGAAATGTTTATAATACAAGAGGATTTAATATTAGTGATGTTGAGAGTTATATAGATATTTCTACTGTAAAAATGGTAGGTAATATTTTATTCAATGTTGGATACAATGATATAAATAATATTTCAGAAGAGGATGAAAAAGTATTTAGTAGAAGACAAAATGTAGCTGTAAGTTTTAAATTGTTTTTCCCTGATGGATTTACTTACAATGAAGGTAGCTTTACCTTAGATGGTAATACACCTGATGTAGAATCTATTGTTTATGATAGAAGTGAAAATTCAATAACTATAAAATAATTTAAGAATTAAAACAAAAGAAGGTTTTCGAAAATTGGGAAATACAACTAACTAAAGATAACAATTTACCTTTAGAAAACTTATGGTATTGTTGAATCAGCAGTTAATTTC
>NZ_GL622292.1 GCF_000185365.1 Enterococcus italicus DSM 15952
CACTATTGTTGCCAAAAATTCTACACAATGTTTTACCATTGACACCTTTAGAATTGTTTACAAAAAAATTAATCTCTGAACCATCTAATGCTCTTTTATATTTTGTCATTTTATCACTCACTCCTTTCCATTTTTCTAAATACTATTTTATGTTGTCAATTAATTGTATTGACCATATTATTTTGCATCTAAAATATTAAAAACTATACCTGATACCCCCATATAACCTCTTTTTAGCATCAATTTTTTTAAAATTTACTCCTAATCACAAATTCAATTTTTACATGTGAGTTAAATTAAATACAGTAAAATCAATTGTTTTACCACTTTCACTTTTTTAAACCATGAGAACTTTTTGAAAACTGATTGTCTAGCTATCCTCCAACTCCATTCAAGGTTCATTCTATCTTCACAATAGCTTCATTCAAGATTCACTCCAACTTCAGTCATGGTTCATTCCAACTTATTAATTTAAAATAAAAAGTCTGCTAAAGACTTAAATAACCTTAAAATATCAATGATTTATAAGTTTACATGGAAA
>NZ_GL622293.1 GCF_000185365.1 Enterococcus italicus DSM 15952
CGCCGATTGTAAAATTAAGCTAGACAAATAAAAAAGTCATTTGTGCTACACTCAAGATAGTTCCCGCAAAAGAATTATAAGGAGTGAAGACAAATGACCTATACCCATCTTACATCAAATGAACTTGCAATGATAGAGGCGTATTATAATAATCATCAATCTGTAGCCAAAAACCGCAGTACTATTGAATAGATCTAGACAAACGATTCATAAAGTTTACCAATTTTTCAAAACAGGGCACAATGCTCTAGATTATTTCAATCAATACAAGAAGAATAAAACTCGCTGTGGCAGACGTCCTATTGTCTTATCAGATGAACAAACAGAATATATTCAAAAGAGGGTTGTTCAAGGTTGGACACCTGATGTGATTGTTGGCCGTGCAGAGTTTTCTATTTCTTGTTCTATGCGTACACTTTATCGTATGTTTAAACAAGGCGTATTTGAAGTGACTCACCTACCTATGAAAGGAAAACGTAAAGCCAACGGACACAAAGAAACTCGGGGAAAACAATCTTTTCGTCGATCACTTCG
>NZ_GL622294.1 GCF_000185365.1 Enterococcus italicus DSM 15952
TTTTTAAAAATCTGAAATAGTCTTAGAATCACTCTTAAAACAATAAAAAGACAGTAAATTTATATATTTTTTGACTATCTTAGACTATATATTTATTTTCTTTGTTATGTTAACAAAAAAAAGCTAGATTGTTCTAGCCTAAAAAATGATTAAAATTTATTCTACTACACTAAATATCCAATTTAGCCATGCAACAACAGTCTGCATTCTTCTATTAGCTGTAGATATACTGTTTATTGACTTAACATTATCTAACAAGACTTTAGAAATATACTTCCTATCATATTCTCCACCATTTTTTAGTGTAGAATCAAATGCAAGTTTAAAAGGTTTGTGTGATAATATTTTAGAGATAATCAAAGCATTTCTCTCATTAGAGTTGTGCATTATTTTTTAATTTTTATTCCCTCATTATTTAATTTGAAATAACAATCTTGTTTTGTTGCAAGACCTAAATATACTAATGAGTTAGCATAATAATCACTTTGTCTCAAATCAAATTCATAGGCTTCTGCTAATTCA
>NZ_GL622295.1 GCF_000185365.1 Enterococcus italicus DSM 15952
ATTTTTTGATTTTTTTTATTTGTTACTGCACCATATAACATCAAATCTTCTTTGTTTTTACAATTTACATAAGGTTTCCCTTTAAAAATTGCTAAATTTAAATCAATTTTAGGTATTTCTACTGTTCCTAATTTGCTGAATTTATCTGTTTTTTCTAATGATTGATAACTATTATCTATGATTTCCTCTTTGATAGTTAAATCAATATTTTCTTTTACTTTCTCATTAGATACTTCTTGATTTTCTTTGTTTTCAGAAACAATTTTTTTTACTACATCCCTTTGTTTTGCAAGATTATTTTTAATTTTTGCAATATCTTGTTTATCATTATCTGACTTATTGATAACAACACTATCATTAAATTTCTCAATATTGTTAGCTATTTCTTGATTATCATTTCTACTAAACAGCAATAATACTAGGTAAAAAGTAGTAAAAAAGAATAACATCCCAATAGCAACTTTTCTTAAATTTTTTAAGTGTTCAAAAAATTTATCCATTAAATTATACCTCCT